>JAZLGN010000001.1:0-52646 GCA_045616325.1 Treponema sp.
AATGCCGCTTGTAAAGAAACCTTCGCCAATCTGCTTGTCAATTAACAGTTCAAACATAGTTTAATTTTCCTTGTCTTTAAATAAACTCGCTATACCGAAAAAATGTTTTTTTTGTTTAATAAAACACAAAAAAGCCGCCCCAAAAAGGAACGGCTTTCAAAGGTTATTCAATCTGCTTTGCGTTTTTGGACTGAATTGCGGCAAGAATAAGTCCGGCTATAATTCCCACAAGACCAAAGACCATAGTAATCACAGTTGTCATTGTTTCTTTGCTGAATCCGCCAAATCCAAGCAGATATGCACCAACACCAACCAAACTGACCGCAAGAATGGCAAGCCATGTTTTTTGTGTTTTGTCGCGTTTCTGCCAAAGCTGCGAAGTTGCAATTCCTGCGCCAAACATTGTGATTGCAAAACCAGTTAAGTCTGCAAGCTCAAACTTTGCAAAGTAAGCGATTGCAATGCCTGCGACAACCATCAGTAAACCGATAATAAGAAAAATGTTTTTTTTCATATTTTCCCCCAGCTCATAAGAGCGCTTTATATTTTTACAGGCTACGCCCGTAATTTTACTTGTACAGGCAGCCCAAAAGATTTTCCCGGCTTCTGAATGCCAGCTTGCAGCCATCCTGTTTGAATCCGTCCTGCTCCAGCACGATAAAATACTTTGTGTTGTACAAGGAAACTAGAATAGCAACATGACCATAAGGATTTTTTTCTGTTGCACCCCAAACAAGAACATCGCCGCTGGAATAGTCCGCAAGAATACCGTCTTTTGCGACTTTAAGTTTGCCAGGATTTTTTATAATGTCTTTCGCACCTTCAACAGGCGGAAACTGTGGAACTTCCAGAACTTCGTCATAATATTGCCGTGCAAGGTCTACGCATTGCGGCCCGAATTTTCCGTCATAATCAACCTTTGTTCCAAGATATTTTTTAATGAACTGTGTTAAACTGATTGCCATTTTCTCACCTCAAAATTATTTCTTTTGTTCAGAATTGCTTTCATACAACGCTTTCAAATCGTTGTAATTTTTTTCAGTTTCTTCGTAGTAAATTCTGAATTCGTCCATTTGAATTATCCATTCGCCGGGCACTGTTACCGTGTCATCTTGGTTTCTTATGTCGTCATACAGTTCTGGCAATTTTGGAAAATTTAATTCCGGCAGATACGGCTTTTCAACGTATTCAGTTTTTACGCTTGCGCAGCCCATTAAGAGCGTTGCCAAGAGTGTCGCCAGTATGCAAATCTTTAATTTTTTCATTCGCTTCCGTCCTGTTTTTTTTCAGAATCTGAATAGTGCTTTCAAGTCTTGCTTGTTCAGCAATCGCCCTTGCAAGCTCTCTGTTTGTGCTGTTAAGTTTGTCTTCCGTTTCCTTCTGCTTAGTTTTTGCCGACCGCCACAAAAAGAAAAGTAACAAAATCGCAACGCTCATCACCGCCGTTAAAATCAAAAAAAACTTAATCATTTTGCTTTTCCTTTTCTAATCTTCTTTTCTCATGCTCTTCGTGGTTTACCACCATTGCATTAACTGCAAAAAAACCGAAAATAACACAAAGAATAATTCCTAAGACAGTTCCAATCATCTTTCTTCATTGCTCGAAGGTTTGCTTGCAATAGCATCGCTCACTGCAAAACCAATTTTTTGCCCGGCATTTACACCAAGGTACAAAAGTGAGATGTAGAAAAAATCCTGTATTACAGCCGTCAAAAGCTCAATCGCAGTCTTTGCTTCCAAAATGTTTTTTATGCAGCAAATAATAACAACGGCGGCAACAACAAAAGTAATCACGCCCCAGACAATCCAGACAAGAAATTTTCTGCTTTGAAATTTGCTTGCTTTCTCTTTTCCGTCAGCTCCGCTTTCTTCACTCATTTTTTCACCTCACTTATTAAAAGATTTCCAACTACTCACGTGAGTAGTTGAAATTTACTTGTACACCTCGCGTATTTTTACAAGATGTTCTATAAGTTCCTGCGTCCAGTTCTGCATCCTGCGTTTAAATTCCGCGGTTTTAAATTCATCTTTTACGCCAAGCCCGTAAACCAAAGAACATATTTCTTCCTGCTTAATTTCGATGTAAGCATTCTTTGTGTTCAAATGGTTAAAGGTTATCCATTCCACAACTTTGTCATAACAGCGTTCAAGAATGTACTTCGTAAGATAACCGTTGTACACACTTTCGTCTGTTATGATTTTTGACCGCAAGCTCATAATGAACAAATGCGCCCATTCCACTTGTTGTCTTATAATTTCCCGTTCTTTTTGATCCTCACCAATCTTTATAGCTTTAGTGTGAATTGTTATCAGTCCGACTTTTGCAAGAAATGCAATCAACGCAATGAGCACGACTAAAAAAACAAGTACCATCCAGGTGTTTTTACTTGTCAAAACCGCACTTATTGCTTCCCACATTGCTTAACCTCTTCGTCTGAAACTTTCTTCACATAATGCGGCAAATGCTGCCACACTTTCGCATTAACTTTCTCGTGCTTTTCAGTCCACCAGTTTTCACCGTCGTAAAAAGCCGGAACCCCAACACCACCTTCGGAACAAACCCATTTCAAGGAACTGTCGTTTGGTGGCGTAAGTTTTGCATCCCGCCATTCTTTTTGTAGCCGTTCATTTGTAATCATCCAGTCAAAATGGGCAAGCGTGTAATAACCGTTTCTAAACCGCTCGCAGTTTTTCTTTTCCAGCTCCAGAAGTCCACGAATTCTATTAAGCTCTTTTTGCTGATCAATAATCACGCTTACAAGCTGCTGTTTTTCCATCTGTTCAAGTGCCTTGTCTTCTGGCTCTTTTATAATCAGTTCTTTCATTCCGTTCATTCACTGCCCCCTGTTCCGCCGTTAGAAGAAGGGCTTGTGCTGCCGTTCAGCTCGCTTTCATCGTTAATAGATTCCGCGTCAATGTCTTTATAGGCTGGCTCACCGTTGTTGTTTTCGTCCACGTGTGGAACAAAGCCTGTGCGCTTCATCAATGCCCGTTCTTTTTTCTGCTGTTGCAAAACCTGCTTCAATGTCATGCCGCTGTTACGCAGTGCTTCCTTGTCGAATGTAGAAAATCCATTGTCAACGGCAAGCTGGCTGGCTCTGATTTCTTTTTCACGGTCAACGCTAGGACGGCTAAGTCCAAGCCATGTGCATTGTGTCCATGCTGAAACAATGCGCCATTTTGTAGCATCGCCGTATGCCTGTAAGAATCCTGGCGCGTCAAGCTGACCTTGCAAAATTGCCTGTGTAATAAAAGCGTTGTAAATATTCTGGCAAAAAGCGTCCGCGTTCTTCTTAATCTGGCGGCTAAGGTAAACTTCAAATTCGTTGTTGGCCTGTCGTGAAGCTGAATAGTTGTTGCCGAATTTCAGCATCAAAATTTCCGGCGGTATTCCGTGCGTCCATGCAAGCCCGGAAAGAATGGCTTCTTCAAAAGTGCGGTAATTTACGTTCGGACGGTTTGTCGCAGGGCTTACAATCTTCTGCCCCGGATCTAAATCGTCAAAGAAAGTTCCAGGTCTCATTTCCCGTAAGTCGTCGCCAAGTTTTTTTTCTGGAAACGGATTGTAGTTTTCTGGTTCTGCCGGGGTAGTTCCGACTGTAGGTCGCAACCTTGCTAAACCATCGCTAGGCCGCGCACCTTTTGCACTTTCCTGCGACCGCTCCACAAAGAAGGCAAGCATTGCGTTAATGACTGCCGCTCTTGTTTCTGCATCGCGGTAGCGGTCAAGTTCTTTGAGCATGTAAAGAGTGTCTGCGAGAAACGGTTCTCCGCGTGTATCGTCCAGTAAAGTTTCTGATCCGTACACCATCCAGCTGATTAAGCGCCCCGATTTTTCGCCACGTGTCGGCACGCGCTCAAAATGAACATCGCCGTTAATTTCCGTGCAAATGTGAAAAGCGACCTTTTTTCCGTACTTGTCAAACTCAACGCCGTGCTTAATGAAATTTCCGCCTTTTGGCGAATAGTTGTCCGGCGTTCTGATGTTGTCGCCGTTCACCCATTGCCAGCGTGGAAGCCCTGTTTTATTGTCAATTCGCGAAATAATTATTCCGTCGCCGCAGACAAGACTTTCAAAGCGGACTTGTTCCTGGAAAGCTCCGAAATTCTGTTTTTTACCCCAGTCAAAAACTGCCGGGGTAGAAGCATATAAATCAAACTCTGTGGAAAACTTTTCTGCGTAATCAGTTGTTTTTTCTTCCTGTTCGTCCTCGCTTTTTTTCCCCCAGATAACAGAACCGACCGGCATAGGGGCGGCAACAAGCCCTGTGTGAATCTCATTCCAAATCAAACGGCGTATAATGCCTTTTGCATACAGATTTTCTTTGAACAAACGCAATGAGCGTTTTCTAAGTGTCCAGTAATCAACAAAAGCGTAATCAGTAATCGGCCCAAAACTCCCCTCGAACTTAGAACCGTTCCAGGCATCCTGTGCAATATTCATTAAATACAGATTGTAATTATCAAGTGTCTTTTCAATCATTTAATACCCCGGAATAATACGCCGTGCCGCGCATCCGTTCATGCCCAGCGACCGTTCAAGCTGCGCAATCTCTGCAATCAGTTTTGCCCGCCAGTTCATTAAATCGCTAATATCAGTTCTTTTGACCGTCTGCCTGTCCTGCCCGGTGTCAATCGTGTATTCGGCGATTCCGTCCGCACCTTCCGGCGAATTAAAATAAGCAATGGCCGCATCAAGCTCGCCGAGAATAAGCCTGTCGTTTGCAAGCTGGTCTTTCCATAAATCGTGACTGTTTTTGTTAAGATATTTTTCTGCGCCCGGTAACAACATACTTCAAGAATAACTGTCACCCGCTCAAACTCGCTATACCGAAAAAAGAAAAGGGCTACTACTCACGTGAGTAATAGCCCTTGTAAAGAGTCTGCATTTTTTTTCCACGGCTTAAAATATTTAAATACCGTCGCTTAATTGGGTTTTCAACAAATAATCAACAGCTAGAAATCATTTGATTTTTTCCATGACCGCATTTTTACAGAACTTTGCCGTAGTAATTTCATTTTCGCTTGCTGCCTTTTTAATCAGCTCCATTTCTTCCGAACTTACACGGATTTGAATTTTAAGCGACCCGGTCGGTTTTCTTCCAGCTCCAGGTCTTGCACCGCCGCGCCCGCTCTTTTTAGTCTTTTCGCTATCAGTATCTGCCATGTCTTTATTCTATCCATAACTAGAAAAGTGTCAATCATTTTTCATTTATTGACTCTTTGAGTATCTGCCCAAACAAAGCCTTTGCAAAATTAGGCGGCACGGCATTTCCTATCTGTTTAACAACATCTACCTTTGTGCCTGTAAAAACGTAGTCTTTTGGGAAGCCTGTAGCTGCCGCAAGCTCTTTTGGTTGCAACATTCTAAAGCCTAGTTCGATTCCGTATTTATCAGTTCCAATAAGCGCATATCTGTCTTTTGTTGTCAATGTTGGAATTGGTTCTTTAATTGAAACAGCATGACCATTGCCATAATACTGAATCAACATCGGCGAAACTAAACAATGTTCCTGTTTTGTGCAGATCGTAGAAAGTGGCTCACTTAACTTTCTGTTCCGCTGTCTTGCAGAAGTCTGACCAATAGCTGAAATAAAAGGTTCTACAAGCCCGTACCTGTTTGAACAATCCAGAGTAGGCACAGGCTCATTGATTGAATGAACTCTGTTATTGCCTTTGTTGTATCTGCATAAAAAAGGCGTGATAAGCATGTGGTGTGCACCGCTGCAAGAAATTGTTGAAAGCGGCTTTTCTATACTTTCTGCTTTTGACTGGCCATACAGCCGGGCGATAAAAGGAATTGCTGAATCTCCCCAGAATTCTTTAATGCCGTATTCAATCCGCCGCATTGTTGCAGCCGCCAACGGTTTTTTTCTCTGACTAATAATCTGGCTAGGAATCGACCAGTCTATTATTTCCGCTGCGCTGTGCCAGTCCGGTAAAATTAAATCACCGCCTTTGACGTTTGTAGGCTCTGGCCATAAAATCTGCTTGCCACAATCTTTTCGTACAGCTTGAATAAAAAGCCGCCGTCTTGAAGTAGGTGCCCCATAATCGGCAGCACACAAAACCTGCCAGTCAACAATATAGTTAAGCGACCGTAAGCCAGAAATAAAAGCGTCAAAAGTTTTTCCCTTGCATTCCTTTATTATTTTCCCCTCTGGATCTAACGGCCCCCATGTTCTGAATTCTGGCACGTTTTCAATAATAATTCTTTTTGGTCTTAGTTCTTCCGCAAAACGTAAAACTTCCCATGCTGGCGATCTCATATCTTCTGAACGTGGTTTGCCCCCTCGTGCTGTTGAAAAGTGCTGACAGCCTGGACTTGCCCACATTAAATCTGTGTTTTTAGAAGCTGCTAAAGAATGTGGTTCAATGTGCTGTACATTCTCGCAACGGTGTTCCGCAAATGGGTAGTTCTTTGAATGCGTTTCTATTGCCCTTTCCCAGTGATTGATTGCGCTCATGTTTACATCAAAGTTGTAATCGTGAGCAGCTTCTATCAATCCTGTTGATTCGCCGCCGCCGCCACAGAACATATCGACAATATTCAGTTTACTCATATTCAGTAAGTCCTTACCCCGTGATAATGCAATACAAACTTTTTGCCGTCTAAGCTGAAAGCTTCAACATATAAAAAGCCCTTAATCCAATAATTGCGCGCCATGTCAACAGCAGATTGGTAATCGGAAAATTCCCTGTCAACCATCAATCCGTTTCTGTCAATCGCCCTTAAAGCTATTTTGCCCGACTGTTTTTCGATAAAATCAGCGCGTTCTTTCGCCATTGCGTTTTCCATCATGTGAACATTCGGAATAAAAAATAATTCTGGTTTCATGTTTTACCTCTGAATAAATAGTATTATCACCGCTAAAGTGTCGCTATACCGATAAATAAAACTGTTTTAGCGTTTAAAAATCTGGTAACACTTTTGATTTGTTTTTCGTCTATAAGGCAGGGCTGCCGCCCTGCCTTATTTTTAAGCAGCTTCTTTTGTTCCGTACAGAATATAATCAACGGCTTTTTCTGCTTTACTTGCTGCGCTGACAATCATGCACGGATCATTTTTAAGAACTCTAAGCCAGCTCTGCAAGTAAGCAACTGAATTGTTGAAAGTCTTTTCAGTGTTCAGACCGGCAACACTTGAAAGCATTGCGCTTCCAATTTCAGCAACAAGTTCTTCTTTGCTATACTCTTCGTTACCAAAGAAAGCGGCATTTGAAAGGCGGTCAAGTCTGATTTCAGCTCCTGTTGAATGTGTCATTTCGTGAAAAAGAGTTGAATAAAATTCATCGCTGTTTTCAAACTGATTCAATTCCGGCACGTGAACTTCGTCAAAAGAAGGGCTGTAATATGCGCGGTCTGATTTCTCCACAAAAAGGCGGCAGCTTTCGCGCTCAAAATAAATGTTCTTTACGTCTTCCGCGCTCTCAACTTCCATATTGGCAAAGTCGATGTTTTCAAGAGGTTCAACGCCTTCAACCTGTGAAATATGAAAAACAGTATAATAGCGAAGAATTGGAAAAGATTTTACTTTTTCAGTTCCGTCTTCCTGTTTTTCAGTCTTGTTGATGAAATTCCAGTAAGTAACAATATTTCCTTTTTCTCCGGCCTTGACCTTGCCGCCAAGCTCGTTCCACTGTTTGAGTGTTGCATATTCGCCGTCAAAAGGTAAAAGAAGCTGGTTCAAAACAGAATATCCTTTTTTGCTGACACGGTTGAATTTTGCCATTCCGCCATGCCACGGTTTGTGCCACGGAATGATTCCCTGTTCCATCTGCTTGATGATTTTGTCTGTTACGATTTCATAAACTGTCATATTCATACCCCTGTTAATTTGTGTTTTTCGCTTTGTTTCACTTGATGGTTTAATATTACATTATTTCGTTTAATTTGTCAATGTAAAATTAAATTATTTAGTGTAATTTTTATATTTTTTATTGATTTATTTAATTTTTTTGTTTAGTATTTTGTATTATGGATATAGCAAAATATATTAGAATGTGCTGCATAGAGCGAAATAATATGCAAATGAAAGAGCTTTCCGAAAAAACGGAACAAACACAACAGAATCTCACGAATAAAATGCGAAACAATAATTTTAAGACTTCCGAACTTGAAAAAATTGCCGCCGCTTTGGATTCTCACCTGGAAATAAAGTTTATCGACAACGCAACAGGCCAGCCGATTATCTAATTGCTTTCGACTACTCATGTGAGTAGTCGATTTTTTTTACAGATATTTTTATTTTTCGTCTTGACAATACGCATTATGCGTATTATATTATAACTATGAAAGACAAAGAGCTTTTAAGTCTTTTGCAAAAGAATGGCTGGTTGCTAGACCGAATACACGGCAGCCACTACATCTTAGTAAAAGACAATCAGACAATATCCCTGCCGATTCACGGCAAGGATATGAAAAAAGGGTTAGAAACCGCAATCCTAAAGAAAGCGGGTCTAAAGTAAAAGCAAATGCGGGCGCAAGCCCGCAAGGAGTATAGATTTATGAATATTGTTTATCCGGCAATCTGTCACTTTGAAGACGGCGGCTATTGGTGTGAATTTCCAGATCTGGACGGCTGTTTTTCGCAGGGTGATACAGAATTGGAGATTGTGGAAAACGCAAAAGAAGCCCTTGAAGGTTATGTTATTTCAGTTCTTGAAAAAGGCGGTAATCTTCCAGAAGCAAGCGCAATCACAAGTATTCATGTAAAAGAAGGCGATTTTTCAACTTACGTTTCTTGCGATATATCAAACAATGGCAAGTTTGTAAGAAAAAACGTAACGCTTCCAGAATGGCTTTCTGTTCGCGCTGAAAAAGCAGCAATCAATTTTAGTCAAACTTTGCAGGAATCCTTGTATAAAAAACTTGGTATTACCGCAATCGTAACCGTATAAAACGTTGAACACGGCAACTACTCACGTGAGTAGTTGCCGTTCTTTTTTTAGAATAGTGCTGGCTGCCCGCCGTCCTTTTCACATCCTGTAAAATCATAGCCCATTTCGTGAGCTGCAATCCTGCTCGAACCGCTGCCTAAGTGAGTGTCTAAAATTTTGTCGCCGGGTTTTGCGAAAAGGAAAATCGAACCGAAAACAATCCCTGTTACAATCAGAAAAACTTTCATTTTTATTTTTCCCCCGGAATAAGGTTCTGTTTTGCATATCGCCAGAAAACGCCCATGTCCAACGCCTTTAGCCCGATTTCATTTCTGCAAATATCATCTGCAAGAATTTCCAACGCTGCCAGTGCATAAACATAGGTATCAAAGCCGTGGTTAGGCGCGCCGAATTTAGCCCGCCAGATTGTCTTTAGCCATTGTCCTGTATTTTTGTCTATGACTTCGACTTTCTCTTCCGCTTCAAACATCTTAAAGTAATCATCCCTAAAGTTTTCCGGGAAGTTTGGAAACCACGCTGGCTGCATTTCGCCTTCGTTCCATCTCAATACGTTCATGCTGTTTGAAATTCTGTCTTTCAGCTTTCCTGTATTCACATGATAGGCAAGCGGCAAACCAATGCGGTCAAGCGTTGCCCGGCTAAAAAGCTGGTAAGTTTCGCCGCCCTTAATCCAGTCCATACCTTTTGAAGCGTAAACGCCAGCTGTAAACCGTGCCACAAAGGAATAAACCCAATCCGTATAATGGCCGGAATCAACAAGCGTCATTGCAATGTGGTAGTTTAAGCCGTCTTCGTCGGTAAAAATGCCGTTTTCAATAATCTGTTCCAGATCATCCCACGGGCCGCCGAATTGCTCTGTTGCGCCCTCGATAAACTTAAAGTCTATCGTGTATGTAACGCCGTTCATTGCAAAGCCTTTTATGTCTGCATAAAGTCCGTTTTTCTGAACGTCCACTGCACACACAAGAATAAGAATCGGGCTTCCGGCTTCTTCCCGTGCAAGTTTGTTCGGAATCGTGCCGCGTGCAAAACCAAAACGCCTGTGTAAAACAGCCTTTTCATATTTGATTTGTTCGTTCTGTTCCTGGAAAGTAAGCCCCTGTTTAAGATTACGAAAAACACGGTAGCGTTCTTTGTCGCGAACCTTGTTTGCCTTAATATCCCAGCAACCCGCCCACTGACTAACATAATCTTCCCAAGAAAACATTCCTGGCGGATTGTACAAAGCCGTTATGTGGTAGCTTTCCGTGTTCGGCTGGACGGCTTTTTGGCTTGCCCGCCATTCGCCTTTAGGAACAATAGCGGCCTTGTCGTAGTTCTTCATAATACCGCCGCAATGCGGACATTTGTAACCGACAGTCTCTAAAATCGGCTCAAAGTTTTCGTTGTTTTCCCAGACAATACCGCCTATCTGTTCAGTTTTGTCTTCATTCCAAACCGCCCATTCGAGTTTCTGCATTTCGCCGCAAAACTTGCACGGAACGTAAAAGTATTTCATTGTTCCGTTTCTGAAAAGTTTTGCAATCAGTGAACTTCTTTCTTCTGTTGGTGTTGAACCGATAAAAAGTTTGCTGCTCGTAGGGTAGGCATCAAGACGTGCAACCGCCAAATCATAAATCGAACCTTCGCCTTTTACTTTGGCTTGCATTCCGTCCGCTTCGTCCACAAGCTCTATTTTGTAAGAAAAGTTTCTGAATCGGTTTCCGCTTCCAGCTCCAACGGCATGTAAATACCCGCCCGGATATTCTTTTTTCAATCCTGTGTCGCCTGTGTTTCTTGCCCCGGCTGTTTTGCGTGTCTGGCTGAAAATCAGCGGTCTTAAATTACAGTTGTCGATTGTCGGGTCAATCTTTGTATTCATGGCATCACGCGCCATCATTTCGTCCGGCAGAACGTAAAGCTGCGGCGCGGGATTTTCGCCAATATAGTACATCATTATACTTTCAAGTAAACCTGTTGTCGCTCCAACCTGGTTCCCCTTCATAACATAAACGCGCCTTGTCGGACAATCCGGCGCAAACTGGTCTACGATTTCCCTAAAATACGGAAACTTGTCATAGCTAAATTTTCCAGGAAAAGGCGAAAGGGCACGGTCAATGTAACGGACGCTTTCAATGTATTCGCTTGGCTTTCTGTAGCTTCGCTGTGCCGTCAATCGTGAGAATTGTTCAATTAAAAAATCTACATCATCAAAATTGATTTTAACCTGTGGCATCTCTTTCTGTTACGCATGTGAGTAGTTATCTGTCTATTGCATCCAGAACAAGCAGAGAGTTTTTAAGCTCGCGCCCAGCCTTGAATGCTGCCACAAAATGCGGCGGAATGTTCTTTATTTCGCCTGTTTTTGGATTTCGTGCGTTTTTGCGTCCGTTCCGCTTTTTTGCATAAAGTGTGCCGAATCCTCGCAGCTCTATTGTGTTGCCGTCTGCAACTTCACTTTTCATTTTTAAAATGATATGGTCAATAATCCGCGCTGCTTCCTCACGCCCGAATCTGTCACTGTATGAGTTGTATAAGTCTTCGGCTAGATCAGCCCTGCAAATCTTCTTGTTCATATTTTCCCTCTTTGTAGTCCATTTCAATTTCTGCAATATCTCGTGCAAAAATATCAAGCTCGTTTTCCAAATCAGCAATCTGTCTTTGTATGTTGTCCAAATCTACTTCCGGCAAGGAAGAGTCAACGAACAGTTTTTGAGATTTTCCCTGCAATCCACGCAAGCACAACGCTGTTATAACAGCGTTGCTTTTCCTCTGGTCTATGATCATAAATTCCCCCTTAAAACATGCAGTGCAAAAGCAAGTCGTTTTATGAACTTCTGCTTGTTTATGTAATCGCAAAAACCCCGGTAATGCCGTAAACTTTCGCGCCTGTTCCGTCTGTACATTTTCCTGTTCTGATTTTGGCTCATGCTTTTTTTCTCCTTTTATTCCTTCAAAATTAGTCCGCAATATTTTCCCAGTCCGTCCTTTTTGTTTTGTGCCGGGCCGATGTAAAGGACTATTTTTCCGCATTGTTCTAAAGCCATTTCCATACCGTCCTTATTTGCGTGCATTGTTCCGCCAGCTCCGAAACTTTCTGCGCATTCCTGCCCGGTTTTTGCACAGCCTAATGCAAAATCATCCCCTCTAAAAACTGTCCGGTAATCTTTTGCTTTTTCTCCTAGTCGGAACTTTTCCCATAGATTCGCGTAATAGTTCATTCCTTGCCCTCTTGTAATAAATCTAGCTTGTCGTTCAAATCTGCAATCACAGTTGCAGAATTATCTTCTGTTTTGTCGTACTTGCCTTTTAATCCGTTCAGTTCTGAAATAATATGTTCCTTGCACCCGGCAATGCAGCGTGTTAAATTGTCACTCAAAACGTTAATTACTTCCTGCCGCCGCGTTCCCTCATCGCTGGAAAGTGCAAGTGCTATAACCTGGTCGCTTACAGCTTCCGGCACATCCAGCAGTTTATTCATTAGCTGATCTACAAAGCTGAAAAGCCGTGCTACAACAAAATCTTTAGGCACTTGCAGCATTCGTCTTTCCTGTGTTTTTTGTTCGCGCTCGTCGGCGGCTGTAAGATCCCGCAAAATTTTTGCATAATCGCCAATGCCTTTTATATCGCCATAGTGCTTAATCAGCTCGCCGATGGTCATGTTAAGCATTGCAGCGGCTTTATTGTGTGTCTGGCTTTGCTCCAGTTGTCTATTATTCTGTTCCGACAAAGAAAAGGCGGTCGCAGAAGGTTGTTTCTCAATTTCTTCTGTGGCCTGGTTAAAAGTTCTCTCAAATTCTTTTGCTTGCAGGGCCGCTTTTTGTTTTTCTCTGTGTTTGTCCAGATAGGCACGGTTCAGCGGGTTATCAGTGTCTAGTTTTCCGCCGCTGTTCAGAATGAGAGTGCCATTTTTTATTTTCCCACTTATTGCCATGCGCGAAACGCCCGCCATTCGCGCAAATTCTGCTGCTTTTACTTCCATTACAGAAAATTGTAAATCTTGACAATATAACTCGCTATACCCTGTAAAGATTTTGTAAACCTATCACAGAACATGGCACACAAAAAACAGAACGCACCCGCCGCCGAATAATTGCATACGGGTATGGGGGCCGCCCAGTACCTTTGCACCTTTTTTCTCTTTATTGCGGACTTGTAACTGTTGGTAAAATAATTAAATATTTGACGGTAAAGTGGTAAAAGATTTTTGGTAAGAGTTTTAAAACTTTTTTCTGGAATAAAATTTTTTATTCATTAAAATTTTTATTCTTAAAAAACTTTTGCAAAGTAATATAAATTGCTTTACCGTTTTACTATAAAAAAGTTTATAACTCCTTATATTATCTATACTTAAAAAGTAAAGCTATTTGTAAAGTATTGAAAATAAAAAAAATGAAAAAAGATTGAAATGTTTGATTTTTAATTTTTCTTTTTTCGGTAAAATTATTTTTTACCGAAAACAACAGCCTACGCGCCGCAATGTTGCCGTTAGATGAAAAAATTACCTTTACCCAAAAGCGTAACGCTGTACCCGCGTAGATTTCAGTAAATACCGTTCAATCAGATCTTTCTCGACTTGTGGCATCGCGTCACCAATGCAGTCTGTAAGTGGCTCTGCCAGGGTAACGGGGTAATAGTTGCCGTCCATAAACGCCCAGATTCCCGTTTTTTCAGAAAGACATAACGTAAAATCACGGCAAGCGGCTCTAGGGGCTTCAAGATGAAACAAAAATCCATGAAAAATAAACTCTCCGTTCCATCTTGTTTTCTTCTGGAACTTCACGGAAAGCAAATATTCAAGTTCGTTGTCTGTCATATTTATGGGTTTGTAGTGTGATTTTTCATCCTGTGGGGGAACAGCGAAGCGTTCTTTGTACATTTTTATGTAGGTTGGCATGAATTCATTTGCTTTTTCAATCGTATCTATGCCTAAAAATCTGAATAATTGTGGCAAACGACCTTGTAAAGTCTCCCAAAATCGTTCAATTCTGCCTTTTGCTTCTGCGGATAGGGCTAAAATTATTTGGGTATTCAGTTCATTGCATATTTCAGTCCAATGAGTTTCTTCTTCCTTGCTGTATTCAAGCCTTTCTTCTAGCGTTTTGTCTTTTTTTCGTGCATTTTTTACAAAAGCTGCATGTCTGTCGATATATACGGCTTCCGGTTTTCCTTGTAATGTAAGTGTTTGGCGTAAAACTTCGCTATAACCCAATCTGCATTCATTCCGGCAGAAGTAAAGCCCTGTAGGTTCATGTGTAGCGTCATCTACAGCCCCATGAAGCGTTATTTTTTCGCCGTTCATAAGCCAGTCATGTTCAGAAGCGTCTAATTGCAGCAGTTCACCTGTACAAGGGCGTTCTTTTCGCGGAAAATGCTGCTTTTTTTTAACTTTGGAATGTGCTTTTGGTGATTTTATGCCATTTTTTTGTAGAATTTCCGTAAGCGTGATTATTCCGATTTCGATATTATGATAGGTGGCCAGGCGATCTTTGAATGCACTGAAATTGCTATTTTGCCAGTGAGTGCGGTATATTTTGCATATTTCTTTTCGTAAATTGTCACTATACCGCTTTTTTTGAGTTTTTCCCTTGTGTCCATTTGTAAAAATTAAGTCACCATGCAAACGGTATCGGTGTTTTAAGTACGACACACCTCTTTCTGTTATCCCGATATTTAATGCAGCTTGCGCGATAGAGCATTTACCAATACACGCAAGTGGGATCCATTTCCGCTTGCGTTCCTGTAATGCCAGGTACTCTTGAGACATAGACAACCCCTAAAAATGTTTTCCGCATTGCGATTCTCGGCTAAGAACGTACAAAAGTTGAGTGTATCGGCATTTTTTTTGAAAAAAAACACTGAAAATCAAAACTATCTATTGACATGTCTAAATTTTCACGGGAACTTTTTTATCTGCCATGTCATCATGGGCCTTTTTACTTTTAGCCTGTAGTGTGGTATACTTGCGCCCATGGTCATCGTTTTAAGGAAGAACAGTACGGAAGGCGAAGAGAAGGAACTCAGGGCCTTTCTTGAAAAAAAGAATTTCAAGCTGAACACCGTTTCTGGTGAAGAAAATACGATCATTGCGGCCGTTGGAAAAAGTTCCATTGACAAGGCAGAAGTCGAGCATATTTCCTGCGTGGAAAAAGTGATTCCGATTTCAAAGCCATACAAGATGGCAAGCCGCCAGTTCAAGAAGGAAGATACGGTTGTTGAAGTCGTTAATAGCCGCGGTCAGAAAATCAGGATTGGAGGGCAGCACATTGTAACCATTGCAGGTCCTGGGGCCGTTGAAAGCCGTCAGCAGATCATGCAGGTTGCAGAGCAGGTTGCTGCAAGTGGAGCCGTAATGCTTCGTGGGGGAACCTTCATGCCGCGCTCGTCTCCATACAGTTTTCAGGGACTTGGGGAAGAAGGCCTTTCATACCTTCGCGAGGCTGGTGACAGGTTCGGTCTCATTGTTGTTTCGGAAGTTACTGCAGAACATCTTATTCCCCTCATGGTGGACAAGGTTGACGTGTTCCAGATTGGATCGCGCAACATGCAGAACTTTGACCTGCTAAAGAAAGTTGGTGCCACCGGCAAGCCTGTCATCTTGAAGAGAAGCTACACCGCAACCTATGAAGAATTTTTAATGAGTGCCGAATACCTTCTTGCCTCTGGAACTGACAATGTGATTCTTTGTGAAAGGGGAATAAGGACCTTTGAGCACACGACAAGAAATACTCTGGATCTTGCGGCAGTTCCAGTGCTAAAGTCCATGACCCACCTTCCCGTCATAGTTGACCCAAGCCACGCCGTCGGCATCAGGGACAAGGTTCCATCCATGGGACTTGCATCCATTGCAGCCGGAGCCGATGGGGTTGCCGTTGAAGTCCATACGGATCCGGTAAATGCATTGTCAGGCGGGGCTTTCAGCATGGTTCCCGAGCAGTTTGATAAGCTGATGCGTGACATAGAATCCCTTGCTCCAGTCATGGGAAAATCCGTTGCCCACGTCATGCATGCTCCCCATGTGGAAAGGAAAAAGGCAAGCCGCATTTCGGACAGCATCATTGTTTCATATTGTGGAAAGCCCGGTTGCAATGCGGAGGCTGCCCTCAAGGGATATTTTGACACCACTGCCGAAAGCCTCCCCCTTGATTCCTTTGAGGCAGTCTTTCAGAGCGTGATAGATGGAAAGGCTGACTACGGAATGGTTCCAATTGAAAATTCCCTTGGTGGAAGCGTCTATCAGAATTACGACAACTTCAAGCGATTTCCCGATGTAATGATCAGCGGTGCCATTGCCATAAAGATCAGCTATTGTCTTCTTGGAGTCAAGGGTGCAAAAATCGAAGACATAAAGAAAGTCTATTCCCATCCACAGGCCCTTTTGCAGACGAGCCGCTTCCTTAAGTCTCACAAGGATTGGCAGCAGCTAGAAGCCTACAATACATCTGGAGCCGCCCTCTTTGTTTCTGAAAAAGGGTCAAGGGAGAATGCCGCCGTTGCAAGTGCCATCAATGCCCAGATCTATGGCCTGGACATTCTTGCCCAGGGAATTGAGGACGATGCAAGCAACTTTACGCGCTTTGTAGTCATAAGTGCGGATAACGTTGAATCAAAGGTTTCAAGGGAATCCAACAGGACGCCCAACATGGCAAGCTTCATGTTCAAGGCAAAGAATGAACCGGGTTCCCTTTATAATATACTTGGGGTTCTCAAGGACTTTGGCACGAACCTTACGCGCCTTGAAAGCCGTCCAATGCCAGGCCGCCCGTGGGAATACCTTTTTTATGCAGATGCAGACTTGAAGAGCATTTCCGGAGATTCCGAAGAATACGTAAGGAAATTTGTTGAAAAACTTCAGGAAAAGGCAGATGAGGTAAGGCTTCTCGGTGTATACTCGGAAGTAGGCCGTTACTAGCGGTTAGGGCTGGATTTGTTGCCGGCACGTTTTTCCGGTGAGGATTGCTTTTCAAAGTTGCTCTTAAAAATTGCAATTTTTACAGGTTACCGATATAATTAGGGTGCTTATTGGAGGAAATTATTTATGGAAGAAAAATATGTTTTGTCAGTTCTTGTAGAAAACCACGCCGGTGTATTGAGCCGCGTATCCGGCCTTTTCAGTCGCCGCGGTTACAACATTGATTCCCTTGTCGTATGTGAAACTGCAGATCCGGACAAGTCCCGCATGACGATTGTAGTACGCGGTGATGAATACATTCTTGAACAGATCAAGAAGCAGCTTTCAAAGCTTGTTGAAGTAATCAGCATCGAACACTGTGAAAAGTCTGCCACATGCCAGAGGGAAATGGCCCTGATCAAGGTTAAGGCTACAGGCCAGCAGCGTGCAGTCATCATTGAAACATGCAGCATCTTCCGCGCACACATTGTTGACGTGTCAGAGAATGCCCTCATTGTTGAGGCAACGGGTAGCGAAGACAAGATTGACTCCCTCATCCGTCTTCTTGAGCCTTATGGAATCCTTGAACTCCTTAAGTCGGGTCTTGTTGCCATGGACCGCGGAGACAAGATCATCATCTGATTTTACTGGCTTATGGTGTGTCCTGTTTTGCCATGGCATGCCATTTTTCATCATAAATCTTCCAGCCGTTGTTTTCAAAAATGACGCTGGCGGTTTTGATCGAGCGTTCTCTTTTGGGGAACGCTTTTTTTATTTCTTCATCAAGAGATGCGTTCCGTAAAAAACTTTCAAGACCTGCGAAATCCAGGACTGCACCAGGGCATGATATTTTTGCAAAGGGAATTTCAGTTTTGACAAGGCCTTTAGCCTGGCATTCAACAGGAAAAAAGAGAAGATCCTTCTGTACTGCAGGTTCCAGTATGGTGACTTGGGAAAGGGGGCATCCTGATTCCACGCAGTTTTCTGGCAGAGGTGCAAAAAGGGGATACTGGGGAATTGCAAGGCAATTGTGGCCGGTCATGGCACCGCCAGCCCTAAGGTGGATGTTAAGTTCCATAATGATTTTTTTCTGGAATCTTGTAAGAAGAAGGAGCGTGTCTTTTCCTGGAATCAGCATGTTCATGATTACTAGTGTAGAGTAAAAACAGAAAAAAATGTACTATTACAGAATGAAATTGACTATTGCAGTTGCAGCTGCACTTCTTTTTGTTCTGTCTTCGTGCTCTTTCAGGCCAAAGGAATCAGTCCTGGGTATGAGCGGAGAAAATTTCACGGCCCTTAACAGGAATGCCCTTGATGCAAGAATCGTTGAATCAAGGCGCGATCCGGCAATGTATTTCATGTTTACGGAAAACCAGCGGGTCCACATAAGGAACCTTATCTATAAGAAAAATACCGGCGCCCTGATGCTGACGATTTCCAATGGAGACGTGCACAGGCAAAACATGCAGTCAAGTCCCTTTTCCGTGGGATTCATCTACCCTGATGACATTGGTAATGAATCTTCCATTGATGAAAAAAACGTTGACCGTGACAGGCTGCTGGCAGGCAGGACTGTTGCCGGAGATTTTGCTGCATTGAATCAGTCTTCAGTAAGGTTGTCCTTTGCCTTTTCTCCATACGAAGATATTCCCGTGGGATTTTTTGTCCGGGGAACTAAAAGGACTACAGTGTCCAGGGTCAGTGTGGAAGAGACAGTCATGGGATGGAGCCTTGAAGAAGATGTTCCTTTTTTTGCATTTGGGCCTGACGGTGGGGATGTCCGGCTTCCCGTTGAATCGACGGTTCTTTCTTCCATCGGCAAGGCTTTTCCGGAGCGTAACCTGCCTGGCTCCATAATGCCATGCATTTCCATTTCCATAGAAGAACAGGATGAAGTTGGTGACTGGAAGAACCAGAAGCGTCTTGGAATAAATGTTGGCGGCGAAAAGATTTCCGTAAGGCTTGCCCGCGGGCAGAAGGAGGTGCTACTCCAGACCTGTGCATTCAAGTCCATTCCCCAGGAACTTTCATTTACGGAGAATTCCAGCATCGTTAAGTCGGTAATTGTGAGTGCCAACAATAAGAAGCTTGTGGCAGACAGGAAGAACCATGTCCTTTATCCCCTTAAGACGGATCTTGGACTAATCATGAACTGGCCCCAGAAGAACTGGCGTACTTCTGATTACGAGCTTTTTGAATGGCAGCAGTTTCCCGGAGTCCTTTTCCTTGATTTTGCAGACTACAAGATCCAGAACGGATTCTTTACGCGCCTTGCATATTTTGCAGAAAAGGCAGGATACAAGGGAACGCTGGTCAGTGATGAAATCGTTCGTACAAAGCATGGCTACAATGCCCATGATTACAAGGCAGAAGACCTGGCAGCCTTTTTCAACCTGGCAAGGGAAACGGATTTTGCCCTGAGCAGGTACGAAAATCTTCTCCTTGAGATTCTCCTGGCCAATGGATTGGTCTTAAAGTCAAAGGATGGAAGCTATGCTGCAGGCAAGGGAGCCGTGGTTTCCTTTTCTAGGGAATCTCCCGATTACCTTCGCCGCACATTCCTAGCCCATGAAAGCTGGCACGGAATATATTTTACTGATGAAGAATTCCGCAATGTTGTATTCAGCTGCTATTCCATGTTTGACCCTCGTTCCATGAAGTTCATAAAAACCTTCTGGTCAACGCAGCCGGGCCTTGGCTATGACACAAGTGACGAATACCTGATGCAGAATGAATTCATGGCATACATCATGCAGCAGAGCCTTTCCAATGTGGAACCCTATTTCCTTCAGGTGGCGGGGCGCGGTTCCGTAAACAGGAACCAGAAGGATGATGCTGAATATATCAGGAACACAAAGGCGAGTGCCTTCCACGATGCAGGTGCAGTCCTTAACGATTATGTCTTTGACAGGTGGGGTCTTGCATGCGGAAGGGTTTCCCTGATCAGCCGTCTTGACTAGATGGAGTCTTTCCAAGATTTCCTGGAAAACTATTTTCCAAGATCCAGGTTGTACATTTTCTCGCTTTCTATGGATCCTGGTGCCCCGTGTCCCGGGAAGATTATTGTCCTGTCAGGCATGGTGAGGATCTTGTCGTGGATCTTGCATGCCAGCATTTTCTTTGAATACTGGCTGGATGTAGTTCCAGTCATCCCCGGAATCAGGCTGTCGCCGGTAAAGAGTGCGTCACCAATCTTATAAACCATGCTGTCTGGTGAATGGCCGGGTATGGAAAGGAATTCAACGGAAAAACCTGCAATGGTTGTCATTCCGTCTCCATTGAGTATGACTGAATCCATGCCGTAGGATTCTGAATCGGCACCGTATACCGTTGGCGTGTAGATTTTTTCAAGGGTCCTGAGTCCCTGGATGTGATGTGAATGGTTGTGGGTTATGAGGACTGCCGTAAGCTTGTAGCCTCCGCTTTCTATGAGTTCAATCAGTTCCGTAGTGACCATTCCAGGGTCAACGATTATTGCTTCCATGACCTTCGGGTCGTCATTCAGGATGGTATAGCTGTTCGTAAACCCGTCGATGCACAGGTGAAAATAAATCTTCATGGCCTAGAATTCTCCCTCTTCAATTTCGTTTCCAAGTTCATCAAGGGAATTGGCCTTGTTCCTGTCAAAGAGTGCTTCCCTGGTGTTGGACAGCTTGAACAGAACCTTGTCCCTTGCCGATTCAAAGAAGATGGTCTTCTTGAGATTGCAGTCCCTGATGGATGTGTTCAGGAGAATGGCCTTGATGAAGCGGCTGTTGTACAGGTCAGAGTTGTCAAAGCTGCACTGGTAGCATGTAGTTCCGTTAAAGTTGTTGTGAATCAGGTCGCTACCTGTAAAGCTTGTATGCACCAGCTTTGATCCTGCAAAGGACGAAAACTGAATGTTGCTCTGGGGAAAATTGCAGTCCGTAAGGGTTGAAAAATCCATCATGCACATTCTGAGCCTTATGTTCTCCGAGTGAACGTTTGTAAATGTCACGTGCTGGAAGTTGCATCCGTAAAAGCGCTTATTGGAAAGATCCATGTTGCGGACGTAGATTCCGCATGCACAAAGGCCAACTATCTTTTCATGGCTTTCGATGTATGCCCTGAGCTTGCCCATGTATTCTTCCTTGTTTTCAAGGTGGTCATAGCAAAAGTTGTTTTCTTCTGTAAACAGCTCATTGTCCCTGATTGTGGTAAGGGCTGGGTTGTTACATTCAGGACAACGGCATTTATTGGTGGTAAACATTTTTCAGCTCCCTTATGATTTTTTTACTGCGATGAGGGTAAGGTCATCGTATTGCGGGTCTTCCTTTACACCGCACCAGAAAATATGGGAAGGGTTGTTCTCGATTTCCTGCCTGTCGGAACAGTATGTCGAATACTGCATGAAATGCCTGCGAAGGAATTTGTCTATGTTCCTGTCAGCCTTTACCCTGTCGCTCTGGGCTGCATTTTTTGGCTTTGTAATGCGGAATATTTTTTCCACGGAAACAAGGGCCATGATTGCTTCTGCTGCAGTTCCCTCGCATTCCGTAAAGTCGAATTCAAAGTCAGCCTGTCCCTCGGGAGCGTGGTACTTGTGGAGTACGTATCTTGAACGGGCAAAGACGGCTTCGATTATGTCGGTTACGCGTTCAGGCGTCATCTCTTCATTGTCATCCCCGGCATTGTGGGTCTGGTGAATTCCATCCTTAACATCAGTGGTTTCTTCACACTTGCACAGCTGCCCCTGGCTGTCGCGGAAAAGCCTCTTTGCTTCCTCGATGCCGTCAGTAAAGAGGAACAGCACGTCGTCCTTCTTGAGAACAAGCTTCGATACCTTGTAGCCGCCCTTCATGTCAACAAGATCAGTGCTGAATATTCCTGCGGCAGGCGTTTCCTGAAGGGTGATTACCTTCTTCTTCCTGAGCTGGCTGTCGTAGATGTGGACAAGATTGTCACCGGCGTTGCAGAACCAGCATTCACCGGTTTCCGTGTTCATGATGCAGAGGGTAAAGGCTGCAAACCTTCCCTTGAATCCGCGGCTTTCCAGAAGGTCGTTTATCTGGCCTACGACAGGTGCGATGTTGATTCCCTGGCCGGGCTTGTTCATGTTCCAGTTCTTGAAGCAGTTGAGGAACAGTGTTGCAACTTCAACCATGATGAGGGCTGCAGGAACTCCGTGTCCGGAAACATCGCACTTGATGATGGCATAGTGCTTGTCATCCAGCTGCTTGTAGTCAAAGTAGTCTCCCGAAAGGTCGTCTGCACCGGCATAGTAGCTGAAGAAATCGGCCCCACTTGTCTTGAGGTTTCCGGTTGTCTGTGTTACCCCGTCCACGATTTCAAGGGGAATGAATTTTGTCTGGATGTCTTTTCCGAGTGTAAGGTTCTTTCCCTGGACGGCAGCTTCCACAAGGCCACGGGTCATTTCGTTGACCGTGTCACCAAGCATTCCTATTTCATCCTTTGAGTCCACGGGAATCTCTTTGCCGGAAAGCTTTTCCTTGTCTTCCGTATCCCTGATCATTGCAACATGGGCTACCAGCTTGCGGATAGGGCGGACGATTACGGAAGCCATGATGTACGTGCTTGCAAAAGCCATGATGAGGGCAACTGCAAGGATTACAAGGCATGTAATGATGATGATTTCCATCTCGCGCTCAATCTGTGCCACAAGTGTTTTTGTGCTGGCCTTGATGAATACTGCACCGTGAACATAATCCGTGTCGCTGGCATTCTTGTACAGAATCGGCTTGTAGAAAATGTAATCCGTGTTTTCACCGTCTATGCTGTCTGTCCTGAAGTTTGGAATGGAACCTTCTGCTCCGGTGGAGATGTCGTCAAGTATGCCATCCAGCCTTTGTGAAAGCTGGTTTCTTATGGTCTGTATTTCTGCACGCCTTGCAACTGAACGTTCGTCCGTAAGCAGGGCAAGGTCAAGGCCTTCCCTTGTAAGTTCTGCAATGCTTGCCGAAATGTCGTCTGCCTGAATTGATGCAGTCCTGTTAAGTTCCTCAAATGACCTGCAGATTTCTTCCAGGGATTCTTTGCCAATCACGGTTGTTCCTGGAATGAATGCGTCATTTTCCGTACGGCTCAGGATTTCCATGTCCGTAGTTGCCCAAATTTTGTCAAGACCGGTTCTCTTGCCGTCCTGGCTTGTTCCCGTGATGGTTGCCCAGTTGCTTTCTGCAAGGGCTGAAACCTGGCTTGCAATATCCGTAAGGGAAAGGTTGTCTTCCGGTGTCGTCTGGGGCAGGTATATTTTTGTTCCGCTTGCAATGGAGTTGAGCATTACGCTTACGCGCTGATGGAGGCTCTTTGCAAGGGTACGCTTCTGGTTCTTGATAAGGTAGTAGCCGAATCCTGCAAAAATCAGGATGTCCATGACAGCAATGAGTATCGTGGAATGAATGACAAGCTTGGACTTAAGGCTCATTCCCTTCTGTTTATACATGAAAGCTTTTCTCTTTTTTTCACCCGGCATAATATCTCCTTCCAGAAGCGCCCTGACTTCTGCCCTTACTTCCTTTGTTTCTACTGCTGTCTTTACCAATGCTGCAGAGGATGCGGCAAATCCAGCTGCAAAAAGAACTGCCACCAGTACAAGGACTGCAATGACTGCGCTGGTGTGTGTCCTGCAGGTTCTGATCAGGCCCTTCCAGTCAGGCTTGAACAGGTAACCGAATTTTTTCTTGACCGTTCCGTGTTCTTCTATTGTAAGGGACGGTTCTTTTGTCATGTATGTTCCCCTGTCCGTGTGCAAAAGTCCGATGCAATAGCTGCCGGCATCAACATTCTTAAGCTGCAGGGAAATCTTTCCGTTTGACTTTACTTCATAGTCTCCCGATGAAAGGTGGAATGAATAGTCGTAGGGAGCCTTTCCGTCCCTGTCAAGGTAAACTGCGGCAATGGTTCCGTCATAGGTAAATCCGCCACCGTTGATTGTAAGTTCAACATCGCCAAATTCGTTTTCTTCCTGACTTACGGAATTTATGAAAGTCGAAGGGATGAATTTGTTCATGACAAGTTCCATGGATCTTGCCTTTCCGATGTTTCCAACCTGGTCGATGGGTGCTACGGAAAAAAGCCACAGACCGTTGCGGATGTTTTCCACCGGGAATGAAGTTTCCTTCGTCATGACATAATGGGGCAGAACCTGTTCTTCAGAAATGGCATCCCTGTTTCTTTCAAGAAGCCCCTCTGAAAATTCAAGGAGTTCTTCTTCCGTGGCTGCCGTAGGATGTCTCGGGTTTGTCATGTACC
Source organism: Treponema sp. (assembly GCA_045616325.1). Classification (GTDB taxonomy): domain Bacteria; phylum Spirochaetota; class Spirochaetia; order Treponematales; family Treponemataceae; genus Treponema_D. The sequence goes on from JAZLGN010000001.1 coordinate 24,007, forward strand.
TTCTTGGAATCAGGTCGATGAATTTGAGGGCGTATGTGTATCCTGCAACGTCATCGTCATTTTCATCAGGCGTCCAGGAAATCTCAAACCTGTTTGATGAGGTGAATCCGTAACTGTCCCAGTCTATGTCTGCAATCTTTACCTGTCTTGGCGGAGTTGAATCATACCAGCATGTTACGGAGGAACTGTCGGACCAGTTGCCTGCATAGTCCTGCTGCCTGACCTTGAAGTACCAAAGTCCGTCCCTGTTCATGGTGCTGTCAACGAGCTTTTCCTTTGTGGACATGGTTACGGTTTCCGGCGGCTGCTCTGAAGGATTCTGGGTCCATATCCAGGAATATCCCCTTACCCCGGAAGAATCTTCCGTCTTGAAGATGTTTGTGGAAAAATCCCTGAAGGCAACGCGCTGGCTGTCCCTGTAATTGACCGGGACTATGCGTGGGCTTGGGCATGAATGGTCCGCTGAGAGGAGGGCAATGCCGGTGGTGTTCTTCCTGTAATTGATTTCTTCCCAGACAAAGTTCAGCTCTTTTCCGTTTTTTGTGAGCAGGTAGCATGGGGATTCACCGTTGCCAGAGGAGATGACTTCTGCATCGTCCCAAAGGATGCCCCTCTTCTGGGTAAAGTAAACCTTCTGGCTATTGCGGATTGTCGTAAACCAAAGAAGGTTGACTGCCCCGTCAAATTCAAAGAGCGTAGGCTTGGACGTAAATCCCGTGGTGCTGATCTTTTCTGCCCTGCCTTCAACTGCTCCCATTGCGTTTAGCTTGCAGAACCAAATGTCGGAGTTTGTGGAATAGAATGGTGACCTTTCCCATGTGAGGAAGGTTTCACCGTTTTCCGTCGTTATCATGCTTGGGTTCTGGTTGGACCAGTTAAAGAAATCCTTTCCGTCTTCCAGTGAAGATGGTCCCGTGACCAGTACAGGCTTTGTCCATGTCTTTCCATTGTCCTTGGTAAGCACGGAATAAAGCTGAACTGAAATAAGGTTCTGTTCCGTGTATTGTGCCTGGTAGACTACAAGGTCTCCCGTCTTGGTTGGAACAAGGAATGGAACTATTGGGTTGAAGGAATTCTTTACGCTTCCTGGGGAAGTGAATTCAGCAAAGGCCGTCCAGTTTATTCCGTCCCTTGATGTTGAATAGTGCAGGCTGAATGCATCTTCCTGGTTCTGCGATACAAATAGGGTAAATCCTCCAGACTTGTTCCTGAAGACGCGTGGTGCAATGAATTTCCTTCCGCTTGCTATGACCTTGGTTTCCGAGGTTTCAAAGTTGTCCTTTGTCGTATGGATGGAAATTTCGTCATCGGAAGAAAGGCATGCAAGTACCGTTGCCGATGAATTGGACGCAACCGTGTAGACCGGTGGAATTTCCCCCGAGTATGAAAAGGGGCCTGCAATGCGCGGCCTGTAGTTCCAGGTAATTCCGTCTTTCGTGGACTTGAGGCTGATCCAGATCTGCCTTTGTTCCTGGTCGGCTTCCTGCCAGAAAACAAGGGATGTTGAATCCGGAGCCACGGCCTTGGCAGTGGAAGTGACAGCAGCCTTTTTAGCCGAAGCTGCACCTTTTGACCTTGAGGCTGCAGGTGAAGCCGTGGATGATTCCTGCCTGGCGCCAGGGGATATGGTCATGGGAAAGAAGCTGTTTATCCTGGCTTCGTCAAGGAGGGCAGGGTTTTCAAAATAGTATGCTGCACCATGGGCCTTTTGGGTGACTGGTGACAGCGAGAAAAATATGGATAATGCTAAAGGGGCAAGGACCGAAAGTTTCATGAGTTTCACAGGCGTGCCTCGATACGTTTTTTTAGTTTCAATACCTTGGCGGAATTGGAATTGCTTGGGTTTGAAAGTATCTTTGCAATCTTGGAATTTGCGTCAAAGACCTTGTTTTTCTGCAGGTCGGCCAGGGCGCTTTGATAAAGCATTTCGTCTTCCTGGGACAGGACTATCCTTGAGTCCCCACCCTGTCGCATGGCAATCTCGTCAAGGACTGCAACTGCCTTTGCACATCCAGGGTCATTGGAAAAAGCTTCCTGAGCCTTCTGCTTTGCCTGGGCAAGGAGAATCTCATCGCGTCCGGCCTTTGCAAGAATGGACCTTGCTTCAGAGGCAAGTTTTTCTGCCTTCTCGATTTTTGACCTGTCCGGTGCCTGGGGCTTAAGTCCCAGCTGGACTTCCGCCTTTTCAACCAGTTTCTTCATGCCCGGGTAGTCCGGGTTAAGTTCCCTAAGGTCAAGGAGGGAACCGTAGGCTTCCTGTGCCCCTGCGCTTTTTGTCGAATAGTCGGTTTCTGAAAGTTCACGGAATCTTGCTGCAAAAACGCCTTCAAAATTTTCAGGGTCCAGAAGCCTGTCAATCTTAAGTCCGAGGACGCCTGCAGCCCTGTTTCTTGGGTAGTATATCTTTACGTGGTTGATCCTGTCCTTTGCCTTCTGGAGGACTTCCTGTGCCTCGGATTTCTTTTCCCCTGCCATCAGGTCGGATCCTGCCTCATAGTATTTTTCTGCCAGTGAAAGGTTCTGCCTCATCTCCGGTGACTTTGCATCGTAGGAATGGATCTCCCTTCCTTCCTTTATGGCTATGGCCGTGTTTACGTAGTCCTTGAGCCTTTCAAGTTCTTCGTCTGCATCCATCTCGTTATCCAGAAGCCTTGACCAAAGTTCCCTCTTGCCTTCCGTCATGGAAATGCATGATGCGGCTTCCTCAAAATTTCCTGCGTAGTATTCAGTTCGTGCCCTGTTCTTTAGGCTTCTGCTTTCGCCGGTAAAAATGGGCTGCTGGGTGGTGATGATTGTTTCCCTGAGTTCGGCAAGGGAAGAATAGGTCCTGTCCCTTATGTCGCCGTCGTTTTTCAGTTCCTCGGAATTCTTCGAGTAGGCATCCTCTGCCTTTAGGAATGTTCTTATTGCTGAATCAAAGGAACCGTCTTCATTCGATTCACGGGCTTTCTGTGAAAGGTATTCAACTTCATCAGATGCAATCTGTGCCGCAAGAATCCGTTCACGGGCCTTTCCTTCCAGGGATTCAAATTCACCCTTGAGTGAAAGGATCAGCTTTGAGTTTTCACTGATGGTTTCCTGCTGGTTTACAAAGTTGGAACGGTAAACGTATCCGTTGTTCAGCTTGACCTTGCAGTCTTCCAGGGCTGCCGTGTCCTTCAGGATGTTTGACCTTAGGGCAGCCATTTCTTCCACCGAACGTGAAGGGTAGTAGACTCCGTCCGTTCCTTCCATGTATTTCTTTATTTTTTCGCAGCCTGCCTTGTCGTCTTCGTAAAGCTTTTTCCCGGCGCTGGCATAGTAGTCTGCAACGGCAACCCAAAGGGCGATGGCTTTCTGGCGGCACCTGGCTTCCATGTTCCTGCAGTTTTCCGAATATGTCGGGACGAATTCGTTCCATGCAAGGTCTTCGTTCTTGATGTTCCTGAGAATGAGGATGGACTGGGACTTTGCGCAGGAAGATGCCACCTTTTCCCATGCCGTGAACTTTTTTGCACTTTCTACAAGTGAATGTGAATATTCATCCTGCTCCGATCTGATGGCAGTCACCGGGTCATCCGGGGGAAGGATTTCTTCCCTGAGGCTTTCCTGGAGTTCCGATGAAAGGGAAAGGACCTTTTTTGACTCTTCACAGATTGTGGCAATGGCATTCATGCTGGAATTGAATTCAACCTGGCGTGTTTTTGCAGAGGCATTTTTCTGCTTGAGTTTTGCCTGGAATTTATTGATTTCCTTGAGTTGTTCTGCATGGGCCGCAATCTGGTCAGCTGCCAGTGAGGCTGCCTTTACGTCTTCGGCAGTCTTGCTTCCAGATTCCATGTTGAGGATCCTGTTGATGGAGGAAGCCAGTGGAATGCACCTTGCATAGACCGACTGTTCCACGGATGCAGTCTGGGTTTTGTACTGCAGTTCCAGCACGTTTGCAAGGCCTGAATTTTCAAGCTCTGAAATTCCAAGGATGAACCTTGAAAGGTAGTATGGGTTTCCGGAAGAGGAGGCAGTCTGAATCTGCGTTCCAAGCTCCCTTACGCGGTTTGTGATTTTAGAAAGGCCTTCGAAATATTCTTCAAGGCGTGCAATGTTTTTCCTGTCGCTGTAGTCCTGGAAATTTATTTTTGAGGAAGAAGACTGGAGGGTGCCGTATTGTTCAAGAAGGGTCTTCAGCTCTGCAACGGGTTTTTCGATTCTCCGGAGGATTGCGGCGGAAGATTCCCCCCTTGCAAATTCAATTACTGATGAATCAAAATCGGCCACGGCAAGTGCAAATTCATTTCTGTCTGCATGGGTCTTCATGCTGACTATCTTGGCCTGGAATTCTTCAGGGTAAAGTGCGAGGGGATTGTTTTTGTCTGCTTTCTTCTGCTTTGGTGCGGCTGCAGGTGCCGTGGCCATGGAAGAAAGACCAAGGCAAATAACCGTCCAAAATAACGCTTTTTTAATTGTAAACTTCACGCATCCATTTTACACGAAAATGAGTTTTTTGTCATATAAAGGAGAGCGTTGTGGTGTACGGGGGGATGCATGATGCTAATGCAATGCCCCCTGGGGAATTTCACTTCTTTTTTGCAAAAATCCTGTAGTTGAGCCAAGGGAACAGTGCATTCTTCTTTTCACATTCCGTAAGCCATTCCGTGCTGACGGTGTTGCTTGCAAGTGCGTCGAAAACCCTTGTAAAGGAAAGAATCTGGTCCTTGAATTCTTCCTTGACGTATTCCGGAATCGTTCCGTCGTGAATCATCTCTGCCCACTGTCCGCTCTGTGCAAGGAGAACCTGTTTTGCCCCCATGTTAAGCAGACGTTCCTTGAGGGAATCTTCCTGCGGGAACCTGTCCGTAAGGTCAACCATTCTTTCCGTGGCCTTTCGAACGTAGCGGATCATCCAGCTGTTGGAATTGTCCATAAGGTCTTCGCCGTAGCCAAGGCCGTTGGAAGAGCATGGGTATGGCATGATTTTTGGCAGGCTGAACTGTCCTGCAATCCTGTCCTTAAGCAGGACAAAGTCAAAGCCCTGTTTTGATGCAGTGCAGCGGAATACATTTTCAAGCCACTTGATTCCTTCGTTCCAGGTCTGGCCCAGGATTTTTGCCGGAATGGCGCATACAAGGAGTGGTTCTCCGTCTGCCATGTGTTCCTTTGCCTGCTGGAGCTTTTCAAGCTTTGAGGAATAGAACCGGATGGCGTCCTGCGCAGTCTGCCGTTCAGCTTCGGCAGCATCGTAGGTAACCAGATCATCTTCCTCGCTTTCGTTGTTCCAGTACTGGAACCCCGTCTGTATGCGTGCATCGTCCTTACCAAAGAAGGAAGCTATCTTGTCCTGTTCAAGTTCAAAGCCGATGTCATGCCTGTTTGAAAGGTAAACTTCATTCTGGGCAAATCCTTCTTCTCCGCAAATGTCGTCCGGAGTGTCAGGATCCTTTCCAAAAAGCACAAGGGAAGTGCGGGTTCTTACCGGTGCAAAAATTCCCGTGTCAGGGCAGTCCCTTGAAAAGAGGATTGAGCGTGCATCGACTACGGTGTAGTTCATTCCATAGGAACGCAGTGACCATTCAAGTCCCTTTGCCCATCCAAGGTATGGAATCCAGAATCCTTCGCCTGCTTCGCCAAAATAGTTCTTCTGGCTGTAGATGCCCGTTTCAATCTGTGCATTGAGCACTTCCGGGTAGTCCTCGTAGTGAGGCATGTAGGAATACGTTGCTGCAGTGGGAATCAGTTCAACAAACCCCTTTTCCTGGTATGCCTTGAACTGTGCAAGGAGGTTCTGCCCGAATTTTTCAGTAAAGTCCGCCCTGTTCTGTTCTGCAGCCTTAAGGCAGCGGAGGGAATTTTCGTAGTTTTCAGTCTTTGCGCAGCGCTTTGTTTCCGCCTTCCCAAGCTTTATAAGGTTGTCCAGGTGGTCAATGTACTGTTTCTGGATCTGCGCGTCGTCAAGGAGGAAGCACAGTACCGGAGAAATTACAAGTCCCACCTTGAATGGAATGTTTTCGCCTTCCAGCCGTGAGAACATGTTGAGCAGCGGAATGTAGGTGTTTGAGATTGCGTAGAAGAGAATGTTGTTCTGTGATGAAAAGCTGCCTTTGCCGGACACATTCCTGATGTATCCCTGGTCAGCCTCAATGATGAGAGCAAGTTTCTTGTCTGCCAATTTATGTTCTCCTTTTAAGTCTGCTTTTTTAAATGGTGAATGACTGCCTGTGGTTCAGGAAGTGGTCGTGAAGGATGTGCTTCATTCCGGAAAGATGCACCAGCGGGCTGTATTCAATCTTTTTGCCGGGCTGGATGTTCTGTATGTCCTCACGCTCCTGTGGAAGGGTGACAATCCTGGTGGAAGCAAGAAGGTCCGGCTGTCTGTCTGAAAAGGATGCGGCCAGGTCGATTTTGAGGTATTTTTTTCCCGGGGGAAGGAGGATGTACTGTTCCCTGGTTTCAAGATCCGTCTTTATGTCAAAGGAATCCGTACCCTGCTCGTCATCTGCATATTCAAAGAAGGATACGTGCAGGAATATGCCGGTAAAATTTCTGCTGGAATTAAGTTTTGCCAGGTCTGATTCCTTAATGTCCCAGAATGCAAAGACCCAGGCTGGGTTTCTGAGAAGGCAGTCAATGCATGTGTTGTTGTAGGAAAGGGGCAGTGTGTCTGGAACAGGCTCGTCCGTGTCTACAATCTGCACGCTGGTTTTCTTGTTTTCTGCTGAATAATACTCTTCCTGAATTTCCAGAAGTTCACCAATGATAAATGCACGGTTCAGGTTGTCCGGAATGTCGATTCCGTATTTGTCTGCCAGTTCAATCAGGTCAGCCGTCGTCATGGATTCCAGCTGCTGTCTGGACATCTTGTCCTTTTTCATAATGCCGTAATAATCGCTAAAAACCGAAAATGTGTCAATGCTGGCATGTAGTGATTATTTTGAAACTTTCTGTTAAAATTATTTGTTTACTATACTAATGAAGTATTCAAGACTGTCCGCAGTTGCCGGAGCCCTGATATTTGCCATAATTCTCTTTGCCTCAGCCTTTGTCCTGCTGCCAGTGTACAAGAAGGCCGATGGGGAACTGCGCGCCCTTGAATCCAGGTATCTTTCCCTTGCTGAACAGAGGACCGGCCTGAAGATTTCCTACAAGTCCCTTTCTCCTTCAATCCTTTCAAATTTCACCATGAGGGGAATTTCCGTCATTCATGGGGAAAGCGGCATTGAACTTGCATCGATAAAAAAAGCATCCCTTTCATACAACCTGGCAAAAATAATTTCCGGTGATTACGAGCATGCATTTTACAGGCTTACGGTTAATTCCGTCAGGGTTGACTACACCAGGGAAGCCAGGCTGCTTTTTGAAGGCCATGGAAAATCAAGGAATCGGACCATGGACTCCAGGGCGGAATTGGACCTGGACAGGGTGGAAGACGCCATAAGGAATTTTGCAAGATGGGTTCCATTCGACGTGTCCTTCAAGAACCTTACCCTTTGTTCCCACCTGGAAGACGGCCAGAGGATTCTTGGTGTGCGCCATTGTTCCGTAAAGAAGGATTCCGGGGGACAGGCCGAATTCATCCGCGGCGAGGGCAATGTACTAGTTTCCCTCAAGTCTGGAAAAACCGCAGGCTTTGTCTGGAAGATGGACGGAAACATGCCCTATTCCGTGTCGGGTTCATCCTTCCGCATAAGGCTTGACGACTATCAGAAGGCAGACTATTCCATCAGGAAGGTTGACTTCATCCTGAGCTACAGATACAAAAAGGCCATGGTGCGCGCCATTGAAAGCAGGCATCCGCTGAGTCTTGCTGCCACCTATGACATGGAAAACAGGAATCTTGAAGCCCAGGTCAAGACAAATATGTTTAATCCGCTGGCTGTCGCAAGGGCTCCCGTCCTTCCGGGCCAGGTTGAATTTTTCAAGGGGCTGAAGGTTACGACGGATTCTTCCTTTGCCATGGACCTTAAAACCATGGACTACAGCTGGAATACGGATTCGGAATTTTTCCTGCCAAAGGGAAAGCGCTTTACAAGGGACGGGCAGACTGTTTTCCTGGATGCCTTTGGTGACAGGACTGACGTAACGGTTAACCAGCTGCAGGCAGAGGGTGGCATCTTTAACGGCACCTTTAAGGGAAGCTTTAACATTCCGCGCCTCCAGCCTTCCGGCACTCTTGATGTCAGGGGCTACGTCTTTGGCAACGGCAATGTACTTTCAGTCCGCAACATAAAGCTGGTTCCACGCAGGACAAAGGGATTTGACTTTTACTTTGAAAATGCGGCATTTGGTTCCTGGTGCACCTATTCCGATTTCAAGTGCTATGCTTCCCTCGGAAAAAACATTGACCTTACCCTTGAAGCCTGGGACTATTCCCATGAGGAATACGGAATTCCCGGCCACATTACTGCAAACGCAACCATGCAGCTTGGGGAAGGAAAGAACCTTGAAGCCTATGCAAACCTTGACAACTTCTTTGTGGACACGGGTCTTAAGACTGCATGCTTCTTTACGGATGGAACAAAACCCGTGGTGTCGCCCGTCCTTCCGGTTGCCGATCCGTACATTTCCCAGGTTGAAGCATATTTTTCCACGGACTTCAAGGATTTTACATACAATTCCCCGGCTGCCCTTTTTGCCAACACAAGAAAGGACAGGGAAGTTCTCGTCGTTTCCTTTGACGGAACAGGCACGTCCCTTTCCTTCAGCCGCATAGAGCTTATTGCGGGGCAGAACAACCTTATTGCAGACGGAACCCTGGACATCGACCCAAGGTCAAGCCAGCTTTCATTCTATACGGACCTTACGTTTAATACCCTGCCATACACCCTCAACGGCGTCTATGCCTTCGGTGACTGGCTCAGTGTAACGGGAAGCTACGGTCTTGATGCCCAGTTGAATTTCGGGAAGCTTAGGAACGGAACCGTGCGCTTTGAGGAATTCCCAGCAAGGATCGGAAAGTACATGGTTTCCCTTTCGTCGGATTTTTCGTACATCTACTCTGACAGCGAAAACTGGAGCGGTACCATTTCCAGGCTTTCTGTCATGGAACTTACGGACAACATGATTGCCCGTCCGGCCGTAAGCCTTGAGGGTTCCTTTACCCAGGACAGCCTCGTTGCCTCTGCCATCTCATACACGGACAGTTTTTCTTCCCTCGATGGAAGCGGATATGCCCTGTGGAATTATGCCGGAGGAATCTTTGACAGCTGCACCTTCAGCATGAGCATAAGGAATTCCCTTGGTGACGAAGACATTGAAATTGGAGGGGAAGTGCGAAACCATTCAGGCCTTGGCCTCAGGAAATGCGACGTAAGGTCTGACCTGTATTTCAGTGCGGGTGCTTCAGTCAGGGATTTTCCACTTGGAAGGTTCCTGGTGGGACAGGGAAACGGCAATACTGTTTCCTTTAATGCCAACGTCACCGGAACCATTGAAAACCCCCTTGTTTCCGTTGATGTCTACAGGTCATCGGTTTTGCTTGGCGGATCAAATCTTAACTCAAGGCTGAATCTTTCTTTCATCGATGGTGTAATGGACGTTTCTGATGCAGACATTCAGTGGAAGGATTTCAGGATTGACGGCGTTTCCTCCCGCATTGACCTTGAAGATTTTTATGGTGATGCTGAACTCCATTTTAAGTACGAGACGGAATCAAAGAAAATCGACACAAGGCTTTCACTTCAGCTGGCAAATCTTTCCGGGGAAAATGCCGGCGGTATTCCGGAAGAATTTTCCGTCGATGCGGAGTGTTCGCTTGAATCCAGCAACTTCATCAAGAAATTTGAGCCTTTCCATGTTTCATTCATACGTTCCCTTGGACGCCTTGACATTTTCACTGACGAACATCTTGGTGCCTATGGTGAAATTATTGATGACGGAAGGATGTCTTTTGCCGTTGCGGAAGGCAAGCCCCTGTCATTCCTCATGAACGGAAATGTCCGGGACCAGGTGCTGGATCTTGACGTAAGGGACTTTAACTGGGACATAGGAAAAATTTCCTACACCTTCAACTCCAACGTTTTCTCACTGTATTCCGGCATCCTCAAGGGTGATTTCAGGATCCAGGGAAATGTAACCGATCCTGTCATAACCGGGAATGTTTCCATGCTGGACAGCGACTTCAACCTTCCACAGTACATACCGGGCCACTTTACGGCCGATGAAATACCAGTTTGGTTTGCCCAGGAAGAAATATCCGTTCCTGAAACCCTTTTCCTTGTAAACGGCGGTGAGATTTCGGGCAATGCCTTTGTCGTCCTTGACAGATGGTCCCTGTCAACAATTTCCATAAACCTGCGTACCCTGGACGGAAAGGACATTCCAATAGACTCAAGGGTTTCCCACTTCAGGATCAAGGGATATACAAGTGCAGACGTGAACATCGTCATTGAGGACAGGAACGTAACTTTGGGCGGTTCCATTTCCCTTAGGAATTCGGAACTGTCATATTCCATCAACGACTATGCCCTGGAAAATTCCCCGGTAAAGGAGCTGGCAGAACTAAGCGACCCAAGGAACCTTTCAAGGAAGGCAAGGCGCCAGAAGGCGGAGGAGAAGAAGGCCCTGAAGAAGGAAAAAAGGAACAGGAAGCAGCAGCCTGATGAAAGCATTATAATAGAAGAATCTGATGCTTCATCTCCGGGAATTGCACCAGCCCTTGACTTTAACATCAACCTGGACATCATGGTCGGACAGAAGGTTCAGATAGACATAAATCCTCTCCTGAGGAGCCTCATTGCCCCTTCAACGCCTATTTCCCTTGTGGTGGATACTTCCACGGGACTGTGGAGCGTTAAGGGTGACATCGTCCTCAAGGGAGGGGAAATATCCTACCTTAGCCGAAACTTCTACCTTAAGCAGGGTCGCCTTGTACTTAACGAAACTCAGAGCCGCTTTGACCCTGTCGTAACCGTACGTGCGGAAACCCGTGAACGCGATTCTTCCGGCGAGCAGGTAATTATCACCATGACTGCCATTGCCCAGAACGTATCCACATTCCAGGCCGTCCTCTCTTCAATCCCAGGCAAACCGGAGCAGGAAATCATGGAACTTTTGGGACAGGTGCTCAGGGGAGACTCTACATCCGTAGGGTCTTTCGTAATTTCCGGAGTGGACTATGGTGTACAGATGACTCTCCTGAGGAAAGCTGAGACAGCATTGCGTGATTTATGCAATTTTGATATATTTTCCATTCGAACGACTGCGCTGCAGAATACCATCATGCAGGGACTTGATATCGGCAGCCGGGCTGAAAACAGGTCCGTAATCGGTAACTTGTTTGATAACTCAACTGTTTATATCGGTAAGTACTTCGGTAATGACATTTATGTAGACGCCCTGCTGCACTGGTCTTATGACAAGGCGAAGGCTTCGTCCGTGGAATCTGTCGGTAATGGACTTGTTTTCCAGCCGGAAATAGGTCTCGAATTTGAAGCTCCATTTGCAAACATCAGGTGGAACTTTTCGCCGAACCTGTCGGATCTTCAGGAATCGTGGGCTAAGGCCAATTCAGTGACACTGTCATGGCGTCTTGAGTTCTAAAAAAAAGAGGAATAAAAAAATGAAGTTTCTTAAATTAAAAAATATCGCCTGCACACTTCTTCTAACCCTTGCTTATGCAACGGCAGCATTTGCCCAGGATAGTGACTGGTATTATGACAAGCCAATCAAGAATATTTTTTTCCAGAACCTTGAGACAATTAAGAAAATCGACCTGGAAGGTGTTACTTCAAGCTTCATAAGCAAGCCCTTTACTGATGACCTTGTCAGCGAACTTTATGAACGCATCCTTGCCCTTGAATATTTTGAGGATGTTGAAATCAAGTGTGCAAAGGGTAACGACAACGGAAAGACTGTCAATATTCTCGTGGATGTAAAGGAGCGCCCCGTAGTAACAAAAATCGTCTTTACCGGAAACAGGCAGCTCCATAATTCAGACCTGCGTGCAAAGATTTCCATGAAGGAAAGGGATATCTTCCTCGAAAGCAAGATGCTTTCTGATGAACGTGCCGTAAGGAATTACTACATTGAAAGGGGTTTTACAACAGCTGAGGTTTCTTCTTCCGTTGAAGAGCGCGGTACTGGACTTATGGTGGTATTCAGGATTGAGGAAGGCCGCCAGTCTGTCGTCAAGAAAATCGGTTTTGCCGGTAACTCCCTCGTTTCATCAAAGACCCTTAAGAGCAAGCTTAAGATGAAGGAAACAGGCCTTTTTAACAAGGGGTCATATCAGGAAGCCCTTATGGCAAATGATACCAGGGCAGTGCAGGGCTATTACATGGACCGCGGGTATATTGATGCAAGGGTTATCAATGTTGCCATGGATTCTGAATTCAACGAAAAAAAGCACCGCGAGGAACTTACCATAACCTATGAAATCGTTGAAGGAAGCCAGTATACATACAGCGGAATTGAATTTGAGGGAAACAGCGTTTTCACCAATGATGAACTTTCTTCGTTTGTGACCCTTAAGGCCGGTTCAATCTATAATGAAACAAAGTTCCAGGAATCTAAGTCCGGCATACAGAACAAGTATTATGAAAACGGATACACCGCAAATCAGTTCTATGCAGAGCCCCTTAAGGATACTGAAGCAAGAACCATCGGATACATCTTCCACATTCAGGAACGCCCAAGGTCTCACATTGAAAACATCATCATCAGGGGAAACGAAAAGACAAAGGAATATGTCCTCCGCCGTGAAATCCCTATTGATGAAGGCGACATTTTCTCCAACAAGAAGATTTCCAACGGAATGAGAAACCTGTACAACCTTCAGTTTTTCTCAACTGTGACGCCGGAAGTTGTCCAGGGTTCGGAAGAAAATCTTGTTGACATCGTTTACACTGTGGAAGAACAGAGCACCACATCCCTTGACCTTGGATTTACCTTCCAGGGAGTTTCGGATCCTAACGACTTTCCTGTTGCCCTTTATGCAAAGCTTCAGGAATCAAACCTTTTTGGTGAGGCTCGCTCTGCTTCCATCGGAACAACCCTTTCAACTACGGAACAGTCTGTGACACTGGGCTATGGCCAGAGATGGATTTACGATTTGCCAATGAGCTTTGATACTTCTCTTACTTATTCACATTCCACAAATTATGCCTTGAGAAACAGGCCCCTTCCAGACGGATACATTAATGACGACTACTATTACATGAAGTACGAGCAGAGTTCCTTCGGTCTTTCTGCCGGTGTTGGAAAGCGATGGAATCCTCTCTTTGGTATTGTAACATGGGGCGGAGGAATTTCCACAAGCATCATCAACAATGATTATGAAGATGATGTGTTTGTTCCTTATGATTCTGCCGTCAGCATGTACCGCGATAACTGGGAGCCTAGGAACTGCATTTGGACATCTGTTTCCCTTGACGGAAGAAACATTGCCTATGATCCATCGACGGGTTGGTTTACGAGCCAGAAGTTCTCATGGTATGGCCTTATTGAGAAGGGAGCCTTTTCTTTTGCTCCTGAGTGGGGAGAAACGGAATTCTACCTTCGCACGGATACAAAGGCAGAAAAGTATTTCACGCTTCTTAACCAGCCCGTGTCGGAAAAATTCTCGCTTAAGGCTGTCCTCATGCTTTATTCAGGACTTTCCCTTCAGTTCCCGACTCCGAGTACAAACATAAAAAGGTCAAGCAAGCTTTACATCGACGGCATGTTCAACGGTCGTGGATGGACTGTCTACAATAAGCAGGGTGGACGTGGTAGCGCCATGCTTTCCAACACTGCGGAAATCAGGATTCCTGTTCTTCCTGGAATCATTTCCTTTGACATCTTTGGTGATGCCGTTGCAGTCAAGGATACTCCTGACGATATGTTCTCAGGCCTTACAAAGGAAGACTGGTATTTTAGCTTTGGACCTTCCCTACGCTTTGCACTCCAGCAGTTCCCTCTCAGGCTCATTTTTGCCAATACAGGAAAATTCCGTGACGGAAAGTTCGTGTTTACAGACGGTGATGGTGACGGAGACTACGACTGGCGTTCAAACTGGCGCTTTGTGCTTACGTTTAACATGACAAACCACTAATTGGAGTTTCGTATGAAAAAAAATATTGCAGCTTTATTAATTCTTTCCATTGCAGTTTCTGCCCTTGGGTTTGCCCAGCAGATTACGAAGTTTGCCGTTGTTGATACAAACAAGGTTTACCAGGCTTACTTCAGGAATTCAGCACCTGTCAGGAACTATGAGTCAAAGAAGGAGGAATTCCAGAATGAACTGGACAAGCAGATTGGGGAACTCCAGCGTCTCAACGACAAGAAGATTGAATACGAAAGAAGCGGCAATGAAGCCGAGGCCATGAAGCTTGAATCCCAGATTACAAAGAAGACAGACTTCATCAATGAATACACCAACGCAAAGAACACTGAACTGGATTCCCTCAAGAAATCCCTTCAGGATAACAATGCCTTCTACAGGCAGCTTTACGACACCCTTGCCCGCGTTGCAGAATCAGGCGGCTACAGCATGATCATGAACCTTCAGGAAGCAAATGCCGTCCTGTGGTACAGTCCTTCCGTTGACATTACGGACCAGGTAATTTCCCAGCTGGGACTTTAGTTTTTCCGGCACCCTGGAATCACCATGGCAGAAGAAACACCGGTTATTGCCCAGTACAACAGGATAAAGAGTGAGCATCCAAATGAAGTCCTCTTTTTTAGGCTTGGGGATTTTTACGAGATGTTCAATGAGGATGCCGCAGAAGTTTCCCGGCTCCTGAACCTTACCCTGACCCACAGGGGAGACAACCCCATGTGCGGAATTCCCTATCATGCATCAAAGGTTTACATTGCCCGTCTTTTGCGCATGGGCAAGAAGATAGCCATTGCAGAACAGATTGGAGAGATTGCAAAGAAGGGGCTTACGGAACGCAAGGTTGTCGAGGTCATCACTCCGGGAACTGCAACGGAAAGCGAATACCTTGACGGCGGTGCAAACAACTTCCTTGCATGTGCAGCCGTTACCGGGAACAGGGGTGCTCTTGCATACATCGATGTCACTACCGGTGAATTCCGGGCCACGAGTTTTTCCCAGGGTTCCATGCATGAAAATTTTTCCAAGGAACTGGGGCGTGCAAATCCCCGGGAACTGATCCTTCCGGAAAGCCTGCGGAATGATTCAAAGTTCAACATTATTCTTGAAGCCTATCCGGCCCTGACCGTTTCCTACTATCCCGACTGGCATTTTAATCCCGATTTGTGCCATGACCGTCTTGTAAGGCAGTTTGGCACCGTAAACCTTAGTCCCTTTGGCCTTGAAAAAACCAGTGCTGAAGTTCCTCCTGCGGGATTTCTGCTGGACTACATTGAAAAGACCACAAACACCCTGTCGCCCCATGTGACGGGAATTGAAATCTATTCTGATAGCCAGTATGTTATAATGGATGATTCTTCCCGCCGGAACCTTGAGATAACTTCCAACCTGAGGGACGGTTCCATTCAGTATACTCTCCTTGAATGCGTCAACTGCACTGAAACCGCCATGGGCAGCCGCATGGTGCGTGACTGGCTTTCCTTTCCACTGACGAATGAAGCTGCAATCAGGAGCCGCCAGAATCACGTGGAACTTTTCTTTTCTGACCATGGACTTCTTTCCAACGTAAGGAACCACCTTGAGGGAATACTGGACATTGAGCGCCTTGCCGGAAGAATTGCCATGGACAGGGCCCATGCAAAGGATCTTGTTGCCCTTAAGAATTCCCTCGTAATGTGGAACAGGACCCGTGAGCTTTTGCAGGATGCTTCCTTTTCATTTATGGAATCAGATACTTCCGCCAATATTGTTTCCCTCATTGAAAATTCCATCACAGATGACCCGGCCACTGTCTTTACGGAAGGTCGAATCATAAGGGAAGGGTGGTCGCAGGAACTGGATCACTGGAAGAAAATCCGCAGCGACTTTAATTCAGTCCTGGAAGAATACATTGAAGAAGAACGGCAGAAAACCGGCATCCAGAACCTTAAGATAAAGAATACGGGCAACCTGGGATATTTCATCGAGGTGACCAGGGGAAAGCTGGACCTTGTACCCCCCCATTTTATCATGAAGCGCACCTTGGTCAATGCCGACCGGTACACTACGGAAAGGCTGCAGGAACTTGAGGCAAGCCTGAATGAATCCGGCACAAGGATAATCCAGCTTGAGCATGACCTTTTCCTCGAAGTCCGCGGTAAGCTTAAGGAATTCGTAGCATACCTGAGGCAGGTTTCAAGGGAGATTGCCTATATCGATGTTACGGCTTCCTTTGCCCAGTCTGCCGTCAAGCATAACTGGGTTCGTCCTGATGTTTCCGGAACTTCCATTGTCTTTGACGTAAGAAACGGCAGGCATCCTGTTGTGGAAAATCATCTTCCCAAGGGGGAATTCGTTCCCAACGACCTTCAGCTGTGCCTTGATGAATGTCAATCTGCTGGTGCCGGTTCAAGTCGCCATGGCAGCCACACTGCTGACAATTTTGCCGGTTCTTCCGGTGACAATTTTGCCGGGCACTTTGCCGGGCATTTTGCCCTCATTACCGGACCAAACATGGCAGGTAAAAGCACTTTCCTCAGACAGAATGCACTGATCTGCCTCCTTGCCCAGACCGGTAGCTTTGTCCCTGCTGACAGTGCAAGGCTTGGCATTGCCGACAGGATTTTCTGCCGTGTCGGTGCCAGTGACAATCTTGCCAAGGGAGAATCCACGTTCCTTGTTGAAATGTCGGAGACTGCAAGAATCCTTAGGAGTGCCACGGAGCGGTCACTGGTCATCATGGATGAAGTTGGACGCGGTACCAGTACGGAGGACGGCCTGTCCATTGCATGGGCTGTAAGTGAACACCTGCTGAATACGGTTCGCTGCAAGACCCTTTTTGCAACCCATTACCATGAACTCACAAGGCTCGAGCATCCTGGCCTCAAGATGCTTTGCATGGCCGTAAGCGAAAGCGGCACCGATGTGGTGTTCCTCAGGAAGGTTCTTGAGGGAGCCAGCGAAAACAGCTACGGAATTCATGTCGCCCGCCTGGCCGGAATTCCATCGACGGTAATCGACAGGGCTTCCGAAATCCTTGAGCAGATTCAGGCAAAAGCCGGTGAAAAGACCAGGGTTGCCGTTACGGAAAAGCAGTCCCGCCAGAAGAAAAGCCAGACCAAGTCGCTTTTTGGCGAGGAAGAACTGGTGCTTAACAGCATCCTTTCCGTTGACACCAATAACATTACCCCAATTCAGGCCCTGCAGATGATCTGCGACTGGAAGAAGGATCTTTCCGGCCAGTGAGTCCTGCCGGATAACTGACATTTTTCATTTTTTTCAAAAAAAAAATTCTCAAAACCGTGCAGAAAAAACAGGATTGATGCAATCATATATATGATGAATTTTTTCGGTGTTCTTGCGGTGCTTCGGTTTCGCCTTGGCTGCTTCCTTAATGGATGTTTTTCTACCGGTTCCTGCCTTGCCTGTAATTGCGGTAGTGTAGTTTCTGTTTGCCATTCATGTGCAGAAAAGCAGCTGTTCAGGGCGGCCCGTTTGGTGGACTGCGGGGAATTCTGCCAGGCATGCGGAAAAAGGCTTCTGTCGGAAAAAGGCTTTTGCACTTCCTGCAGGAATGAGAGGGTGATCCAGTCCCTGGATTGGGTTCGCTCGATTCTTCCCTACAGGCTTTGGACAAAGAACCTGATGTTTGCCTGGAAAATGATGGAGTCCAGGGATATTTCCTTTATTCTGGCAAAAGCTGCATACCTGGCCATGGAAAAGCTGTACGGGAAGGAGCTGCCGGCTTTGGTTCCCGTGCCCCCTAGACCCGGAAAAATTCACCATAAGGGATGGGACCAGATACAGGATCTTGCATTCTTGCTGCATCACGTGTATGGCATCAGGGTCCTGAATCTCCTGAGCCGCACCCAGAAAATCCAGCAGAAAAAACTGGACCGTATTGCGCGGCTGCAGCAGGATGAAGACAGGTATGTGCTGTCGGGGAAGGGCAGAAGACTTGTAGAATGTATGGGTAAAAGCTGGATGGAGGTCCAGGAAATTCTTCTCCTTGATGACGTAATCACCACGGGAGGAACCCTGGAAAGCTGTGCAAGGGTCCTTAAAAATGCCGGTTTTGCAAAAATCTGTGCTTTAACACTTTTTATTGTGGACTAGAGCGTTTTTATGGATTAAAATAGAAGGGTAACATGATTATTCCGGTGTATTTCCGGAAACAGGAGACTTCAGCATGGCAGATGATAATACATCTCTTCAGTTAGTCACATTTCAGCTGGGCGACGAACTTTACGGCGTTGACATTATGGACGTAAAGGAAATCGTTAAGATTCAGAATGTGCGTCCAATTCCAAATGCTCCGTTTTATGTAGAAGGCATCATTAATCTTCGTAGTGAAGTTATCCCCATCATAAATCTTCACAAGCGTTTTTACCTGAAGAAGCTTGCCTCGACAAATCCGGATTTTGAGGAAGATGACGGTGGATTTATTATTCTTGATATTGAAGGGAATAAGATCGGTATCATTATCGACAGGGTTGCCCGCGTAGTTTCCGTGGAGACCGACGAGATTAAGCCGCCGCCACAGATGATCAGTGGTATCGGAACTGAATACATTCAGGGTGTTGTTCGCCAGGACAGCGGATACCTGATTATCCTTGATACCAGAAGAATGTTCAGTGCAAAGGAACTCCAGAAGATTCTTGAGCCTGATGCTGAATAAAGGGGATTTGCCTTTGGGGGACACAGCCTGCTGTCTCTTGATGTAATTCCTCACTTGCTGGAAAGTGGCATCTTGAAGCAGTATTTGGAAGATGCCCGTTTACATGAATATTGCCCCATGGCATGGGCTGCCGGCGTTTCTTGATGCTGCGGTTCTTGCAAGGAAACCTCTAGAAAATCAGTTCATTGAGTTTTTAGAGGTTTTCCTATATTATTGAAAAAACAGGATATTTAAAATGATTCATACATACAGCAATACGATTCGCCGCAAGGAAATGGAAGCGGTACTTACATGCATGGTGGACGAAAAGATCGGGCCTGGCGACATGAATGTAAAGATGATCCAGACTGCAAAGGAACTTATGGGATTTGACGGTGCAGTTGCCCTCAGGAGCCCTTCCCTTGCCATTGAATATGCCTTCAAGGCCCTTGATCTTCCAAAGGAAAGCGGAATTATCCTCAGTGCCCTGGCTCCGGCCTATCAGATTCTTACAGTGGAGAGGCTTGGATATAAGGCCCTTGTTGCCGATGTTGAGGAAGAAACCGGACTCATGACCTTTGATTCTGTGGAAGAATGCGTGAAAAATGGGGGCCGCCTCATCATATTCTCTGAAACCATGGGAGTTCTTCCAGACATAAAGAAATTTCTTGAGCTTGGGGTTCCTGTAATTGAGGACATCTCTCATTCTGCACTGTCATATTATCCTTTTGATGAAGCTGATGCTTCCACAAGGAAAAATGCTGCAAAGCCACAGGAGACTGCGTCCCCTGCAGCCTCTGACGGTGGAACTGAAAACAAACCGGCTGTTCCCCTTGGAAGACGTGCCGGCATGTACGGAATCTATGCAATCCTTGGCATGGAAGACAGGGATATAATAACTGCAGGTGGTGGAGCCATGCTTATTGCTCCAAAGAGAAATGAATGGACCGTACTCAAGCACATTGCAGAAGCTGCTCCGTCAACAGATTTCATGCCGGATATGAATGCAGCCCTTGGGTATGTTGAATTGAAGGAATACAACAGGAATGAAAAGGTGCGCCGTGAACTTTTTGCACTTTTTTCACGTGCAGTCATGATGGGCAAGAACAGGACCTTTACCCGTGCCCAGGATGAAGGCTCCACAATATATTCATTTCCGCTGGTGCTGAATTCAGGCTTCAAGGATGCAAAGGCCTATGCCCAGAAGAAGAACATCGAGATTCGGCAGGCTTATGAAAATTCAATCATTGCATTGAGGCAGGAAGAACTTTCCAGGGACTGCATGTGTGCCAATTCCCTGCTTTTGCGCTGTGCCATGGTCCCACTGTATCCGCTTCTTGGACAGAAGGATGCCGCCCAGATTGTAAAGGTTCTTTCAACAATTATCTAGGAAATCTGCGGGAAAGGAAAAGAACGGTTGATGAAAAAATGTCTTGTAGTTTCCAATTCTTTCAAGAAAGATGCGGAATATCTTGCCGGCCAAATATGCCGCCTGCTGGAGTCGCGGGGATATGAGCCGAAGTTGTTCTCATATAACGGGCGGAGTGCCAGTCGGGATGACTTTGACATAGATTTTTCCGGAGATGAATTTGTTGTCACCCTTGGAGGCGACGGAACAGTTCTGTATGCATCAAGGCAATGTGCTCCCCTGGGAATTCCGGTTTTCCCGGTTAATCTTGGGGAATTCGGTTTTCTTGCAGTAGTTTCAAAGGAAAACTGGGAAAGTGAACTTAATTCCTTCCTGGACGGAAAGACATACATAAGCGAAAGGACGCTGGTGGACTGCGAGGTTCTGCGTAATGGCAGGACTGTATTTAAGGGAACGGGAATGAACGACTGCGTGATTTCTTCAAGTCCCTCGGCCCATCTTGTAAACCTGAGGGTTGCATACAATCATGCGGTTCTTGGCCCCTTCAAGTCCAACGGGCTTATCGTTTCAACTCCCACGGGATCAACGGCTTATTCGGCAGCAGCAGGTGGCCCCATTGTGGATCCTTCCATGCCGGCCCTTGTCCTGACTCCGGTCAGTTCCTTCAGCCTGTCGGCACGTCCGCTGGTTTTTGGGCAGAAGGGCGAGCTTATGATTACATGCCTTGACTCAAGGTCGGGCATAAGCCTTGAGGTTGACGGGCAGGTTTATTTTGAACTTGAGACAAACGACATAATAATTCTTGGAATACCGGAATACAGGGCTTTCATTGCAGGTTCCACGCAGGAAAAATTCTATGCAGCCCTTCAGAGCAAACTCAACTGGTCAGGAGGCCCACGTGCTTGAGGAACTGGATATAAAAAACTTTGCACTCATTGACAGTGCTCACGTTGACTTTACAAAGGGCTTTACTGTTCTCTCCGGGGAAACAGGAGCCGGTAAATCCATTCTCATCGGAAGCCTTGCATTCCTTCTTGGAGGAAAGGCCAGTGCCGAGCAGATTCGTACTGGATGCACGGAAGCCCAGGTTTCAGGAACTTTCCTGCTAAAGGACAGCGATTCCTTTGGCTGGCTTAAGGAACATGGAATTGATGCAGAAGAAGACAGGGTTCTCATAAGGAGGATCATTCGCGAGACAGGAAAGTCTTCCTCATGGATTTCTGGAATTCCTGTTACCCGCGCAGACCTGGCATCCTTCGGACAGTACCTGGTTGACATTCACGGCCAGCACGAGCAGCAGTCCCTCATGAAGGTTGCAGACCACAGGCGTTACCTTGACATCTATGCAGAACTTACGGATGAAGTCCAGAAATTTACTTCCATATATAATAAGCTTGTGGCAAAGAGGGCAATCCTTAATGAGCTAAATTCCAATGAATCGGACCGGGCCCAGAAAATCGACATGCTTTCCTTTGCCGTCAATGAAATCAACGAGGCCAAGCTTAGACCTGGTGAACAGGAAGAACTTGAGGCGGAGGAATCGCGGCTTTCTTCCTTTGAAAAGCTTTATGCAGAAATAGAAGAACTTACGGGGCTTTTTGAAAATGAGGAATCAGGTGGTGCCCTTGCCATGCTTAAGCGTGCCACTGGATCAGCCGACCGTGCAAGCAGCCTTGATTCAAGCCTTGAAAACCTTTCAGGCCGCCTTCAGTCTGCCTTTTATGAAATAGATGACATTGCCGGTGAATTCAACCGTTACAAAAGCTCCCTGGTTTTTGACCCGGAACGGTTGGAGCAGGTGCAGGACCGACTTGAACTCATCAGCCGCCTTAAGAAAAAATATTGTGCCGGTAATGGGGGAAATGCATTGTTCTACACGGTGCAGGACATCCTTGACTATGGACAGAAGGCTTCCCAGCAGTTGGAAAAACTTACCGGTTCCGGGGCAGACAAGTCTGCCCTTGAGGCGGAAATCTCGGTTCTCGAAAAGGAAACCTATACCAGGGCAAAGGCCATCAGTTCAAGAAGAAAGGCTGCATCGGAAAAAATGTCTGCTGCAGTTGAGGAAATCCTTGCAAAGCTTGGCATGAAGGAAACAAGGTTCCGTGTCAGTCTTGTCGAAAAGGAAGGAAATGCCATTGAACAGAAGTGCGGCCCATACGGCATGGATAACATTGAATTCCTTATTTCTGCAAACCCGGGATCTCCTCTGCTTCCACTTGCAAGGATTGCTTCCGGCGGTGAACTTAGCCGCGTAATGCTTGCCCTTAAGACGATACTGTCAAAGGCAGACCTTGCAGACACCCTTGTCTTTGATGAAATTGACACCGGTATTGGCGGTGAGGTTGCAGTTGCCGTTGGCGACCACATGAAGAAGCTTTCCTATTCAAAACAGATACTTTGCATCACACATCTTGCAAGTATTGCCGTTTCTGCCGATAATCAGATTAAGATACAAAAAGGCGTTGAAAATAATACGACGGCAACAAATGTCTTTGCCGTTGAAGGTCAGGAGCGTGTAAAGGAAATTGCCCGCATGCTTTCTGGTGACAGTGTATCGGCTGCTTCCCTTGAGCATGCGGCCGCAATGCTTGCCAATTCCTAGGAAAATCGGAGGTGCAAAATGGCTGTTTCAGATGAAGCAAGACAGGAATTCAATGAAGCTGTTCGCACAGCAAAGGAACAGATTAACGGGCTCATAAAGAAGGACAAAGATGACAATCTGGCTCTTGAAAAAAATCCGGAAGGAAAAGAGATAAAGAAGATTGAACTATGCGAGCAGATGATATACCTGGCAACAGTCCAGATGAGCATCAATGCCGTTTCCGAGGAAATGCTTGAGGTTAAGAACAACGATATCCTTAACGATGCACGAAAGTCACTGTACAAGGCTGTAATCTATCTTGAAGACATCGTTACGAATACCGTTGACTGTCCGTTTCCCGACCTGGAGCCTCACCTTGAAAAAATCAAGACAGTTCCAATTGCAAGGAGACTTAGCGTAATCAGAAAGCTAGGACTTGCCATCGACATGCTGGTCGAAGCCTTTGGTGAAAATTCCAAGTGGAAGGAATCCTTTGTTGAACTCAGGGGCCGCCATGCCGTTGTTGCAAAAAACTTCGTTGACATGAAGCAGGCCGTGAAGGATTACTTTGACCACGAATCTCCTGACATGGAAAACACCATTCTTTACATCAGGATGCTCCGCTCAATCCTGGATAAGTGTGCAACCGACTACCGTGACAGGTACGAGCTTGCAAGCCGTCGCGTTGACGACATGAGGATTGCAGTCAACATGCTCATAGCCTTAAGGCGAATTGCCATGGCCATGAACGACAAGGATGCTTCTGAAACAATCCGCAAGAAGGCCCTTGCATGGAAGACAAAGATGGAAACTGACGTAAAGGCCGGTCGTTCAAAATGAAGAAATCATTTATTCTCAAGATATTCGAGGGCTTTTCCATTAAAAGATGGAACGACCTGGTGTGTCCCTTTGATGTCATCGAAATGGACAAGCATGCAGAAAAATGCGTCGTTGCCTACATCATTGCAAAGTATGAGGAAAACCTCGGTGCAAGAATTGACTGGCAGTGGCTTATTTATGCCAGCCTTTTTGACCTGCTCCGCAAGATTCAGCTTTGTGACATAAAGGCTCCGGTTCAGACCCTCATACGAAACGAATATCCTGAAGAATACAGGAAGCTTAATGAATGGGTTCTTGAAAAATACAGGAACCATATCGACGATGAGGATCTTTTTGAAAAATTCCGCCTGTACCTTGAAAACCTTTCAAAATTCAAGGCAGATAGCGAGGATCTTGAGCTTACTGTAAAAATTTTCAGGGCGGCACACAAGTATTCAACCCTGCGGGAACTTGAGATGATTTCCCCGGTCAATGAACCTGAACGCCTTGAGGGCATCCGGCGCGAACTTAATGCCGACTTGCAGGGGTATCTTGACCTTCGGGGACTGCAGTTGCTGATAACCAAGCAGAAGCCCTTCGACTTCCTCATGCGGATTGAACAGCTCAGGTTCCAGACAAGGTGGAACCAGACTCCGCGCGTGCCTGCAACCTCCGTTTTGGGGCATTGCTTTTTTGTTGCCGTATTGACCCTTCTGTTCAGCCGTGAGACGGGAATCCAGATGTGTCCGGCCAGAATCTACAACAACTTCTTTTCCGCACTATTCCATGACCTGCCTGAAAGCGTAACCCGCGACATAATTTCTCCCGTAAAGCAGGCCACTGACGAACTTCCAGCCATAGTCAAGGACATAGAGGACAAGATTGTGCAGGCAGAACTTGTTCCGCTGATGGAGCCATTTTATCGTGATGAAATCCTTTACTTTACCAACGATGAATTCAGCAACAGGGTGGTCTTTGATGGCTGCGTCCTTTCCATTGATTTTGACGAGATGAATTCCAAGTTCAACATGGATAAGTACAGTCCTGTTGATGGACGGCTTGTTCGCCTTGCCGACCATTTTTCTGCTTTCCTTGAGGCAACCCTTTCCATCCGTCACGGAACCACCAGCGCCCAACTTGAAAACGGCAGCAGGAATCTTCTCAAGGGATATGGCGAGGGAACGGTTATCAGCGGCATAGATGCCCATGCGCTTTTTATGGATGCAGGCCTTTAGAATTCTTCCATAATTAAACATCAGGAATTAGTCGGGTAGAAGGTGACCATAACCTGACGAAATTCCACATTCTTCCATTGAATTTCAGGCATTTTTTCTTTATACTCTTCGTGATAATTTACGCTATAATGCGGAAAAAATTCGTTTTTAGGAAATATATATCTATCTGGAGGATTTATGACAATCTCTGAAATGCTCAGCCAGAGTGGAATTCTTACTCTGCTGGGAATGGGTGTAGTTTTCAGCTTCCTTATCATCATGATTTTTGCAATGACAGCGCTTCATGCAGTAATTCATGCCTTGGGCTGGGACAAAGAAGAAAAGAAGGATGCTCCTGCAGCTTCTGCAGCAGCTCAGCCGGCAGCCGATAACGGTGCAATCATTGCAGCCATCGCAGCAGCTGTTCACGAAAAAGAATCAAACTAAGATTCAGCTTATATATTATAGAGAGGATTAATAAATTATGGCTAAAGTTGGAATTTCAGAACTTGCTATCCGTGACGCACACCAGTCGCTTCACGCAACACGTATGACTACTGCAGATATGCTCCCAATCTGTGACAAACTCGACAAACTTGGTTACAAGTACATCGAAGGATGGGGTGGAGCAACTTATGACTCATGTATCCGCTTCCTTAACGAAGATCCATGGGAACGCCTCCGCAAGCTTCACGCAGCACTTCCAAACAACAAGATCATGATGCTTCTTCGTGCCCAGAACCTCCTTGGTTACAAGCACTATGCAGATGATGTTGTAGACAAGTTTGTTGAAACAGCTGCAAAGAACGGTATCGGATGCTTCCGTATTTTTGATGCATGTAACGACCCACGCAACATGGAACGTGCTACAAAGGCTGCAAAGAAGTCTGGTGTAGATGTTCAGATGGCCATTTCCTATGCCGTAACTCCATTCCACACAAACGAAAAGTATGCAGAACTTGCAAAGACATACGCTGAATTCGGCGCAGATTCTATCTGTATCAAGGATATGTCTGGCCTTCTCAAGCCTTATGAAGCTTATGACCTCGTAACAAAGATCAAGAAGGCATGTGACCTTCCAGTTGAAATCCACTCACATGCAACAACAGGTCTTTCTGTTGCTTCCCTCCTCAAGGGTATCGAAGCTGGTGCTGACATCGTTGACACGGCAATTTCTTCTATGTCTATGGGTACATCACACTCACCAACAGAAACAATCGTAGAAATGCTCAAGGGAACAGAGTTCGACACAGAACTCGATACAAAGCTCCTTCTTGAAATTGCAGCTTACTTCCGCGATGTTCGCAAGCACTATTCTAGCCTTGAATCGGCATTCCTCGGTGCAGATACACGCATCCTTCTTTCACAGGTTCCAGGTGGAATGCTTTCTAACCTTGAATCACAGCTCAAGCAGCAGGGGGCAGCAGACAAGATGGACGCTGTTCTTGCTGAACTTCCAAACGTTCACAAGGATGCAGGTTATGTTCCACTTGTTACACCTACATCACAGATCGTAGGTACACAGGCTGTATTCAACGTTCTCTTCGGACGCTACGAAAAGATGACAGCAGACTTCGCTAACCTTGTTACAGGTAAGTTCGGTGCCCTTCCAACTTCTGCAAATGCTGACGTTGTAAAGCAGGCCCTTGCCCAGAACAAGATGGACGAAGTAATGACATGCCGCCCGGCAGACAAGATTGAACCGGAATGGGACAAGATGGTTGAAGCTTCTAAGGCAGCAGGCGGAAACGGAACAGATGAAGATGTTCTTACTTATGCAATGTTCCCACAGGTTGCAGAAAAGTTCTTCAAGACACGTGCCAACGGCCCGGTTGACGCAGCAGCTACATTCGCAAAGAAGGAAGTTGCAGCTCCAGCAGCAGGCGCATCTAAGGGTGGAAACTACACAATCACAGTTAACGGTGCATCTTACAATGTATCTTCTAACGGTGCAGGTGCAATCACTGTAAATGGCAACGCTTACAATGTAAGCGTTGCTGCTGGAACTGCTGCCGCAGTTCCAGGGGCTACGTCAGTAGCAGCAGCCCCAGTTGCAACAGGCGGTGTTGACATTACAGCTCCAGTTGCAGGTACTCTCTTCAAGCAGTGCTTCACAAACGGAACAAAGGTTACAAAGGGACAGACTGTCATCATCATCGAATCAATGAAGATGGAACTTGAAGTCAAGTCTACGGCTGACGGAACAATTACATACACAGTTGCTCCAGGAACACAGATCCAGAACGGTCAGGTTCTTGCAACAATCGGTGGCGTAGTACAGGCAGCTCCAGCTCCAGTTGCAGCAGCCCCAGCACCAGCAGCCGCTCCAGCTCCAGCACCAGTTGCAGGAAACGGAACAAAGGTAAATGCTCCAGTTGCAGGCGTATTCCTCCGTACGGCAGTTCCAGAAGGTTCTTCAGTAAAGAAGGGTGACAACGTTGTAATCCTCGAATCAATGAAGATGGAACTTGAAGTAAAGGCTCCTTGTGACGGTAAGGTTCACTTCCTTGCCAACCAGGGTGACCAGGTTACAAACGGACAGCCAGTTTGTGAGATTGTATAAAAATATTGCTCTGCAATATTTTTAACTCGGGTTTTTCCTTTTGGAAAAACCCGTAGCAACTATAACAGAGGATTCTGAATTTTTCAGTTTCTAGAGAAGACCTAATATTTAGGAAACTATTATGCCATTTAGAACTAACATTAAAAATACAAAGATTGCCATGGTAATGCTTGCAATCATGGCTGTTGCTTCGGTTCTTTCGTTTACAAAGCCGGCACTTGCCCAGGATAAGACAGCATCAAAGGCAGGCATGGACCGTGTTATTGCCAAGACTGAAAACTGGAACGGAAAGTATGACATTTCCGTATCAAAGTTCCTTGGAAACATCGGTAAGTCTACCGGTATCTACATGATGTTCCATAAGCAGACGGCAGAAGAAATTGCCCAGGCAAAGGCAGAAAAGGCAGCCCAGCTTGCAGCAGAAGAGAACAATCCTTTTGAAGATGCTCCACAGGAAGCCGGATGGAAGTACATCGTAATGATTGCCATTGGATTCCTCATCATCTATCTTGCAGTAGGCAGGGGATTTGAACCTCTCCTTTTGATTCCAATCGGATTCGGTACTGTTCTTGTAAACATTCCGGGTGCCGGCATGGGCATGGCTCCACACGGTATGCTCCACATCATCTACAGTGCAGGTGTTGGAAACGAATTCTTCCCTATGCTCATCTTCATGGGTATTGGTGCCATGACAGACTTCGGACCACTCATTGCCAACCCAAAGATGGCCCTTCTTGGAGGTGCAGCTCAGCTTGGTGTATTCTTCACACTCTTTGGTGTTGCTCTTATGAATGCATTCCTCGGAACAGACTATACAATTCTCCAGGCTTCAGCAATTTCCATCATCGGTGGTGCAGACGGCCCTACATCAATCTACGTTTCAGGTAAGCTTGCTCCGGAAATGATGGCGGTTATTGCCGTTGCAGCCTATTCTTACATGGCTCTCGTTCCAATGATTCAGCCTCCAATCATGAAGGCTCTTACAACCCAGAAGGAACGCACAATCAAGATGGAACAGCTTCGCTATGTTTCTAAGACAGAAAAGGTATTGTTCCCAATGCTTTTGCTCGTTCTTGCAATCCTTCTTTTGCCACCAGCATGTCCTCTCATCGGTATGCTTGCTTTCGGTAACTTCGTAAAGCAGAGTGGTGCTGCAGAACGTCTTTCAAAGACAATGGAAAATGAATTGATGAACATCGTTTCAATCCTTCTTTCACTTGGTGTTGGTTCACAGATGACACCGGAAAAAATCATGAAGAAGGAATCCCTCGGTATCATCCTTCTCGGTCTTGTTGCTTTTGCCGTTGCTACAGCAGGTGGTCTCATCATGGCTAAGATCATGAATCTCTTCCTCAAGAAGAAGATCAATCCTCTCATCGGTTCGGCAGGTGTTTCTGCTGTTCCAATGGCAGCCCGCGTTGCAAACAAGGTTGGCCTTGAATATGATCCA
>JAZLGN010000002.1:0-19789 GCA_045616325.1 Treponema sp.
ATGATGTCCCCAATCGATTTTCTTTCGCACTACATAATTGCCTCCGGCTGTAACAGAACAATTTCTGCAAATTTCCATTTCACAATCAGTGAGCTGGAAAAAAATTTAATCTCGAACAAGGATATATTGCAGCTCATCAGAGTGAACTGGAATCAAATCTTTTAAAATTCCAGCAAGTTGCAGAAGTAAATATTTTTCCTGAAAAAGATGATATTGATATGCTTTTCTGGCATAACTATTGTGGGTGTAAAAGACGATTAGATTTTTTAATGTCTTGTTCTCCCGTTGACCAAAAATCCCTAAAATGTTATGCTAGATAACGTATTTTTTGGTACATATTCGGGCCATTAGCTCAGCGGTTAGAGCAGGGGACTCATAATCCCTTGGTCCTTGGTTCAAATCCAAGATGGCCCAAACTTTTCGTAAGGTCGTGATAAATATTACGTATATCACTTCCTTAGGCCAAAAGAGCGCAGCGCTGTATGCCTCAGTTTGACGATTGATTTTTTTACTTGTAGTCCCCCCCCATTCACATTTGATTTTCTCTGTAAAAAAATATAAAATACATCATTCAAATCAGCTTTACGTCAGAATGCCAATCCGGTTACTGTGTTGGGTTGCACCCTTAAGTGTGGCACTAAATCAGGATTTCAGGAAAGATTCGCTGAAAATTTAATTTTAGGAAATCTTTATGAAGAAAATCGTATTGGGCATATTGTCTGCCCTTGTCATGGCTGAGTGCGTTTCAGCCCAGAAAAAAATCATTGCTTTTGTAGATGTTCAAAATGACTTTATTGACGGCTCCCTCGCTATCGGTTACGGTAACTGGGAAACAGCCTATCATAACATTGAAGCATTGATGTCATCCCAGGAATTCGATTCCTATATTTTTACCCGTGACAATCATCCGGCAAACCATTGCTCTTTCAAAGAATTTGGTGGAATCTGGCCGGCTCATTGCGTAAAGGGAACAAGCGGTTCAGAAATTTACTGGAAGCTTCAGTCTGCCTATGGTTCAAAAAAATCAGTTAGAATCATGAAGGGTGAAAAAGTGGATGTTGAAGAATACGGCGTTGATCTTCTAAGCTATAAAAAAGCACCTACAGAAAATGTTGATGTCTACGTAGTTGGACTTTGCTACGACTATTGTGTTTCAGAATGTGCAAAGATGACAGCAAAGGCCCATCCGGATGCAAGAATTCATGTTGTAAAAAACGCCACTGTTGCAATCGATCCTGCAGCTGTAATTGATTTCAGTGAATATCCAAACATCGATGTAATCTCTGAATAAACTGCAGCACGTTCTGTCAGCACTTAGCAGGACGTGTTGTCACATCCCTTTTTTATATTTCCTTTCCGTTGTATCATTATCCCCAGGAATCTAAATCATGAAAACAAAAGCAGTAATCTTTGACCTGGACGGAACATTAATCGACACCGAAAAATATTTCAGGATCAACTGGCCAAAAACCTTTGAACACTTTGGCTACAAAATGACGGACCAGCAGTACCTCTCAATCCGTTCCCTGGGCCGCCCATTCATCCACGAAACCCTAAAAAAAATTTCAGGCGACCCAAACTTCAACTACGAAGAAGTCAGAGCCTACCGTTCAAAACTCATGGAAGAAAGCCTGCAGAAAAACGGCATTGAACTAAAAAAAGGTGCCACAGAACTCCTTGCATTCCTAAAGGAAAAAGGCATCATCTGTGCAATCGCAACCGCATCTCCAGTAGAACGCTCCGAACGCTACCTTAAGCAAACCGGCATCCTACCCTACTTTGACAGAATCATTTCCGCACGCAGCATGAAGGAAGGCAAGCCCTCGCCAGATGTCTATCAGTTTGCCGTCCGTGAACTTGGACTTACACCGCAGGAATGCATCGCCGTGGAAGATTCCCCAAACGGAATCCTAAGTGCAAGCCGCGCTGGCCTCAACGTGGTCTTTGTCCCTGACCTGACTCCTGCCGACGCCGAAACAGAAAAACTGATTTATGCCCAGGCCGAAAATCTTTCTGAACTTAAAAAGCTTTTCTAAAAAAATCATGGCGTGCCCCTGCCGGGTCGCTATGTCCGTGGCTTGCTAGCGCGCGGCGTCCTCGCTGCGCTGCGGTCGCTGCCTTTGGCACCACTCCCAGCGCTCACGCACCCAGGAAGAATCAAATCCTAAACCTGCCCTCGCCTTTTTCCGCAGTCCAGGCATATTCACCCCTGAATCCAAAGACTTCTGCAAATCCATTTTCATCCGTAACAACAGTTCCCCTGGAATTCCATTTTTCCCCAATAAGCTTTTTCAATGTAAAGTATGCAGGCTTTACAGAACCATCCCTTCTTATTAATCCGCTTGGAGCATTAAGCCATGCACCGTCATTAAAATCCCAGTTTGTAATTGCCGTAACCTGGGGATGGTTCTCAAAAATCTGAGTATAGAATTCTTCCATCCATTTTGCCTGGCGTTCCTCTCCTTCTGCAGTAGAAGCATCATCTTCATACCTGTAATCATTCAGGTCATCAAGCTCAGGAGGAACAAGCTCTCCGGAAACAAAGGTGTTTTCCGTAAAATTAATCGGCAGTCCAAACCTCTCAAAGCGGGACAGAACATCCTCAATCTTTTCAATTCCCCAGTACCCCTGATGCTGATGGGACTGCAGCCCGATTGCATCAATCCTGACTCCGGCATCAAGGCATTCTTCAATCAGCCTTTCATACGACGGCGACATGTTAAAGTCATTCAGGAGCAGAGTTGCATTTGGATTTGTTTCCTTTGCAGAATCAAAAATTTTCTTCACAAGTCCAACCTGACCGTGTTCCCTGCAAAGGCGCGTTACGGCATTGTCATACCTGTCAAAAACCGGCATGATGACAACCTCGTTTATGGCATCCCACATGTCGATGATGTTTTCAAAATCCCTTACCTCACGGTGAATGCGCCCAACCTGTTTTTCAAGAATCGTTTTATTGTCATATTTTAAAAGCCAGTCAGCACAAACCGTATGCCAGCAAAGGGGATGGCCCTTAAGCCTTACACCGTGATTCTTCAGGAATTTTGCAGCCTGCATAAGTTCTGCCGTTCTCGGCTTTCCCTCTTCCGGCTCAAAGGATCCCCAGTAAAATGGAAGGGTTGCAAAATTGAATACATCAAGAAACTGCCTTACGTTTTCATTTTTTTCCGCAGCTTCTTCCCCGATTTCATTAACCAGGTCAGCAACAAAAAATGCATTGCACCCAAACAGAAACTCATGGTTAGAAAGTGAATACTCAATCCTTGAATTTACCAGCGGTTTTCCTGTCCCATCAGTAAACCTGATTTTTCCAAAAGCCTTTCTTTCATCAATTCGTGACATAAATCTTCTCTCCCATCTATGTTTTTTTAGAATGTCATTCCCATTCGTAAATCTTTCCCTTCAGGATTGCATTGTACATTTTTTCCTTTACGCCAGGATTGTCCCTGTTTATTTTTGCAATCAGTTCCTTCACATATTCTCGCCGCGTAATTCCATCATTAGGACATGGATTTTTAACGCAGGGCAGACTGTATTTATTCCTAAAGCCTATTACATCCCTTTCCGGAATGTTTACCATTGGCCTTATAACCGTTATGCCCGATTCCCTGTAATAGGTTTTGGGTCCAAAGCAATAGAACTGCCCTTCATAAATCAGGGAAAGCATCATGGTCTGAATCATGTCATCCTGATGATGGGCGTAGGCAACCTTATTGCAGCCTTTCTCCCTTGCAAAATTATTGATGGCTCCCTTCCGTAGCTTTGCACACATGGCACAG
Organism: Treponema sp.; assembly: GCA_045616325.1. Classification (GTDB taxonomy): domain Bacteria; phylum Spirochaetota; class Spirochaetia; order Treponematales; family Treponemataceae; genus Treponema_D. The sequence continues at coordinate 3,780 of JAZLGN010000002.1, forward strand.
TACGTTCCCTTCTTCACCTTTTGACTTAAGATCTCTGCAATGTCAGTCTTAAGGACATAGTATTCCACATCAAGCTCGCGGCAAAGTTTTTCTATTCCGCAAAGATCAAATTCACCAAATCCCAGGTCAGCAGTGACTGCAATCACCTCAAACTTCTTCGGAAAGAATTTCCTCAAACCTGCAAGGGCATATAAAAGGGCCAGGGAATCCTTGCCCCCGGAAATGCCGATGGCAATCCTGTCTCCGTCATCAATCAGGTCAAACTGCTGAATGCACTGCCTTACATAGCTGTAGAGTTTTTGAAGCGTCATTTAATTCCCCATCCATGTCCTACAGCTTTATCCTTACAGTCTGAATTCTCCGGGAACTCTGGTCCTCCACAATGTAAACAACACTTCCCTTTTTAAACACGCTTCCAACCGCAGGCAGTTCCCCCATCTGTTCAAGAAGCCAACCGCCCAAGGTTTCAAAATTTTCACTTGAAAGCTGAATGTTAAGTACATCCTTCAGGTCATCAAGCTTCATGTCACCGGGAACTACAAACTCGTTTACATTCACGACCGTAATCCTGTTTTCCGGAGCCGTCTCAACCATTCCATGTTCATCGGTTATCCTTCCGAACACTTCATGAAGAATATCATCCATTGTTACAAGGCCTGCCATGCTTCCATATTCATTTACTGCAACTGCAAAATTCGTCTTGTTCACCCTGAATTTTTTAAGTAGCTCAATTGCAGACATTGTCTCAGGAACAAACATGACTTCCTGCATGCATATCCTTATGAAATCCCGGCTTGCCGTCACCATTCTGTCTGCAAACAGAACGGACCTGTAGTTAAGGACTCCAACAATATTTTCAATGTCATTTTCATAAACAGGAATTTTTGAATATCCCGTTGACTGAAACAGGGCCAGTACGGAATCAAGGCTGTCATCCACGCTGATGTATTTTACAAGGGACCTGTGCCGCATGATCATGTGCACCGTAATGTCAGAAAACTCAAAGAGCCTGTCCAGCATTTTCCTTTCGCTGACTTCAAGGGTACCTTCCTTTTCGCCAACTTCAATCAGGGTCTTAAGTTCCTCTTCCGTAACCAGCTGCCTGTTGCTTTTTATAAGCTTTTGTTCAACAACATCGATAAAACTTGTAAAAAAACAGAACACCTTTATAAGGGGCCAGATGAGAATTTCAATAAGCCATATTTTCCTGGCCGAGGTGCTGCATGTCCTTTCGGGATAATAAACGGCGTATGTTTTTGGCACTATTTCTACAAAAATGATTACAAGAACCAGAATAACACCTGTCATGATGGTGACAGATTCAGGGCCAAAGACCTTTATGGCAAAGGCAGTAACGACGGCAGAATTCAATGTATTGACAAAATTTGTTCCAACCAGAACAGTTGCAATTAAGAAGTCCAGGTTGTTCCTTAGTCTTGTGACAAGAACGGCATTTCTCTTGCCGTCCTTAACCATCTGTCTTGCCCGGATTTTTGACAGGGCCGTAAATGCTGTCTCCGTACTGGAAAAAAATGCGCCTGCCAATAAAAGGAATAAAATCAGGGCAACGCTGCCAATTACATACAATGACAAGGGATTAGAGGCTGCATATAATAAAACTGTACCCATTATTCTGTCCCCTCTATTTTAATCCTTGAGACGCGCTTGTCTTCCATTTCTGCTACCGTAAGCGTGTACCCATCCACCTGGACTCTGTCACCAACCTTTGGAACTGCACCCAAAACTTCCATAATATAGCCGCCGATAGTTTCGCTGTCCTCAGATTCAAATTTGGCCCCAAACATATCGTTGACGTCTTCAATACGGGTAAGTCCTTCAACTTCATCTGTACCCAAATCCCTGTTACCGTTCTGGTGATATTCATGGAATCCATTCGATTCCGAACCAAAGATTTCCTTTGCAATGTCCTCCACTGTCAAGATTCCCTCTGTACCCGAATACTCATCAATGACAACGGCCATGCTTTGATGGTTTTCCCTAAGCATCTGCTGAATGCCTGACATTTTCTTTGTACCCAAAATGAATAAAGGTGGCCTCATTACCCTCGTAATTGAAAAAAGCTCCGGATGGGTCTTAAAGGCCAGCATGTCCTTTATGTATATGATGCCAACAATGTCATCTATGTCCTTCTTATAGACTGGAAATCTGGACAATCTGTACCTCTGGGACAGTTCCAGCACCTTCCAGTAGCTGTCTTCAACGTTTACAGCCTGGATTTTCTTTCGCGGTATCATTATGTCCTTTGCTTCCAAGTCTGTAAACTTAAAGACCCTTTTCATCATGGAACTTTCGTTATGCTCGATGATACCGGCCTCATGTCCAACATCAAGGAATGTCTTTATTTCTTCTTCTGTATAGGAAACTGTCTTTCCCCTCATGTCCACCTTAAGCAGCTTAAGAAGAAAGGAGGAAATCCTTGTAAAAATAAAGACAAATGGCTTTAAGATTATTTCAAGAATGTATATAAAGTCACACAGAAAAAAGGCAATTGCCTCTGGATGATGGGTGGCTGCAGTTTTTGGTGAGATTTCGCCAAACAGCAGCAGGATTATGGTGACTGTAAAGGTTGCCAATCCGATTCCAGCACTTCCAAACAGGTCAATGGCTACATAGGAAAACAGGGCTGACAGGGCAATATTGACAATGTTGTTGCCTACAAGAAGAGTGTTTATCAGGCGGCTCCTGTCACTCAAAAGATTCCACACCACAATGGCCCGGCGGTTCCTTTGGTTTTTCAGCAGCCTTACCCTGAGTTTGTTGATGGAAAGAAAGGCACTCTCCGCAGCGGAGAATGTCATCGATAAAAAAACAAGCACCACTGCCGCACAAAGCAGCAGTGGCAAAGGTATGTCACTTTGACCCATTATTCCTCAACTGGCGGATAATCAGACGATGTTTCCATAAGACCTTCTGCTTCTTCCTCTTCCGCCTCTTTTTTCATCTTTATGAAGGTTTTCATGGAATCCAGGGTTTTCATGATCTGCTGGGCGCCATTGCTTTCAGGATCAATGGCATAGGCCTTTTCAAGATAATCGATTACCCTGTCATTATCTACATCAGGAAGGTTTACGATGGAATATGCAGCCATGTACCATGCTTCCTGTACCTGTTCCTGGGAAAGGTGTCCTTTTTCAATTGTTTCAAGGAATGGAGATGCCGGATCTGTACCCTCACGGATTGCATCATAGGATTTGTAGCATGTTTCAGCCAGCTCATAAAAGCCTATCTTTCCAAGCTTATCCTCTGGATCTAGAGAAGGAAACTCCTGCACTAGGCCACGGTACAGGTCACTGTAAATTTTTTCCGCAGAAGAAACCAGCTTGTCAATGTTTTCAGCCTTTTCAATTCCTTTTGTTGTCCTTACAGCCTGAATCAATGGCAAAACTGTATCCATTGCACCGGCTTTGGCCCCATTAACCTTGCCAACGTATTTTCTTGCACAGTCCTTGTCATCAAGGCCTACATCTGGATCCAAGGAAACTGTACCCAAAACATAACCCTCATAAGAACATACGTACATTGAAGGCCAGTCCTTAACCTTGTACATGCGGCCAAGAACATCCTTTTCCTTATAAATCTTTTCTATTCTTTCAGCTTCATTTTTCTCAGCTTCCGTTGCATCCTCACCAATCTGTGTCTTTGCAAATTCATTCTGGGAAAAATCCACGTTTACAAGAACAAAGCCCTTTGAAACTTCCTTTTCAAATTCACTTGTATTAAGCACCGCTTCCTTGAATTTTGCGCTGTTATCATCCCAGTCATCACCAGAAAAAACAAGAAAAATGTCCTTATTGGTCTTTTTTGCTTCTGCCTTTGCAGCATCATAGTCTGAATACCACTTGGCTTTTCCACAGGAAGACAGCAGTAACAATGCTGCCATTGAAATTATTACATTGATTTTTTTCATATCCGTTTCCGTTTAATTCAATCTGTCACCAAAACTAAGGGTACAGACCACCCTGTTCAGGACAATCTGTACCCTTTCTTGGCTCCCTTTAGTTAAAGTATCTTACGCCTGCAGCAAAGATATTCTGTGCCTTGTCGCCAGGAATATTCTTGAACAGGTCGTCGCTGGAACCGTCACAATTAATTCCAATTGAACGTTCATTATGTCCCATCTTTCCAAGAACACGTCCGTCAGGGCTTGCAATGCCTTCAATTGCAAACAAGGATCCGTTTGGATTGTCCGGCTCGCTGATTGCAGGAACTCCATTTTCGTCAACATACTGGGTAAATACCTGGCCATTCCTGAACATTTCTTCAGCAGTCTTTGCATCAACTACAAAGCGACCTTCACCGTGGCTGATTGCAATAAGATGGGTCTTTGGATCAAGAACCGACCTGTCGAGGGCCCAAGGACTCTTTGCACTTACAACGCGAGTACGGACAATGCGGCTGATATGGCGCCCGTTTGTATTGTATGTAAGGGTTGGCATGTCACCAGTCATGTCGCGGAATTCACCGTACATTGCAAGACCAGTCTTTACAAGTGCCTGGAAACCGTTACAGATACCGAGAACAAGACCATCGCGGTTCTTTATGAGGCCCATTACCTGGTCTTCGATCTTCTTGTTGCGAAGAACATTCACGATGAACTTTGCAGATCCGTCAGGTTCGTCACCGGCAGAAAATCCTCCGCTCAATGCAAGGATCTGTGCCGTAGAAACTTCCTTTTCAAGCTCTGCAAGGGAAGCTTCAAGCTGGCCTGGAAGCCTGTTCTTAATGGCCACAAGCTTTGTATCTGCACCTGCAATGTTAAAGGCACGCTGCATGTCAAGTTCGCAGTTTGTTCCAGGGAATACTGGAAGAACAACCCTTGGCTTTGCCTTTGAAGGATCAAGAATCACAGGTCCCTGAGCCTTTACGCTTTCACGGGCTTCTGCAAGGGACTTGTGCTCATCAAGGGCCCACTTTTCAAGGGCAGGCTGTTCCTTCTTTCCGCTAACCGGAGGGAATGCAGAGCTAAGCTTTGATTCCCATGCGTTTTCAATTTCATCAAGACCGATGGTTTCATCATCAAAGGAAATTACTTTATCCGCCTGAGTCACACCAATCTTGCAAACTGTACCCATTGCAAAATCTGCAACCTTTTCAAGGTCTTCATCTGTTTCCACAATGATTGAACCGTACTGAGGAGTAAACAGATCCTTGACATCTGCACCCTTTTCTGTACCCATTGCCGTTGCACTGAGTGGAATTGTATCAAGGGATGCACCGATCTTATTACCAAGGGCCATCTTGCTGACGGCTTCTGCAATACCACCTGCACTTACAGGATACATTGCACTGATCTTGCCTTCGCTGTTAAGTTTGTACAGAACCTTTGCATTCTTCTTGAATGCTTCCCAATCTGGAACAAGCTGTCCGTCATAAGGAACGCTTACGATATAGATTGAACTTCCAGCCTTCTTGAATGCACCGGAAGTAACATTCTTGACATCTTCGCTATCAACTGCAAAAGAAACCAGTGTATGTGGAACATTGATGTCTTCAAAAGTTCCAGACATTGAATCCTTACCGCCGATTGATCCTGTACCCATTGCAATCTGTGCATCAACGGAACCAAGGAGTGCTGCAGCCGGGAATCCCCATGTCTTTTCGCTTACTGCACGGCCAAAGAATTCCTGGAATGTCAGGCGGCAACTTTCAGGCTTACCACCGATACATGCAATTTTTGCCAGTGAAGAAAGAACTGCAGTCTGTGCACCATGCCATGGCGACCACTGTGAAACGTATGGATCATAACCATAAGCCATGAGAGAAACTGTTGATGTTTCCCTAGGAGAAAGAACCGGAATCTTTGCAGACATGGCGGCTTCCGGTGTACCCTGGTATTTTCCACCATAAGGGAACAAAACGGAAGAAGAACCAATTGAACCGTCAAAGCGTTCACCAAGACCACGCTGAGAACAGCATGAAAGGTCGTTGATGTTTGCAAGCCATGCTTCCTTGAGGGAATCCTCGTCTTCATCAAGAATCTTTTCAACGGCAGCAAGAGGATGAACAAGTGGAGAGTCCTTTGGCTCGGCCGGAGAAATAATGTCTGCAACCGCATGATGCTCTGCACCTGCAGCGTCAAGGAATGAACGGTCAAGCTCAACGATTGTCTTTCCACGCCACTTCATGACCAGCTTGTTTGTATTCGTAACTTCTGCAACTACAACTGCATTAAGGTTTTCATCGTTTGTTGCCTTGATGAACTTTTCAACATCGCCCTTGCGGACAACACAAGCCATGCGTTCCTGGCTTTCTGAAATTGCAAGTTCCGTTCCGTCAAGACCGTCATACTTCTTTGGAACCTTGTCCAGGTTGATTTCAAGTCCTGGTGCCAATTCACCGATTGCAACTGAAACACCACCGGCACCAAAGTCGTTGCAGCGGCGGATCATGCGGCAAACTTCCTTGTTGCGGAAAAGCTTCTGGATTTTTCTTTCTTCAACGGCATTTCCCTTCTGAACTTCAGCGGCAGCCGTAGTAACCGATTTTGTCGTATGGACTTTAGAAGAACCTGTTGCACCACCAATGCCGTCGCGTCCAGTTCCTCCACCAAGAAGAATTACGACATCGCCTGCATCCGGTTCCTCACGCATAACCTGGTCACAAGGTGCTGCTGCAATGACTGCACCAAGTTCCATGCGCTTTGCAACGTATCCCGGGTGATATACTTCCTGAACCTGGCCTGTAGTAAGGCCAATCTGGTTACCGTAAGAAGAGAATCCCTGTGCAGATTCGCGAACAATCTTAAGCTGTGGCAGCTTTCCCTTGAGGGTATCCTTGAGAGGAACCGTAGGGTCTGCAGCACCAGTGATGCGCATTGACTGGTAAACCCATGCACGGCCGGAAAGAGGATCACGAATTGCTCCTCCAAGACAGGTAGCAGCTCCACCAAAAGGTTCGATTTCTGTAGGGTGGTTGTGGGTTTCATTCTTAAACTGCAGGAGCCATCTTTCTGTTGCCCTTGGATCGTCGGCAGCAATAGGATTTCCCTTTTCGTCCGTCGTATAGTGTACGTCAATGAATACGGAACATGCATTGATTTCTGCACTCACTTCAAGGTCATCAAGCTTTCCGTGCTTGCGAAGATACTTTGCCCCGATGCATGCCATGTCCATGAGGGTGACAGGCTTGTCCTTGCGGTCAGCATAAAGGTCTGTCCTCATGTTGGTGTAATTTTCCCATGACTTCTTGAAAACTGAAGCATAAGGTCCATCATCAATCTTGAGTTCATCAAGATGAGTAAGGAATGTGGTATGGCGGCAATGATCCGACCAGTATGTATCAAGAACACGGATTTCCGTCAGGGTTGGATCGCGGTTAATTGACTTAAAGTAATCCTGGAGGAACTTAATGTCCGCATTGTCCATGGCAAGACCAAGTTCCTTCCTGTATGAATCAAGCTTTGCATCATCAAAGGAAATGAATCCTTCAATAACCGGAATGTCTGCAGGATCTGCAGCTTCCATTTTTAGTGTAGCAGGTTTTTCTGCAGCAGCAAGACGACTGTCTACAGGGTTGATGAGATACTTCTGGATCTTGAGAACGTCATCTGCGCTTACGGAACCTTCAAGAATTACAAGCTTTGCACACCTTACGCGTGGTGGCTCCGTTCCAACTGTAACTGTTCCGCGCAAACCTTCCCTCAAGAGAGAAAGACACTGCTCGGCACTATCGGCGCGCTGGTCGTACTGGCCCGGCAGGTATTCCCAGACGATAACCTGTGTTCCCTGTGGAATCTCAATGTTTTCAAAGGTTACAAAGTCACTCTGAGGTTCAGAAAATATCCTGACTGCTGCAACTTTTGCAACATCGTCTGAAACATTTTCAATATCGTACCGGTTAAAATAGCGAACACCGGTAACACCGCCAATTCCCAAAAATCCGTTAATCTCGGACTTGATGCGGGCTGCTTCATTCTGAAAGCCAGCCTTTCTTTCTACATAGATACGAACCATTCAATGAGTATAGTTTAATTTTCCGTATCAATCAATTACAATGAAGGAAGAATATCAGCCGCCCAAACACCGGCAACCAATAAAAAAAGCTGCCGCATAAAAACTGCAGCAGCCGTCAACAAAACCGATTTAGGCCTGACCAACTTTCCAGTCCCCAGCCCGTTTTCTACTTAATCACCGAATCAAGCTTTCCTTCCGCAGCAAGCTTCCTGTTAAGGGCGGCATTGGAAAAGTGAATGAAAGAAAAGAAGCAGATCATGAAAGCGTATGCAACAATAAGAAACACCAGGGTAATCCTTCTGTTAAGATACACGGAAATAAGGACCGTAAGGCAGAGAACAACCTGAATTGCATCAATCAGGAACAGTGCCTGAACCTTCGTATATCCAAAATTCAGAAGCTTATGGTGAAGATGCTGCTTGTCCGGGCTCATGATTCCACGGTGCTCGCGCAGACGCCTCCAGATGGCAGCAATAGTATCGATCATAGGAAATGCAACCAGGACAAGAAGGATAAGGAACTTGTTGAATTCAATATACTTTCCAGCCTTGCACAAGGGGATCGTTGCAATCATGAATCCAAGAAGCTGGCTTCCTGCATCGCCCATGAAAATCTTTGCATTTTTAATTGGAAGGTTGAACATCAAAAAACCTGCAACGGCAGCTGCAAGAATAAAGCAGATGATGGAACCTTCTGCAAAAGTTGGAAAAAGAACAAAACCAAGGGTCACCAGGGTAAAAAAGCTCAGGGTTCCGCAAAGGCCGTCCATTCCGTCAATCAGGTTATATGCATTGATGATTCCAAGAATCCACATGAATGAAACCGTCTGGCCAATCCATACCGGCATAACCCAGGCAAAAATCTGCCTGAAGTAAAATCCATTGGAAACAACAATGGTACATGCAACAAGCTGGACTACAAGCTTTACGATGGCGCGAAGCTCCAGGATGTCATCCAGGATTCCAAAGACAAAGATGATTACACCGGAAACCAGAATCGGAAGGACATTCATTCCGCTGATGTCAGTATTTTTAATGAGGCAAACAAGTGAACACACGACAAAGGAAACTACAAAGGCAACTCCACCAAGACGGGGAATGTTTCCCGAATGTATCTTTCTTGAATTTACCGAATCATAGAGGCTGTAAGCCTTGCAGAATTTGATTATGCATGGAATCAAGGCTGCAGAAAGCAAGAAGGAACAGGCAATGTATATATATAAATCTTTCAATTGGGAACCTCAACATCATGGAAAATTCTTTCAAAACCCAGCTTCATGAGCCATGAAATCATCTTCACCTTGTCTTTTAATCTTTTAAACAAAAGACCTGCATATAATGTTTCTTATATAATGTTTCTTATATATGTCCGTGTCATTCTACCATATCTTACAATTTTCTTCAATAAATAAGGGCCACCGCGCCCAGCAGGTACAGCAGCCCCTTCACATCCTTCAGGAATCCTTACATCCCGGCCGATTCTAACTGGGTTCCCCTTAAAACCAAGAACCTTGTGGCATAATTCTGGTAGTAATCATCATCGGTCAATGTATAGGTCCTTACGTTTCTTCTCACCGTATCAGAAGCCACAACAGAACCGTCGCCATTCCTTGTCCGCGGATTGTACTCCCTTACGCCAGTCTGTGCATTGCCGCGAGGATATGCTTCAAGGCTCATGTCGTCATCCCAGATAAGCTCCAGCGAATAGTTTTCATCATAGGTACAGTTCAGCAGGGCAACACTGTCCCAATCTTTGTCAGAAGATTCTGTACCCTTTCCATCAGTCTTAACTACAAAGCAGTCCGTTTCCTTCTTGACGTTTCCAGTAAATGCACATGAAGAGAAAACAAACCCCTTTGCGTCTCTAAGGGCATGGCTGTTTACTACGCTTGGCACCACATCTGGCCTCATGCAACCCTTGGTAAACAGGGTACAGTTTTCAAAATAGGCCATCTGTACCTCTCCCGTAATATAATCACTGTCACCTGCAATGGTCGAATTAATGAAGGAACTGGTTCCCTTAAGGTAAACGGCATTTTTGCAGCCTTCAATCTTAAGGTTAAGGCAGTTCAGCACGCCCTGGGTGTTGTTCCACAAGAAAGATTCACCAAGATCCGGAGTATCGTCACCTGTTTCCACAATACGATTATGGGTATTCCTGACGGTAAAATTCTTCAATGTTACATTCCTGCAGTTTGGCCCCAGAACAAAAATGGATCTGTACCCCTGACCCTTGTTATAAGACTCGCAGTTATCCGCCTGAATGACACAGGCATCAGCAGATGTTCCCGGTGCACTTTCCATGACAAGAGGATTTGGAAGGTTATACTTGACTGTTTCCATATAGACACCCTTTTCAAGAATAAGGTGTACCACAGAAGTCCTTGAGATGGCTCCCGTCGAAGACATTTCCTTTATTTTCTTGATGGCAGACGTAATGGCTGCCGGTGACTTAGAACTTACGTGCAACTCTATCATATTTTCCCTCTCCTTTTTTTAATGACATTTGACCGCACCAAAAGTCCATTCCATGAACCGGATGCAGCGCATAAGAATTATTTTAATTACCTATACTAGTATAGTATGAAATTCCCCAATTAGCAAAATTTTTCAGCAGGCAGCTGGTAAAAAGTTCAACCTGTAAACCGGTTAATTCTCATTTTCTTCTATATAAATAGGCTATTATGGATGACATTCTTTCCATTTACCTTTATAATCATGGCCAAAGTTTTTTATTATAGAGGAACATTAAATGAAAAGATTATACGAACCCGGACAGCTTGTAGAAACAACAGTAGTTGCTATCTCCGGAGACACAGTCTTCATCGACCTGGGACTAAAAAGCGAAGGTTTTGTTGATGCTTCAGATTTCAAGGACGAAGACGGAAACGTAACTGTAAAGGAAGGTGACAAGGTTAAGGTATACTTTGTTGGCGGAAAAAACGAAGAACTCCACTTTACGACAAAAATTGCCGGCAGCAAGACAAAGGGCGACAACTCGGCCTTTGAAAACGCATTCAAGAACGGCATCCCTGTAGAGGGAACAGTAAAGGCAGAAATCAAGGGTGGATTCGAGGTAATGCTCGGAACTACACGCGCCTTCTGCCCATACAGCCAGATGGGTTACCGCCAGCGCAAGGAACCTGCCGAATACGTAGGCCAGCACCTTTCATTCAAGATTTCTGAATACAAGAATGACGGAAAGAACATTGTCGTATCAAACCGCGCAATTCTTGAAGAACAGGCAAATGCAGAAAAGGCAGTGCTTGCAGAAAAGTTCACTGTTGGAATGACAGTTACAGGAACAGTAAAGTCCATCGAATCTTACGGTGCATTCATCGACATCGACGGATTCCAGGCACTTCTCCCGGTATCAGAAATCAGCCGCAACCGCGTAACATCTGTTGCAGACGTACTCAAGGTTGGACAGGAAGTTACAGCAAAGATCATCAAGGCAGACTGGAACAAGGAACGCGTTTCCCTTTCCACAAAGGAACTGGAAGCCGATCCATGGGATGCAGTTGCAGAAAAGTTCAATATTGGTGACAAGATCGAAGGAAAAATCAGCCGCGTTGCAGACTTCGGTGTATTTGTTGCACTTGCAGACGGAATCGACGGACTTGTTCACGTTTCAAAGCTTAACGTGGAACGCAACACAAACCTCAAAAAGGTGTTCAATGCAGGCGACGTTCTCCCGGTAATCGTTGAAAAAATCGATACGGAAGCAAAGCGCATTTCCCTGAGCACAATCGTATCTAACGAAGAACAGGACAACGCCTACGAATACATGTCTTCACACAAGGATGATGATGACGGCATGAGCTACAATCCGTTTGCAGCACTTCTTAAGAAATAATTTTTGGAGAAGGCTTTTTCAGGCAAGGGCTGTCCGTCCTTCGCCTGCTGGCTCATCCAAAAAGAAAAGGGGCTGTCTGATAAGTTTTGTCATGCTGAACTTGATTCAGCATCTACACCATATTTAGTGTAGAGATTCCGAATCGAGTTCGGAATGACATTATGAACTATACTTTTAGGTTAGTCCTTTTCTTTTTGGACTTCGGGACTCCCATCCCGACTATGCCTTAACCAGTAATCGGCATATCTTTAGACATGCAATTAGTTTTTTTCCTTAGTTTTCAGAATAGGCCTTGCAATCTTCTCATTAAAGAATTCAATAAGCGGTCCCATAAAGAAAGCTGTAATGATTGTACCCACACCTGCAATTGTCGGAATGTCCTTTACGGCACCACCTGCCAGTACAAAAAGAACACAGCCAGCAATGACACAGATACAGTCCGTAATGATTCTCACAAACTTAAACTTGCCTTTCTTCCATGTGTTTACGATTATGAGGGCAACGGCATCATAAGTTGAAACTCCAAGGTCTGCAGTCATGTACAGTGCAGAACCAATGCAGATTACTACAATGGCAACCAGAAGACATGCAGCCTTTACAGGAAGGCTTGGATCAACAATTACAGAATTAAAGAACTCATGGCTCCACTGGGTAATGTATCCAAGCAAAAACAGGTTGATGAAAGTTGCAATTCCAAGGTAATGCCTGTCAAAAATCAGCATAAAGCTCAAGAGTATTACATTGACTATTACATACAGGGTTCCAAACTTAATTGGAATCATGTTGTCCAGACCGGCCATAAGGGACTGGAAGGGATCAACACCAAGGGCTGCAGTCTTAAAGAGACCTACACTGATTGCACAGATTACAACACCTGCAAGGGACATAAGGATGCGCCTTACCATAATCTGGTCCATTTTGAATTTGTTCATAACAAAACTCTCCTAAAGAATATTTCTTCTATAATACTAATGCAACTTCTTGCACTAATTCAAAGACTTTCCATCCAATATAGTATCAGTCAGTTTTCCATCCTTGTAAACAAGTTTTAAAGAAAAAAACGGATGATTTTCTTCCATTAATTTGAGGAATACATAGTCACCTTCCCAGAAATTCAACTTCCTTAAATCGGACTTCTGTACCCATTCAAGATTACCCTCGTCACAATCTGTCATGGTTCCAGAAAAGTCATCGCTGGTAAAAAGGTGCATGTACTCAAAAACTGTACCCTTTTCATCTGTACTCACAAAGGTTACAATTCCCCTGAACACCCAGGAATTAAGGGTAAGGCCAGTTTCTTCCCGTACTTCCCTTAAAAGACATTCCTCGGGACTTTCACAATCTTCAAAATGACCACCAACACCAATCCACTTGTCCCTGTTTATGTCATTCTGTTTCTTGACCCGATGCATCATCAGGTAGCAGCCGTCTTTTTCTATGTAGCAAAGTGTAGTTAATTTTGACTTCATTTCTTCCTTCCCATGTTGGAGATAAACAGACCGGCAACAGTTACACAGCAACCGGCAAGCCCCATGGGAGTGATTTTTTCCCCAATGCAGAACCAGGCAAATACAACTGTCACCACTGGAATAAGGTAAATCATCAATGTAGTCTTAACTGTACCCACCATACGGCAGGCCTTTGTCCATGCAACAAAGCACAAGGCAGAAGCTCCCACACCCAGAAACAACAGATTCATCCAGTTAAATATGTTTGAAAACCTTGCTGCATTCAATTCAGCATTAAGGGAAACACTGCTATAGGATACTTCTGTCCCCATAACTGCACCCATCACCACCATTGGGATCATGATGATGTCCGCAAAGAAGAAGGTTCTCCTTGTGGCAAGTATGCTGTTGAAATTCCTTGAGTTTATCTTTGACACTGCCAGGGAATAAAAACCCCAGCACAAGGCTGCACCCATGGCAAGAAAATCGCCCCTTGGATTCAGTTTCAGGACATACCTTCCGTTAAGGCTTACCAGGGCAATTCCCAGTATGGAGATGACAAAGCCCAGGACAAAGAAAAATCCAATGTGCTTTTCCTTCAATATTATCTGTGAAAATATGGCAGTGAACATTGGGCAGACAGAAACTATGATGCTTACATTTGATGCCGTCGTATAGGAAATGGCCGTGTTTTCAGAAAACTGGTACAGGACAATTCCCGTCAATCCCGCAAGAACAAAAAGCATGTTGTCGGATTTTTTTTCAAGCCTAAACTCGTGGGGATTCATGATCCACAATGCAACATAGGCAATGACATAACGGACAAAAAGAATTTCCAATGCAGAAAAACTTTTCAAAAGATATTTTGTAGAAACAAAGGTTATTCCCCAGACGACAATAACCAGCACTGCCAGAATCATTCCAACAAGAGAATCCCTTGAACATGAGATGACTTTCATTTTCCCCACCCGTAACATTGGAATGCCCATAAGATACATTTCACCATGGTCCACCCTGTCAGTTCATTTCGACAGATACCGGAACAAGTGCAAAATACATGACAAGCATTCCCTAAATAAAAAAAAGCTCCATGCATAAACATGAAGCTTCAATGGGCGCTGAGGGGATCGAACCCCCGACATTCTGGGTGTAAACCAGACGCTCGTACCAGCTGAGCTAAGCGCCCGAATAGTTAGACTATATCAAATTCAATGATTCATGTCTAGTACCTCCCAAGGAAATTCAAAAAAATCACATGCATTTATAGCCATCAGATTTTCTATATGACATCCCAACTTTTAAACTAAGAAGTCCCTTTCAAATTTCCGATATAAATTTCAAAAGATACATAATCCCATAAGTCGGTCAAGAGAAGTTTTATATGGAAGAATTAATTCATGAAAAGGCGGAGCACATCCGTGATGTAATCCGTTACCTAAAGAAATTCAAGGATGCCCTGGTTATCATTTATCTTGATGACATGCTTATGGACAATCCAAATTTTCAAAACCATATAAAAGACATCTGCCTTATTCACGATTCTGGGTTGAAAGTGATTCTTGTTCCGGGAGCTGCAAAAAGAATCAGTGAGATATTAAAAAACGCTAGTATTCCGTGGACTATACATAATAATTGTAGAATTACAGAACCGGAAGCTCTTCCATTAATTAAGATGGCGGCCTTTGATGTTTCAAACCAGATAATGACTGCCTTAGCCAGTGAAAAGAAAACTGCCATTATCGGAAACTGGGTTCGCGCACGAAGCAAGGGCATTATTGACGGTTTCGATTACGGAACCAGTGGAGAAATTGACAAGCTTCAGATTGACGCAATCAAGACAATCCTCGACAATGATTTCATACCGATTTTCCCATGCATTGGATGGAGTTCAGCAGGAAAGCCCTACAACATCTCTTCCATCGAACTTGCACAGCAGATTGCCATTCACCTTAAGGCCGACAAACTGTTCTACCTTACTCCAGATGCAGACATTAACAACAGGAACTATTCAATTCCGGAAACCATTGGGCTTGCCCCTGATGGAACTGTTCCTGCCCTCAATGTGGAAGAAGTTGACCTGTTCCTCCAGGCAAACATTGAAGTAAATGTTTCACGTGAAACAAGTGGACGACTTCCTAAGCTTCTGAATCTTGCAAAAGCTGCATGCAAGGAAGGAGTCTCGCGCATTCATATCATCAATGGAAGCATAGACGGAACAATTCCATGCGAAATTTTCAGCGACTTTGGTTCCGGAACAATGATATATACAAGCGATTACGGCAAGATTCGCGACATGAGACATGAAGACATAGGAGACGTTCTCAACCTGATGAACCCGTTCATCCAGAAAGGAATTCTCCTGCCAAGAACCAAGGAATCCATGAACAGCCAGTTCCAGAACTACATTGTTTACGAACTTGACGGTTCAATCAAGGCCTGTGCCGCATTAATCGAATATCCAGACGGAAAAATGGAGATTGCCGGAGTTGCCGTGGACAAAAGCTGCTCCAGCATGGGTATCGGACCAAAGCTCATAAAGTTTCTCGTGAAACGTGCAAGAGAAAAAAATGCCGCCTCCATATTCCTTCTTACAACCCAGACTTCAGACTGGTTTGAAAACCTGGGATTCGTTTCTGCCGACATATCAATTCTACCTGAAGAACGAAAGGCAAAATGGACTCCATCCCGCGGATCAAAAGTTCTGATTGCAAAAAACATATAATAAGGCAGAAAA
>JAZLGN010000003.1:0-31103 GCA_045616325.1 Treponema sp.
TAAACAGGCAACAGAAACAAAAATCTTGATTATTGCCACATAAAAAAGCGGTAAAATTACTACGCACATATTCTGTAGAATTCTCCCTGAATCAGAACTGCTGTTAGTCATGATGATGAAATTTGCAATGGACGATGCCAATCCCAAGGGAATCAGAATATGGTTCAGCAGATGAAGAATTTCCGCGGGCCTTGTCTTCCGTGAAAGCAACAAGATTCCCACTGCAGGAAAAGCCACAAAGGCAAAACTCAACAAATCAAAAAAAATTCCTGGGATTTCCTTTAAGCCTTTCAGTCCACGACTGGAAGAACTGAATAAAAGAAAAATCGAAAAAGCACATAAAATAATTCCCGAGATGGATAAAACTCTGGAACCTTTTTTATGGCTTTCCATATCTTTTATAAGGGAAATAAGAGTCTTGTCCGATTTATCCGCAAAATCACTTTCTTCAATATGTCTTGCAGTTATCAGTTCATTTACAGATATACCCAGAGTCTTACAAAGATTTTCCATGTAAACCATATCTGGCAGGCTTTTTCCTGTTTCCCACTTGGAGATGGTTTTGTCACTTACGCAGACTTTTTCTGCAAGATCCTTTTGAGTAAGGTTGATTCGTCTTCTTGAATCCGCGATGAATTTTCCAATTTCAATTGTGTTCATTATTGTTTCCTTTCTATTTCAGATTTGAAGGCATGCACTTCCTGACCATGATAATTGGAAATATCAGGATTTATGAATCCCCAAAGATAGAATCCGCTCTACGATTTGACGAATCAAAAAAATCAGACCGTAATTTCTATCTGGTTTCCCTCTGAATCAAGGATGCAGCTTTCGTAGTAACCGTCGCCAGTTGTTCTTGGTCCGCTTGCAACATGAAAACCATCTGCCTTCAATCTTTCCGTAAGGGAATCAACTTTTTCTTTTGACCCGACACTGAATGCAAGATGAATGAATCCTGTCCTTTGCAATTGTTTTTCATCATCACAAATTTCAGGAACATTCATCAGCTCAAGCCTTGCACCACCTTCAAAGGTCAGGAAATATGAGCGAAAGTTTTTTGTTTCATTATGGTAACCGCCATTTGACTTTGCACCAAAATATTTCATGAAAAAATCCCTGGATTTTTCAAGGTCATTTACATACATTGCAACGTGTTCAATTTTCACTATATTTTCCCCCAGAATGAACTTTCTTGTAATCAACCATGATGAATTTCTTTCCGTTTGGTAAATCGAATTCATCTCTTCCGCAAAGGGAAAAACCTGTTTCCTTCATTGCAGAAGTCAAACAGCCTCAAGTCCGTTTACACCTGCTATTCCAAGAATCATGACGGAAGAAACAGGAAATTTTGAAAGCTAAATTTTCATCATTTCGTTCAAAGCCTGAAGCAGACTTCCGGATCTATGCAAGTGCAAGCCTTGCGGCGGCTTCCGGGTGAATGATGGCAGTGTCAAAAACCGGCAGCGGAGAATTGTCCTTGTCCACAAGCATTCCGATTTCAGTGCAGCCAAGGACAACGCATTCGGCTCCACGTTCCTTGAGGCGCGAGATTGCATCGAGATAATATTTCCGGGACTCTTCCCTGACTGTACCGAGGCAAAGCTCCTTAAAAATGATCTCATCGATTCTCTTCATCTCCTCATCACTTGGAACAATCACTTCCAGCGAATTTCTGGCAAACCTTTCCTTCATGAATTCTTTCTGCATCGTAAAGCGTGTTCCGAGCAGGGCGGCTCTTTTTATTCCCTTTGCTTTCATGGCCTCTGCCGTCACATCGCCTATGTGGATCATGGGGATGGAAATCTTCTTCTGTATTTCGTCGCACACAATGTGAAGGGTGTTTGTTGCAAGAATCACGAAATCAGCACCACCTTTTTCAAGACGGACGGCAGCATCGCCAAGGATTTCTGCGACTGCATTCCACTCTTCCTTTGCCATGTGCTCCTCAACTTCAGCAAAATTCACGCTGTACAAAAGAATCTTTCCTGAAGAAAGTCCTCCAAGAGCTTCCTTAATTCTCTCATTTATGATCTGGTAGTAGGTTACCGTGCTTTCCCAGCTTGTTCCGCCGATGATTCCTATGGTTTTCATAATTTCTCCTTGGCTGTTATCTTTCCAGCATGATGTTCATTCCGCAGCCTTCATGGTCATTGGGACGGCTGACAAATCCGAACTGTTCGTAAAAACTTTCGCGTCCCTTTGAAGCAAGCAGAATAACCTTCACTTTCCATCCGCTTTTCATCCTTGCCTTGACTTCCTCAATTGCGTGCTCCACAAGTTTCTTTCCGATTCCCTGTCCACGGAATTCTTCATCCACTATGATATCGGCAAGGTAGGCCGTGTATCCGCCGTCCCATAGGATTCTGTAAATGCCCACGGTTTTTCCGTCCATAAGGCATGAAAAGCATATGCTGTGTTTCAAGAGGGCTTCCATCTGGTCATGCTGCAGATCCCCCCAGCCGACGGAATGGCGGAATTCATTGTAGACTTCAATGTCGATTGTGTTTTTGAATTCAAAGTTTACTGCCATTCTGTACCTCCCTGGTTCACTGTGCAAAACGTAAAAGATATCCGTCAGGATCCTGTATGAGGAATTCCTTCTGGATGATTTCTTCATCCCCGTTACGGTAGCGGCTAATTTCCATGTCTGCAAAAAGCTTTACGCCGGCATCCATTACCCTCTTGTAAATGGCTTCCACATCCGATACTCCGATTTCGAAATTTATTCCACGGCCGAAAGGATATTCAAGCTTACCCGTATTTCAGTAGCCGTTGATTTGTTCCAGCATGATTTGGTTTCCTTCGTATGAAACGAAAATGAATTTTTTTTCAGGACGTTCATATTCAATTTTGAATCCAAGGACGTCACAATAGAAATGTCTTGTCTTTTCAATATCCGTAACGGACAGTTCCGGAATCAATGAGTTGAATTTCATTTTGCTCCTCCATATCTGAATTATTAGCCAGATTCAATATATTATAATCAGCAAAGAACATTTACGGTAGAGGCAAAATTTACTTGTTTTGTGGCATTATTGCAGGTGAATGACCGGAAGAAATCAGATTGTCAGGTAATTTCCAAAGAAACCCGAAGCAGAAGCTGATTCCCCCATTGACTCAAGGTGCCTTACATCACCAAGACGCTGGACACGGAAAACAACTTCCCCGGGAATTCTTTCTTCCGCACCAAGAACTGTAATGGAAGACGGAGCAACAAAAAATCCCTGCCAAAGCTGAACGGGACTCATGCCCGTAAGATGGCTTATCATGGCAAACATGACGCCAAGATGGCATACGAAGACAATTTTCTTGTCATCAAGATTTTTCTGGTCCTGTAAAAGATGGGTGTCAACCAGAGCTTCTTCCTGGGTCAAGTGAGGAAAGCAGTTGTAAATGGGAACGTCACCAGAAAGGCGGTTGTAATCCCAGGATGAAAGTATCTCATCAAGGCCATCACAAACTTCCTGGTAATGACCCCTTATGTTTCCGCTTTTCATGAGTTTTGTGTCCGTCCACTTAACGTTGCTACGGTATTTTTTTTCAAGGTAATAGTCACGGGGAAGGTTGTCCCAGCAAAGCCTCGTTTGTCCAGTCCTCGGGTCCTTGCAGTCATAGGAGAATTCACGAAGCCATGGCAAGGTCTTTACTTCAACAGGAGGCTTTGTCATGTCAACATTCAAGCTTGAAAGAACTGCTTCCGCAGTGCGCTGTGCCCGCCCCATGGGAGAAACATACACTTCCGTGGCATTGAATCCGGCCATTCTTTGTGAAAGAAGCTCCAGTTCCTTTCTGCCCTTCTCCGTCACAGAGTCATTATTGTAATCCGGATCCCCATGTCGAATAAAAATCAAATGCATATATAACCTCGTTAATTATGGGCGAGTTTTCGCAAGAAAATTCGCGGATTAATTTTCAGCAAAAAAACTAATCAAATAATATTTTACCCTTGCTGAGATTTTTTACAAGTTCCTTCAGGTCATCAAATTCAGAAGCATGAATCTTTCCGCTCAAGATGACTCCTGACCCAAAGTCTTCTGCCATGTCGCTGATATGGAAAACTGAAATTTTTCTCTTGATTGTCTCATACAGTGACCAGTCGCATTCAAAGGAAAAACACTTGCGCTCAATGTATTCTTCCGTTTCACAAAGGGCAAGGACTTCCTTTACACTGTCACCATAAGCCTTTACAAGACCTCCGGTGCCAAGAAGGGTTCCCCCAAAGTACCTTGTGACGGTGACAAGAATATTCGTGATTCCGCTACCCTTAAGGACATCAAGCATGGGACGGCCGGCAGTTCCAGATGGCTCCCCGTCATCGCTCATGCCGCATGCTTCAGCCTTAAGTCCGCTGATAAAGCAGTGGCATACGTGGGTTGCATCACTGTACCTGACCTTCTGCTCATGAAGCTTTTCCCGTGCCTCAGCCTGGGTTGTGACTGTAAAAACCTCGGCAATAAAACGGGATCCCTTTATGTTGATTTCATTGGAAGGGTTATTCAGAAGGACTTTCATTGTCCTCTCCATTTTTTTCAGACGGGACAGAACCATTAAGCATGCCGTTCATTCCAAGAATGGAATACCAGTAGACCGGAATGCTCACATAGAATTTCAAGATCAAGGTATATTCATGAAGAAAGGCAATAAAGCCAAGCATGCTGGAAAAGATTCCCTTAATGGTGGATTCCCCGCCACCAAGTCTCATCTGAACCGTAATGCAGATTGCAATGATCAGGATGTTCTTAAGGGCAACGAAAAAGTAGAAACCGATGTAATGGAAAAAACATCCGCTCATGACTCCAACACATTTTTTTGCTGAATCAAAAACGGAAGGGTTCCTGAAATCCGAAGCCTCACAGAACATGAAGACAAATGGAAGCACGACAAGAACACAGAACAGGAGAAACAGACCAAGGAAGGAAAGTCCAAGGGAAAAGGCGCGCTCCATGCCTTCAGTTTCAAGAAAGGCAGCAGGCAAAAATTCCGAAAGATCAAAGCCCCCGAAAAAATCGAGGTTAAAGAAAATCACTGCGGCAGAAATTCCGGAAGCAATAAGAAAAAGAAAGGCAAAGAAAACAGCAGTCTTTAAAGGCTTTGTCTGCTTTCTTGTGCTGAATGCATAGATTAAGTCCGCAGCCACAAAGGATTCCCCCTTAAGAACACGGGAGATTGACTTTATCAAGCCAAGACCAAGCTGAACCGAAACGGTACTTCCTAAAAAAAGCAGTACGGTGCTGACTGCAAAGTTCGCGATGGAAATTCCACTTTCTCCAGGGGCAGCACCAAGGGGCATAAAGCAAAGGGACATAAGCAGGGAATCAAAAATATGAAATCCCAGGAGAATAAATACATACCGGTTAAAATTCCGTCCCATCCTCATGATGAGAATCTGGTACATTTTCTGGTAGTCAGGCCGCTTCAACTTGTCTTTCATGGCAAAATCCCCTAAAACAATTCTCCCTGGCTGTTTCCCACACCAGGAACCGGCTCAACGGAAATGGATTCAACTTCCTTTGTATCAAGGCGAACCCCGGCAGCCTTAAGTCCCTTCTCTTCAAAGGACTGTGCCTTGAAATCCTGGGTCAGGGTCTTGATGCGTGGCTTTGGAACATAATTCAGGGTAAACTTGAATTTCTCCCTGGTATCAACATGGAGGACTTCCATTCCGTCCGGAGCAAAACTATAGTCGCGGTTCATGATCCATCCGGCAACACGGCAGCGCTTGATGTAACACTGCTGGGTCTTTGGATCCCTGTAGATTACGGTAAACAGAACCTTGTTGATGATTTCCTTTTCAGCATAGTTGCAGTAGTACATGCCCTGGTCAACGAACATCTTTTCAGAAACATCGCAGACACCCCAGATGCCCGTCTTGCGTACGACAAAAATCCTGTCATAGGGAGTAACCCTGATGATTTCGCGTCCACCAGAAACCTTGGTTCCAAGATAGCCCTTGTCATCATAACGCAGGGGAATGTCGCGCTTAACGACAGCCTTAACGTCAACGGCATTGAAAGTCGTAACAGTAGTCTGGCGTTCAAGGCTGAACGGCTTGTCGCTTTCCTTTGCTTCCTTTTCAAGCTTGCGGAATTTTTCAACCATTGAATCAAGGTATTCGATGGCACAAGCCGTAAGGTTCTTGAGCTTGCGTGCAATTTCCTTAAGGCGGTCATTGATTGCCTTTACAGTCTCACGGTTTTTGTTAATGTCAAAAAGGGATATGCGGCGGATAGGAATCTGAAGCAGGTGTTCCACATCCTCATCGGTAATGTCGCGGACAAGTTCATCCTTGAATGGAACAAAACCCTTGTATACGGCCTTATACACGTCTTCCTGGGTTTTCTGGGTTTCAATGGCCTTGTATATGCGTTCCTCAATAAAGATGCGTTCAAGGGTGCGCATGTGAAGTTCATCCGTAAGCTTGCCACGTTCAAATTCAAGTTCGTCCTTAATGATGGCAGTAAGCTTCTTTGCATAATACCTTATGATTTCAGTGGCCGTCATGACAACAGGCTGGTTGTCCCTGATTACAAGCATCTGGCAGGAAATGGACTTTTCGCAGTCAGTATATGCGTAGAGGGCATCAACAACATCCTTTGAATAGACACCGCGTGGAAGCTTGATCTCAATGTTGCAGTGGTCTGTGGTAAAGTTTTCCACTGAACTTATCTTGATCTTGCCAGCCTTGTATGCAGCGTCAATGGAATCAAGAAGAGCCTTGGCATTGGTATCAAGGGGAAGTTCCGTAATTACGATTTTCTTTTCATCGCTTGTGTCAAACTTTGCGCGGGTAACGATCTTTCCGTTTCCGTCATTGTAGTTGCTTACATCTATGAGGCCGCCGGTTGCAACATCTGGAAGAACAGCAAAAGGTTCGCCCTTAAGGCACTTAATCTCAGCATCAATGACCTCAAGAAGGTTATACGGAAGAATCTTTGTGCTCATTCCAACTGCAATGCCTTCTGCACCGATTAGAAGAACCACAGGAAGCTTTGCACGGTAAACTTCAGGCTCAAGGCTTCGTCCGTCATAATTTGGAACGTAATGGGTTATGTTCTTGTTTGTTACAAGGAATTCCTTTGCAATTGGAAGGACGCGGCATTCAATGTAACGGCCAGCAGATGCTCCGTCACCCGTAAACTTGTTTCCAAAGTTACCCTGCTTATCGATGAAGATTTCCTTATTTGCAAGGTTTACCAATGCACCGTAAATTGAAGCGTCTCCATGGGGATGGTATTCCATGGCGCGACCTACTACATACTGAACCTTCTTGAAAAGACCGTCATTCACCTCAAACAGGGTGTGCATGATGCGGCGCTGAACAGGCTTGAGCCCGTCCTCAAGGTCAGGAATGGCACGGTCGCGGATAACATACGAAGCGTATTCTATGAAGTTCTTATCAAAAATATTCTTTACAAAAGCCACAATTTCTCCTTAAGGGGAGTCCCCCTTAATAATCCCCCTTTCTTTGAGGGGAGAGGAACCCCCTACTCGGAAGCGAGGGTTTCTCTCCCCTCAAACTCCCTTCTCTTCCCGGCACCGCTTAGGGCTCTGCCCTAAGAACCCGACCATAGACATCAGGCATCAATCTCTGCATTTGAAAGCAAGTTCTTTTCTATGAACTTGCGGCGCTCAGGGGTATTCTTGCCCATGTAGAATGCAAGAAGCTGGGGAACAATCTTGAGCTGGCTTACTTCTACGGGAGTAAGGCGGATTGTCTCAGGTGCAATGAACTGCTTGAATTCGCTGGGGTTGATTTCACCAAGACCCTTAAAGCGGCTTGTCTCACTGCCCTTGCCAAGTTTTTCCTGGGCAGAATCGCGCTCCGCCTCTGAATAGCAGTAGATGTTCTCCTTCTTTGTACGCACGCGGAACAAAGGCGTTTCCAGAATGAACACGCGGCCGGTTATGACAAGTTCCTCAAAATAACCAAGAAAGAAAGTCAGGAGAAGGTTCCTGATGTGGAATCCGTCGTTATCGGCATCGGTTGCAATTACTATCTTTGAATACTTAAGGTTTTCTGCACTGTCCTCAATTCCAAGGGCACACATAAGCTGGTGAAGCTCGTCGTTGTTGTAGATGTCGCTCTGCCTCTTGCCGTACATGTTCTCTGGCTTACCCTTAAGGCGGAAAATGGCCTGGTTTGCGGCATTTCTTGAATGGGTCATTACACCTGCAGCCGAATCTCCCTCAGTGATGAAAATCATGGAATCTTCGCCCTTGGCACCGTCATCAAGATGGTACTTGCAGTCGTCAAGTTTCGGAATGCGGATGCTCATTTTCTTTGCAGCTTCCTTCTGCTTCTTCTTGACATCTGCAAGCTCAGTGCGCATTTTTTCGTTATGTTCAATCTTCTGCTTTATGCGCTCGGCAGCCTTTGGATTCTTATGGAGCCATGCATCAAGTCCAGACTGGGTTTCTGCCACAATCCAATCCTTGATGTCAGTATTTCCAAGCTTGTTCTTTGTCTGGCTTTCAAAGACAGGATCCTTTATTTTGACGAGAACTGCTGCAGTCATACCCTCGCGGATGTCTTCCGGTGCATAATTGACGCCAAAAAAGTCACGGATGCCGTTCCTGAATCCTTCCTTGAATGCCGTAAGATGGCTTCCACCGTCGGAAGTATACTGGCCGTTTACAAATGAAAAATAGTTTTCGCCATAAGCATTGGTATGGGTGAATGCAAACTTAAGGTGCTCGCCGTTATAGTCTCCGATCTCGTAAAGAGGTGCAGCTTCATTGGACTTAGATTCATCAGTACCACCAAGTTCCTTGTTCAAAAGGTCAAGAAGTCCCCTGTCGCTCTTGTATTCCGTTCCATTAAGCTTAAGGGTAAGTCCAGGATTAAGGTAGGCATAGTTCCACATTCTCTTTTCAACAAATTCCATGTTGAATGTGTGCTTGCCGAAAATTTCCTCATCCGGAACAAACTCAAAATAGGTTCCATTCTTCTGTGGATTCTTGAGGGAACCAGTCTTCTGGCTGATAAGCTTACCTTTTTCAAAGACTGCATCGGTGCACTTTCCATCGCGGACAGACACTACGCGGAAATATGAAGAAAGAGCGTTTACTGCCTTGGTACCGACACCGTTCATTCCGACAGAAAACTGGAATACATCATCGTTATACTTGGCACCCGTGTTAATCTGGCTTACGCATTCAACAACCTTTCCAAGGGGAATGCCACGACCATAGTCACGGACCTTTACGCGGCCATCCTTGACTTCAACATCAATCTGATTGCCAAAGCCTACAATAAATTCATCTATGGAGTTATCAATTACTTCCTTCATGAGGACGTAGATACCGTCATTTTCATTTGAACCGTTACCAAGACGCCCGATGTACATCCCCGAACGCAGGCGGATGTGTTCCAGGGCATCCAGGTGCTTGATCTTGTCATCGCCATAATCCTGGACTTCCTTGGCTTCCCTCTGGCTCGCCGGGTCAATCTGCTTTGCTGCGGCAAGTTTCCTTTCCGATTCTTCCGCACTGGTTGCAGCCTTAAGGGCAGCCTTCTTTTCTTCTTCCACGGCCTTCTTTGTCTTCTTTACGGTCTTGGCGTTTGCCCATGCACTGAACTTTTCATCTGCAGGTGCAGGAGCCGCTTTTGCCGCAGCAGTCTTGGCAGTAGCAGCCTTGACTGCCGATGCCTTAGCCGAAGTCTTTGATGCAGCAGTTTTTGAAGCTGATTTTGTATCAGCCTTAACTGTCTTTGTTGCAGCAGTTTTTGAAGCCGCAGCCGATGTCTTTACCGGTTCTTTTTTTGTCTCTGATTTTTTTGCCGCAGCTGTCTTTGCAGTAGCAGTCTTGACTGCCGATGCCTTAGCCGAAGTCTTTGAAGCAGCCGATTTTGCAGCCGCCTCCTTTTTTTCAATTTTTCCACCCATATTTTTATTCTATTGTATGTATTCAAAATTTTCAATATAATAGTAAGAAGTTTGTTTACTTGTTTATCGGGGGATAAAAAATGATTTTCTACTTGGGTGAATTCCTCAAATCTGCATGGGGGCCAGCAAGACTCCTTCAGTCCTATGCAGTTCTCATTGCCATTGCACTTTATTCCGGTTTTTTCATTACCCAAACCATGCTTCCCAAATTCTACGGATTGCTTCCTTCAGACCGTGGACGCGAATTCACGCTGACAAAGGAAGCCGCAAAGGGAAAGCCAACGGGATCTGGAGTCATATTCATCAGCATTTTTGTAATTCTTTCAATAATATTTGCCCCACTTGACTGGCTCCAAAGCGGTGTGCTTCTGCTTACATGGCTCATGATGCTCACTGGATTCCTGGACGACAGGAGTTCCAAGGGATGGGGGGAATACATCAAGGCCTTCCTGGACCTTGTCATCACGATTGTGGCAGCCGTTCTCCTTGAACGCTACCTTTCATCAACATCACCAGACGGACAGCTCAAGTTCTGGTTCCCATTCTTTACGGATCCAATTTCAATTCCAAAATGGCTTTACATCATCATCACCGTCATAATGCTCTGGGTTTCCGTAAACACCACAAACTGCACCGATGGCGTTGACGGACTGAGTTCAACACTGGTCCTGATTGCACTGGTGACAATGGGATTGATTTTTTACGTCATCCTCGGTCACAAGGACATTGCATCATACCTTCTCGTTCCTCACCTTAAGGATGGGGCTTCATGGGCCATCATCACCTTCTGCCTTGCAGGAGTCCTCATGGGTTACCTCTGGCACAACGCTTTCCCAAGTTCAGTCCTCATGGGAGACGCAGGTTCCCGTGCACTGGGATTTTACATCGGAGTTTGCGTCATGATCAGCGGGAACCCCCTTTTGTTCCTTGCCACATCTTCCATCATCTTCATTAACGGTGGAGTAGGCCTTTTAAAGGTTGCGCTCAAGAGGTTCTGCAAGATTTCAATTCTTGAAAACATCAGGTTTCCTCTCCACGATCACATGAGAAAGAACAAGGGATGGTCACCTACACAGGTTCTCATTAAGTTCATGATAATCCAGCTCCTCATTACTGTTGCCATGCTTGGCATATTCTTCAAGATTCGATAGCATCCGGAACGATATGGAAAGGAAACGCATCGTAATAACAGGAATGGGCTGCATCTCCCCCGTAGGCAATACTCCGGAATCAGCCTGGGAATCCATAAGGAACGGCAGAAGCGGAATCGGCTTGATTTCTCAATTTGATACAGCAAACATAGATGTAAAAATTGCTGGTGAAGTTAAGGATTTCAATGCTGAACGTTACGGCATTTCAAGAAAAGCAATGCGAAAGATGGCCAGGTTTTCACAGCTTGCAGTTGCGGCGGCCCATGAAGCTGTTGCTGATTCAAAAATAGACCCAGAAAAACTGAAGCAGGAGAAATGCGGAGTCATAATAGGCTGCTGCTTTGGTGGAATTGAAGTCTTTCAGGAAGCAGTAAAAAAAATCTACGATCCTTCATGGGGACCCGGAAAAGTTTCACCCTTTGCAATTCCCCTCATGCTTCACAACGAAGCTGCAGCAAACATAAGCATGCACCTGGGACTTAACAGCCAAAGCCTGACCATTGGTACAGCCTGTGCTTCTGGAACTGACGCCCTTGGAATTTCCCTTGACATGATAAGGTCTGGAAGGCTTGACATGTGCATCGCAGGAGGAACTGAAGCACCGGTAACTTTATCCCTGGCCTCGGGATTCAGTCAGCTGCAGGTTCTTGCAAAAAGCTACAGTAATGAGCCGGAAAAAGCATCAAGGCCATTTGACAGTGCAAGGGAAGGATTTGTAATGTCAGAAGGTTCCGTGATCCTAGTGCTGGAGGAGCTGGAACATGCAAGGTCCCGTGGTGCCAGAATCTATGCCGAACTCCTTGGCTATGCATCCAACTGCGACGCATACCACATTACAAAGCCCATTGAAGACGGAAGCATTGCTGTCCTTGGATTCCATGAGGCAATCAGGGACGCAGGCATAAAACCAGAACAAATCGACTATTACAACGCCCACGGAACTTCTACCGTAGTAAATGATTCCATGGAATCAAAAATGCTTAAGGCAGTTTTTGGCGACTATTCACATAAATTGAAAATATCTTCCACAAAAGGCACCACAGGCCACATGATAGGGGCTGCAGGTGCAATGGAAGCCATGGCATGCATAAAGGCAATCAACGACGGCTTTATTCCGCCTACAATCAACCTGGATAACCCGGATGCAGAAAACGGGTGCGACCTGGACTACACTCCAAACAAGGGTGTCAGCTGCACCGTAAACATTGCAGCAAGCGGTTCCCTGGGATTTGGCGGCCACAATGCCTTTGCAATTTTCGGCAAATACGATTAGAATAGGTTAATAAGAATTTATTTGTTTTTAGGAGGAACAATAAATGGGAAAAAAAGCATTACCAATAGCAAAACTTTTTCTTCTTGGCATGGCACTTGTAGTTATCGGTTTCATTCTTCCGGTATTCTCAAGCAAGATCGGTTCAAAGACAGGACTTAACTTCATCAACCTTAAGAAGATGAACCCTGGCACCATTGGAGCACTCCTCGTGTTTGTGGGTGCCGCAGCAGGCATCGTCTTTGAATTCATCAGCGTAAAGAATGCAAAGCTCATCAAGCTTGTGTGCCTCGTGGCTTCCATCGTAGGCGGAATCATCTTTGCCATGTCATTCGGTGACAATCCTGTTACAAAGGCCATCGGCAAGGGACTTCTCAAGCACGCTTCCGTAGGTTTCTACCTTATCGTCGTAGGCTGGGTTGCTGCAATCGTAGGCTACCCTTCAGCTGACTGATAGGCTGACAATTTACGACCAATAAAAAAGGCTGCCGGATCGTGATGCACGTCAAACTGCACCATAAACCGGCAGCCTTTTTTTGCATATAAAACTACCTTCAGCCAAATGCCTTGCGCAGCACCTTCGGCGCTGCTACCGGGAATCCTTGGAATTCCCGCTTATCTTCTTCCAAAAGACTCTAAATTTGCAAGACCTCGTTTAAACTGGGGGATTCTTGCACATGCCGTGGTGCTCAGGGGACTGGTCTCTCCCCTCTTGAGGAAGTGATATGCAACGCCTGCAATCATTGCTCCGTTATCGCCGCAAAGCTTAAGTGGAGGGAAAATGCACTTTAAGTCCGTACGCTCTGCAAGCATGGACCTGAGCCTTGAATTGGCGGCAACTCCTCCACCTGCAACAACGGTCTTAAGTCCCGTATCTTCAACAGCACGCATAAGACGGGACACCAAGGTACGGCATGCAGTTTCCTGGAAGGATGCTGCAATATTTTCCACGGTCTTTTCATAGCCTGAATTAAGGAAGGAATCTGCCTGATGAATTACGGCTGTCTTTAGGCCGCTGAAGGAAACGTCATAGCGGTGTTCCCCCTTGTCAATCTTTGGAGTAGGAAAAGTAAAGGCCCTTGGGTCACCATTTTGGGAAAGCCTGTCGATGATGACTCCCCCTGGATATCCCAGGTCATAATACTTTGCAACCTTGTCAAAGGCCTCTCCAACACTGTCGTCAATTGTAGTGCCAAGGATCTCCAGGTCGTCAAATCCGTTAACCTTTGCAATGATGCTGTGGCCGCCGGAAACAAGGAGGCCAAGGTATGGATATTCAATGTCGTTTTCAAGATGTGCGGCATACATGTGTCCAAGCATGTGGTTGACTGCATAAAAGGGCTTGTTTACCGACCAGGCAAGGGTCTTTGCAAAAGTAAGCCCCACAAGGAGCGAACCCATGAGCCCGGGCCTGTTGGTGGCAGCAATGGCATCAACTTCCTCAAGCTTCATGTCCGCCTCTGCAAGAGCCTGCCTTACTACAGGAAGGATCCATTCAGCATGCTTCCGGCTTGCAATCTCTGGAACAACGCCCTTGTATATCTGGTGGAACGGAATCTGGGTTGCAACAACGTTGGAAATGATTTTCCTGCCGTCTTCAACAATGGCACATGCTGTCTCATCGCAGCTTGATTCAATTCCCAAAACTTTCATATTTCACCTCTATATAAAAAAAACAAATGATGGCAGTCAAGACCTAAAGATTAGCGTATCTGAGAAGGAGCCACAAGAGCATAGCCCTGGGCCTTAAGCTCAGGATACATTTCTTCCAGCAGTCTTGGAAGAATTTTTGCAGACTTTTCCACATGACCGATCATGATGCACTTGCCCTTTTTGTTTGCAATGCCGATTCCACGAATTATCTGCTTAAGCATTTCTTCCCGGGATATGATGTCGTCGATAAAAACATCCCGCTCCTTTATGGAAATGCCGCGCTCAAGGGCAGCCTGTGGAGCCATGGTATCCTTTGTGGTCCTTGAGTCAAGGAAGAACACGCCGTAATCCGTGGCAGCATCAAGAACGGCACCAATTTTCATTTCATCCGTCGTAATGAGGGAACCTTCATGATTGTTGAGGCCCTTTACACCCGGTCCAAGGCTTGCAAGGTTTTCCACCACAAGGTTATAGATTTCCGCAAGGCTCATGTCAGGCTTGATGGCACCTTCGCCGGGATTCATCTTAAGGTTCTGGGCCTGCATTGGCTGGTGAAGCATGAGTTCCTTACCGGAGCTGCGTATTATCTGGGCCGCTTCCCTGGTAAACTTTTGCCGTGGCAGTACAGCAACAGCCATGGGGAAAGGCAGGCTTGTGTATTTTTTTAGGTTTTCCGTACCCAGGCCGCCATCATCGATTACGAAGCATATTTTTGCGCCGGGAGCTGCCGGTGGAATGCCGAATCCTGATGCAGGTGGAACCTGTACGGGTGATGACTTTGGAGGAGTGTCAACGGCTTCAGTTTTCTTGACCTGCTGGGAAGGAGCAGTCTTTTCCCGGCCAGAAGGGACTTTGCCTTTTTCAGGCTGAACATTAGGCTTCCCGGAATCAGCAGTCTTTGCAGGTGCAGCCGATTCTGTCTTTGCAGGTGCAGTCGGTTCAGTCTTGGCCGGCGCAGGTTTTTCAGCTTTTTCAGTCTTGGCCGGCGCAGTTTTTTCAGGCTTGGCCTGTTCATCCTTGGAAGGTTTTGAAGGTTCAACTTTGGCAGGTTTTGCATCCTTTGAAGATTTACCCGATTCCGCCGGACTGGCAGACTTTGTAGATTTTTCCTGCTTTGAAGGCTTGTCCTGACCTGAAGATGCAGGGGTCGTCTTTTTCTGTCCTGCAGTTTTCTTAGAATCCTGCCTTTTTGCAAGTTCCACAGGCTGTGACGACGGGGCATCAGATTTTTCAGACTCTGGAACAGAAAATAAAAATGTTATGGAAAGAAAGGAAAGGCAAAGGACAATTATCAATGCCGCAATGAACAGTACCTTACGGTTGTCAAGGCTTACCTTTGGCTTCTTTTTATTAGGACTTTTCTTTGGCTTTGTACTTTTTCTGACCGGTTTTCTATTAGCTGCCATGGGAACTAAAATATATCCCATTGCAGGCAAAAGGACAAGATTTTCGCACTTCCAGGAAAGGGCCTGTCCTTCATCCCGTCCACTTTATTCTTTTTAAATACAGTGATATAGTCTTTACATTATGAAGAACATTAAAAAAACACTTTTCAAGACCCCATGGCACATCCTTACCCTTGCCTGCATCCTTACGGCATTTACTTCCTGCGCATCAACACAGGTGACTGTAGAACCTGACGCAACATACATGGAAATAATCCAGAAGGCACAGACTGCCTACGACAACGGAAAGACAAAGCAGTCAATCCAGTATTACACCATCCTTATCCAGCGCTACGGAATGAACCCTGCCGTTTATGTTGAAGGAAATTACGAGATAGCCCACATTTACCTCAAGCAGAAAAAATACGACCTGGCCCGCCCCATGTTCAACGAACTGAAGGCAATCTTTGACCAGTCTGCCCCGGGCCAGCTTCCTGGAGCCTATAAGAAAATGGTCATGCACGACTACGAAAAGCTGGCCGAACATGACAAGAAGCACGCTTCAAAAAGCAAATAGAATTACGGGCGCTCCCGCCGCAAACGTCGGTCAGGCTTTCCAAGGCTCCGGGGTCAAGGCCCCTCCGGTCCTGACGGACGGCCCGGAAAGATTCCGGCCCCTTTCCAATCCTTAGCGCATCATTTCTTCTTGTCCGGCACAATGATGCAGTCAAGGGTAACCTTCTTCTGCATGGCAAGATCCATGACTGCCTCTCGGCTGATTTTCTTTGGCCCCCTCGGGAAAGGATGGGGTTCAGCGTCGCCAATAAGTATTATCTTTTTCTGGGCATCTTCACGCCATTCATAGTAAACCATGGAACTGTACAGGGCTTCGTAAACTGCTTCAGGAATGTCTCCGCCTTCATTTCCATGAATCAAGACCGTATTCAGGTTCTTCTTGAACTGGTCCGTGCTTCTCGTAAAGTCAAAGACCTTGACCGGCATTCCCTTGTAGTTATAGGTGTCGTTAAAATCCCTGTAGAACAAAAGCCCAAGCCTAATGTCCTCAAAATCAAGAACCTGTTCCAAAAGTTTTGGAATCCATTCCTTCTTAAGCTGGTCCAGGTCATCCTTCATGCTGCCCGTTGTGTCAATGGCAAAGACAACATCAACCTTTGTGTGGGGCATAATCTTGTCAACGGCGGCAAGAAGGTCTTCCGTCAGTTTTTCAACAGTGGAATAGTACAAGAGACCGTTTCCGTCCTTTGCAATTCCAGCAAAACTTTCTGCAGCCACGGCGTTATAGTCATCGGTAAGAATGAACTCTGGCTCCGGTTCCGGATCGACTTCTTCAACAGCTTCCGGCTCCTCAAAAACTTCTGGTTCCTGGACAGGCTCCGGAATCACTTCCACCACCGGCTCTGGAACAGCTACAGGTGCTGGTACTGGTGCTGGAGCAGGTTCAGGCTTTTTTACGACAACCTTTTTCTTAGGGGGCTTCTTGCCAAGGTCAAACATGAATGCATTGTCCATGTAGCGACCAGTGTAGTCTCCGTAGGGCTTCGTGAAGGTGCGGATATTGATGAAGGTTCCACGACCGATTTTTACCTCGCCGTTTCTTGACCAGGGATAGCCGTAGTATATTGTTTCCGGTATGTAAATATGGAAGCTTTCACCAAGAACCGGGTGCATTTCCGTAGTTGAATCTATGAGGCTGAATTTTGAATATTCGGAATTGAGTTCCCGGCCATTCAAATAGCGCACTTCGTTTCCGTTTACTTCATTGTATTTGCCTGCACGGTAAGCGTAATTGGTTGCCTTTCCCGTAGGATCGCTTGTAGTTTCAACAAGCATTACGCTGTTTATGGCAGGCTTCTTTCGAATGAAAAGATCCACTCCACCGTCACTTCCAGCCCTCTTCTGAAGGAAAATGTCCGAGGCAGTAACCTGCATCTCCGGAGTTTCCACAATCCTTCTGACCTGTCCCGACTGAGCCGAAGGGGTAGTCTGGGCAAATGCCATACCAAAAAGAGCAAAAGCGGCTGTTACTGAAAGAAGTCTTTTATTCATATTCTACATTATCGGTAAAAATTCTTAAAAAACTATGAATAATTGTAATTTTATGATATACTTTATAGTAGACATTTGAAGGGGAATAAAATTGGACGAACAGGAAAAGATTGAAAAACTCAAGGAGATTTCAGAATCTACCTTTGACACCGTCAGCATCAACGAGTTTTTTGATGAAGAAACAAAGAAAGAAGAAATAATCCAGACTGGTATCATCGTATTCACGGACCACCAGCAGAAGCTCATTGACCGCCTTAGCACTGCCCTGGCACAGCACGCACCGGACAGGCTGGACCGCCTGCAGAACAGGCTCAAGGACGTAACAGACCTGGCAAAATCCATAGCACGATTCCCGTCCCTCCTTGAAAGATCCAACATGACCACTTCCACCAGAACGCCTGAAGCCCTTGTTGAAACCCTCATTTCCTACCAGGAAGACGGTGATACGACCCTTCACATGCCGTCAAAGGCAACACTTGGAAAGGGATTCCTCATTGCAAAGATCCACACCTTCTTTTCCATGTCAAAGCTTGCAAAGAACTATGCCCACATGGACGACAGGCAGGTTAAGGAATATGCCGACGAGACAACGGCCATGATGTTCACCCTTATGGCAGAAGACGTTTACTTTAACCTTATCAGGGACAAGACCATCTCCATCGACATGAGGCGCGAAATTGCCAACTACCTCATCATCCTTTGGGAACACAGAAGCGACCAGACAATTTCCGACATTGCACCCGTTCTCCAGTCAGTATGGAATGCACGCCGCTCCCTTGCCCCAGCCTTCGGCACCATGATGGGAACAAGCGAACTTCTGCTTGTAACCCTCCAGATGGACGAACAGTGGAATGCATTCATCAGGGAAAAGCTTTCAGACACGGACGTTTCCCAGGCCATGGAAGAATTCCTCTTTGGCGTTTCCCACGAGCAAGTCTTAAGGCTCAAGGAAATACTCAAGAACCAGGGCGTTAAGTCCATTGGCCGTGATGAAGTAAGTTCCTACCTGGGTGAACGCGTCAAGACAGACATTAACCTTGACTACCGCGACTTCTACCTGCTGTACACGGTCCGCCGTGATAACGCACGTGCAAGACAAAGGCTCCATATTCCGGGACCAAAGAAGACACTGGAAGACCACTTCTTCAGGTTCATCATGGAACAGAACCACGAAAAGCAGAAGAACGACACCTTTGCAAAATAACTTAATCCGGTATCACAAAATATGGAAGAAAAAAAGGAATATCACTTTGGCGAAAAAATCCGCCAGGTGCGCGAAAAAAAACACATGACACTTAAGGCAGTTGCCCAGGCTGCAGGGGTAAGTGAAAGCCTGGTTTCCCAGATTGAACGAAACAAGGTTTCACCGGCCATCGACACCCTCCTTGACCTTGCCAATGCCCTGGACATTAGCCTCGACTACCTTTTTGAGGAATACAGCCGCCGCCGTCCTGTTTCCATAACCCACAGGGATGAAAGGCGCACCCTCAACGAAGAGGACGTGGTTTACAGCGAGCTTTCCGATTCATATTCAGCCAACGGTGAAAATTCCTTTGAAAGCTACACTGTTGTGATTCCCGCAGGCTCAAAGACCCACAGGGGAAACTACGGACACATCGGACAGGAAATGGGACTTGTAACCCGCGGATCCGGCATACTTCACTACGGAGACAAGCAGTACACCCTCAAGGCCGGAGACAGCATCACCTTCAGTGCCAACGCTCCCCATAACATAGAAAACACCGGCACGGAACCCTTTGAGGCCATTTGGATTGTAACCCCTGCCCAGAAGTTCAACAGCAACTGAAATCCTAGGTTAAACTGCAGCTCTTTCAGTAAACTGCTAACAATCCGGATTGTAACCCCTGCCCAGAAATTCAACAGCAACTAGACCTTGTTGCAAATAAGGGCAAAAAACGGTATTATTTTCGCATAAATTCCAACGGGAATCTGCAGAACCTGTTTTTTTGCATGATGTCCCCTGGACATTTCATCCATATTTTTATAAGGGGTAAGAATAATGCCGTATTCTGAACCAACAGACTTAGCAGTCGTAGCATGTCCTGGCGGAGAATCCTTCGCCAACGAAGTAATCACTCACCTTCGCCACATGTACAAGCATCGCTTTACTCTCAAGTGCGATGTTATCTCAAAGCGTTACGGACTTGACAAGGAAAAGGCCGTGCAGCAGATGAACCTTGACAATGACATCAAGACATCTGACCTTTGCATCAGGGGTTCCATTGACAAGTACAGGCCTCCAGTATTCAAGGTAAACGCTTCATTCACCTATTTTGCCAACGGGGAATTCAAGTGCGAGCTCAACGAATGCATCCGCGGAAAGGACGTATACATTTTCCAGGACGTTGAAAACCACGAAGAAATCCTCATGAACGGCGGAAAGGCAAAGCTAAAGCTTTCTGTAAACGACCATGTCATGGGACTCCTTGTAACAATCGACGCTGTTCGCCAGGCAGGCGCAAAGAACATCACCCTCGTAGTTCCAGCCTATCCATACAGCCGCCAGCACAAGAAAAAGAGCCGCGAAGGACTTACTGCAGCCCTCCTCGGACACATATATGAATCAATGGAAGTCAAGAGAATCATCACCCTTGACCTTCATTCACGCGAAATCGTAAACGCATTTGCACACACCCACTGCGAGAACCTTCACGCTTCTTACCAAATCATCCGCGAGCTTGCAAAGGCCGTTGACCTCTCTAAGGAAGACCTTGTAGTAGTTTCTCCTGATACTGGTGCCATTGACCGCAACAAGTTCTATGCAACGGGACTCAAGAAGCCTCTCGCCATGATTTACAAGGAGAGAGATTATTCTGTTGTTACACAGGATGCAAAGAACACCAACATCAAGAGCGTAAAGCTTCTTGGAGACGTACAGGGTAAGGTTGCATTCCTTGCAGACGACATGCTCGGTACAGGCGGAACACTGCTCAAGGCCATGGAATTCCTCCACAACAACGGTGCAACAAAGGTTATCGCAGCAATTTCCCTTCCATTCTTTACAGGCAACGCCATCGAGCAGTTTGACGAAGCATACAAGAAGGGACTTTTCTACAGGATCATCGGAACAAATGCCGTTTACCACGAAGAGCTCCTCAAGCGCGAATGGTATATCAGCACAAATGTTTCGGGCCTCTTTGCAAACGTAATCACAAGACTCCATCACAACCAGTCCCTGGGAGACCTTCTTGACAACCGTTCGATCATCGACAAGCTGATCAAGGTTTCAACTCCACAGGACAGTGAAAACAAGGTGGAAAACAAGTAAATGAAAACGGTTTTGTGCGCTGACATCGGAACATCTTCCCTCAAGGCAGCCCTCATTGATTCAACAGGCAGGGTTCTTGCAAAAAGCAGGAGAAAATTTCTTCTTGTCAACACAGACCACAGTTCAAAGGAATGGCTTCCTGCACTGCAGAATGCGGTACAGGAACTTTTCCTTGCAAGTCCTGAAACCATAATCGACGGAATCTGCATTTCAGGCAATGGTCCGACCCTCGTTTCCGTATCCGGGGAAACCCTCATGTGGAGCGACAAGGCATACAACGTTCCGTCAAAATCACTTTTCATTCCGCGCATACTGGCATTCAAGGACAGATACCCTCAGGTATGGAGTGAGACAAAACATATTTTTGGTGCACCTGAATACCTGATCTGGCTTTTAACGGACAGCGCAGTATCAATCCTTCCGGAAGAGAGATTCCGCGAAGCATACTGGACTGACGACCTTCTGTCACAGGCAGGGCTTTCCCGGGAAGAATGCAGTAAGCTTCCGCCATTCAAGATGACCACCCAGCAGGCAGGTACAATCTCCTACAAGGGTGCATCATTCCTTGGCCACGAAGAAAACGGCATCAAGGCAGGACTCAAGGTTTACTGCGGTGCCCCTGACTTTATATGCGCCCTTGCAGGAACAGGAACCCTCAGGCCGGGTGTCCTTTGCGACAGGGCAGGATCCAGCGAGGGAATAAATTTCTGCTCTTCGGAACCGGTGTACGGTGAGGGAATCAGGACCCTTCCTTCCGTAGTACCGGGCCTTTGGAATGCAAGCGTCCTCCTTCCTGACAGCGGTTCAAGCTTTGCAGCATTCAAGCAGAAAATTGAAAGGGAAACTGGCCGCACCTACGAATACGACAACCTCATGGACACCCTCATTTCAAGCGACGGCACAAACCCGACCCTGGACCAGGGAAAGTACCACCTTATCCAGACAGCCCTCGACGTAAAGAGCGCAGTCCAGACTCTGGCAAAAGCCGTAAAGGAAAAGGGACATCCCTT
Organism: Treponema sp.; assembly: GCA_045616325.1. Taxonomy (GTDB): domain Bacteria; phylum Spirochaetota; class Spirochaetia; order Treponematales; family Treponemataceae; genus Treponema_D. The sequence goes on from JAZLGN010000003.1 coordinate 21,713, forward strand.
CCCGGACAGGATGACAATTACCGGAGCTCAGGCTTCCAACAGAAAACGAAACCAGATGAAGGCCGACATTACGGGAATCAAGATCTGCGTTACAGAATGTTCCGATGCAGAACTCATGGGAGACGCTGTCTTTGCATTTACCGGCATGGGAGTCTTTGATTCAATTCCACAGGCATCCCAGGCCCTTGTCCGCATAAGCGATACCTTTGTTCCTTCCGTGGAAGAATGAGCCATTCCGATGCAGACATTCAACCTACCGGCAGCCCCCAAGACCATCATCTTTGACATTGACGGAACACTTTACACGAGCAGCGAATTCGTGCAGGAACAGATTGACGTCCAGGTTCGCCACTGGGCCGATCTAAACGGAATGTCCCATGACGAAGCCCGGAAAAAAATATCAGACTTCCGGAAAAAGTACGCAGAGGAAAACGGCGGAAAAAAAATCAGCCTTGGAAACGTATTCCTTAATTTCGGCATAGACATTGACACAAGCATCCAATGGAGAATCCAGCTTTTAAAGCCCGAAAACTACCTTAAGCCAAACCCAGCCTTAAGGGCATCCCTGGAAAAAGCGGCAGAAAAATACAATCTCATTGCAGTAACCAACAACCCGGTGGAAGCTGCAAGAAAAACCCTTTCAGTCATCGGAATAGACAGAACCATAAGCACCATCATCGGCCTTGACACCTGCAAAAAATCAAAGCCTGCACGGGAAATACTTGACCTTGCCCTTGAGCGCACCAACTCACGGGCGGAAGAATGCATTTCCATAGGCGACCGCTATGACATTGACCTGTCCCTTCCAATCCAGATGGGAATGGGTGGAGTCCTGGTAGACGGTGCGGAAGAAGTCATTGAATTCCTTGGGACACTTTAGACAACCTGATCGGATTTCACAGGCACTTAAGAACAGACTTTAACCGGATGACAAAAATCCTCATATAGACTACAATTGCATGACAAATTGGGGAGCTGGCATAAAAGCCGGCTGAGAGTAGACTGTCAGTCTTGACCCTTTGAACCTGTTCGGATAATTCCGGCGTAGGGAGTAAACCATGAACAAGAATACCCTTCTTGCAGAAGTGAATTCTGCATTGGAGGCGGTGCGCAAGAACAATCCTCTTGCACCGTCAATCACAAACACAGTTACAATCAACTTTGTTGCAAACGCCCAGCTTGCCTGCGGTGGATCGGCTGCCATGGTATATCTTGCTGACGAAGGCGAGATGATGGCAAAAGTCAGCAAGGCCATGTACATCAACATGGGAACACAGTTTGACTGCTATCCTGAAAGTCTTCCGCGCACTGCAAGGGCATGCCTTGAAAACGGAAACAAATGGGTCATGGATCCCGTTGGTATCGGAATCGGCCGGCAGCGCGAAGACATCCTCAGGCAGTTTAAGGAATATAAGCCTAAGATCATCCGCGCCAATGCAAGCGAAGTCATCGCCCTTGCTTCCCTCTGGGAACTTACGGAAAAGACAGAAAGCGGTGTCCGAGGAGTTGACAGCACTGACGAGGTAATGTCTGCAAGGGAAGCTGCCATGGCTATAGCAAGACATACTGGAGGAGCCGTTGCAGTAAGCGGAAAGGCTGACCTTGTAACAGACGGAACAAATGCAGCTCTCTGTCACGGCGGGTCTGAATTCCTCCCGATGATAACTGGAGCGGGCTGTTCCCTAGGTGGAGTGTGTGCAGTCTATGCAACACAGGCAGAACCCTTCATTGCAGCCCTTACGGCAACAGTCCTCTACAACGAGGCTTCCGTCAAGGCAGAAAAACTCAGCAAGGGACCTGGGACATTCCAGGCAAACTTCCTTGACCAGCTTTACCTTGTTTCCTCAAGTGGAATCCAGGACACAGATATCGAAATCATTTAGAAACAGACTGTCATCCTGAATTTATTTCAGGATCCCGTAATACCACAAATGAAGGTTTAATTCAAAATGACCTTATATGGAGATTTTATATTATGAACACATTGATAGCAGTTGCCATTGCCCCATTTGGAGTTGGGGACGAACTTAGCACCCACGTTGCCGAAGCATGCAGGGTCATTGCAGAATCAGGCCTCAAGTACAAGACCTGTTCCATGTTTACGGAAATCGAGGGAGAATGGGACGACGTAATGAAGTGCGTAAAGGATGCCACCATGGTTCTTGCAGAAAAGGGAATCCGTACGGAAGTAATCCTTAAGGCAGACATCCGCCCAGGTTACACAAACACCATGGAAGGAAAAATCGACAGGCTCAATGAGCAGCTTAAGAAATAGGACTGGCCAATAGATGAAAAGAGAAGACCTTCTTTTATACGGAATCACGGACCGATACTGGCTTAATGGACGCAGCCTTGCAGACGATGTGGAACTTGCCCTCAAGGGGGGAACAACAATGCTCCAGCTGCGCGAAAAGGAACTTGATGAAGTAAATTTCCGTAGGGAAGCAATTGAACTCAAGGACCTCTGCAAAAAGTACAATGTTCCCTTCATCATCAACGACAACGTCCAGCTTGCAAAAGAAATCGATGCAGACGGAATCCATGTAGGCCAGAACGACATGGCAGCCCAGGATGTGCGCGCCCTCATCGGCCCGGACAAGATTCTTGGAGTTTCGACACAGACTGTGGAAGAAGCCATCCTTGCAGAAAAAATGGGAGCCGACTACCTTGGCGTTGGAGCAGTATTCCCAACAGGGTCAAAGGACGACTGCTGGGTACTTACGCACCAGCTGTGCAGGGAAATCTGCCAGGCCGTAAGGATTCCCGTAGTTGCCATTGGCGGAGTCAAGAAGGACAACATCAGTGCCCTAAGGGGAATCGGATTTGCAGGCATCAGCGTCATCAGTGCCATCTTTGGACAGAAAGACATTGAAAATGCATGCAGGGAACTTCTTTCCGAAGCAAAGTCAGCCTTCCAGGGGACTCATTAGATTCCATGAAAACCGTACTTTCAATTGCCGGCAGTGACTCCATTGGTGGGGCGGGAATCCAGGCGGACATCAAGACCATAACCTGCAACGGATGCTATGCCATGACCGCCATAACGGCCATGACCGCCCAGAACACCCTTGGAATAAAATCCGTGCAGGAAAGCACGCCGGAATTTCTTGCAGACCAGATTGATGCAGTCTTTACGGACATTGTACCTGACGCAGTAAAAATCGGAATGGTTTCCAATTCGAAGCTCATGGAAGTAACCGCACAAAGACTTGAATCCCATAATGCTAGAAACATCGTCATCGATCCGGTCATGGTTGCAACAAGCGGAAGAAAGCTGATGGATGACAGGGCCATGGAAGCCCTCACCACCCTGCTGTTTCCCTTGGCAACAGTCATAACGCCAAACATTCCTGAAAGTGAAGTCCTGAGTGGAATCAAGATAAGTGACGGGGAACACATGGTTCTTGCCGCAAAAATGATTTCCCGGAAGTACGGAACTTCGGTTCTGGTCAAGGGAGGCCACAGCCATGGAGATGCCAATGACGTCCTGTATCACCATGATGGCCAGGACAGATTCCTATGGTTCCCCATGGAAAGAATTGAAAATGAAAATTCCCACGGAACGGGATGCACCCTTTCAAGTGCCATTGCAACTTTTCTTGCAAAAGGGGAAAATCTTGAGAATGCAGTTCAGCTTGCAAAGAACTACATTACAAACTGCCTTAAGGCAAACCTCGACCTGGGCCACGGCTCGGGACCAATGATGCACAACTGGGCATTTCTAGGAAATACTTTCTAGAGGTTTCCCAACTATATTTTTTACGGAGAACTAAAATGGAACAGTACGCAACACAGATGGACGCTGCAAAACGCGGAATCGTAACGGAACAGATAAAGATTGTGGCACAAAAAGAAAAAATGAGCGTTGAAGAACTCATGCCTTTGGTTGCTTCCGGCAAGGTTGCAATCTGCGCGAACAAAAACCACAAATGTCTTGATCCGGAAGGTGTCGGTTCAATGCTCCGTACAAAAATCAACGTAAACCTTGGCATCAGCCGCGACTGCAAGGATTACGATGTTGAAATGAAAAAGGTAAACGCCGCCGTAGAAATGGGTGCCGAAGCCATCATGGACCTTTCAAGCCACGGAGATACAATTCCTTTCCGAAGAAAGCTTACATCAGAATGCAAGGCAATGATCGGAACAGTTCCCGTTTATGACAGCGTAATCCACTACAAGCGCGACCTTGCAACTTTGACTGCAAAGGACTTTATCGATGTTGTACGCCTCCACGCAGAAGACGGCGTTGACTTTGTTACCCTTCACTGCGGAATCACGCGCCACACCATCGACCAGATAAAAAGGCACAAGCGCAAGATGAACATCGTAAGCCGCGGAGGATCCCTTGTATTTGCATGGATGACCATGACGGGTAACGAGAATCCATTCTATGAATACTACGATGAAATCCTCGACATCTGCCGCGAACATGACGTTACTATTTCGTTGGGGGATGCATGCCGCCCAGGGTGCCTTGCAGATGCATCGGATGTATGCCAGATTGAAGAACTTGTCCGCCTTGGTGAACTTACAAAGCGCGCATGGGCAAAGGATGTTCAGGTAATGGTGGAAGGTCCGGGTCACATGCCAATGGACCAGATTGCAGCCAACATGAAGATCCAGCAGACCATCTGCATGGGAGCACCATTTTATGTTCTGGGACCTTTGGTAACAGACATAGCCCCTGGATACGACCACATCACTTCCGCCATCGGCGGAGCCATTGCAGCCCAGAACGGTGCAGCATTCCTTTGTTACGTTACGCCTGCAGAACACCTCGCCCTTCCAAACGTGGACGATGTAAAGCAGGGAATCATTGCATCAAAGATTGCAGCCCACGCAGCAGACATTGCCAAGGGCGTAAGGGGAGCCATGGACATTGACAACAGGATGGCAGACGCAAGGCGAAAGCTTGACTGGGATGCACAGTGGGAATGTGCCCTGGATCCGGAGACTGCAAAGGCAATCCGTGACAGCCGCGCCCCTGAGCAGGAAGACACATGCTCCATGTGCGGAAAATTCTGTGCGGTCCGCAGCATGAACAAGGCCCTTGCTGGAGAACACGTAGACATTCTCTAAAAAAAGGAAAAGCTCCAGATTAAAAAAACTGGAGCTCTTTTTTTTCACCTGCAATGGTAAAGCAAAGCAGGACGGTTTTCAATTCATGTGACTATTCATAAACCTTCATGATATTGTCGATGAGGGTCGGAAAATACCACTCGCAGGTGGCACGGTTAATGTAACCAAAGCGCTCCGATTCATCAGGATTATTGGGAGCATTGTTATCCCAGAGAATGCAGCACACATTATGCTGCCTTGCTACAGTCAGGTAATATGTAAACCATTCCTCACGGGCAGAAAGATTGTTCTTGTTAGTTGCACCGTATTCACCCATGACGACTGGAACACCCTTGGAAATGAATTTTTCATTGAGCCGTGTAAACATCCTGTCAAGGTCGCTTTTGTGGGATGCAGTAAACACTGCCGTTCCACCTTCCCTGTTTTTCTGCATTGCAAAGGCATAGGGCGCATAGGCATGGGTAGCCAGGGCCAGGCAGTTTGACGGATCCCTTGGAAGCCTGAATTCATCTGCAAGGGCTGCATCAGGTGAAGCTGCAATAGAAGGAACCATAATGAGCCTTTTTCCGTTGGCACCGCCGGATTTCCTTATGGTGTCCACGGCCTTCTGGTTAAGGTTGTTTAGGCAGTTCATGGCTTCACGACATTTTGAACATGACGAAACATAATTCCATTCGTGGATGTCCTTTCTCATTCGCGGCTCGTTCAAGGTTTCAAAGACAAGGGAATTCTCCGAATAGTCCCTGAAGAAGCCCGCAACCTGTTCCCAGACGCGCACAACGAATTTTTCAGATTCTGCATAGCTTGAATTTGAAAGGTAAAAGCCGCGGCCATAAGTGGAACCAAAATCCGACGGACTGTTATCATGATGAATGTTGACGATTGCAACAAGACCGGATTCAATTGCCCAGTCAACAACAGTCTTAAGCTTTTCAAGCCACTTTGGATCAATGGTGTAGTTTTTATCAACAAGATGATTTGACCAGCTTACGGGAATGCGCACGGTTTTGAATCCCCTGGCAGCAAGGGCATCAAAAAGCTCCTTCTTGGGAGCAGGAAGACCCCAGCAGGAAAGGGAACTCAAACCTTCGTTGAGGGTGGTGAAAGAATCAATGTTGCTTGTAGCGTCAAAGGTGTTTCCAAGATTCCATCCGGTTTTCATGCTGCGCACCATGGTGGAAGCAAAATCTACCATAGGTACAATTTCCGTAGGCTCAAGCACAGGAACTGAAGAGCCTCCCTTTTCTTCTGATGAAGACGGCGTGGCACATGCCGATGAAAGAAGGGCACTGCCGATGAATAGAACTGCAATAGTTTTAATTAAATATTTTCTCATAGCTTCATTATATACTAAAAGCACATGAAAATCTCCACTATAATTAATTTTTTAAGAATACAAGATTTTTACGATGGCCATAAGATAAGAAAGCCCCCCGTCAATGCATTGAATCGGCAGCATGAAAATTCCTGAAAAAACGTTTTCCAAAAAAAATTATACGGTTCCTAAAAAGATAACATGCAGGAAGAAATATTTTTTTCATTTTCAAAAAAATGTTTTATCAAAAGCAAAAAAATAATAGTTACGGCATCTTTTCGCCCTTACCATTATTCCAGAATAAAACAAAACAGTTTCGCGGAGGAGAAAAATGAAACTTTCAAATGTACTTAAGAAGACATTACTTGCATCCATGACAGTATTGCTTGCAGCAGCCCTTACATTCACAGGCTGTTCAAATGGATCAAGCAGCAGTGATGATGATGATGACACAGGAACAACTGGTGGTGCTACCGGTGGAGCTAATGGAACTGGCGGTACATCAACAGAAGTTATCCTTAAGGATGGAGAGCTCACCTGGGACGGACTTGAAATTACAAAGTATACAAAATATGCCAAGGCTGGTGCAAAGATCCATCTTGATGTTGAAAATAAAGATGACTACTGCAAGGTACTCATTCTTGACAAGGACTGGGGAGACAGTGGTGTAACAGAAGCATTTAATGAAAATGAAAAGAAAAACGTCATTAAGTTTGAACTTAAGGACGATCAGGGAAACGACTGTCACCGCCCTTGCATGGAAGGTGAAGGAAAATACTACTTTGTACTCAATGCAGCAGCCCTGGAAAAGCCTACACTTTCACTCTTTGGAAACGCAAAGGTAAACAAGATTACAATCGAATACGTAGGCGGAAAGAAGAAAGCTGATAACGACAATTCTGGGAACGGAGATAACCCAGCTTTTAATTTAGACTTTACAACAGTTGGGTCAAGCACAATTACTGAAAAATTTAGTTTTGTAGATTGGGATAGTGTTAGTAGAGAAAATAAGGGCTCTATTACTTCAGATGGACTCGTTCTCAATGTAAATGAATCATGGGATGGTGCATTCAAAGCTGCCACAAACTCTATTGACCTGTCTGCTGTTACAAAGATTACTGTTGAATACAAGGTCAGTGCAGACTGGGCCTATGCTGACAATAACAACAACAAATGTAATATTATGCTTGTATCTGAAGAAAATGCTTCATATACTGCCGTAAAAGTGGATCTTGGTGATTTTGCACAGGCTGCAAACAATACAAGTTTTGCTAAGGAAGAGATTACAAACATTTATCCAAAAACATGGGATAATTGTTCAGGAGCTGACAAATCAAGCATCATTGCAATTAATATTAATACACAGTCTGGTGTTGGTACGATTACAATCAAATCAATTAAGTTCTATAACTAAAAAAGAGCTCACCAGATAAAAAGAAAACAACCGCTTGCATATTGCAAGCGGCTGTTTTCTTTTTACTAGATCAATCTAAAAAATAAGGCCATCAATTCTTTTAAATCAATTAAATATAATTTTTATATACTATTCCAAACCTAAATAATAATTTGAAAATATTAATTTTTTACAAGTTCGACTTTTGTAATAGTAGCACCTGCTCCCATAAGGGTTAATCCACCCCAAGCTCCATCTTGACCTTGACCAATTAAACTTGTAACGGTTGATGAATCCAACGCAATTGTAACAGTTGCATCTGTCATATTATCCCAGAACCAAATAGCTTTTCCTGTATCATCACCTGAATTAGCAAGGTCAGCAGATCCTGTTACACTACTTGGGGATATTTCCGTCCAAGGGTCAGAAATACATAGCTTCATAGCTTTATCACCAGTTGTTGAACTGTATGTAATTCTAATTCCCTTTACAGAAGAATCAAACTTGTCATGATCCAATCCTATTTTCCCACTGTCTCCTGTATCATAGTCTAATACACAAGAACCTGTCCAAATAGAAGTATATGTTGGATCTTTTTCTCCCTTCCCAGAATTGTCGTTATATGCAGTAAAAAATTCATGGATGCAATTGTCCAGGAACTTGCGCGCAAAGGATTGGAGTATGGAACTCCCGAAGTGCAACGGAGGGATGAGCCGCGGCAGACGGCGAAATACGGAAAGCCTGGTGGAGGAGCCCTTAGGCTCCTCCATGCGCCCAAAGAATTCAAAAATTCAGCATTATTTATAGAAGAAAAGGTTATTTTGATTTGCAATAATCGCGGATTTGATATATAATAATTCAACTTTAATTATACTTAATATTTTTTAGTATTTATACAGGAGTAAAACTATGGGTGAAAACTATTTTAACTCAATTCCATGGCGCAAGGCCCGCATGCAGCTTGGTCACTGCCGCTCAATGGCTAAGGAAGAATTTGCAGACGGCGTAAACGCACTTAAGGGAAAGAAAATCGTTATCGTAGGTTGCGGTGCTCAGGGTCTCAACCAGGGTATGTGTCTCCGCGATTCAGGTCTTGATGTTTCTTACGCACTCCGCAAGGAAGCAATTGAACAGAAGCGCCAGTCTTGGAAGAACGCTACAGAAAACGGATTCAAGGTTGGAACTTATGAAGAACTTCTTCCAACAGCTGACCTTGTTGGCAACCTTACTCCAGACAAGCAGCACACTCCTGTAATCACAGAAGTTCAGAAGCACATGAAGCAGGGCTCGGCTCTCTGGTATTCACACGGCTTCAACATGATTGAAGAGGGAATGCAGGTTCGCAAGGACATCACAGTTGTAATGTGCGCTCCTAAGGGACCAGGTACAGAAGTTTGGCACGAATTCCAGCGCGGATTCGGCGTACCGGATCTTATTGCCGTTCACCCGGAAAACGACCCAGAAGGAAAGGGCTGGTCAATTGCCAAGGCTCTCGCTGTAGGCATGGGCGGTTCAAAGGCTGGTGTTCTTGAATCTGACTTTGTTGCAGAAGTTAAGTCTGACCTTATGGGTGAACAGACAATCCTCTGCGGTATGCTCCAGGC
>JAZLGN010000004.1:0-2708 GCA_045616325.1 Treponema sp.
AATATACTTTAAACTTAGGAAAACTTATGAAAGCATATTTATACGGACAGGTTTTGGGAACCCATTCTTTTTATTTGCGCGACGGATTTTTACAGCCCGATGAATACGCAGAACTGAATGCAAAATATTTTTTGCCGGGTGGTGAAAGCGGAACTGCAGCAACAGTCCTTGCGTCTCTTGGCGTTGACGTAAAACTCGACGGAACCCATATCGGAACCGAAGTTGCTCCGATGCTGAAGGAATTCTACAAAGACAAGTCAGTTGATTTATCTTCATTGTATTTTGATTCTGAATACAAGGGACTCATGGACTATGTTGTTGTGGCAGGTCTTGTACGTTCGCCAATGGGATTTTTCCAGAGCCTTTACCAGCAGGGAATCAAGCGCTGGAGCACGCCAAAGGAAAGTGACGTAATGGAATGCGCGGTTGCAGCCGTAGATCCTTTCTTTCTTGAAGAAAGCCTCAAGGCATGTGAACTTTGCGTAAAGTACAACAAGCCTTATGTCACCATCGATTCGCGCCATGATACCTACTATCACCAGCATGCGGCCATCAACATCGTTTCAAAGGAATGTTCGGAAACAGGTGAATACAAGGGAAAGTCAAAGGAAGAAATTTACAGGCTCCTTACAGAAACCACGGAAGGACTTGTAATCATCACTACTGGAGAAAAGGACATGATCTGGGGAAGACGGGGACAGGAACCTCACCGCACGAACCCTTTTTCCGTTGAAGCAAAAAGCACATTGGGTGCAGGGGATACTTTTAAGGCAGGATGCATCTACGCCCTCATGCACGGAATGAGCGACGAAGAGACAGTACGTTTTGCAAGTGCCTGTTCCGCCATTGCAATTTCACGCTATCCCCTTCCACTCAATCCACCAAAGATGGAAGAAGTGGAAAAATTGCTGGAGAAATAAAAATGATTTCCTACGGCATGGAAAGACTTGAGCCTGACACTTACATAGATTTTCTTAAGCGCACGGATTTGGGCTCACAGTATCCAAAGGAAAGATTCCGTGAACGCATTGGGCGGCTTGTGAAAAATGTTTCCATCAGCCTTGTTGCAAAAGACGGTGATAAAATTGTGGGTGTTCTTTTTGGTCTTACGGATTTTGCCTATTGGCTTTATGTAACAGATCTGGGTGTGGACAGGGATTACGAGAAACAGGGCATCGGCCGCACCTTGATGAAAAAGGCACATGAAATTGCAGGCGGAGAAAAAGACATTGCAGTCTACCTTATTGCCAACGACAAGGCCATTCCCTTTTATGAAAAACTCGGCATGGAAAAATCCAGCGAGGTAATGGAGTACAGCAAGATTGACTGGACTGATTTTGTGGTGGAATGAAGAAAATGGAATTCGAATACGTGAGATGCGACGGGACGAACAGGGATTTTGTAGAGAACTGCCGCTTGCTTGACGAAGACCTTGATTTTCGAGTCGGCAGGGTCATTGACAGGAGCAAGTACAAGCCCTGCAATACCCTTGATGGCATCAAGGAAGCCATTGTTGTTTACGCGGACGGAAAACCAGTTGGAGGCGGGGCAATCCGTTTTTACGAAAAGGATTCGGTCGAGCTCAAAAGAATTTTCGTGCGTCCGTCTGCACAGGGAAAGGGAGCCGGTACAAGGCTGGTGCAGCTTCTGGTTGACTGGGCGAAGGAACTCGGCTACAAGAAGGTTCTTTTGGAAACAGGCGAAATGCTTGCGGAGTCGGTCCATGTCTACAAGAAGACTGGTTTTGTCCTTACGGAAAATTACGGTGTCTACAAAGGCATGGAAGATTCACTCTGCATGGAACTGGAAATCTGAGAACAGGAGAAGAAGAAAATGAATTTGTTTGATGCAATAGACACGCGTCGCAGTTACAGGGGCAAGTACAAGGACATTGCTGTTCCAAGAAGTGACCTGATAAAAATAATTGAGGCCGGCATCAGTGCTCCTTCCGGCTGCAACAAGCAGACCACCTCCTTCATTGCTGTTGATGACAGGAAAATTCTCGATGAACTGAAAAGCGTCATTGATCCTCCGGTTGCTGAAACTGCTCCCGCTGCAATCTGTGTGCTGACTCAGCGTATCAATGCCTACAGGGATAAATGCTTTGCCGTGCAGGATTATTCTGCCGCCATTGAGAACATGCTTCTTGCCATAGTCGGGCTGGGTTACGGAAGCTGCTGGTACGAGGGACACATTACGGATGACGACGGCATAAACCACAAGATGGAAAAAATCCTGAAAGTGCCGCAGGGCTATGAGCTGGTGTGCTTTCTTCCGGTGGGCGTCCCAGAAGAAGAAGTGCATGCCCCAAAGAAAAAATCATTTGATGAGCGGGCATGGTTCAATTGTTTCGGGAATTTAAATTAGCTCATCGGCTTTTTATTGGAGTGATATATAAAAATTATAGAAACAGAACGATTGATTGGAAACTGTTGGAGTCTTTGGGATTTTCAAGGGAAGCTTATCTCAAGCAGAATGTCTATTTCTGGAAAGACGAAAAAGGGACCCCTATCTGGAAGGACACCTATATTCATTCACTGCTGAACAAATCTTCTGCCGGTGAAAACAAAAAATGGAGCAACTATGGAATTTTTTGAAACAATAGAAAAAAGAAGAACAATCAGGGATTTTGAAAATGTAAAAATTCCTGAGGATACGGTTCAAAAGATAATTGGAGCGGGATTCAAGGCTCCTACAAACGACCACAT
>JAZLGN010000005.1:0-47413 GCA_045616325.1 Treponema sp.
GGTACTGCCATGCTGACCTTGTAAAATTTTCTGTGTAAATGGCTGACAAAAAATGATACTCTTAAGGAGGAGTACGATGTTGGCCAAAAGAAAAGAAAAAGATGTCATCGACCAGTTGCTGGATCAGATTGATTTCCACGGGATGACAGCAGAAGAATTAGCAGGAGAAAACGGTTTGCTTAAAAAGCTGACAAGCCGTTTTTATTCAAAAATTCTGGATGCCGAAATGGATGAGCATTTAGGCTACAAGAAAAATGACAATGCCGGAGACAATTCTGGTAACAGCCGAAACGGCTACACCAAAAAGACTGTCATCACGGATGACAATGACACCATTGAAGTACAGGTTCCACGGGACAGGAACAGCACATTTGAACCAGTAATAATTCCAAAGCACGAAAAACGAACTCCACTCTTTAATGACCAGATAATTTCGATGTATTCGTTCGGAATGAGTACACGCGACATTCAGCGCCATCTGCAGCAGGTTTACGGTGTTGAAGTCTCACCTGAAACAATCTCAAATATCACCGAATCCGTCATGGCAGATGTCCGGGAATGGCAGAACCGTCCTCTTGAAAAATCTTACCCGATACTTTTTCTTGATGCCTTGCGGGTAAATTCCCGACAGGACGGAAAGAACGTAAACAAAGCCCTCTATGTGGCTCTTGCAATCAACTGGGAAGGCAGAAAAGAGGTCTTAGGCTTATGGCTTGCAGATACAGAGGGTGCAAAATTCTGGATGAGTGTTCTGACCGACATAAAGAACCGTGGGACTGATGACATTCTCATTGCCTGCATGGACGGACTCACAGGATTCCCTGACGCAGTAAAAGCTGTGTTTCCTGACACTCATATTCAGCACTGCATTGTCCACATGATCCGCAATTCCACAAAGTTTGTTTCCTACAAGGATCTGAAGGCTGTCAGCCGTGACCTGAAGGAAGTCTATTCTGCAATCAATGCTGAAAGCGGACACGAAGCTCTGGAAGAATTCGGCAGGAAATGGAATGACAAATATCCGATGATTCAGGCTTCATGGGAACGCAACTGGAATGACCTTACGGAATTCTTTAATTATCCCAAGGATATCCGCCGAGCCATTTACACAACAAATGCCATTGAATCCTTGAATTTCAGCTTGAGAAAAGTCACCAAAAACAAATCAAGTTTTCCAGATGACGATTCGATATACAAGATAATGTACCTGGCAATAAAAAACGCTTTTCCCCCGTTGGACGATGTCCATAAAGGACTGGGCACTGGCGGTAAACCAATTTGCAATTCTTTTTGACGGGCGTGTTCCCGTTTTTAATTAAACCTTGCCATTTACACAGAATTTATGACAGGGTCTGTTGATTACATTGTCGGCAATTTTTTCAAGCTCACCAATGTAGGAATGATATTTCTCTTTTGGACATTTCTTTCAGCTACTGCATCTTTTTTTTCAGCTCATAGAAATATGTAGATTTAAGCATGTTCATTGCAACAAGCAAATATTTTAATCTGTATCCCTTTTCTCTGAGTTCTTTGATGATCGCTGCTTTTTTGCCTTGAGTAATGCAGCCTGGTTTTTGCAGCAATGCTTCTGATTGAGTTTCCTGCAAGCACTTGAACTACCAACTCATATCTTTCTTCAGTAGTCCAGTTTTTGTTTTGGTATTTAGGTTTTAATGCCTCAGGTCCACAACTATCTTCAATTTTTTCCATTCTAAAATCTTGATATGGAATCCTTTGTCTGAAACACCATCTGGAGTTTCCATCCAGATTCCTTGCCTGTAAAGTTCAGCACATTTTAATTTGAACTCATACGAATAGCGCATAGAAATACCCCCATTACTTTTGTCCAGTAATAGGGGGACATATCACCTGGTGGACGGGTGTTTTTTTGGGGCAATCTGGGTGGAACCTAGGCCCGATGGGAAGGGCTGCGACCTTAAGGGAGCAGTTGCGTAGCGGCTTGTCCGCGGAGCAATGAGCCGGGGGAGGCGAACCCTGGACAGCGGGGGACTTGGGGGAAGACCCGCGCCCTGGGGTAAGGTGGATTTTTGCTTAGGCTGGATGGCTTGTGCCTTTTCTTTAGGAATTGGGCGCGGGATGTTAGGCTGACGAGGCCTTTGGCCGGTTTTTTTTGATTCTGCAGGAATTTCCTATAATCCATGGATGGACTTTATTAGCCTTCGGGTGACGCTGTTGATTCCTGGTTTTGTGTTGAATCTATGAACCACACCTTCTTGCCGTCGTTTTTTTCAAATATGGCTATGTGGCTTATGTTCTGGGAGTCAATTTCTTCCATGAGGATTAAGTCTCCTGGCTGGGGTCCAGAGTGGTTATGGCACGTGTATTTTTTCTTTCATTTTTATGTTTGTAGCAGAGGATTTAAATTTATGGTATTTCATTATATAATGATTCGGGGATTATTCTATAATGAAAAAGATTGCTTCTTCCAGGACAATTGCACAGGTTATTATACACCTGACCAGATATTTCATAATTTCCTTTATCTCTGTTGTTTGCGTTCTTGCTGTTGTTTCCCAGTATAACATCATTCAGAAATTCATACGTCGCTCCCTTTTTGGGCAGGTTAATGCTTCTGCCGAGCGCATCAAGTGGGTAGTCAGGTCCTACAAGAATATTGCGGAAGGCCTTGGTTCCATTCCAGACCTTAGTAACCCTGATGTTTCCCTTGATTCCAAAAAGGTCTATCTTGAGAACAAGTGCCACGAATACGGCCTGATTAATGCTGGACAGATTAACCTTGACGGATATTCTGACCTGGATGGCATTTTCCGTGGCGACAGGAAATATTTTCTTGAGGCTTCCAAAGGTGAGGTTGTAATCAGCGACCCCCTTGCTGACGGCGGAAACAATGGAAAACCGGCCATTGTCGTTGCTTCTCCCATCTGGAAAAACGGCATTTACGGTTCGTCGGTGGATTCAGTCCTGTTCTGTTCGATTTACCCGGATACTTTTAATGACATTCTTCAGGAACTTGACATTACCTTCCATAGTGATGCCTACATTATCAGCGAAGACGGCCTTATGGTTGCTTCAAAGAAGCGGAACAAGGCACCTGGTGATGATACTGTTGCTGACTGGAATATTGCGAGAATTGAAAGGCAGATTGTTGGCGGTAATGACGGTTTTTTTACAGTCAGGAAGGGATTTTTTACCCATTACCTGGTTTCCAGTGCCATTGATGGCACTCCCGGCTGGCATATAATCATCAACTGCCCGGTTTCTGATTTTATGACTGCTTTCTATCTGTTTCTGCTTGGCACGGTGGCTGTTTTTGCCTTGAGCTATTATATGAGCACGCGGCAGCTTTTCTATATTGCTGAACGGATTGCACGGCCTGTGCGCAAGATGGCTGACCGCCTGAAGAGGGCTTCTGGTGGAGACTTTTTTTCTGATGTTGATGTCAGCAGCGACATTACGGAAGTTCAGGTTATTGCCGAGGCCACCCAGAGCCTTATTAGCCGCATGGATATTGTCATTAATGGTGACAGGACGGATACTTCTGACAGGAAGATCAAGGATTACTTTGACTACCTTGTCTTTTCCGACTGCATTTCGCCTTTCTGTGGTGCCGTGGGCCTTAGGGTGTGCATTCTGGATGCTTCCATGAATCCTGTGGCTGGGGAACGATGCACTGACGGCCGCAATGTGGCCAAGAGCAATATTCTTATCAGTGACAGGTTCCGTGGGGTGGTTGAAGTTTATGCTGAAGATGGATGCAGGCTGTCGGAGGCCATCCGGAAGAGTTTTGCAAGGACTGTTGCGGTTACCATTGCCCGTTTTGCAGAATCCAGGATCCAGCAGAATTCTGTCTTTGAAAGCTGGAAGGAAAATGAGAACTACAACCTTAAGGCTCTGGTTTCCGATACAAGCCTTTTGACGAAGACTGTCGAGGATCTTCTTGATGAAATGGGTGGCGACAGGCATTCAAGGACTTTCATTGACCAGGGTGGAGCCATCCGCAACCTTGAAGCTGAATCCCGCAGGCTTATCATGAAGATTGACGAGGCTACAAGCCTTGCTGCCGATGCCTTTGAGAAGCAGTCCATGGGTGAAGATGACTATGATTTCAGTGCTCTTGTTGAGGACATTGAGAAAAAGTACAGGCGCATGTCCGGCAGTTTCAGCAGGCTCCATATAGCCTGTGCAGATGGAATTCCAGGAAAGTTTTTTGGCGACATGGATAAAATTTCCCATCTGGTTTCCAAGTGCTGCTTTTATATGGAAAACCATTCGTCGGATAAGGCAGTTTACCTGGGCATTTCTTCTGATGTGGCAGGTTACAGCCAGAACCTTGTTTTTAGGATTGAATCCAATGACACTTCACTGACTGAGGACATCATAGGTCGTCTTGGCATTCTTTCCAGTGACTTTGACTGCCTTCAGGAAAGACTTGACGGTTTTGAGCAGAACATGACTTCGGTCTTTAGGATTGGTAATGAACTTAATGCGGATATTTCCGTTTCCATGGATGGAAGTCGTTTTTCCGTGGTTTTTGTTGTTCCGCAGCTGGAAGCAGCTTGATTTTTTTGGAGTCGGATGATGGCGGGATTTGATGTTTCAAGGCTGAATGATGAAATGGACAGGTTCCTTCTGGAACTGCAGAAGAATAGTTTCTTGGGCTGCACTGACAAGCAGACCCTGCTTAAGGGAATATGTGATGTCCTTGGAGTTGCAAGGATCAAGATTAAGAAGAGTGATTCCAAAAGCAATTACTTGTTTTCTGGCGATGAGACTGAGGTCATATATTTTGACAGCGCAAGGTTTGATGACAGTCGTGCCCATTTTGTCCATGAGGTTCATGAGTACATTGGTGCCGTCGACTACCTGTTTTACCAGCACATCAATGACGACAACTGGTCTGATGGCGTGAGGGCCAAGCTTGATATTGTTGCAAAGCTTATCTTTACCTACAGCATGAATTTTGTTCTTGCAAGGATTGTTGAATTTTCTTCAAACCATGACCCTAGGTTCAAGAATATTACGAACCTGAATTATGTGCGCAACATGGTGAATTTACTCCTGAAGCAGAACAGGCTTGGTGATTATGCCTTTGGCTATTTTAATGTGCGCAATTTTTCCCTGGTGAACAAAAGGGTTGGTGAAAAGGAAGGTACCATCGTTCTTGAAAAATATCTTGAAACCATTGCCAGCGAGATGCACGGGGATGACAGCTGCTGCATCGGCATGCTGGGCGGTGATAATTGCATTATCCTGTACCGCAAGGATGACCACCTGAAGATGATGAACCTGTTGAATGGCGTGGAGGTAAGTCACGTTACTTCCAGCGGCATTCAGGAAAAATTCCTTATTGCTGCCTGTGCTGCCATCAGCATTGACAACGGGAATTATTCCACTTTTTATGAGATTATGTCCGGGGTTTCCAGTGCAATTAATGATGCACGCACAGGAAATGGCAGCAGGATTATTGTTTTTGATTCAGAGTACAAGGATAGTATTGCCAAGAAGAAGCAGATTGACGTCTGGTTCAAGAATGCGCTTTTGAATGAAGAATTCCAGGTGTATTACCAGCCCAAGGTTGACCTGAGGAATTACAGGGTTAAGGGAGCGGAGGCCCTGGTGCGATGGGTTCATGATGGTACAATGATTTTTCCGGATGAATTCATTCCGGTCATTGAGCAGAATCGCACCATAAAGTATCTTGACCGTTACATGCTGGACCATGTGTGCAGGGACATCAGGCAGTGGCTTGATGAGGGACGTGAGGTTCCCCAGATTTCCATAAACCTGTCCCGGGCTTCTCTTGTTGTGGATAATCTTGTTGACATTATATGCGACGTGGCTGACAGGCATGGGGTTCCAAGGCACCTGCTGCAGGCGGAACTTACGGAATCTGCAGCCGACGCTGCCACAGGCGACCTGGAGAAACTTATCAAGGGCCTTGAGAATGAGGGCTTTAGTACTGCCGTTGATGATTTTGGAACGGGATTTTCTTCCCTGTCATTGATCCGCGAGCTTCCATGGGAGGTTCTTAAGATTGACAAGAGCCTTCTTGCAGGTGCCCATAAAAAGGGAAGCCGTGAGCAGAAACTTTTTAAGGCCATCATTTCCATTGCCAGGGAACTTGGCCTTGAATGCATTGTTGAAGGAGCTGAAACCCGTGACGACATTAAGGTCATAAAGGAATGCAACTGCAACATGGCCCAGGGCTACTATTTTAGCAAGCCGCTGCCTGTGGAAGCCTTTGAAAGGAAGCTGGAATTCAAGAAGGATGCAAAGCCGTCCAGGTGAGTGGGGACCAGTTCTTGTGGACGGACTGCGTTAGGCATGCGGAGGATTGGCCTTGGCCAAGTGCGACAGCACCGGAGCCGGAAGGCGTAGTCCGCAGCTCACCGACCTGACCGCAGGGAAGGGAACGCCCGTATCATTTAGTTCCCCGGGAAAAATCCTTATCTTTCGAGGAAGAACGCCAGGGTTCCAAGGATTGCAAGGAATGCCAGGTTCATGACCGTGAAGATGAGGAAATACCTTGAGCGCAGGGCGTGATAGTTTTTTGCAATCTGCTTGAATGAGATGAGACTTGCCATGGATGCGATGAGGGTTCCAAGTCCACCGATGTTTGTTCCGATGAGGAGCATTGGTATGTTGTCCGTGAACATCGTGAGCAATAGGGCTGCAGGTACGTTGGAGATTACCTGGCTTGCACAGATGGACACTATAAGTTCGTGGCCGGTGACCAGTCTTGATATGGCGGTTCGGACGCTTTCTATGCATTTTATGTTCCCTACAAAGATGAAGAACCCGATGAATGTCAGGAGCAGCGAATAGTCGATTGACCTTAGTACCTTGCGGTCCGTTATCAGGTACGTTAGGCCTACGATGATGCATGTCATGTACTGGGGCAGGATTTTTGCAACAGACAGGATGCAGATGATGAAGCAGAGCGTTGCCCGTAAGGTCCGGCGTTTTGATATTCTGATGTGTTCGGTTGTTTCAAGGGTGGCCGGTGGGATTTCCCGCATGTTCATTTTGTTCCGCTTTGCCACGACGATGCAGCAGATTACGATGAGTACGAAGCTTGCGGCGGTGTATGGTGCCATGGTTTTTATGAATGGGCCCAGCTGTATGAGCCATGTATAGAGGTACAGGTTTTGGGGGTTTCCCGTCGGAAGGAACATGCTGCCAAGGTTTGCCGCCAGCGTCTGGAGTACGACTGTTATGAGGATGATGTTTTCCAGTCCGGACATTTTTAATGCTGCCAGGGCCAGGGGTACGAAGGTAATCAGGGCAACGTCATTGGTTATGAACATGCTGAAGAAGAATGGAAGGAGCACCAGTACCAGGACGATTCCCGTTGTTCCCTTGGTTTTTGACAGCAGGAAGCGGGAGCATTTTTCGAAGGCACCAAGAGTCTTGTAGTCCGCCATTACGCACATGAGGGAGAACAGGAGGAACAGGGTGTTGAAGTCTATGTAACCAAGGTACTGGATTGAAGGCTTTACAAGGAATGAAGATGCAACTGCAAGGAACAGTGCGGCTGAAAGGACGGTTTCCTTTTTGATGAAGCTTAAGACGTGGTTTTTCATTGCCGGAATATGATAATGAATTTGCATGGGAAAGGATAGAGCCGGCTGGAGGTTGGTGTCAGGGTTGCGTGGTGATTGAGGGGTGATTGCGGGGCATGAAGTACAACGTGAATCCTGGGGTGCGGCGGCTGGGAACTTCCGGGGGAACTGGCGAATCCCATGATATTTTGGGCCAAAGTTTACATAAAAATTATTTTCATCAAATTCTCATTTAGGAAAAAAAATACTATACTATATGCATGGAACATTCACAGGATTTTGAACAGGGCACTGATGTGGCAATGGATTTTGCAGAGCCCTCCATGTACAAGGTTGTCATGTATAACGATGACTATACGCCCATGGATTTTGTCGTTGATATTCTGACCGGCGTTTTCAGGCGTTCACGGGGTGAGGCGGAAAAGATCATGATGGCCGTTCACAAGACCGGAAAGGGAATTGCCGGAATCTATCCCTATGACATTGCGGCAACCAAGACAGCCATCGCCATGAAGAAGGCCCGTGAACATAAGTACCCCTTTAGGTGTTCAGTGGAGAAGGACTAAATGAAGCCAGACAAGCTGCTTGAATCTGTTTTGATATACAGCCATACCTATGCCCTCCAGAAGCGTTTTGAATTCATCGTGCCTGAGCTGGTGCTCCTTATGGCCATGGATTGCCCGGAAGTTGAGGTTCTGTTTGAAATTACTGGTGCGGACATTGAAGGTACCAGACAGGATCTTGTTAAATATATTGATGAAAATGTTTCCGTCCTGGATGAAGCTGCATCTGAAAATTATGATGAATCTGGGGCAGGTTCTGGGTCTGGGGCGGCTTCTGGCAACAGGGTCTTTAATTCCGTTGGCTTTGCGAAGGTTCTTGAGAATGCTGCTGCCATGGCCCTGAGTTCCGGACGTGAGGAAATCAACATGGGGCATTTTTTGGTTTCCCTGTTTAACTTTGAGGATCTTTTTGCATCGTACATATTGAAGAAAAACGGCATGGAGGAGGCTGCCCTTCTTGATGCGGTTTCCGACATGTTTACTGCCCGTCCCCTGGATTATGAAGGTGAGGCAGGAGAAGAAGACCGGGTCGGGGAAAATTCTTCCGAGGAAGTGCTTTCAAGGTATGCAGTGAACCTTACACAGCTTGCACGTGATGGAAAACTGGATAGGCTTGTGGGACGAAAGGATGAACTTGAGCGAACCATCGAGGTATTGTGCAGGAAGACGAAGAACAATCCCCTTCATGTTGGGGATTCCGGTGTTGGTAAGACTGCCATTACGGAAGGGCTTGCCCAGATGATTGTGGCAGGTCAGGTTCCGGAGATTTTGCGTGGGGCGGAAATCTATTCCGTCGAAATGTCTTCCCTTGTGGCAGGTACGAAATTCCGCGGTGAATTTGAAAAGCGCATCAAGGCCATAGTTAAGGCTGTTCAGGAAAAGGAAAAGGCAATTCTCTTTATCGACGAGATTCATACCCTTACGGGGACAGGCGCAGGTTCCAGCGGTTCCCTGGATGCAGCAAACAT
Organism: Treponema sp.; assembly: GCA_045616325.1. Classification (GTDB taxonomy): domain Bacteria; phylum Spirochaetota; class Spirochaetia; order Treponematales; family Treponemataceae; genus Treponema_D. Next base: position 9,076 of record JAZLGN010000005.1, read on the forward strand.
ATTGAAGCCTGCACTGGCAAAGGGGAATTTGCGCTGCATAGGTTCGACTACCTTTGAAGAATATGCGTCTTCCTTTGAAAAGGACCGTGCCTTGAGCCGTAGGTTCCAGAAGATTGAAGTCATTGAGCCGACTTCCGATGAATGCGTCAGGATTCTTAAGGGAGTGATTCCGTCCTACCAGGAATTTCACGGGGTAAGGTATTCTGCCGATTGCGCCCAGGAGGCGGTTAGGCTTTCAGTTCAGTTTATTACAGACAGAAGGCTGCCGGACAAGGCAATTGACGTGATTGATGAAGCCGGAGTCTATTCAAAGCTGCACAAGAAGGGCAAGGCTGTTACCGTAACGGTTCAGGACATTAAGAGGGCTGTTTCAAGAATTGCCCGTGTTCCTCTTGAAGACGTGACCGTAAAGGAAAAGGAAACCCTTAGGGAACTTGAGCATTCCCTGGGCACAAAGATTTTTGGGCAGGATAATGCAGTCAGGCAGGTGAGCCTTGCAGTCAAGAAAGCCAGGGCAGGATTTCGCAACCTTGAAAAGCCAGAGGCCAGCTTTCTTTTTGTCGGTCCCACTGGCGTTGGAAAGACGGAACTTGTCAAGGTTCTTGCCGATTCTCTTGGGGAAAAGCTTGTGCGCTTTGACATGAGCGAATACCAGGAATCCTATTCGGTCAGCCGCCTCATTGGATCGGCTCCCGGTTATGTTGGATTTGAAAATGGCGGCGTGCTTACGGAAGCAGTCAGAAAAAATCCCCACGCGGTGATTCTTTTTGATGAAATTGAAAAGGCCCATGAGGACATATACAATACGCTGCTTCAGGTTCTGGACTACGGAACCCTTACGGACAGCCAGGGCAGGAAAGCGGATTTTCGCAACTGCCTGATAATCTTTACAAGCAATGCCGGTGCCCGCGACATGGAAAAACTGTCCGTTGGATTTGACCGTGGGGATTCCAGGGGGGCTGCTGCCATGGCATCCCTGAAGGAAGCCGTTGAAAAGACCTTCTCGCCGGAGTTCAGGAACAGGCTCGATTCTGTTGTTTATTTTGGCCACCTTGAACGGGAGATAGTTCTTTCGATTGCCGGAAAGGCCCTTGATGAAATCGAAGCAAGGCTTGCCGGAAAAAAGGTTCGTCTTGCTTATGACGCAGACGTGGTAAAATTTATTGCAGATGGCGGTTACAGCCGGGAATTTGGGGCAAGGAACATCATGCGTTTTGCAGAGGAAAAATGCGCGTCTCCCCTCATAGATGAAATTCTTTTTGGAAGGCTGAGTCTTGGCGGTACAGTCGCAATGAAGGTGGAAGAGGGGCAGCTTAAGCTCGAGATAGGAGAAAAGTAGGGAATGCGGTACGTTGATCCTGGCATAATCTATGATTTTCCTCCTCCCGGTGGGGATTTTGCTGAATACGGTGCATCAATCTGTGCCGTAAGCCGTGACCTGAATCCACAGCTTTTGTATTCAGCATACATGCAGGGCGTCTTTCCATGGTTCAGCGAGGACGATGGGGAACCTGTAGTGTGGCATTCAACGGATCCCAGGTTCGTCCTTTACCCTGCCGAATTCCATGTTTCAAAAAGCCTTGCAAAATTCCTTAAGCATTGTCCCTATGAGTTTACCATGGACCGCTGCTTTAAAAGGGTTATGGAAGAATGCAGGAAGATGAACCGGCCCGGACAGGATGGAACCTGGATTGGGGACATGATGATCGATGCCTACACGAAGTTTCACGAGGATGGGTTTGCACACAGTTTTGAGGCCTGGAAAAACGGAGAGCTTGCAGGTGGATTTTATGGCGTGCTCATGGGCAGCGTCTTTTGCGGGGAAAGCATGTTTACCATTGAACCGGACAGTTCCAAGAGTGCCTTTGCAGTTTTCATGAAGGCATTCATCGATTGCGGTGGAGTGATTGTTGACAGCCAGAGCTATACCGACAACATGGCACGTTACGGGGCAAGGAACATAAGCCGTGATGCATTCTTAAGGATAGAAAGAACTGCCTTGTTCAAGCCACTGGAAAAGGACCTGGGGGAAAACTTTGAAAGGTTTGCCGGGATTTACGGCAGGGGAGATTAGCTGTTTGAACGTGATCTTTGCCCGAGGAATCAACGGGGAATTTGCCATGGCTGACGGAAGCCTTCCGTGGGCTGACAGGTGCAAGACTGATTCCGCAATGGAAGAGAAGAGAAAAATCGACATGGCCCGATTTAAAAGGCTTACCCTTGGTAAGGCGGTTATAATGGGCTGGCGGACCTATTGCACTTTTAATAAACCTCTTGCCGGCAGGTGGAATATTGTAATCGACAGGAACCTGGACCATGGCAGGGACGGAATGAGTTCTGAGGCAGGTTGCGGCCTGGGGGCAGCCCTTAAGATGGAAGAATTCAATTTCTTCAGGACCCTTGAGGATGCACTGTCTTTCCTGGAAAACCAGGGGAATGGATTTAAGCCTGATGAGGTTTTTCTTATTGGCGGTTCATCGCTGATCGAAAAGCTTGCCCAAAGTGACTCCAGGCGGAAGGTGGGCATCGTGTATGAAACGGTTTTCAACTGTGCCTTTGAGGGGGCATCGGTTTTTATTCCCCCGGCGGAAGAACTTTTTGCAGAGGGCGAAGGCGGCCTTTTTCCCCCTGTGACCATAGACCGCCTTGTTCTGTAGGAACTGCCCTTTTCTGTTTCTGTCCTGTCAGCTCTAGAAGTTCATTCCGAATGAGAATGAATAGTTAAGCCTGTGCTTTGTGAGGTTGTAGACTGCGCCCATGCTCAGTGCCGGGAATGCAATCTTGTTCAGGTAAAGGTAGGTTCCCATGCCAATGCCCTGGTTAAACTGGTACCGGTCTTCGTCCGGCTTTAGGGCATCGACTACGGCACACTGATAGTCTGCGTACAGGGAGAACATGCCAAAGTGGGTGGGGAATGCTGCGTATTCAATGCCTGCAGAACCGCCGACACCAAAGTCCGTTCCGAATTTTGAAGGGAACAGGTTTACTCCCAGGGTTGAATTTCCAATGTTGTGGAAGAAAGGCATCTTAAATCCCTTGAAGAAATGGGCACCAGAGACCAGGCGGAGTCTGTCGTTGAACATGGGCTGCTGGAATTTTCCGTGGGCTTCCATGGTTCTGTAAAAGTTGTGGTAGGTCGTGTAAGTCCAGTCGTATTGGGCGGAGATTCCCCTGGAAGAAATGAAGTATCCGTTCCAGTCAGAAAAGTGAACGGAAAGGCCAGGGAAGAACGTCACTGATTCTTCATCGTTGGCATCTTCATTGCCGATAATGTTCCATATTTCGTAGTAGTTGAATGTTGAACCTACCGTCAGCGTGAGCCAAGGCGTCAGGTTTTCGGAAAGGGCCATCTGGGTCCTGAAGAAGATGGAGTCATATTCCCCAAGGTATTCGTCATCCAGGTCAGCCTGTTCCTGAAGAAGTCTTCCGCCGTGAACCCCAAGCTTGATGCCGGGCCTGTAGCCTACTGCTGGAATCTGATAGTACAATATGCCTGATGCAGTGTTTCCAAAGGATGTGTAGCCTCCGGCAGTGATGAGGTGCTTTAGGCCAAAGGCATTCGTGTTCAGGATGAAGGCCCCTGCGTAAAAGTCGCCGTTGGAATACATTACGATTGGAATTGGTATGAACGTAATCTTTTCCTTGACGGAAAGGTTTATTTCTGCATTTTCATCCGATTCAGAATCAGATACTTCAATCTTGATTTCTGAAAAAAGACCCTTCTGGTGGAGGGTTGCCTCTATCTTGCGCAGGTTTTCAGGAGTTGCCTCCATGCCGATGAAGGATTCAAGGTCCTTTTGGATTATGTATTCCTTTGTATGCTGAAGTCCGTCGATTTCAAAGGAGGAAATGATTTTTTCCTGGGCAGGCAGGGTGAATGCTGCCAGCGCAACAAGAGCCAGGCCTAAAACTTTTTTTACATCAAACATGAACTGCTCTCCTGGAGTGTGAATGATTTACACCCTTTTTAATGCCATCTATTATGCAGTGAAATGGTATAAAATGTCTAGGATTAGCTGGTGCCGAGGAAGAATTTTCCTTAAATATGTAATAAATGCGAAATATTGCATTCTTTGCAAAGAATTTCGTAAAAATTTCTTAAAAGGACATTGACTACAATGATTTTATATTATATAGTATTGATAACAGCAAATACATGGGGTTCGATCCCCGACTTTTTTCATATACGGACTGTGATTTCCTCCTTTAGCAGTCCGTTTTTTTTTGCCCAATAGCCGATTTTTACTTCAAATTTGTATAAATATTCATTATAATTGCATAAAATTACAAGTTTTGGAGCAATATCATGACACCACAGACAATCGGTAAAATCTGTGCCTTTGCCCTCTATCTTGCTTTCATGGTTTACATCGGAATCAGGAGCTCGAAGAAAACAAACAATGCAAAGGATTTCTTTCTTGGCGGACGCGGAATCGGTCCTTGGGTTACAGCCCTCAGTGCTGAAGCATCTGACTCTTCGGCCTGGCTTTTGATGGGTCTTCCGGGGCTCTGCTATCTTGGCGGCCTTAAGGAAACATTCTGGACTGCCCTGGGCCTTATCGTAGGTACCTACCTTAACTGGCTTTTTATTGCCAAGCCATTGCGCAAGTGTTCCATCGTGTATGGCGATGCAATTACGATTCCTTCATTCTTTAAGAACAGGTTCAAGAGCAGAAGGTGCAACATCATTTCCGTTCTTCTCATCGTCTTCTTCTTTACAATCTATACTGCATCTGGAATCGTTGCCTGCGGAAAGCTTTTCCGTTCGGTATTCGGACTTGACTACACTGTTGGCATGGTGATCGGTCTTGTTGTAATTCTTTCCTACACAATCCTTGGCGGATACCGCGCCGTTTGTACGACAGACTTTGTTCAGGGTGCCCTGATTTTCATTGCATTCGTAATTTCAGGATCAATCGCTGTCTTTGCCCTCGGCGGACCTGCAGAAGCATTCAGCAAGGCTTCTGAATTCAGCGCAGCCGCCCTCAAGGGAGAACTCAACGCCGACCTTCAGAAAGTGTTTACAGCAAACCAGAGCTTTAGTGCCATGAGTGCAATTTCTGCCTTTGCATGGAGCCTCGGTTACTTTGGAATGCCTCACATCATCGTCCGCTTCATGGGAATCCGTTCCAACGACGAGATCAAGACTGCACGCCGTGTTGGTATCGTGTGGATGATCATTGCATACATCGGTGCATACGTTATCGGTTCCCTGGGTACCGTTTACCTTAACAACCGTGGAATCCTTCTTAACGCTTCAACTGCAGAAACGGTTTTCAGCGAGACCATGCTCAAGATGTTCCCTTCATTCATTGCGGGAATCTTCCTCTGTGCAATCCTTGCAGCTTCCATGTCTACTGCAGACAGCCAGCTTCTTGCAGTTGCTTCTTCCGTTTCACTTGACCTTTACAAGGGCATCATCAACAAGGATGCAGATGAGAAGAAGGTTCTTCTTGTAAGCCGCATTACTGTTTTTGCAATCGCAATCATTGCCTTTGTTCTCTGTCTTCTTCCAAACAACAATTCCATCTTTGGCCTTGTTTCATACGCATGGGCAGGATTTGGAGCAACATTTGGTGCGGTGGTAATACTTGCCCTCTTCTGGAAGAAGTGTACGGCAGCAGGTGCTTCTGCAGGACTTACCCTCGGTTTTGTTACCGTCGTTATCTGGCATAATCTTAAGGGCGGTCTTTTTGACGTTTACGAAATCCTTCCTGGATTTATCGTGACCTCTATTGTTGCCGTTGCAGTCAGCCTTGTCACAAAATCAAAGCCTGGCGTTGAGGAGCTTTTTGACGAATACAGGAACATGAAGGACTAGGACATGCAAAAAAAATGCCGGAATCCACTTTAGGGTATGAATTCCGGCATAAAAGTTTGTATTGTTTGGAGGCTAACTTTTTTTCCCCTGGAAGGTTATGGACTGAACCTTTCGGGGGAAAACTTTTTTAAATAGTAAGCGAAGGATTCGCTTTTGGCAGACCCCCTCTCTAAAATTTTTTGGCGCATATTTTAGGGAGGGTCTTTTTTTTTAACTGGTGAAACTATAGAAAATCTGCCTTTTTTTGTGGGGGCAGATGGTAAAAATGGCATGAAATTTGGAAGAATTCACCAGAATTCTTTGTGAATGCATCCGGACTTATGCTGGAAATGGGTAAATTTCTAATAACGTTTCCAAAAAGTGGTATAAAATTCTCCATAAAATAGCACTAATGTACTATTTTTAGTCTATATTCCAGTAAATTTAAAATAAATTTGACATTATTTTTGCATTGTATATACTGTAATTAATGGAAACGTTTCCAGCGTTCCCTGTTGTTTTCATCAGTCTAGGAGGAAAAAAATGAAGAAAATTAACAAAGTAGTGTCTGCTGCAGTTGTGGCAGTTTCATCGATTCTTATGCTGGCATCATGCGGCGGAAAGAAGGCTGTAACAGTTCGTTACCTTAACTTTAAGCCGGAAGTAGCAAACGTATATCAGGAACTTGCTGCTGCCTATGAAAAGGAAACAGGAGTAAAGGTAATTGTTGAAACTGCAGCAAACAACCAGTATGAAGCAACACTCATGTCAAAGATGGCAACAAAGGATGCACCAACCCTTTTTCAGATCAACGGTCCACGCGGCTATGCCAACTGGAAGGATTACTGCCTTGACCTTTCAAATACGGAAATCTACAGGCACCTTTCCGACAAGTCTCTTGCAGTAACATCAGGAAGCGGCGTATACGGCATTCCATACGTTGTTGAAGGCTACGGAATCATCTACAACAAGGCGCTTACGGACAGGTACTTTAGCCTTGCATCAAAGAAAGTTCCATATTCATCAATGGAAGAAATCAACACTTTTGCAAAGCTTAAGGCTGTGGCAGAAGACATGCAGGCTAACGCAAAAAACCTTGGAATCAAGGGCGTATTTGCTTCTACATCACTTAAGCCGGGAGAAGACTGGCGCTGGCAGACACATCTTGCAAACGTTCCAGTTTACTATGAATTCAAGAACAACAATGTAGACCTTGGCTCGGATGCAACAAAGAAGATCAGCTTTCAGTATGGAAAGGAATTCCAGAACATCTTTGACCTCTTCCTTAACAATTCTGTTTCTGACCGCAAGCAATCTGGTACAAAGACGGTTACAGATTCAATGTCAGAATTCGCCCTTGAAGAATGCGTAATGGTTCAGAACGGAAACTGGGCATGGGGACAGGTTGCAGGAGTTTCTGGAAACAAGGTTCTTCCGGAAAACGTTAAGTATCTTCCACTTTACACAGGTGTTGCCGGAGAAGAAGGTCAGGGACTTTGCACCGGTACGGAAAACTTCTACTGCATCAACTCACAGGCTTCAGAAGCTGAACAGAAGGCTACTGCAGATTTCATTTACTGGCTCTACTCAAGCCCAATTGGAAAGGATTATGTTACAAACAAGCTTGGCTTTATCGCTCCTTTCGATACATTCTCTGACAGTGAACGTCCAACAGATCCACTGGCTGTAGAAATCAATAGCTGGATGACAAAGCCTGGAATCACGTCTGTTGCATGGAACTTTACACTCTTCCCATCACAGCGATTTAAGGATGACTTTGGTTCAGACCTTCTTCAGTATGCACAGGAAACAAAGTCTTGGGCTGATGTTTCTGCTAACGTAGTTAAAAATTGGGAGAAGGAATCGTCTCTTTGATTTTCCCAGATTGGGGAAAAATCACAGGGAGTCGAGAATTGCGCAGCAATTCTCGACGAGTTGGGTTGTAAAACCGCTGGCGGAAGTCTAGGGTTCCTGGACTTCCCTTTCTGCGAAGGTTCATGGACTGCAATCCATGTGCCTTTACGGAAGGGTCTGCCCCTTTTGGTTCCTGGAATTTCTATTACGGTTGCCGTGGCGGGTGTCATGGCAGCCGCAATAATCATGGAGTGTTATATGAGAAAATCGCTGACAAGATATTTTCCGATTTTTGTGCTGCCCACATTGCTTGCCTTTACAATGTTCTTCATCGTGCCTTTCTTCATGGGCATAGGGCTGTCCTTTACAAGGTTTACCACGATTACCAATGCAAAATGGGTCGGCTTTGAAAACTACATCAGGGCCTTTACTTCCGATACGGAATTCCTTCATGCCCTTGGATTTACTTCGCTGTTTACCCTGGTGTCCATCGTGACCGTAAATGTTTTTGCCTTTTCCCTTGCCCTTTTGTGTACAAGGGAGATGAAGGGAGTCAATGCATTCCGTTCAATATTCTTCATGCCAAACCTTATCGGTGGCATCGTTCTCGGTTACATCTGGAACCTCATGATTAACGGGGTTCTTTCAAAGATGGGAGTGGACATTTCCTTTAAGGCAAGGTATGGATTTTGGGGGCTTGTGATCCTTACAAACTGGCAGCTTGTCGGCTACATGATGGTAATCTATATTGCAGGGCTTCAGAATGTTCCAAATGATGTCATCGAGGCATCCCAGATTGACGGTGCAAGGCCAATGAGGGTTCTCTTTTCGATAAAGATTCCAATGGTCATGCCGTCGATTACAATCTGCATGTTCCTGACCCTTGCAAATACATTCAAGATGTTTGACCAGAACCTTGCCCTTACTGCAGGTGCTCCAAACAGGACTACGGAAATGCTTGCCCTTAACATCTATAACACATTCTACGGAAGAATCGGATGGCAGGGAGTAGGTCAGGCAAAGGCCTTTGTGTTCTTTATCATTGTTGCAGTGCTTGCTTACATTCAGCTTAAGGCTACAAACCAGAAGGAGATTGAATCATGACATACGGAAACAGGAAAGTTGCATCCAACACCATTGCCTTTACAGTTCTTACAATTCTTGCAGTTATATTCTTGCTGCCAATTGCCCTTGTCTTCATGAACTCGTTCAAGTCAAGACTCTACATTTCCAGTGCGCCCTTTCAGCTGCCTACGGCCCAGACTTTTGTAGGCTTTGAAAATTACATTAAGGGGCTTACTTCCTCTGGCTTCTTTATTGCATTCATGCGCTCCGTGTTCATTACGGTTTTTGGCGTAATCGTCATCATCGTCTGCACTTCCATGACTTCCTGGTTCATCGTGCGCGTCAAGAACAGGTTTACAAGATTCCTGTATGTGATGTTTGCATTCAGCATGATCGTTCCATTCCAGATGGTAATGTATACAATGACTTATGTAGTTCAGACCATCTGCTTTAACAACCTGCCGGGCGTGATTTTTGTCTACCTTGGCTTTGGTGCAGGACTTGCTGTCTTCATGTTCACTGGCTTTGTAAAGGCAGTTCCGCTTGAAATAGAGGAGGCTGCAGAAATCGACGGCTGCTCACCGCTGCAGACATATTTCCAGATTGTTTTTCCAATCCTTAAGCCTACTGCAATCACCGTTGCAATTCTTCAGGCCATGTGGCTGTGGAACGATTATCTTCTTCCGTATCTTGTTCTTGGTACAAGGCATAAGACGGTTCCGGTTGCAATCCAGCTTGCAATGCAGGGTGCGTATGGTGCAACTGATTACGGCGGATTCATGGCCATGCTTGTTCTTGCGGTCATTCCGATCATCGCCTTTTACATCAGCTCCCAGAAGTACATCATCAAGGGTGTAATGTCCGGGTCCATTAAGTAGGACAGTTTTTTTTGGGGAGGAATGTTTGGAACTTTCCTGCCCCAGCATAGAATTTGGTGACTGATTGGCTGCAGGATGGGGATGGAAGCATTTTGGGGCAACTGTTTCCCTGCTGCATGAAAGGGTCAGGGAAAAGTATGGAAACGATTCAAAAAATGGTGTAATATGTAATTCGCCCTTTATGGCAAGGATGGAACATGTGCACCCTGGCTGGATTTTTAACGGTTCCCCATAAAACTGGCAGAAGAATGGTTCAGGTAGGTTCAGTATGACAATCAAGGATATTGCAAGGGAATGCGGGTGTGCTGTTGGTACTGTTTCCAGGGTCCTGAACAACCAGGAATACGTAAGCGAAAAGACCAGGCAGAAGGTCATGGAAGTGGTGGATAAGTACGGTTTTGTACTGAATACCAATGCCAAGGCCCTGAAGGCCCGCGAAACCAAGACCATATTGATTTTTGTAAAGGGAACATCCAACCTTCTTCTTGCCAACCTTCTTGAAATCGTCCAGAAGAACATGGAAAAGCTTGCCTACAGTGCAAAGGTCATCATACTTGACGAATACGATAATGAGGCTGTGGAAGCCCTGCGCGAACTGAGGGAAACAAAGGCCCTGGGCATAATTTTCCTTGGAGGAAACCCGGAACGCAATGTGGAGTGCTTTGAAAAAATCAAGTGCCCCTGCGTCCTGATTTCGACAAAGGCAGACACTGAATCATGGCCAAATCTTTCAAGCGTAAGCACGGACAGCTACCAGGGTTCACTTTTGATAGCAAGGCATTTTGCAAAGAAGGGCCATTCACGGATAGGTGTAATCGGGGGAGACACCAATTCTTCCCATCTTACCAAGCGCCGTATTGCGGGTTTTATTGAAGGCCTTGAACTTAGCGGAATGGGCTTTGATTTTGAAAAAAGTTATGTTACTGCAAAATATTCCATGGCAGGAGGAGCAAAGGCTGCGGAGGAACTTGTAGGAAAGTTTCCTGAAGTCACTGCAATTTTTGCCATGTCGGACATGCAGGCCATAGGGGCTTGCAGGAGGCTTCGTGACCTGGGCTACAGGATTCCCGAAGATATTTCCGTTGCAGGGTTCGACGGTCTTCCCATAGCCGAATATTACTGCCCAAAGATTACAACCATTAAGCAGAACGAAGAGGAACTTGCCCTGCAGGGACTTAAGACTCTTCTTGATGCAATTGAAAAGGATACGCCAGCAGTGCACAAGATGATTCCCTTTGAATTCATCGAGGGCGAAAGCGTGGCAACATTACAATAGAGGTACTTATGCTTAACAAACGTGCTAACGGTGTGCTCATGCACATTTCTTCACTTCCAGGAAATACTGGAATCGGTACAATGGGTAAGGAAGCTTACGAATTTGTTGACTGGCTCAAGAAGGCAAGGCAGTCGTACTGGCAGATCCTTCCGATTTGCCCTACAAGTTACGGTGACAGTCCTTACCAGAGCTTTTCCACTTTTGCAGGCAATCCATACTTTATTGACCTGGATACCCTTGCGGAACAGGGATACCTTGCCAAGTCTGACTACGAAAATGTAAAGTGGTGCGGTCATGAAAACTATGTAGACTATGGCACCCTTTATGTTGAACGCCACAAGGTTTTTGCAAGGCTCCACGAGAATTTTAAGAAGAATATGCCGGAAGATTTTGGCGATTTCATAAAGGAAAATGACTGGCTTGAAGACTATTCGCTTTTCATGGCAATCAAGGATGCAAACGGTGGAGTTTCATTCAGCCAGTGGGAAGAAAACATCCGCAAGCGTGAAAGCGTTACCCTTGAAAGCTGGCGCGGCAAGTGTGCAGACAGGATGGAATACTACAAGATGCTCCAGTATTTCTTCTTTAAGCAGTGGTTTGCCCTTAAGGACTATGCAAACAAAAATGGAATTGAAATCATTGGTGACATTCCGATTTACGTTGCTGCAGACAGTGCAGATGTCTGGGCAAATCCAAGCCAGTTTGCATTGGACGAGAATCTTGTTCCTGTGGAAGTTGCAGGCTGTCCTCCAGACTGCTTTAGTGCAGACGGCCAGCTTTGGGGAAACCCGGTATACAATTGGGAATACCACAAGAGCACGGGTTATGCCTGGTGGAAGAAACGCATCGAAAAGTCCCTCAAGATTTATGATGTTGTCCGCATCGATCACTTCCGCGGATTTGACGGTTACTACTGCATTCCTTTCGGGGCAGAGAATGCTAAAATCGGACAGTGGAGAACAGGACCTGGAATGGATTTGTTCAATGCCCTCAAGGCAGAATTTGGCGATATGCCGATTATTGCCGAAGACCTTGGGTTCCTTACGGACAGCGTAAAGCAGCTTCTCAAGGATTCAGGATTCCCGGGAATGAAGATCCTTCAGTTTGCCTTTGACAGCCGCGAGGAAAGCGACTACATCCCATACCGCTACGTTCCCAATTCAATTGTCTACACCGGTACCCACGACAATGATACCATTCTGGGCTGGTGCGAGACTGCTGCTGCAAAGGACGTTGAAAGCGCAAGGGAATACCTTCGTGCCAAGGACAACAGTAGCCTTGTAAAGGAAATGATGATTGCAGGCATGTCCAGCGTTTCAAATACATGCATTCTGTGCATGCAGGACCTTGCATGTCTTGGAAAGGAAGCAAGGATGAACATTCCTTCAACCGTGGGAAACAACTGGAAGTGGCGCGCCTCAAGGTCAATGTTCACCGATGAGGCAAATGAATTCCTTAAGCACTTTACATACATCTATGGACGTGCAGCAAAGTAGGGATTTTCCTGAATCCTGAACCGCTTGGGCAGCTCCTGGCAAGGGGCTGCTTTTTTTTATGCCGGGATTTTTTGACTGGTAGATAATTTTTCTGCTGAATCAGAGGAATGTGATTTCGCCCTTGTAGATGAGGGACAGGATTGCCTTGACGACGGCAGGTTCAAACTGGGTGCCCATGTTGTTCTTGAGTTCGGAGATTATTGAATCAACGGCTAGGCGTGACTTGTATTTTTTTCCGGTGTTCATGGAATCAAAGGCATCGGCAACTGCAACGATTCTGGCGGTTTCCGGAATGAAGTTTCCGCAAAGGTGGTCAGGATATCCGGTTCCATCGTAGCGTTCGTGGTGGTGAAGGGCAGTTTCCCTTGCTTCCGGGATGGATGTCAGGTTCTTGAGTAGGTCGTAGCCCCTGGTGGTATGTTCCTGCAGGATGTGGAATTCGCTTTCGGACAGGTTTCCGTCCTTCTTGAGGATGCTGTCGTTTATGGCGATTTTTCCGCAGTCGTGAAGAAGTCCGCAGAAGAAAATGTTCTCACAGAATTCTTCGCTCTTGCCCATTTCCCTTGCAATGAGCCTTGATATGTTTGCTACGCGTTCCGAGTGGCCGCCTGTGTAGATGTCCTTTGCATCGATGAATTTGGTGAAGACGGCCATGACCTGTTCAATGGTGTTTCTGTCGTGAATCTTTTTTTTCTTCTGGAGTTCCGAGGCGGCGCGAAGTTTTATTACGAACATGACGAAGATTATCCACATGAGCAGGAGCATGAATCCAACGTAGGTCATGGGCTTGTCCAGCAGGTTCAGGTCAAAGTGGTATACAAGCTTTGCGCTGATAAAGTCAAGGTCGTCGTACTTAGATTCCTTGTAGAAGATGAATCCCACGGTGGAAGAACTGATGTCTCCAGTACTGGATGTTGATGCAAGAAAGTTTTCCGAGTAGGTGCCCGTTGTAGGATGATAAACCATCCTGTCGCCTTTATTTAGGGGGACTAGAAGGGGCTTTCCTGGTATGGAAATTTTTTCTGCATCCAGGTCAGCAGGATTCAGGTCCTTGAAGTTTATGGGACGCTGATGGATTGTCTTTAGTCCGCGATGCTGGAAGATTTCCAGGTCTCCGGTCCAGGCGTAGTTTATGTAGCAGTTCTTTTTTGCCTTGAAGACAATTTTCCAGTTGCTCATGTTTTTTCTGGAAAGGTTTGAAACCGTTGCAAGGTAGATTGTTCCCGTCTGGGTTGGCTTGTCCAAAAGGTTCAGGGACCAGGAGTCGCCGTGCTGCTTTCGCGGGTAGATAAGGAAAGAGGCCTTTTGGGATTCCTCGCCAGACTTGATGGAAGGGTCGGTGAATACAGAAGAAAGTATGACTGCAATTATTGCGAGGAAACTTACAATGATCAGGCTGAAAAAAAACTTTTCTCTTTCTTTCATTTTTAAATTGAACTGAATTGTGTTGACAAGCTTATGCTGAACCGAAAAACCATAACACCGTCATCATCACAGTAACCATGTTCTTCCAGTTCAGCATGAAAAAGGAATTAGTCCTGTCCGGAAATTTCCTTGTAGAATTCCACCAGGTCCTTTCTCTTTTCCTTTGTGTATGCAATTGCAGTGCGTGGATGCTGGTTAAGCTGTCCTGTAAGGAGGTATGGATGGTCATAGCCCCAAACTGTTCCTTCTGCCTTAAGCTTGTTGATGTGCTTTTCGAGGAACTGGTATACAGGGAATGTGCTGTATTTTGGGTTCTTGAGGAATCCAAGGAGAAGTTCCATTGCGCAGTTACCTGCACCACGACCCATTTCGCCGTAAGTTGCATCAAGGTAGTCTACGCCGTCACCGCAGCATTCGATTGTATTTGCAAAGGCAAGCTGCATGTTGTTGTGGGCATGGATGCCGATTTTCTTTCCGTACTTTTCGCCTGCTTCAGTGTAGATGGCTGCAACGCGGGCCATTTCTTCAGGATAGATTGAACCATAGCTGTCTACGATGTAGATTACGTCTACAGGTGACTTTCCGAGAAGGTCAAGGGCTGCCTTGATGTCAGATTCCTGAGAACTTGAGATTGCCATGATGTTGCAGCTTACTTCGTAGCCCTTGTTCTTTGCGTCTTCGATCATGTCGATGGCAGCAGGAATTGTCTTGATGTATGTTGCTACGCGGATGAGGTCTACAGGGCTGTTGCTCCTTGCCTGGATGTCCTGCTTGTAGTTGCAGCGTCCAACGTCTGCCATGACTGCAAGCTTAAGGTCTGTGTTGTTGTCGCCAACGATTCTGAAAAGGTCGTCGTCATTGCAGAACTTCCATGGGCCGAACTTATTTACGTCAAACTGTTCCTTGTCTGCCTTATATCCGAATTCCATATAGTCAACGCCAGCTTTTACGTTTGTTTCATAAAGGTCCTTTACAAATTCTTCCGTAAAATAGAAATCATTTACAAGACCGCCATCTCTGAGAGTTGCATCTACAACCTTGATACTTGGCCTGAAATCCATAAGATTAGCAATGTTTTTCATTATGTGCTCCCGTTTAAAAATAAACAAATAATTGTAGCAAATTATAATAAAAAAGTTAAGGGTGTAGGGTCATGAGTTATGTAAAGGATGAATGCGCAATCTGTTGCGCAAAAAAACGGTGTAGTGGGGGCCTGGAAAAAAGGATTGCTTGCATTCCCGGCGGCATGGTGTATAATTTATGTCAACGCGTGTTGATAATTTTATGGAGGAAAAGATGAAGAAATTTAATACGGCTGGATTTAAGATTTCCCTCAAGGTTGCATCTGCCATGGCTATGGCTTTTGTGTCGTCAGTCCTTACGGGATGCGGCGGGAAACCACTTACAAAAAATGCGTCAGCTGAAAACATTACGGTTCTTCCGGTGGAAAGCCTTGCAGAGGATTTTGTCATGGGAGTGGATGTTTCTTCCCTGATCTCCGTGGAAAAGTCAGGCGCAGTTTTTTATGATGCCAGGGGAAAGAAGGCTGATCCCATAAGGCTCCTTAAGGCCGGTGGTGCCAATGCCGTAAGAATTCGAGTGTGGAACGATCCCTTTGATGCCGACGGAAAAACCTATGGCGGTGGATACTGCGACATTGACAATGCAGTAAAAATCGGAAGGCGTGCCACTGCAGAGGGCATGAATGTTCTCATTGACTTCCATTATTCAGACTTCTGGGCAGACCCTAACAAGCAGACTGCACCAAAGGCATGGGAAAATTTTTCCGTACGGCAGAAGGAAGAGGCCCTTGCAAAGTTTACCAGGGATTCCCTCAAGAAGCTTAAGGATGGCGGAGTCAAGGTTTCCATGGTTCAGGTTGGAAACGAAATAAACAACGGCATGTCCGGGGAAATATATGACGACCAGGTGTGCGCACTTTTGAATGCCGGCTGCAAGGCTGTAAGGGAAGCTGATCCTTCGATTAAGGTCATCCTTCACTATACCGACCCCCTTTCTGAAGGCTACCTTGAATATCGTGCATCCATTCTTGAAAAACATGGCGTTGACTATGACGTCTTTGGAATTTCCTACTATCCATTCTGGCATGGCGATGTAAGGAAGCTGTCAGTTGTCTTGAGAAAGCTTTCAAATATTTATAATAAGAAGGTGATGGTTCTTGAGACTTCATATCCATTTACTGATGAAGACGGCGATGGCTTTGGAAATGTTGTTTCCCACATGAGCGCAAACCAGGAATTCAATTATCCATTTAATGTGGAAGGACAGGCCATTGCTGTGCGCGATGTCATTGAGGCTGTTGCAAAGGTCAAGAATGCAGGCCTTGGTGTTTTCTACTGGGAACCTGCATGGATTCCTCCAAGGCATTATGATCCCAAGGCTGCCAATGCACAGGAAGTGCTGAACTACAACCAGAAGGCATGGGAAGATTTTGGAAGCGGCTGGGCTGCATGGGCTGCACGTGGATATGACAAGGAAGTAAAGTCTCGCATCAACGGCGGAACTTGGGATAACCAGGCTTTCTTTGATTACGACGGAAAGGTCATGGACAGCATCAACGTGTTTAACTATGCACGCACTGGATCAAGGGGGCCGCTTAACGTTCTCCGGGTTGAAGATCCTTCCGTTGAATTTGCATACGGAATGCAGGGCAGGCTGCCGGAAACTGTAAGGACATGGTACAACGACGGTTCCGTAAGGGACGAAGCCGTTGAATGGGATGCCGGAATGGCTGCAAGGGTAACAGGTAAGCCTGACTTTGGCGAGTACAAGGTTAAGGGAAAGGTAAAGGGAGAATACGACACGGTCTGCGTGGTTAAGGTTTCTGCAAGCAACTACCTTGCCAACGGCGATTTTGAAAAGGGCGACCTTAGCGGCTGGACTGTGACCAATACTTCCGGCAGGGGAAATCCTCACGTTGACAGGAACAGCCAGAATGCCAAGGAAGGTCTTGCCTATGCTACGGGCTGGGATCTTGAAGGCTTTGACTTTACCCTGGAACAGACGGTGGAAGTTTCTGAAGGAAAGTACAAGTGCTTTGCCTATTTTGAGGGAACTGGAATTCACAATCCGACAAAAACTGCCCTTAAGGTGACTCTTAACATGAGGGACGGTTCTTCACGGGAATATGAAGTTCCTGTCGTGATACCAAACGAGTGGAAGAAGTTTTTTAAGGCTGACGTTCCCGGTGGGATTGAAGTCGACGGCAACACCAAGAGCGTTACTGTCAGTGTAAGAATGGAATGTTCCTTTAGCGAAAATTCCGGGGCTAACGGAGCATGGATGGTTTGTGATGATGTAAACCTTCTTCTTGCTGAATAGAAGAATCCTGGAATAAAATAAGGCGCCTGGCCAGAGGGCAGCTTGTTCAATGAACACTGTCGCACCTGAAGCCAGACGCCTTTTTTGTTTTAAAGATGCACGCTTACGCCGACTGAAGGAATGAGTGACCAGCCGCCGGCCCTGTTGAACCAGGTTTCAGTTTCATTCTTTTTATGGTCTCCATGCTTCTTATGGTGGTCGTGCCTGTGGTGATGGTCATCGCAGTCCGTGTGGGTCGTTGACTCGATGCTTGCACCTGCCACGTTGAACAGTCCAAGCAGGTTAAAGTTGATTCCCACGTGGTTGGAGATTCTGTATGCGTATGAAATGTCTGCACCCAGGCAGAAGTTGGCTCCGGATTTTGAAAAGTTATAGTCGTCATCTTCTTCAATGTTGATGGTCCAGATTTCTCCACCAAGTCCTGCGGTAAAAATCAGTGATGATCTTTCCGTTCTTACCGGGGAAAAGCCAAGGCCTGCAAATGTCGAATAGAAGAATCCTGCCCTGAAGTCGTCGTTAAATTCATTTGTTCCAAAGATGTTGACGTTTTCGTTAAGGACAAAGGAGAATCCTGTTTCCCTGTGGATCTGTGCATACTGGATGAAGGTACCGCCGCCTACAAGGTTCATGGAATCGCGTTCACTGTCAAACTTGTACGTCTGGTGTGAAACAGGTACTGTAGCACCTCCTGAGAAAATTCTGTTCCAGTCGGATTCTGCAGTGATTGCCGTAACTGAAAGGGCAATTGAAAATGCTGCTGCAATGATTTTTCTAGCGTTCATGTTTGTGTCTCCCATTTGCAGGCATCTTTAAAAGGTATTTCTGGAGATGCCCTAAATCTTGGAATTATAATAGAAATAAAAGAGCCGGAACTCAATAGAATTCCGGCTCTTTGGCAAAATTAACTGCCCAGGTGTCAAAAATTGTATCAACTTTGCGGGTTGAAAGCGAGTTTTGCTTTTCCGCAGTTCAACTAGTTTCTAAAGCTATGGATTGGTGCTGGAATTCTTCCTCCGCGGTTGATGAAGTCGGCACAGCCAAATGGGCTTACCTTCATGCATGGCATTCCGCCAAGGAGTCCGCCAAATTCTACCCAATCGCCTTCCTTCTTTCCAGGAGCCGGAATGATGCGTACGGCTGTTGTCTTGCTGTTTACCATACCGATGGCAAATTCATCAGCCATGATTCCGGAAATTGTTGTTGCAGGCGTGTCGCCAGGAATTGCAATCATGTCAAGGCCAACTGAACAAACTGTTGTCATGGCTTCAAGCTTTTCAAGGCAGATTGAACCTGTCTTTACTGCGTTGATCATTCCCTCGTCTTCTGAAACAGGGATGAATGCGCCTGAAAGTCCACCGACGTTTGTAGAAGCCATTACGCCGCCTTTCTTTACCATGTCTGTAAGCATTGCAAGGGCTGCCGTTGTTCCAGGTCCACCACAACCTTCAATACCCATTTCCTCGATGATGCGTGCAACTGAGTCACCTACGGCTGGAGTTGGGGCAAGTGAAAGGTCAAGGATACCGAAGTTAACGCCAAGGCGGCGTGCTGCTTCAGAGCCTACCATCTGTCCCATGCGGGTGATCTTGAAGGCCATCTTCTTGATTCCGTCTGCAAGTTCGTTGAGAGGGCGACCCTTGAATTCGCGGGCAGCAGCAAGGATAACTCCAGGACCTGAAACACCAACGTTGATTACGCTGTCTGCTTCTCCAGGTCCGTGGAAGGCACCTGCCATGAATGGATTGTCTTCAGGGGCGTTGCAGAAAACGACAAGCTTTGCACAGCCGTTGCATTCGCAGTCCTTTGAAACTTCTGCAGTCTTCTTGATCACTTCGCCCATGATCTTTACTGCGTCCATGTTGATTCCGCTTTTTGTGGAACCCACGTTAACGCTTGAACATACGTAGCTTGTAGATGCGAGGGCTTCTGGAATTGATTCCATGAGGATTTTGTCTGCTGGAGTAATTCCCTTTGGAACGAGGGCAGAAAAACCACCGAGGAAGTTCACTCCAAGTTCCTTTGCACACTTATCAAGAGTCTTGCAGTAGTCAACATAAGATGATGCACCGCTTGCACCGGCAACAAGGGCGATTGGTGTTACGGAAATGCGCTTGTTGATGATTGGTACGCCGTATTCCTTTTCGATGTCCTGACCTACTTTTACAAGGTTTGCAGCCTTGCTCATGATCTTGTCATAGATTTTGTCGCAGGAACGCTTCATGTCGCTGTCTGCACAGTCAAGAAGGGAAATACCCATTGTAACGCAGCGAACGTCCAGCTTGTGGCGCATGAACATATTTACTGTTTCTTCGATTTCTACCGGTGAAAAAAGCATATAGTCTCCGTATTGTTTTTTTGAATGGAAGGAACCTCCGGGAATGGAGGAAACTTTGGGATATTCTACTATAAATAGGATGTGAATTCAATTAAGTGCAGGCTTATTGTTTGGCGTCATGGTTGCCATGGTTCAGCAGGGCAATGGCATAGCGTCCGCAGGGCCTGAATCCCGCCCGTGTGTATGCCCTGATGGCAGAAATGTTCTGCCTGTTTACAAAAAGAATTGGTGTCGTTTCCGGATAGCAGATTCCTGCAATCTGGGAGACCAGGGTAGAAGCGTAGCCCTTGCCGCGGAATTCACTTCTCGTGAACACTCCGCCAATCTGGGAATACCTTGTCGTAAGGCCGTTGATGTAAAGCCTTGAAATTATGGTTCCATCTTCGGAATAGAGGGCGAACATCCTGTGCTGCCGTATGCGGTGTTCAACGATGGCACGTTCCTGTGGAAGATAGGGCTGCTGCCAGTGGGGAAGAACTTCCGACCGGCTGTATTCAACCTGAAGGGGCATCATGGCATTGGCATCGTTCATGGTGCATTGCCTGATAGTGAGCCTTGAAGGAATGATTCTTGCGGTATGTGAAAATTCCATCATGTGCATGGAGCGGAAGCTGGCGTCGGAAGGACGGTTGCACTCGCTGACCATGGCAAGGATTTTTTTTACCAGGGATTCCTTTCCGCTGATGCAGCTTATCCTGTTCACCGTGAAGAAATCATGGAGAAGGCCGTTTATGTCCCTGGTGAATTTTTTTATGCAGCCTGAAAAATTTCCACCCGGAGTGAAGGAAAAAATTCCTGCGATGGAAGTTGAATCCTGGATTACGTACAGGTGTGATTTGTTTCCGGCAAGAATTTCTTCCATCAACTGGCAGCAGAAAATTTCGTCCTTTTCGACGTAGCTGGTCAGGGCCTTCCAGTCTATGGAATTTTGTTCCGCCTGGCCCAAGGGAAAGATTGACGGACGGGGTTTTGCTCTTGGCATCTTACTTATGGCGTTCTTTTATGATGTAGTCCGTGTAGCCCTTTGCATGAAGCTTCTTTACTGCCTCGGGAACGTTGCGGCCTTCGATCTTTCGGACGAGAACCCTTGTGCCTGTGTCAACGCGCTGGAGCACAACTTCGCCAATGTCATCGTGCATGAGCTGCTTTGCCCTTTCGCGGGCGTTGTTTGGGTCGGAGAAAGTTCCAAGCTGGATGTCGTAGAGGGAATTTGCCTTTACGGTTATTGTTGCAGTTTTTGCAGCCGATGTTGCGGCGGGCTTTGCAGGAGTTGCCGCTGTCTTTGCAGGAGCTGCCGCTGTCTTTTTCATGGGGCCATTGGTTCCGGCTCCTGATCCTTCTGCTGCAATGGGGATGGACTTTGCCTTGGATGCGGTCTGTGCGCTGCGCTTTGTGGCTTCTCCCATCTGGACGATTTCTATCCTTACCTGGGCCGTGCCGGACCTTATCATGTCAAGCTCTATGGCTGCTGCCTTTGACAGGTCTGCCTCACGGTTTTCCACGAAGGGACCGCGATCGTTAACCCTCACCTGGACGGATTTTCCGTTGGCAAGGTTTGTCACCTTTAGAATTGTCCCGAAGGGAAGGGTTTTGTGGGCGCAGGTGAGGGCGTTCATGTTGAACGTTTCGCCGCTGGCAGTCTTTCTTCCGTGAAATTTGTCTGCATAATAGGAAACGGTGGCCTTTTCCTTGAGGACCTGGTTAGAAAATGCCGGAATGGCGGCCAAAAGACACAATAGAATTACAGCAAATCTTTTCATGACTGTATTATCGGCATTTTTTTGCTGCGGTTTAACGGTTGATGGTCTTATGGCAGCCTATGTTCCCTAGTTTTTCTTTTTGTTCATGATGGCATCGATGCTTGAGATCAAGGCTCCGCGAAGTCCTGCCTTTTCGAGGGCATCCACGCCGCAGATTGTTGTTCCGTTTGGCGAGCAGACTGCATCCTTGAGGACACCCGGGTGACTGCCAGTTATCTGCTGGAGTTTTGCACTGCCCACCATGGTCTGGCTTACGAGGCGGTAGGCGGTTTCACGGCTGATTCCGTACTTGACTGCAGCATCAGCATAGGCTTCCATGATCAGGTCCATGAATGCAGGTCCGCATCCGCTGATGGCTCCACCGATTCCCATTAATGACGTGTCAAGGAATTCTACAACACCAAGGCTCCTGAAAAGTTCCACGGCCTGGTCAAGTTCTTCCGGGGCAAGGGAATTTTTCTTTTCAAAAAGCATTACGCCTTCGCCCACCATTGCCGGCGTGTTTGGCATGATGCACTGGATTCTTGTGTTGTACGGGTCGATGGCAGGGTTGAGCATGTTGTTGAAGGTGTCAAAGACCCAGCCTGCAGCTACGGAAATGAGCACCTTGTCTTTGAGTGAAGTTCCAAGTTCTGAAAGGACTGCGTTGAGCTGGTAGGGCTTGCATGCGGCAATCAAGGTGTCGCACTTTGATGCAAGTTCTGCAAGGGAAGTGCATGGCGCAAAACCGATTGCGACTGCATTTTTCTTGAGTTTTTCCTGATTAGGTGCAAAGGCAAAAACGTTTTCTGCCCTTACTTTTTCTGTATCAATAAATCCTTTGGCGATTGCCTGGGCCATGTTGCCCATTCCGATAAATCCGATGTTTGTCATAATGATGACAGTGTATAACTATTCGGCCTTAGATGATAGTAGTTTTTGGTAATGTGGTCTTTGGAAATGAAAATTCCTTATGTTGCAACCATTGCTGCAATGATTGCAACATATCCTTCGTGTCATGTTTCAATTCACGAAGGATAGTCTTTTCTTTTAAAGTTTTTCTTAGAAGGAGTCCGCAATGTTTTTAGTGACTCTCCTTCTTTCCTAGAATTTCCAGGAAACACCGAGGGCTGGAACAACAATGAATGAAGGTTCCAGGTCAACCTTGGTGGAAGAAGAATTTACCTTGCGTTCCAGTTTTCCTGGAAGAACAACTTCTGCAGTCATTGATCCGTAGACAGAAAACATTTTTGAGAATGTGTAGATGAAAGTTCCGTTAACGCCTATGGCAGGGAGAAAGAAGTTATACTTATATTTATCCTTTATTGAATATTCTTCAGAATAGTTAGTTTCGATAGATGCATCAAACAGTAGCCAGTTAGCACCAAGAATTCCATAAATGCCAAGAAACATTTTTTCATCATGGATTGGGGCATAACCACCACCAATAAGGAACGAAATATTCCCTCCTTCAAGATCATCGTTGTCTACAGTGATGTTAGAACCGGCATAATCAAAGTCAAACATAGCCCTGACTGAAAATCCATTTTCATGTACGCCAGTGTATCCCAGGTCAATTCCGGCGATAGGACTGATCTTCACCGTGCCACCGTCATTTTCTGCTTCCAGGTTAAGTGGGTTACATGGAATCCTTGCACCTACATTTACGAAGTTTTCCCATGTCTTTGCAGATGCAGCAAATGCCATCATTACACTGGCAAAAACAGCAATAAATTTCTTCATAAGATTAATCTCCTACGAATATTCTAGTAAAATAAAATGATTAAAGTCAAGAAAACAAGGATGGTTTTTTGCCTGCATTTGGGCGTTCCCGGCAGCCACAGGCTGCCGGGTCGGCAGTTCCGCCATTCCCTGACGGTCAGCCGCTTCCTTCACTCCGTTCAGTCCAGTGGCCGCCTCCGGCGTGGCTCCATTGCCTAACGCGATAAATGGCAACCATTTATAATTCTATTGTCAAATAAATTTGCATGAAATTCAGAAAATAAATTTAACAATAGGAAAAATGCTTACTATATTGGAACAGTACAAAGGGGACCAAATGGACAAGGGAGGATATGCATGAAAGATAGGTGTTTTTTGTGGGATAATGCAGAAGTTAAGAAAAAGAAAATGTATTTCATGCTATGCGGATTAGCAAAAATACGCAGTTTAGTTATTGGGATTCATTGATAGTTGCTATGGCCATTGATACAGATTGTACGGTTTTGTATTCGGAAGATTTAAATCCGGGTCAACAGATAGAAGGAATCAGGATAATCAATCCATTTCTGTAAAGAGACTTGTCAACTTATGTTTATGATAAAGGCCATGGAAGGTCATGTCGTTTTGGGAGCAGGGCCTCAGTTTTCAGTGCAAGCCTAGCCCCGATAGAAGCGGAATGCGCGGAGCCTTGGCGAGCGCATTGGAGCGGATAGCGGGTTTAGCAGGGGGAATGTGCTCCCCCAAATAATCAAATGATCAGGCACCCATGATTGCGTGGAACAGGGCCTTGTCGTCGGCAGTGAATACCGTGGCCTTCTGGGTTCCGTCTGCAAGGTGGGTGAGGGCATTTTCCTTTCCGCCGTTGGCAAGAATCATTGGGATTCCGCACTTTGTAGTTTTTTCGGCAGCCTCGATCTTTGTTGCAATTCCGCCAGTACCGAATGAATTTGTTGAACCGATGGTGATCGATTTTTTGAGCTCGTCAATGTTTTCTACAACTTCAACAAGCTTTGCCTCCGGGTTTGTCTTTGGGTTGTCGGTGTAGATTCCGTCGATGTCGCTAAATAGAATCAGAAGGTCTGCACTCCAGAGGTTTGCCGTAAGTGCACTAAGGTTGTCGTTGTCGCCGATGAAGAATTCATCCGTTGCGATGCTGTCGTTTTCGTTGATGATTGGAATCACGTTTTCGTCAACAAGGGTGAACATGGTATTGCGGATGTTGAGTGTGCGGTGCTTGTCCTCAAAGTCGTCCTTTGTAAGCAGAAGCTGTGCTACGTGAACGTTGAGCTTTTTGAATGCATCGCGCCACTTGTGCATGAGTTCCACCTGGCCGATGGCTGCAAGTGCCTGGCGGTAGTGGATGTCTCCCTTGTGGGCCCAGCCTTCGATTGTTGAAAGGCCTGCAACCTGTGCTCCGGAAGACACGAGGATTATCTGCTTTCCCTTTTTCTGCAGTTCTGCACACTGGGATGCAAAGCTTTCCATGAATTCAACGTTTATTGTTCCGTCCTTTTTTGCAAGGGTGTTGCTTCCGATCTTGATGACTATCTTGCGTGCGCTATTGAAGGTTTCCTGTGGTGTCATTTTTTATTTCCTGAAAAAGCATGGGGTTTAGTTTTGTTTTCTTATTCCCCATCTGCTTTACGACAGTATACATTTTTAAGCAATATAAAACAATTGCAGCTGTTGCAATTATTTGGAGAAAATGCTAGTATACAGAAAGATAGTTGCAAAGGCGCATTGTCGTATGACAATGCGCCTTTTTTCTTTCTCTCTCTTTGCAATGGCGCAGAAGGATTTGTCTTTCTGCGCCTTTTTTTGTTCACCATGAAATTTAAGGGAGTTTTTTTTAGGAGGCATTTATGGATAACCTGATTTCAAATTCAGACTTGATAAACGAGCAGCTGGCCCGTTATGGCGTAAAATTTGGAATCTACAAGAACGGAACTTTTAACGAGCGACTTTTTCCCTATGATCCCATTCCACGCGTGATTTCTGCAAGGGATTGGGACAGCTTGAGCCGTGGCCTTGTTCAGCGTGTTACTGCATTGAACCTTTTTCTTGCGGACATCTATTCAAAAAAGCAGATCATTGCCGATGGTGTTGTTCCCGAGGATTTTGTTTTTTCTTCTTCCGGTTATCTTGCTCAGGTTGAAGGAATTACGCCGCCCCATGGAATCTATTCCCACATTTCTGGAATCGACCTTGTTCAGGCTAAGGATGACAGCTGGTTCATTCTGGAAGACAACCTTAGGATTCCAAGTGGTGCTTCATATCCTTTGATTGCCCGCGGTCTTGAAAGAAAATGTTCGCCACAGACTTTTGCAAACAATCATGTTGTTGACAACAGAAATTACGGAACCCTTTTGAAGGATGTTATGGATGACATGAACTGCGGTGGAATAAACGTTGTCTTTACTCCGGGCCGCTACAATGCCGCCTATTTTGAACATGCATATCTTGCAGAACAGACAGGCAGTGTTCTTTGCCAGCCCGAGGATCTTTTTGTTGAAAACAATGTGGTCTACTGCAAGACACTGAACGGCAAGGAGAGGGTCGGTTCAATTTACAGGAGAATTTCAGACGAGTATCTTGATCCACTTGCCTTTGTTCCAGAATCCCTCATTGGAATTCCAGGTGTAATGAGTGCCTACCGCGCAGGAAATGTTGCCCTCATTAATGCTCCGGGTAACGGCGTGGCGGACGACAAGGGAATCTACTACTTTGTTCCAAAAATGGTGAAGTACTACCTGAATGAAGAGCCAATACTGAACAATGCACCGACTTATCTTCCGTTCTATGAAGAGGATCGGAAATACGTTCTTGCAAACTTAAAGACTCTTGTAATCAAGGATGTTGCAGAAGCCGGCGGTTACGGTGTTGTCTTTGGAAGGGACCTGAGTGCAGAAAAGCTTGCCGAGATGGAAACCCTTATAAGGGAACAGCCAAGGCGCTGGATAGCACAGGAAGTAATCGATTTTAAGGATCTTGAAATAATGGACGAGGGACAGAAGGTTGAACGCAAGGCGGACCTGAGGGCTTTTGTCCTGAGCGGAAAAACATGCCAGGTGTGGCCAAGCGGTCTTACCCGTTTTTCAAGAAACCCTGCAAGTTTTGTAGTCAATTCATCTCAAGGCGGAGGATTTAAGGATACATGGATTTTAGAGAAGTAAATTTTACAAGGAAGGGCGAAGTTCCACTTACACTTAAGCAGGTGGATTCAATCTATTGGCTTGGTCGCTACACGGAAAGGGTTTTGACTACGCTCAAGCTTTTTATGGATGTGTATGATTCGCAGCTGGATTCAAATTTTGACTATGCAAAGTATTGCAGCGATTTGGACATTTACAACGGCTTTTCATCTCTTGCAGATTTTTGCCAGCGTTATGCCTTTGACAAGGACTATGCAAGTTCAATCATCTCAAGCATGAACCGTTCCTATGACAATGCCATCATGCTGCGCGAAACCATTGGAAGCGATTCCCTGAGTTACATTGAACTTGCACTTAGAAGAATGGAAGATGCACAGTTCAGCCAGACTCCGGCTCTGGTTTTCCAGAAAGTCATCGACAACATCATGGCTTTTAAAGGTCAGGTTTTTGATTCCATTGCGGATCACAATGTAAGGCACATTCTTTTGGCAGGCCTTACCCTAGAACGTTTGGACATGTACCTTCGCCTTAACATGAACGAGGACAAGGTTGCCTTTGAATGCAGAAGGCTTTCCCATTCCATTGAACGCACGGACATTAACTGTGACAGACTTGCACTGCAGAAAGTTTGCGGCGAACTTTGCGAGAAGAGCGATTTTATGGACAATGCGGACAAAATGATTTTGCTCCAGCTTATAGACAGCCTGTTCATAAAGATAGATATGGCAGCATAAAAAGGAAGATCGATGAACATTCTGGAAATTGACTACACGACTACCCTTGAATTTGACAGCCCGGTTGCGGACCATTATTTTCTCCTGCGTTGCGTTCCAGTTTCAAGGGACGGTCAGACAGTCATATCCAGAAATCTTGTTGTTACGCCTGAAACCCAACTGGTGACATCCAGGGATATTTTTGGGAACACGGCCTATCAGGGAAGAATCGATTTTCCTCACAATTCCTTTTCTTTCCATTCAACGGCAACGGTTATTGTTGACCGGGAAAATGGATGCCGAGAATCGTGCCTGCCGTTGTATAAGTACAATACGCCTCTGACAAAGTGCAGCCAGACCATGAATGATTTTTTGCATTCAGTTTTCAGCGGAAATGTTCTTGAAGAATCGGTGAAGTGCAGGAGGGTGAGGAACTGCAACATTCCCCTGGTCGCGGAACTTTTGATGGAAGCAGTTCATGAAAAAATTGAATATGTTTCCGGCGCAACAAATGTAAGGACTATGGCAGCGGAATCCTTTGAAATGGGCAAGGGTGTATGCCAGGATTATTCCCATATCTTTTGCTCCCTGTGCCGTGAAGCCGGAATCCCTGCACGATATGTGGCCGGTACAAGCGATGGGGAAGGATCGACCCATGCGTGGGCGGAATATTTTGTTCCCGATGACGACTACATGAAAAATGATGGGAGTGCAATGCAGGGCCGTTGGTTTGGCATTGACTGTACAAGAAACAGGAAGGTCGACGATTCCTACGTTTCCCTTGCATGCGGGCGCGACTATCTTGACTGTAAGGTGGACGGAGGAATTTTCCGTGGAATGACAGGCCAGAGGATGACGGTGTTTGTAAAAACCAGGGGAAAGGAATTAAGGAAGAACAAGGGTGGTTCTGAAGAGCGCATCATGTGGAACAGTGAAAACCTTGAAGAGCAAAAGAAAATGCTCAGGCTGAAAAATCAGCAGCAGCAGATGTAATAAAAACATAAGGGGTCAAAATGATAAAAACAGTTACTTCGGCACAAATGCCGGTCAATGAAAAATTCCTGATTCAAAAGCAGGTTATAAAAAACGGATGGAACAAGAAAAGGATATGCATTGTTTCCGGAACCCACGGCGATGAGCTTGAAGGCCAGTATGTCTGCTGGGAATTGATTCGCCGTATAAAGGGAAAGCTGGACTTTCTTGACGGAGTTCTTGAAGTGTATCCGGCATTGAATCCTTTGGGCATCAATTCCATGACGCGTGGAATTCCACAGTTTGACCTGGACATGAACAGGATTTTTCCTGGCAATGAAAACGGAACCTTTGCCGAATATACGGCTGCAAAAATTATAGAAGACATTTCCGGTGCGGATGTTGTAATAGACATCCATGCGTCAAATATTTTTCTGCGCGAAATTCCACAGGTAAGGATAAACGAGATTTCCCAGGACATGCTTGTTCCACTTGCAAAACACGTCAATGCGGATTTTATCTGGGTTCATTCCAATGCAACAGTCCTTGAGGGAACCCTTGCATATTCATTGAATACTACGGGAACTCCATGTCTTGTAGTTGAAATGGGCGTTGGCATGAGAATCACTGAAAGTTACGGGCAGCAGCTTACTGATGGAATAATAAACCTGATGTGTGAAATGGGAATCTGGAAGGGTGATGCTCCTGCAATCCGCGAGCCCATCATAAGCAAGGATGACAGGGTTTCATTCCTTAATGCCAATGAAAGCGGCGTGTTCCTTCCGGTTGCAAAGCACAGTGAAAGAATCAAGAAGGGCGATGAAATCGGGAAAATAATTAATCCTTTGACGGGTGACATTCTTGAAGAAGTGATAAGTTCCGTTGACGGACTGCTTTTTACCATCAGGGAATATCCAGTTGTTTACGAAGGTTCCCTTATTGCAAGAATTCTGGGCGACTAAAAGTTAAAGGGTAAGGGAAAAATAAGATGCGTGAAGAAACAATATTCAAATTCAAGACACCATATAGGCAGGAAATTGCCGTAAAAGGCTACAGGTTTGGCCATGGAAAGAAGACTGCATGCTTTGTTGCAGGGCTTCGTGGAAATGAAATTCAGCAGATGTACATTGCTGCCCTGCTCATCAAGAGATTCCGTGAGCTGGAAGCAGACGGCTTGCTTTCGGAAGAGAATGAATTCCTTATCATTCCATGCATAAATCCATTTTCAATGAACATCGGAAAAAGGTTCTGGCCTGTGGATAATACGGACATCAACAGAATGTTTCCGGGGTACAACATGGGTGAGACTACCCAGAGAATTGCTGCAGCAGTTTTTGAAAAGGTGCGCGACTACAAATTCGGAATTCAGTTTGCAAGCTTTTACCTTTCCGGAAATTTTGTTCCCCATGTGCGCCTCATGAACACGGGTTATGAAAAGCCGGATCTTGCCAAGGCGTTTGGACTGCCTTATGTCCTTGTCAGGGAGCCAACACCGATTGACACGACCACATTGAACTACAACTGGCAGGTTTTTGAGACCGAGGCATTCAGCGTCTACACAAAGGCAACAAATCACATTGATGAATCAAGTGCCATGACTGCCGTAAATGCAGTCCTCAGGTTTCTGAATTCCTTTGAACTTATCAGTGCACGTCCTCCTGTGGGATATGCTTCGGAAATTGTGAGCGAAGGGGATTTTCTTACGGTGTCTGCTCCTGCCGGCGGTCTCTTTAAGGTTCACGCTGGCCCTGGTGATGAAGTAAAGAAGGGAACAGTCCTTGCTACCATCCTTGACCCATTGACTGCCGAGGTAAAGGAAGAAATACTTTCGCCTGTTGAGGGAATAGTTTTCTTTGCAAAGGAATCCCCCATGATCACCGAGCATGAAACGATTTTCTTTATCAATCCAAACGACAGCAACTGATGAAGAATCATGAATCAATAAAACTGCCTTCCGTTGGACAGCGAATAATAAAGTCGGCGGTGGCAGTTGCCCTTTGCTATGTGGTGCAGGTTCTTCGCGGCGATAACGGAATCGTTTTTTACAGTCAGCTTTCGGCCCTGTGGTGCATGCAGGCCTATGTTTCAACGACGCGGAAAAATGCAATGCAGCGGATCGTTGGAACCGTAATCGGTGCAGCCTTTGGACTTGCCGTTTTGCTTGCTTCAATTTCCGTAAGAAGGAATCTTGATTTATCAAAAAATGCAGCTTACATTTTCAACGGCCTGCTGATTTCCATTACACTCATTCCCGTTTTGTGGACAACGGTGGTCTTGAAGAAAAAGCAGGCTTCATATTTTTCCTGCGTTGTATTCTTAAGCATTGTTGTCATTCATTTGTCGGACGAAAATCCATATCTTTTCACGCTGAACAGATTCCTTGACACCATGATTGGAATAGCAATCGGAGTGGGCGTAAACATGTTCCGCCTGCCCCACAAACGCAACCTGGATACCCTGTTTATTTCCGGGCTGGACGACACCCTGCTTAACAAGGATTACCACATAAATGATTACTGCAAGGTTGAACTTAACCGCATGATTGACGAAGGACTGCATTTTACCCTTTCAACCATGAGACCGCCTGCTTCCATTCTTGAGCCGATGCATGACATTCATCTTAAGATTCCGGTCATTGCAATGGACGGTGCAGTCCTCTATGATACGGAACAAAAGCGGTACCTTAAGAAAATCCCCATGACCATTGAAGAAAAAAACATGGTGATGGAAATTTTCAGGCAGCACGACATTCATAATTTTGCAAACATAGTGATAGACGACACTCTCCTGATTTACTACGGGGAATTCCAGAATGAAATTCAGGAGCGTCTTGTAAGGGAACTTAGGGCATCTCCATACAGGAACTATATCAAGCGTCTTGTTCCCGATGAGGAAGTGATTTACTTTATGCTCATTTATCCGGATGAAAAAATTGAAGAAATCTACGGAATTCTTGAGGCAGAAGGAATCACGGAAAAGCTTAAGGTGCTAAAGTATAAGTCCAATGACTACAAGGGGTATTCCTACATAAAAATCTACAACAGGTATGCTACGCGCCAGAACATGATCGAGCTGCTTAAGCGCGAGCTTGGCGTAGACAGGACAATCACCTTTGGAACAATTCCCCATACCTATGATTTTGTAGTCGATGAAGGAAACACCAATCAGGTTGTCCACAAGATAAAGAAGCTTTTTGAAGGATGAATTTTCCGGTTTTTGCTATATACTGATGTCTTAGGAAAACATACATAAAGCCTGGGGGATGACCATATGAAGAAGTTTGAAGTTCAGCGTGAAGGATTGACCATACGCGGGAAAATATTTGGCGATGTAAGCAGGAAAAGTCCCGTGTGCATTTTAAGTCATGGATTCATGGTAAACCAGAAAACCTGCAGAACCTATGCAAAGTCCCTTGCAAGGGAAGGAAAGATTGCAGTCACCTATGATTTTTGCGGCGGCGGAATCGGTGTTAAAAGTGACGGAAAGACTGAGGACATGACTGTGTTTACGGAAAAGAAGGATCTTCTTGCCGTCATTGATTTTGTCAGGAAACAGGAATATGCAGAAAGCATTTCGCTTTTGGGATGCAGCCAGGGTGGGTTTGTTTCTGCAATGGTTGCAAGTGAACTGAAGGACCAGGTAAAGAGCCTTGTGCTTTTTTATCCAGCCCTCTGCATTCCAGATGATGCAAGAAAAGGACAGATGATCGTATTCAAGTTTGACCCAAAAAACATTCCGGACATCCTTGGAAGTTTCCCCATGAAAGTTGGTGGCGGTTTTGCAAGAACTGTTGTTGATCTTGATGTCTATTCTGCAATTGCCGGCTATGACGGGCCTACATTTTTAATACATGGAACTTCAGATAAAATTGTAGACATTGAATATTCCCGCAAGGCAAAAGAACTGTATTCAAGATGTGAGTATCATGAGATAGAAAACGGTGCCCATGGATTCAAGGGAAAGCATGACAAGGAAGCCTGCAGGCTGCTGAAGGAATTTGCAGAGCGGGCCATGTAACAGATACACGGGAAAAAATAAAAGGGATGTCCTGACATGTAAGGTGCACATCAACCGGTGTACGCAATTATCAGGACATCCCTTTTTTAATTATTAAGGAATCTTACTTGGAGTTTTTCTTGAACATGAATACTCCGCCGATGATTCCTGCAGTTCCTATGATGAATGGGAGGAATGGGTTTCTTGCAAAGCCTGCAATTACGTAGCACACGAATGAAACGGAGGCCACAACAAGTACGTAAGGAAGCTGCGATGAAACGTGGTTTACGTGTTCGCATTCTGCACCGGCACTGGCCATGATCGTCGTGTCAGAAATTGGCGAGCAGTGGTCACCTGCAACTGCACCGGCCATACATGCGGAGATGGAAATGATCATCATCGTATAGTCTGTCTCGCTGAAAACTGAAACGACAATTGGAATGAGGATTCCGAAGGTTCCCCATGAAGTACCGGTTGCAAATGCGAGGAATCCCGCGATTACAAAGATGATTGCCGGCAGAAGGTTAAGGAGGTTTGATGCACCGTTTTGAACGATGCCTGCAACAAATTCCTTTGCACCAAGGCTGTCAGTCATTCCCTTGAGTGTCCATGCCAGGGTCAGGATAAGGATTGCCGGTACCATTGCCTTGAAACCGTCAACGATGCAGTTCATGAGTTCGGAGAATTTGATGACGCGGCGGATGGTGTATGCGATTACGGTTATGATGAGGGTTCCCATTGAGCCAAGCATGAGGCCTACGGAAGCATCTGAATTTGAGAATGCATCGATTACACCTTTGTGGCCTTCTCCCTTTTCGAA
Source organism: Treponema sp. (assembly GCA_045616325.1). Classification (GTDB taxonomy): domain Bacteria; phylum Spirochaetota; class Spirochaetia; order Treponematales; family Treponemataceae; genus Treponema_D. Next base: position 41,661 of record JAZLGN010000005.1, read on the forward strand.
GAAACCACCGGAATAGATCATGCCGATGATGCACAGCACGATGAGGGCAGCAATGGGGAAAATCAGGTCAAAGACCTTTCCTTTTGTTGAAACGTATTTTTCCTTTTCTTCGTAGTGAACTTCATGTTCTTCGTATTTCTTCATGGGTCCGAATTTTACGTCTGCCATGATGAATGCAAATACTGCGATGATGGTAAAGAGGGCATAGAAGTTGTACGGAATGGCCTTGAGGAAGAGCCTGAAGCCGTCTTCTCCGTCAACAAATCCAGAAACTGCTGCAGCCCATGAACTTACTGGAGCGATGATGCAGATTGGTGCAGCAGTGGAGTCGATGAGGTATGCAAGCTTTTCGCGGGCAACGCCGTGCCTGTCTGTAATCGGGCGCATTACGCTTCCGACGGTGAGGCAGTTGAAGTAGTCGTCGATGAAGATCAGTATTCCGAGGACAACTGTTGCAATCTGGGCACCCATCTTTGACTTGATGTGAGACTTTGCCCATTTTCCGAATGCTGCTGAACCTCCGGCCTTGTTTGTCATTGCAACGATCGTTCCAAGGGCTACAAGGAATACGAGGATGCCGACATTGTAGCTGTCAGAAAGAGAGGCAACGATCCCATCTTGAAAAACGTGAGAGACTGTTCCCGAAAAGGAGAACCCTGAAAAGAAAAGTCCGCCGATTAAAATTCCGATGAAGAGGGAAGAATAAACTTCCTTTGTGACCAAAGCCAGTGCGATTGCCACAAACGGCGGAACCAGTGACCAAAATGTTCCTATCATATTCATGGTTAAATTTTCGGCATAAAAGTGCCAATTGTCAAGATGAAAATTACAGTCCTATATGGAAGAAAGTTGTAAAAATCGGCGCATGACATATCCTTACGGATGCTAACTAGTTTGCTTCGCAAACTAGCAGATCATTGATTTGTTTAAGGATTAATTTGTCTGCGGGCAGCGGCGCATCCTTACGGATGCTAACTAGTTTGCGTTGCAAACTAGCAAATCATTGATTTGATTGAGTATTAATTTATCTGCAGGAAGCCATTTTACCTTATTTAGGGTTTCGGCGGTGAGCCATTGGGAGGCCTGGTGTTCCAGAAGCTTTGGCTGACCGGTGACGATGGTGCATAGGATGCAGTGCATGGTCAGGTGGAATTCAGGATAGTCGTAGTCTACAACAGCGACGTTTTTTTCTGCCTTAACTTCCATGGCAAGCTCTTCGCGGATTTCACGCACGATGCATTCTTCTGGTGTTTCGCCGCTTTCTATCTTGCCGCCGGGAATTTCCCACCAGCCCTTCCAGTCCCCGTAACCGCGCTGTGTTGCAAAGACTTCCTTCCGGTGAGTATCTGGATTTGTGCGTATGATGATTGCGCCGCTTACTGTAATGGTTTTCATTTTCAAAAAATCCCTGTTATATTAATCGATTTAATTGATTCTTGGAGTAACTTTAGGTGAATAAGCACTAATGTCTTCATTTTCACTAACATTTATGGCAGTTATTCCAGAATCTAAATAACTTGTGACTTTTGCTTTTGCAAGATAATAATAGTCTGCATGAAAACCGTTTGTTGGCATAAAACTATTCTTAAAATAAAGAGAATCCAGTTTTTCTTTCAGAACATCTTTTGAAACAAGTTCGATAGTATCTATTTCTGCTTCCCATGGTTCAAGATGTTGAAATTTATATCCAAACTTAACTTTGCAATCTTTTATATCTGTGGTTGTTACTCTAAGATATTTTGCTTTATTCGTTTCTTTATGAATCGTATAAACTTTTCCATTTTTTATGGCATAGAAATAAAAGTAAAATTCAAAAGAGTCCCTGTTATTAAAGTTTTCTAGAGAAGTTGGGATATGTCCATTTTTCTGCAAAAAGGATAAATATTCATTTCTGATAAATCCAATCATCTGATATTCGATATTTGATGATTCTGCCATTTTAGCAGCATTTTTCTCTGATGGAGACTGGATAACCATATTTTCAAAATATTCTTTACGATACTGACGGGTAGAATCTTTTGATTTGAATTCAATTATATCTGAAATAAATTTCTTAAGAGTTTCACCACCAGCATTTTCTTTATCTCCAGGACGAATTGCAAATGCACCAACACCAGGAAGAAGTTCATCGTAAACTTTGAATTCATTTTCTTTGTTTGAAGTTCCAGGATACAGAACATAGCTTCCGATTGTTTTGTGGATTGCATCGTTATAAGTATGCATTTTTAGTAGATCGCCACGGTTATAGGTGTTTACTGTTTCAGCTTTCTTTTGTTCAGAAAAATCATCTGAGTCCAAATTTTCTTTTCCAAACAAGGATGTAATATCTGTCACCCGATATTTTGCATCAAAATGAATGAAAGAAACTTCGCCAAGTCTTATTGCCTGTGCTTCTTTGTATACAGCAGGGAAAATTGCCAATGTATAATCTGGTCGGAAATCTCTGGAATATGATCCCTGATAATCAGTTCCTTCAAAATCTTTTTTACCGAATGTTCTGTTATAGTAGAATTTTATGCGAAACTTTTTATCTTTTGTAATTGCCGAAAAATAGCTGGTTTTTCCTTCTCTTAATGAAATCAGAAGACCAGTTTCTTTTACAAACATTCTGTCTTTACTGTCATCTTCAGAAAGGTCAAATTCAATTTCCGCACCAATTTCTTTTAAGATTTCCATGAATTTAAAGACAAGCCAATATTCGTATAAAAGTGCAATATTTCTAGCCTGTCCTTCATAAACTTGTTTTTCACCTTCCCAATCAAGTTGCTTTGCTAAATCCAGCATGTTGAAGGCGTTGAAAATCTGTGCATAACCTTCTCGTTTTTGTAAAACCTGATTATTTGCAGGCATTGAAGTCAAATCCTGAACATCATCAAAAAAAGAATCCGTTAAATAAAGTTCTAGATTTTCTTTGATGTATTTTGCTTCTTCTTTGTAAGTCAGATTTTTATCACCAAGAAATTTAATCACTTCGTCACAAACTTCAATAAATGAATTGAATGCAAATTTCAGAAAACGATTTGCAGGAGTATCCAAGGAATCATATTTTCTTGTTGTAGTTATGTATTCTGGGAAATAAGAATCATCATCTGTTTTAATCCAGTTTCGGGAATTGGCAAAAGGATTTGAGAAAAACTTCCTGCTGACAGATGCAGTTCCAAATGGTTTAATCTCATCTTCTGAAACCAAAAGTGAATCTGGATTGCTTTTTATGCTATGAAAAAAAGATTCAATATTGTCATTGTTGCAAAAGGTTCTGATGAATATGAATTTTTCCAAAGGTGTTCTGGCTGATTCATTATTGTCTTTAAATGAAAGATTTGTCGGACTGGAATAGTCAAGTAAAAGAGCCGAACATTTCTCCGCAATGTCTTCCGTAAGCTTTACATAATCGTCTTCGTAGTCAATTTTCTTTGAAATAATTTCAAGTTTTATAGAATGAATGATGTTTCCATCATAAAGAATCTCAAAATCAGTTTTCCCCAAATAGTTGATGACCTTGAAGGAATATATGCCTTTTGAAATTTGTGTCGCTTCAAGTTCTTTTTTTAAATTGATTGAATATTTTTCTGGATGTTCTGCAACAGAATTTAAAAGTGTCACAAAATACTGCTGAGTTTCGCAGAGGCGTAATGAGCAGAATCCATTTTTTGGTTCAGAAATAAATTCTATTGATCCCGTATCAGATGAAAGCCCTAAAACTTCATTCTTGCCTAAAAGCCCTATGGAATTTAACCCGACTAATTCTTTTTGATAGCGGTCATAAATCACAAGAGAGACATCTGGAAAATTAATTTTTACAAACGAGTATTTCATTCTTCAATGATTTCCCAATGCCCGCCTTTGTCTGGACCGACACGACGGATTCTGTTTGCTTCTTTCAGCAATTTTATTTGTTTGAAAACAGCTCTTTCTGATATACCAAGAGTTAAAACCATCTCTGATGTAGTTACATTTGGGTTCAGTTTTATCATTGCGAAGATTTTCTCTGAACTTTTCTCTGAACTTTTCTGGGTAGTTTTCACCGAACTTTCCTGTGATCCTTCGCCAAAACTTCCAGCTTTTATCTTTGCCATTTCAGAAACATATTCATCATTGGCCTTAAAAAGAATCATAATATCGCGAGGATGAACGATGTATTCAGGTTCAGAAATTCCAAAATCTCGGCACATGGTACAGATTTTTTCAATGCCCCGTCCCCAACTTTCAATAAAGCCTGCACGGAAGAATGTATTTGCAATGTCTGGATTTTTTGGAATTGAACGGTGTTTTTGCATCAAACTGAATGAAAGATTTGGAAAAATTGCATAATCCAAAAATAGAGATAAACATTTTTTGCAATATATTCAGTATACTCTTTGTGTTTTGTCATATGCAATTTTATTCATTGTTTTTAATACTTTCTTCTAAAGCTTTTACAATATGCCACATCAAAACGGGGGGGACTGCATTTCCAACTGCTTTATACTGACGACATTCGCTTACAGAATCTAATTTGAAGGTATCTGGGAAAGACTGTATTCTAGCAGCTTCTCTAGGTGTAAATCGCCTATAGCGATTACCAACCATCAAAACTGGATCTGTTGAATTTAGACTCACTTTTGCGAGATGAGACGATATTGTATTACATGGTTCATCAAGATTTTGTGATCGGCCTTTATTCATTTTATCTTTTACTCTTAGCATTCCATCTACGGCCTTTTGTGAGAAAAACCACTTTTCATCAGAATTTGCACTAGGTTCGATTGCAATTGAAAGAGGAACAATATCTGCATTTTCTTCTGGGAACGAAAAATTATCACAATCTTTCTTTTTTTTAAATCCAATTAAAATTATTCTTTCTCTTTTCTGAGGAATACCATATTTTGAAGCATTAAATAATTTATATTTTACTGAATACCCAGCGTCTTCAAATTCTTTTAATATCATTGGAAAGGCTTGATGATTATTTGCAGACAAAAGACCTTTCACATTTTCTGCAATGAAGAATCTAGGCTTTTTTTCTTTCAATGTTTTCACCATTTCAAAGAAAAGCATTCCTCTTACATCTTTATAACCCAACCGTGGAGGATTTTGTGCAGAAATCGAAAATGACTGACAAGGGAAACCACCTATCAACATATCAAAATTTGGTAAAGCGGAAATATTTAAGTCTCTTACATCTTGAATTGCACATTTTTTATCAAAATTATCATTATAAATTTTTGTGCAGTATGGATCATTATCACAAGCGAAAACAATCTCAAACGCATTCCGTGGGTAAGTTCTCCCATTAAATTGGAACCCACCCTGAAGACCTAAATCCATTCCACCGCATCCGCAAAAAAAAGATGCAACTTTTAATTTTTCCACAATAAAAGCTCCGTCTTTTCACTTACATCTTCTTTAAAAGAAATTTCAACCCCGTTTCGAGGAGACATAGAAATCTGATCATTTTTATATAACATGACAGGATCTTGTAGGATATAAATAATTTTTTCCATTTTGTTAATCATTAAGCGATAAACAAAATATCTGTCTTTCAAGGTCTGTGCCGTATCCCATTCATTAGGTGTCATATGAAAACTAAAGAACTTCAACGGTCTATAGCTGACTGTTGTTTTTACCTCGATATATCTTTTTCTCTGGTCTTCCTCAACACTTTGAATATCATACCCTACCGCCAATTGTGTTGGTATTTTTTTAATTAAATGTATCAAATCAGATCGACCCAAATTAAGTAATCTAACTTTTTCATGACCAATTACAAGTGT
>JAZLGN010000006.1:0-107808 GCA_045616325.1 Treponema sp.
TTGAAATTATTCTTCCATATTATTATAATGGAATGATAATCTATAAATAGGCGTCAAGAATTCAATCTGAAGCAGCGCCTAAAAATTAAATTCATTCAGAGGCATTTTTATGGCAATGACAATTTTGACATTGAACTGTGGTTCATCATCTGCTAAATACCAGGTATACGACTGGGACAACAAGGAAGTCCTGGCAAATGGTGTTGTAGAAAGAATCGGAATCGAAGGTTCATGCATCACACACAAGGCAAAGGGAAACAAGACGGAACTTGAAAGCCCATGTCCAACACACAAGGAAGCAATCGAACTCATCCTCAAGATGATCACGGACAAGGAAACAGGTGTTATCTCTGACCTCAGCGAAATTGGAGCAGTTGGTCACCGTGTTCTTCATGGTGGAGAAAAGTTCACAAAGTCTGTTCTTGTAACTCCAGAAGTTCTTGCAGGATTTAAGGAAGTAATCGACCTTGGTCCTCTCCACATGCCTGCAAACATCATGGGTATCGAGGCTGCACAGAAGGTTATGCCTAATGTTCCACACGCAGCAGTCATGGATACGGCATGGCACCAGACAATGCCTGCAGAAAACTTCATGTATGCAATTCCACACGAATGGTATGAAAAGTACGCAGCACGCAAGTACGGATTCCACGGAACATCATTCCTTTACACAGCAAAGCGTGCTTCAGTTCTCCTTGGAAAGAAGCCAGAAGATACAAACGTAATCATCTGCCACATCGGTAACGGTGCTTCAATGTGTGCTGTAAAGAACGGAAAGTGCTACGACACAACAATGGGTATCACACCTCTTGAAGGTCTTGTAATGGGTACACGTTCAGGTGACCTTGACCCGGCCCTTCCATTCTACATCATGCGCAAGACAGGAATGTCGGCAGACGAGATGGACACGGCACTCAACAAGAAGTCTGGATGTCTTGGTGTAACCGGAAAATTTGCAGACCGCCGCGATGTTGAAATGGCAGCAAAGGACGGAGACGAAAAGGCAAAGCTCTGCATCGAGATGGAAGCCCTCCGCATCAAGAAGTATATCGGTGCCTACATGGCAGAACTTGGCCACGTAGATGCAATCGTATTCACAGCCGGTGTCGGTGAACGTGGTCCAGTATTCCGCCTTAAGTCTACACAGGGACTTGAAAACTACGGAATCAAGATTGACGAGCAGAAGAACCAGTGGTCATTTACAACTAATGCTGAAACATGCATTTCTGCTGATGACAGCGCAACAAAGATTTTTGTAATTCCAACAGACGAAGAGCTTGTAATGACAGAAGATGCTTATGCCCTCATGAAGGGAACTTATGATGTTCATACAAACTTTACATACAGCTTCCAGAGCAAGGATTATGTAAACAAGGCTCGCGAAGAAGGCCTCAAGGCTGACCTCGTAAAGCGTCCTGACCTTGCAAAGGTTGTTGTCCGCGCAAAATAAATATAGGGGGAGGGAGAAGTCTCTCCCACGGCCGCACGTAGTTGCGTCCTACCCTCTCTCCTAGGGGCTCTGCCCCTAAGACCCCGCATTCTGGCCCAGGCACTGGTCAACTTTTCCAAGACCACTGTCCGGGCCTAATTTTTTTTGCCGTTTTCTAAAACACGTTTTCTAAAGATGCACTTTCCTGTATAATTCCAGCAGATGAGAGTAAAAAGACTGGCGCTGTGTTGCACAGTGCTTGCGTTCAGCATTACATTTTTTTCATGCTCAGCCAGTTTAAGCAGTGATGATGAAACGGATTCTTTCCGTAATCTTGGCAGCAGGTATTCTCTTTGCGTAAACGGAGACTTCATTGAAATTCATGGCGTAAAGGGGATGGATGTCTGCTATGTAAACCTTAACACTTCTTCACAATCAGTCCTTCCGCGGGAAAGCATTTCCGGCATGACAGAAACTGTTGGATTTGAACCGGATGTACCTGAGGAAATAACCCTCCTGGATTCTGCTCAGGAGGTAAGGGTCAGGAATTTTCAGGGAAAGGATTTCAACGGTGACTTTGTTAGGGGTAATCAAGGTGTTTATTTTTCAAGGAAAATTCCTGAACGTGTAGTGGTTGGTTCAACAAGGACTGATTTTTATCTTGCAAGAAATTCCCAGAGTGAATCGGATGTTCCGGATCTAGTTGCCTGTATCTTGCGTGCAGAATATTCTTCCAGTTCAATGACATGCCTGGTGTGGGTGCCTGCCAGTGCCTGGACGGAAGGGAAGGCTTCCGGAATAAAGGTGAATGAAGCTGTTGCCAGGGATATAGCTGAAAAGTTTATCAGGCTTTATGGTGCTGAAACTTCCGTCTATGGAAGGGAAAGCGATGTCATGTACGATTATCGGACAAAGAGCCAGGTTGAATTTGCAGGACCGGAAAAAAAATGCGTTAACATTGTCGTCTATGACATTGATGGTGATGGGGATATTGGTGCTTCCACTTCTTCTATGATAGGTGGATATTTTTCTCAGCGTGATTACTTTATAAATGATGGAATTTCCGTCGCCTATTCGAACCAGGCAAAAATATTATATCTGGATTCTCTCCTGTGCAATTACAGGGAAAACGCAACCGGTTCAAATAGGTATGGTGGAACAGAAGGCATGAGCGCCAGAGCTTATTCTTCCCTTGCCCATGAACTTGTGCACCTTATTACATTTGCAAATAAATACCGGGGGAATACGGAAGCAAGTTCGGCAAACAAGTGGTTCAACGAAATGCTTGCCATGATGGCGGAAGACATGTTCAGTCAGGGCATTTACGGGAATGACGGAACTGCGGCTGCTAGGGAAAGACTGGGGGCCTTCAATTCAAGGTACTACATGACGGGAACAGCCTTCTTTAATTCAACAGACATGACAAATATAGGCTATTACTATTCAAGTAATTTTGCCTTCGGGGCATGGCTCGCAAGAAACTATGGTGGAGCAGGATTTGTAAAGGCCCTTGCAGATGGTCCCAATTACGGAATGAATGCGGTGACAAGTGCCATTGCCAAGGTTTCCGGGGAAAGATTCAGCCGGGATTACATGCTTGTTGAACAGTTCGTACAGTCATGCGTAGTACGAAATGCCTTTGCTTCTGCCAATGGAATTCCAGGTTTTTACAAGGGCTACCAGCCATCAGGTATAGATGAACTGGAACCGGCATTTGTTACGCTGGATTTGTATTCGGAAGATTTTTCTTTCCAGCTTGGCCAGCAGAACGGCTGCAGGATTTCCGGGCCACTGATTGTAAGACCTGGAACAAAACCTTCCCAACTTGGGCCATTGGGATTCATCATATCTTATGCAGGAAGGGCGAAGGACGATGTGGTAAAAATAAGATTTTCCCAGAGAAAGTCATCTTCGGAAGAAATCATCGTCATCGTCCAAGATCCTTTTTCCAACCAGGTCCGATAGTTTCCCGATTATCAAGGTTTGTTTCTTGTGATAAAATCAAGGCATGAATATTTTTGACAAGAAAACAAAGACACCTTCACAGACTGTAATCCAGGATGTGTGCAAGGTAAAACCGGGTGAGCGCGTTCTCATCATTGCAAATCCTGCAACAAACATAATCTCCCAGGAACTGTACAAGGCAGCCTCAGAAGCCGGCGCAAGGCCAACCCTCGTATTCCAGCCCCACAAGACAAGCCAGGACTTCTGCGAGGAAACAGTAATCGGTGCAATCAAGTCTGAACCTGAAGTAATTTTTTCCATCTCAGAGATAAAGCTTGGAAAGGATGAAAAGGCAATCATGAATCCGTACAAGACGGAAGACGGCATGACATGGGACAACACCTTTGACTATCTTCTTAACGGCAAGAAGTGCATCCGTGCAGTCTGGACCCCGGGCCTGACGGAAGACATGTACGAGCGCACGGTAAACATCGACTATAAAAAGCTTGCTGAAAACTGCAAGGCCCTTTGTGAAAAATACAGGGATGCCCAGAGTGTCCACGTAACATCTCCTTCCGGCACCGACATAACCATCGGCCTTACGGGAAGGGCAGGCATGGTGGACGACGGTGACTTTTCAAAGCCGGGTTCAGGCGGAAACATTCCCGCAGGTGAAACCTTCATCAGCCCGGTTGTAGGCACAAGCGAGGGAACAATCGTTTTTGACGGCAGCATGACTTTCTCTGACGGGGATTCGATCCTGAAGACACCGATTACGTGCAAGGTAGAAAAGGGCTTTGTAACGGAAGTGACTGGCGGCGAGGAAGCAAAAAGGCTCCTCAAGGATATAACGCAGGCAGAAAAAGATGCAGTTGCCATGGAGGCTTCCGGTAAACTTCCTGCAGGTCAGGGTGCAGTATATGCAAGGAATGCGCGCAACATCGGCGAGCTTGGCATCGGGCTTAATCCTGCTGCATGCATCACGGGAAACATGCTTGAAGATGAAAAGGCATTCCGCACCTGCCATTTTGCCATTGGCGAAAATTATGACGGCGACGCTCCGGCACTGATTCATTTTGATGGAGTTGTCCGAAAACCGACAATCGTAATAAGGTATGCCGACGGAAAGGAAGTGACGGTCCTGGAAGATGGTGACCTAAAGCTGTAACAGAATACTGGCAGTCCGGCAGCATGGCTGCCGTCGCTATGCTGCTTTCATTAAGCATTTTAATGGCGAGTTTGCTTGCAAACTCGGAAGTGAAGTCAAAGATGCCCTAAAAAAGAAAAGATGGTATAATTAATAGGATGGAGGTAATTTATGGTAGCAGTGAATGCATATTTTGATGGAAACAATTATGTAATTGAAGACAATGTCATAGTCAAGCAGAATCAGAAAGTCATTATTACATTGCTCGATGAATTTGTTCCTGAAAAAAAACAAAAAACTCTTGAAGAAATCCGTTCTTACATGAAAGGGGGAAAATCTATTCCTGACGGTGTTTCTACAGTTGATTATATAAGACAATTGAGGGCAGATTGATGAGTAAGGTATATTTTGATACTACTCCCTTGATTTACTTTCTTGATGACGAGAAACCGTTTTCTGATAAGGTTGCATATTTCATTTTTAATCATCAGAAAGATGATGACCAGTTTATGACATCTTCCATAACGGATGCAGAATATCTTGTTTTTCCTTATAGGACAAAAAATTTTGTAAAAATTGAATCATATGAATCTTTTTTGCAAGGATTAAATTTTCTAATTGTAGAGCCTAATAGAACGATTACAAGAAAAGCGGCAGAAATTCGGGCAAAATACAAAGGCATAAAGGGAATGGATTCAATTCATTTAGCAACTAGTATTTATTTTAATTGCGATATTTTTTTTACAAATGACGTGCAATTAAAGCAAGTAGCAGAAGCAAATGTCGTCTGCGTTGATGATTTATAAAATACGAGCAGTCCATGAAAAAGTTTTTTATTCTTTCCTTTGCTTTTTTACTTTTTGGATTGCTTGCTTCCTGCAAAAACGTAGAGACTGAATATGAAGAAAAAAAGGTCTTTGTCTGTACATCCTGCTACAGGGAATATGACAATCTTCAGGATGCCCTTACATGCTGCAGGACACCAAAGGATCAAAATCCTCTCGATGACACAAACCCCAACAACATCATCATTGGAGGACGGAATTTTGGCAAGACTGAATTTGTTTCCGTCATTCCAAGGGGGACGACAGCAGTAATTCCAAATTCAACCTGCATTGCAGAAGACAAGCTGTCGGACGTTTTTACGCCACGCAGGAACATAACCCTGTCTTCATATTCAATGTGCAGGTACGAAGTTACAAATGAACTTTATGAATATGTCATGGGCAGCGTTCCAATCCCCGATCAGGAAAACCGCTATGGTGATGAGCGCCAGAAATACAGGCCTGCTGCTGGAATCAACTGGTATGAGGCTGTGATTTTTTGCAACGCTCTGAGCGAACTTTGTGGCTATGACAAGGTTTACGGCATAACGAATGTTTCCTACGCAAACAGGGGCAAGGCAAATGAATACATAAAGTCTGCCACCGTAACATGGGATTTTTCCAGGAACGGTTACCGCCTTCCAACAGAAGCTGAATGGGAATATGCAGCCCGCGGAGCAGGCAAGTCGGAAAAGGACTGGAGGTACATGTATTCAGGTTCCGACAATGTTAAGCTTGTTGGATGGACCAGCGTTAATTCTGCAGGAAAGGAAGATACTGATTACATTGCAAAGACCCATGAAGTCGGACTGAAGCTTCCAAATGCCATCGGCTTATATGACATGAGTGGAAACGTGGCTGAATGGTGCATGGACTATTTCAGGAGCGTGGCTGAAAACGGTGACTATAATCATGGCAATGCTGCCATACCGGAAGGTGGTCCTGTAACGGATCCTTGCTATGGAAAAGGAAAGTATGACAACATTGTTCTTCGTGGCGGAAGCTACAGGGAAGAAAAGGGCTATTCTTCAATGTGGCAGCGGCTTGGAAAACCTAAGTCGTGCGGCCACGGCTACATGGATTCAGAAACCTACCAGGGCATAAGGCTGGTAAGAAGAGACTAATTTAAGGCCCCCGGCAATCTGTCGGGGGGTTCCTTTACTGTTACTGCTTGTTAAAGAACTGTGTCTGCTGCATGATCTGCTCGCGGGTCATGCTTTCATTGTGCTTCAGCATCGCAGCAGGAATTCCGTAGGCAGCTTCCAGTTCTTCATTGGTCATTACTTCTTCCGGAGTTCCGTAGGCCATGTCCCTGTTTGGCTTTACAAGAAGAACTTTTTCTGCATATTTGCGTGTCAGGTCAAGTTCGTGCATGGAAATAAAGACAGGTGTCTTTGTCTCCATGGAATAGCTCCGGAGGTATTCAAGGGCACTGTTTTTCTGGGGTTCTTCCATGGCAAAAAGAGGTTCGTCCATGAATACGCTGGCGCTTCCGTAAAGCAGGCTGAATGCAAGGAGCACCCGCTGGTTTTCTCCCTTGCTTATTTCCGTAAGGCCGTGGTTCATTACGGATGCAAGAGAAAACCTGTCCACAACTTCCGAAAAGAGGTCGCTGCTTCCACCTATTCCCTTGGCCTTTGCCTTAAGGTTTCCGTTGGAATACACGTAGGTCAAAAGCTGCTCAACCTTGTCGTTGGATTCAAATTCCATGTTCTGGTAGATTACGGAAGCAAGAAGATTCTTTTTTTCTTCATCAAGCTTATGGATGTCCTGGCCAAACATGTAAATTTTTCCCGTCTGTGGGAAAAGCCTTCCGCTTGCAAGCATCATCAGCGTTGACTTTCCGCATCCGTTGGGGCCGATTACGCTTGTAAATGCTCCCGGGATGTTTCCGGTAAAGTGCTCGAAAATCGGCTGTGGAACAACCTGCTTTCCGTTTTCGTCAAGGTCTCCTTCCACTGCCGGATATGTAAATGTAACATCGTTAAATTCAAGAAAGTTCATGCAAGTCCTCCGCTTACAGCAATAACCTGTTTTGTAATGTATGATGATTCTTCAGAAAGAAGGAATGTGGCAAGGGAAGCAACTTCTTCCGGTTTGCCTGCGCGTTTCATTGGGATGGCCGAAGTTACAAAGTCTGCCGGCATGTCCTTTGTCATGTCAGTTTCAATGACACCTGGTGCAATTACGTTTACGGTGATTCCGCGTCCTGCAAGTTCCATGGCAAGTGCCTTTGAAGCCCCGATGAGGCCTGCCTTGCTTGCGCTGTAGTTTGTCTGTCCCCTGTTGCCTATGATTCCGGAGACGGAAGAAATGGTGATTATGCGGCCCTTTTTCTTGCGGCACATGGGCATGATGAGTGGCTTAAGCACGTTGTAAAAACTGTCCAGGTTTGTGTGGATAACCTTGTCCCAGTCATCGTCTTCCATGCCGGGGAATACGTTGTCCCTGGTAATTCCCGCGTTGCTCACTACACCCCAGAGGGCTCCATGCCTTTCCGTAAGTTCCTCAAGCTTTGTTCGGCAGTCGGACCTGTCGTTTATGTCAAACTGGATTAATTCCCCATGGCCACCTTCAGCTGTAATCTGCCTTAGGGTTTCCTCGGCCTTTTCCTTGCCGTGGTTATAATGGCATACGACAAAATAGCCGGCTTTTGCAGCTGCAACGGAAATTGCACGCCCGATTCCGCCGGAAGCGCCGGTTACAAGAATTGTTTTTCCTTCGTTCATGACATCCATTTTAGTGCATTAAGTGAGTCCATGCAAATGAAACCAGTTTGATTATAAGCAATATTTTGACTATAATTTAAGAATGACCTTCACAAAACCAAACGGAAAGCGCCGTGTAGTTGTTACCGGTGCCGGAATGCTTACATCTCTTGGCCGCACATGGAATCAGGCTTATGATGCCCTTAGGGAACGAAAGAATTTTGTCCGCTACATGAATGAGTGGGAAAAATACGGTACCTTGAAGGCACGGCTGGCATGTCCATATACGCAGGAGCTGCCTAAATTTCCAAGAAAGAAAATTCGTGGAATGGGTCGTGTAGGGCTTTTATCCCTTGTGGCAACTGATGATGCACTCAGGATGGCAGGTTTTGTCGATGAAGAAGGGAATGTTGATACCGTCATCTCTGGCGGCCGCACCGGAATCGCCTATGGAAGCTGCATGGGCTCCATGAAATCCCTTGTTGATTTGTGTTCCCTTGAAGACAAGGGTGATGCATCTGGAATTGATTCCCAGACATACATAAAGTGCATGCCCCAGACTTGTGCTGCAAACCTGAGCATTTTTTACCAGGTGCGTGGCCGCGTAATCGTTACCGATACGGCATGTACATCAGCAAGCCAGGCCATCGGTTATGCCTACGAAGCCATTGAGGACGGCAGACAGGACGTGATGATTGCAGGAGGTGCAGATGAACTTTCTGTCGCCAACCTTGCAATTTTTGATGTAATGGGTGCCGCAAGCGGATTGAATTCCACCCCGGAACTGACGCCTAAGGCATGGGACAGGAACCGTGACGGCCTTGTAATAGGTGAAGGCAGCGGAACCCTTATCCTTGAAGACATGGAACATGCAGTAAACCGTGGGGCAAAAATCTATGCAGAGGTTGCAGGTTTTGGAACCAATATGGACGGAACCCACATTACGTCACCAAATGCCCAGACTCAGGCAGTGGCACTGGAACTGGCCCTAAGGGATGCAGGAATTTCTCCGGAAGAAGTAGGATATGTCAATGCCCATGGAACGGCTACAGATCACGGTGACATATCGGAAAGCGAGGCAGTGTACACCGTTTTCAGGCGATCTGTACCCATCAGCACTACAAAAACCTATGTGGGCCATACCCTTGGTGCCTGCGGGGCTGTAGAAGCATGGCTGACAATTAACATGATGAACGAGGGCTGGTTCCATCCTAACCTTAATCTTGAGCAAGTTGACGAGCGTTGTGCCCCCCTGGATTACATTAAGGATGAAGGCCGAATCATAGATACAGATTATGTAATGAGCAATAATTTTGCTTTCGGAGGGGTTAATACCTCACTTATATTCAAAAAATGGAAGACTAACTAACGGTCGTTAGTGAAAATTCCGAAAACTTGGGGTTACAAATGGGTGTTTTAGAGACTATAAAAGGTATTTTTGGTCGGAAAAATGAGGAACTAACTACCGTTAGTTTGTGCCAGCAGATAAATTCTTCCATAGAGCTGCTGCTTCAGAAGTCGGGAAACCTTAATGATTCTTTTGGGGAAGAAAAGGCAGAAATTGCACGGCTCATGGAAGAAGTGAAAAAGCTTGGCCCTTCCAGGGAAATTCTTGCTGCAAAGCTTGAGCAGGATATCCTGGGGCGACTAACTACCGTTAGTTCTGCATGCGACAAGGCCCTCATGGGTAAGGATGACGGTGAAGTAAAAAAATCCCTGTATCACCTAAAGACCGGAATTCAGCAGAGGCTCCAGCTGCAGTAAAAAAACATGCTCTCGCCAGGAACTGGCTGATAGCTCCACTAATAGTGAGGGCACGCTCTCGGGCAGAACAGTCTGGTATCTGTGAAAAAATAATGGGTACACATAGGGCGGGTTCCCGTGCCATGCAGCATTTGAAGCCGGTGAGGACGCAACGCGTCCGAGCTCAATACCTATAGGCTTCAACCGCGAAATGGCATGGGGTTCCGCCCGAGAGTGTACCCATAGTTTTAGATGCACTTTGGTTAAATTTTAATCTGCTCCAGGACCTTTCCTATGCTGTCGTGGATTACAAGGTCTGCGATTTCGTCGCTTTGGGTGGCATCCCGATTTATCAGCACGATCCTGCTTCCCTGAAAGTATCGCACGAGTCCTGCGGCAGGATACACGGTCAGTGATGTTCCCCCGATGATCAGCAGGTCTGCGCTTGCGATGGCGTTTACGGCTCCGCTTACCACATCATCGTTCAATGGTTCTTCATAAAGGACAACATCCGGTTTTATGAGGCCACCGCATTGGTCACAAAGTGGCAGTCCGTTTTTGTCACTGTGCTGGTCCACATATTCAATTCCAAAGAATTTTCCGCATTTGGTGCAGTTGTTCCTCAGGGTGCTGCCGTGGAGTTCGTAAACGTTCCTGCTTCCGGCCATCTGGTGCAGCCCGTCTATGTTCTGTGTGACCACTGCCTTCAGCTTTCCTGCCTGTTCAAGCTGGGCAAGCTTTATGTGTGCCATGTTGGGCTTGATTCCATGTATAATGAGCTTTTCCCTGTAGAACCGGTAGAATTCCTCCGGCTTGTGTGCAAAGAAGGTTGCACTCAATATCTGTTCGGGCGGATAGTCCCACTTCTGGTGGTAAAGTCCGTCAACGCTCCTAAAGTCGGGAATTCCGCTTTCCGTCGATACCCCGGCACCTCCAAAAAACACGATGCTGTGGCTTTGATCAATGTAATCCTGTAACTGTCTGATCTGGTTTTCCTGCGTGCTCATGCCATAAGTTTAAGCCCCCTTTGGAATTTTGGCAAATTTTCCTTGTTCTCCGGAGGGGGGGGCGGCCGGGGAAGTCATGTATTGCGGTTTTTACTGAAAAAGCCCGCCCGGGTGCCGTTCAAATGCCGTCTAAGTACTGTCAAATTACGGTAATTCATCATGAAAGGAAAACTTAAATTAACTTGGTTTTTTACACAATATATAGGAATAAATTTGACAGATTAGAGATATTAGAGTTATCATTTATAGGTACAATAGGTGATAATTGGGTCATGGAATTTCTTTGTGCTTTTCCACCTTGCTTAAACTTCTAAAGAGAAATCTTCATATTCCGAAAATAAGAGGAAGGGGTTCTCCTCGTAATTTTTTCACTTGTATTGGGGTTAACATGAAAAAAGTATTACGAATTGCAACGGTGGTTCTTTTATCTTGCGCTTCCTGCATTTCCGCCTTTGCAGAAAAGAAGGTTGAGTCAAAGTCTCTTGGACCGGAAAACAGCTGGCAGGAAGTTTTTGACATTACAGAACATCAGCCTGGAAAATACAACATTCTCGTAGAAGGCGAAGACAAGGCAGGTAACGTTACGGTTGCCGGACCCTACAACATTTTCATAGACCCAAAATCTGACCTTCCAGTGACAGGCATTACAAACCCCGTAAACAACATGCGTGTTCCTGGAAACCTTAACATCGTTGGTACTTGTGTTGACGATGATGAAGTTACGGAAGTCTGGCTTATTCTTGATGGTGACGAAGACCATCCCGTAAAGGCAGAGGGAAAGGAATTCTGGTCTTACTTCCTTACGACGACGGAACTTTTTGAAGGACCTCATACCATCGAGGCATACGGCATTGATAACGGTAATCCAAATGCATACAGGGACGAGAAGGGCGTCGTTGATGAAAGCCGCGTCGTTCCAAAGACAGGCAACAGGACAAAGATCACATGGCAGCTTGACCGCCGCGCTCCTGTCATCGAGGTAAACAACCTTAGCATGGGTTCCCTGGTTTCCGGAAAGATAAACCTTGAAGGTCGCGTCACTGACGGTAACGGCATTAACCGCCTTGAATACAGCCTTGACGGTGGAATCTCGTTTACGCAGACTCCAATCAGGGAAGTCAAGTATCCGGAAAGAAATGCAGAAGGGCTCCTGAGCGAATTTACTTTCAGCGTGCCCCTTGATACGACAAAGTTTGAAGACGGTGTTGCAACCTGCTGGTTCCGTGCCCGCGACAATGCAGGATCAGTTGGAAGATTTGCGTTCCTTTTCTTTGTTGACAATACTCCTCCTGACATCAGGATCATCACTCCGGAAGAAAGTGAAGTATGCAACGGCGTCTTTACGGTTGCAGGTGTTGCAAAGGATAAGAACGGAATTCAAAGCCTTAGGTGGCAGTGGGGCCTTGAGTCTGGCGAATTCGAGCTTACACCGGGTAACCCTTACTGGACAAAGGAAGTAAGTGCCATCGGCAAAACAAAGTCCGAGGTGTTCACGGTAATCGGCCGCGATACCATGGACAACGAGGTTGTGGTAAAGAGGGTCATTCCCCTTGATCCGGAAGCAGACAAGCCGGTCGTTACCATTGGCTATCCTTCAAACGGAATTGAAGTTTCCGGCGAAGAAGGTGCCCTTTTTGTACGCGGTATTGCAAGGGATGACGACGGAGTTGTAAGCGTAACATATAAGGTTGATGCAGGTGAAGAAAAGACCATGGATTGCCTTGGGGTATTCAATGCAGCCATCGACGGTCAGCTTGCCTACGGAACACATACGCTCACTGCCTGGGCTACGGACAGGTATGGCGTAAAGGGGAATCCAACCGTTTCTACATTTACCGCAAAGGGTCCGGCTCCATCATTCAGTGCGGGTGCAATAAAAACAGGTTCCCAGAGCGTGGCATTTACAGACGGAATGACGGTTCATCCTGAATCGGACAGCGTGCTTGAAATCGTGGCAAGTTCCACTTCTGGAATTTCTGCAGCTTCCTACAAGGTTCTCTGGGGAACAAAGGAAATTTCTGAATACGAAAAGACCTTTGACCTTAAGGGCGGCGAAAAATCCGTTACCATGCAGGTGCCTCTCAATGGCGAATCCCTTCCATGGGGAATCGTAAGAATCCAGGCCAGCTGCACCGACATTTTTGGCAGGGAATCGGTTCACACTTCCGTAATCAACGTACGCGACATAACAAAAACCTGGACGGAAAATCCTGGCGTCTACTTTACTGACAGTACTGTTGCAGAAGACGGAATCATCGAGGCCGGCGAAGGAAAATTCGTGACCGGTTATTTTGCAGGTGCAAGGATTGCATCTGTTGCCCTCGTTCCTTCCCAGAAGGGCGTAGAGCTTAAGAACGAAAACAACCTCATCCGCATCGGATCAGCCGTGGATTCAGATGAATTTGCAGTTCAGGTTACGACTGATTCCGGGGCAACATATACTTCCCGCAAGATGAAGTTCCGCGCTCCAAAGGAACCCCTTGTCCTTGAGCTTGATGAACGTGAAGAATACAACACGGAAATAGGCATGCCTTTTGTCTTTGAGACTCCTGACAGCCAGCTTAAGATTTCTGGCAAGGTTTCAATTCCACAGGCAAAGGTTGCATACCGCATCTTCTCTGCCGAGGCAAACCTGCGTGACGGCGTTATTCTTACCGGATCCCGCCAGAACGAACCTACGGAATGGAAGGATGTTGAAGTTGGCCGCAAGGGTACCTGGGAAATTAATGACATCAACTTTGATTCAGTAACGGACGGATGCCACGTAGTAGAAATCCTCGCCCAGATGGAAGACGGACGCGATGCATGCCAGGCTGTCTACATCAAGAAGATTCCACTTTCAATTGACGCAGAAGGAAAGAACATTGTAATTACAGACGAAAAGGGAAAGCCCATTGCAAAGGATGTTCCACGCGTCTACACATTCCAGGGACGCGATTACTACGGCGTTTGCGTTTACCAGGGAGAGCTTTCTGCAGACGACTTTGAATTCAGCCGCAGGAGAAAGGAACAGATTCAGGCAGATGAGCCTCCAATGGTGTTCTCCGTTACAACGGCAGACACACCAAAGCCAATGAAGTATTCATCACAGCCAATAAGCGTAAGTGCCCCGGCTGTAATCAGGATGGAACTTGCAACGGTTGACGGCGAAGAATACAGAAGCGGCATGGAAGTTTCCCTTAACAGGGTAATGGCCAAGGACGAAAAGCACGAAGCCGTAATCAACATGACAAGCAATACTGTAATCAAGACAGTTTCATATAAGATCACAGGCGAAAATGCTCCAGGAGGAAATGCAAGCCAGAGCGGAAATGCCCCGGTTGTCCTCATTGCTTCAGACCCTGAGACCCACGAAAATTCATATACCGTAAGCATTCCTCTCGTAAACCTTCCTGCCCGCATTACGCAGATTTCTGCAACGGCAACGGATGCAAAGGGAAACACTTCTTCGCTCAACGGAACAATTTCCGTAATCCGCGAGCATGAAGTCATCGACAATGAGCAGGCAATTTACTGGTACGCAGACGGACAGACAACATACAATGAAGAACTCAAGGCTTATGTCCTTAACAACGGTTCGGTTCTTACAGGCTACTGCAACGTTGCAGGTCCACTCAAGGAAGTCTATGCACGTGGTGGCATTGCAGGAATCGAGGTTACTTCCGAAGGAAACATGATTCGCCTTAAGGCTACGGCTGACGGAACCTTCCGTGGAGTAAGCGTCCGCGTAAATGCGGAAGACGGAGGATCATACCTTGCACCTGATGTAAGCATCGTTTCCGATACGTCAAACCCTGCAATTACGGTTACAAGTCCTGAATCCATGATCTATGTAAAGGACACTTTCCTTCTTTCGGGCCGTGCATCAGACGGCAACGGAAGCGTAAAGCTTGCATACACTCTTGGAGATCCAAGGGCAGATGTTCGTGACAAGGAAGGAAACCTTATTGAAAGCGGAGAAATCCAGTGGACGGAGCTTCCTTCATCAAAGGCAGGGGAATTCTGGATTAACGTAAGCCTTAAGGATGTACCGGACGGTTACATTCCACTTACAATCCGCGCAACAGACAGCGTGGGAAAAATTACTTATGAACACAGGGTCCTTCACAAGGATACGACACCGCCGGAAGTTCAGGTCATCCTGCCGGAAGAAGGAGTTGTTGTAAACGGCGAGACGACTGTTGTATTCCGCGTGCGTGACGAAGGACGCGTTTCAAACATTACGTACACAAGCCCAAGCGGAAAGACAAAGCTTCCTTATGACATCTACATTCATCCGGAAGAAGTTCCCGTAAAGAAGGAAAAGAAGACTTTGCCTGGTACTGTTGGTGAAGATGGCACGGAAACTCCGGAAACAGTGGAAGAAGTTGAAGTTTCAGAACGCTTTGATCCGCTCAGGACAATGAATGCAAGGCTTCCTCACATGCGCGTTGGAACTCCTGACGCACCTATCGACAACAAGATGACCTTCACCTTTACCGATGACAACGGCAACAAGACGGTAATCGACCAGTGGCAGTTTACTGTGGATGAAGAAAGCGACAAGCCGGTTTCAGAAATTCACCTGCCGGAAGAAATGCAGGTTGTAACGGCAGACTTCGTAATCTCCGGAATTGTCTACGATGACGATGGTCCTTGCAAAATCTTCTATAAGATAGATAAGGATGAATACAAGCAGGTTGAAGAAAATGCAAGCAGCTTCAAGGTGAACATTCCGCTGCTTTCTCTTACAGATAATGAACACACGATTTCGGTTTACGGCATTGACGTTAATGGCGTAAAGGGCGATGAATTCAAGCGCGTATTCCGCGTTTCCCTTGAGGAACCAAAGGGTGCCATGACATTGCCGGAAATCAAGACCACCGTAAAGGAAACAGTTACCCTCCAGGGTTGGGCAAGCGACAAGAACGACATCGAGCTTGTTCAGATTTCCGTTGATAACGGTGCAACATATAACGACGCCGAGGGAACGACTGAATGGTCATACAAGTTCAACACCCAGGTTATTCAGGATGGAACCCACGTAGTATTCATCAGGATCTTTGACAAGTACGGCATCAGCGCCCTTTATTCATCATTGATCAACATTGACAATACGCCGCCGGACATTTCCCTTGACCTTCCACTTGACGACTCAAAGATTTCAAAGAGAATCTTCCTTAGCGGCGAGACAAAGGATAACATTGAACTTACAGCCCTTGAACTCAGGATCCGCAGCCTTGACGGAAAGACAATTCCCGAACGCCTGGCATACCGCAGCCTTGAGTCTGCAGAAATCATTACCCAGGTCATAGACATCAGCGAGCTTTCAAACGGTTTCTATAACATTGAACTTACAGGTAAGGATGCAGCGGGAAACATTACCCGTGTAAGCCGCAACATTGAGCTTAACAAGTCAAAGCCGCTGTCAAAGGTTTCGGTTCTCTATCCGCTTAACGGTGAGCATGTACAGGGTGAATTCAACATTTACGGAATCACCGACTCGGAAAAGGATGACCCTATCGAAAGCGTTGACCTGTACATTGACCAGCGCAAGATGGAAGAACTTGGATCTGCAGTCCTTACAAAGTCTGGATACTTCAAGTTTACATTGAAGGATCACTTTAGCCCAAGCCTTGTGGAAGGAGTTGATCCAAACGGTAATACCTATGCATACACTGTCGGCGAAGAATATGTTCTTGCTGCCGGACCTCATTTCTTCCAGACCATTGCAACTACAAAGTCAGGAAAGAAGGTTCTTTCAAACGAACAGACATTCATCTACAAGCCAAACGGACCTTGGGTAACCCTTGAAAACTTTACTTACGGTGACTTTGCAAGGAACAGGCCTTTGCTTGAAGGAAACGCAGGCTACATCCTTACTGCGGAAGAACTTGCGGAACTTAAGGACAAGACAATTCCCCTTGACCGCCGCATCGAGCTTGAAAACCGCAAGGTAAAGCAGATAAGCATCAGCTTTGATAACGGAAAGACCTACGAAAAGGTTGCAAAGCCTGGCAAGACCCATTGGGAATACCGCGTAGAAAACCTGGACATTCCTGCAGGCTACCACTTTATGCTGGTAAAGGCAGAAATGCACAACGGTGAAAACGCCATTACAAGAACAATCGTTCAGGTTGACCGCACCAATCCATCCATCACCCTCATTTCTCCGGGCGAAGGTGGAAGGTACAACCAGCAGCTTAAGTTCAGCGGTTTGTCTGGGGACGACGTTGACCTTAATAATGTTGAATTAAAGCTCCGTAAGGGAGACAAGGCAAGCTACGAGGTTCCAAAGTTCATTGAAGGGCTTTACTTTGATGCTTCCGTCTGGGGTGCAACATTGTACAGCGTTGGCGTTGGACTTACGGCCTTTGACGGCGCAGTAAAGGTTCAGGCTAATTTTGGCCAGTTTACCCAGCAGCAGCGCGATTCAATGTCAAAGCTGTTCAATGTACCTCAGTCGAACATGCGATTTGGTGGTAACGTTTTTGGCGGAAAGATTCTTGCCCAGCTTGCCTATGTTCCGTTCAGGTACTTCCTTGGCCGTGACTGGGACTGGCTTAGTGCAACCGTGGCTGTGGGAGCAAACTTCTCTTACTTTACGGACTCGGGTGCTTCCATCGTTACTGGAGAAAAGGTTGCCCAGATTCTTTCTGCCGCATTGGTTCAGGTTGAATTCCCTCGCGTAACTTTCCAGCAGCTTCATAAGTTTAAGACCTGGGCAATGTATACGGAACCGCAGATTTGGTTCATTCCGTCGGACGTTGGCGGAGACAGTGCAAAGAAATATGTAATTACGTGCTCTGTGGGTATCAGGGCAAACGTATTCTAATTATGGAATTAAGGCATAATCATCTGGAGGATATTATGAAAAGAATTGCTAATCATTTAAGGACACTTTTATTTGCTTCTCTTGCGGCGCTGCCGCTTTTGTCGACCCTTTCCTGCGACATCGGTCTTGGTGAAAGCGTTGATACGGAAGCTCCAGCCCTGAGCATTGACTATCCAAAGGTAGGTGTTGTAATCAGGGACAGCTTTGTTGTAAAGGGAACATGGTCCGATGATAAGTCTCTTTCTTCTCTTCAGATTTCCGTACAGGGAACTGGAACCGATAACCAGAATTTCGCTCTTCCTCCAGAGAACGTAATGGTTAACCCAGACGGTTCATGGTATGCAGTCCTTAATGATTATGGCAATTATGATTACAACGGTTGGAAGATTCCAGACGGCCCTATCCAGATTACGGCAACAGCAATAGACAACAGCAACCATAAGACTGTTGTTACCCACTCAGTTGAAATCGATAATACTCCTCCAGTCCTGATTCTTGCAAAGCCTCTTTCAACAGGTAAGGAACAGCCTTCTACTTTTGGACGCATTGTAAAGCTAACAGGTGACATCTATGATATGCACCAGTCAAACGGAATAAAGGTGTCATTTGGTTATGCATCTGCCAATGGAAATACAATTACAGGCGGTATTTCATGGCTTGAAGGTTTTACAATCAACAGTTCAATGACAGACGATACTCCGCTTATTATTGCCCAGTATTGTGATCCAGCTTCTGTACTTGCAGATCCTTCAAAGGCTCCACTTCGCAACAATTACCTTCAGCTTTACGGTTCTGATGCAGACAATGGAGCAGGAAACACACTGGACAAGACCTATTACTGTACGGTTCGTCTTTCGGACAGTGCAAAGGTTTACAAGAATCCTGGGGATAGTGGAATAGGCGACGGTAATACGGCATCAACCTATTACATCAACAGTAATAACTTCTATAATTACCTCCAGTCGGATAAATATGGAAAGAATTACGACATTACTGCAACAAAGATTGCAAAGCTTATAAACGGAACCTTCAACGAGCCGGGCATTACGGCAAAGGACAAGAAGGAAATATTCAAGCGTCTGGCAGAAGTTGGAAACAGCGCTTCCTGTGAGGAACTCGATGCAAGGCGTTCTTCAAAGATGCTCATTAACCCGGATAACAGCCCTACATGGAACGTCAGCGATTACGCTGTAAATGCAGGAACATATAATGAATACTCAAACGGTGCAGGTCTTTATGTTAACGTAAATGCCGGTAAGGACGGAACCCTGCTTCTGCCTGAAACCATGAAAGTTGTTCTTAAGCATAAGGATAAGGAAGGAAGGGATATTGATGACATTATCCTTTGTGAAGCCGGTGAATGGGATTCAACAGATGCAGCTGCTTCCTTGAGCACGACCTTCCAGATTCAGGGATCAGCAAACCATATCTATGAATTTGAAGTTACAGGAAAGGATCGTGATGGCAATGATGTTGTATCGCAGAATGCAAATAGATATGCATTTAGGGTTAAGAAGACGGCATTTGACCCTAGTATCGAAGTAACTTCTAAACCGGAATTCGTTACGGCTAAAAAAGCACGTGATGAAGGAATTAAAATTGAAGGAACTGTTGTATTCAGTAATACTGATGATAAGTTTGATACGGATAATCCTATTGAAATTGAAATTTCAAAGATTGGCGGACAGGAAACCGGCTGGGGATGGTTTAAGCCTGGCATGGATGAAAATGTCGTCATTGGCTATGAAAATGGAACATCAACTCCAGTTGTTAATACATGGTCTGTAACAATCAAGGGTGATAAGGCAAAGCCGCTTACTGGACAGACTGGTAATGTCAAGATGGACCTGAATGTTAAGATAAGGGATAATTCAGGTGAAACAGATCCAGGTAAGCTGCCTGTTTCGGTATACATAAAGAATGATACGCCAACAATTTCATTCAATACAGATGCAAATACATATAATATTGGTTCTCAATTTGTAATTACTGGTTCAGCCAAGGGGACGGAATATGACGGTGACACCCAGATGGTTATCCTTGAAGCTCCAGGTGCGGATCCGGAATTTGTTACCTATGATGAAGAATATTACAGTAGAACTGGAAAGAAAAATAAGGGAAAGGGTGACTGGACGGCAATATATACCGTATCATCAACAGTGGCTCCACAAAACAAGACTGGCAAGGCAAGCGTTCTGTTTACTGCAAAGGATGAATTTGGACCAAGTTCAACCAATTCATTTGGCTTCAATTATGATAACGTTGCCCCAACTGTAAAGATTACTTCCGTAACTCCATATGTTGTAAATGGTACGGCAAGTGATGTAAACGGAAAGGTAACCATTGCTGGTACGGCAAGAGATACAAGCGACATTGCAAAGATTGTCCTCAAGGCAAAGCAGGATGGCGCAGAATTCGAGCTTGAAACAAAGACTTCTGACAGCGGCGACCTTACAAATTTTGAATTTGTTGTTGACACAATGGCACAGGAAGGCGGAGTTGCAAGATTCAAGAACACTAAGCCTGTTGAATTTATTGTATACGCATACGATAAAACAGGTTGGATTATTGACTCAGGAGCAGCTAAAAACAAGGGTACTGGTAACGAAGGCTTTGCAAAAACTGGTAATGCAGAATCGGGTCATGCAAGGGCATACACCGTAAATCAGGAGTCCGACCGTCCAGTATTTACGCCATCAAATTTTGTACTTGAAAAAACAGAGGCAGAACTTGGTAAAACAAGAGATGAAAATGATCGTGCAAATATTTTTGGAACAAAAGACAACAAGTATCTGACGGGTATCATTAAGGACGATGACGGCATTGCTGTTGTAGAAGTATTCTTTAAGGCTAATGGCGAATCTAGCTGGCCGGCAGATACACCTGATAATAGAAGCAAAAATCTTTACCAGAAACTTTCTGGAAACAACGATACCAACTACCAGCTTAATGTTCCGGTACCGGCAGTTGACGGCATCATCTATGATGTAAAGATTGTTGTTACTGACAGGTATAAGGATGTAGATAATACAGGCTGTGCTGTTTATGATTCTTCAAAGAATGATACCGTTCATACATTCATCGGTGTATCGGATGGTGCACCAGCACTTAGTATCAGCGAACCAAACGGTGGATTTAAAAAGAAAAATGCTTCAATCACAACAAGTGGTACAGTAAAGGGTAACATTGTTAAGTTTGAACGCATCATTGATCCATCAAATAATACGGAAGGCGTTGTAATTTATGAAAATGGCACGTCTAAAAATGGTGGAAGTGTAGGAACTGCAGACGCAGACAACAAGCGCACCTGGTCAGATACATTTACAGGAAAGAGAGATGATACTGCTGATAGTGATTCTTATGAAGTCCAGTATAGGGCAACAAACCAGTTTAACCAGGCAAGCACAATCATTTATACTTACAAGGTAGATACGACAGCTCCGACAAATGACATTTCAACTCGTGCTGAAAACACCACTGGTACAAGGGCATTTAGCGGTGAAACTTCAATCAGGGGTACGGCATCTGATAATACAGGCGGATCTGGTGTAGTTGCAGTTTACTATCAGGTTGGTTCTGACACAGATGCAATTCCAACAGATCTTTATGAAGAAGATAATGCTCATGGGTGGACAAAGTGGGATGCGTCAGGTGCATGGTCTATTCCTCTTGATTTTGTTGATTATGTAGGACCAGACTATAATCCTGCTGCAAATGGCGGTAAGTTCCAGGAAGGAAAGTATAAGTTCTTTGTATATGCAGTTGACGGTGCAGGAAATGCCTCGACTGTAGGTTCCCTCAGGTTTGACGTTAACCTCCACGATCCGGAGCTTACTGTAGCTGCAATGGACACGGCTTCAACACCTGCTCCAGTTTCTGGTCAGATTAACAAGCCGTTCCGCTTTAACTACACGGTAACTGACACTTATGAAGAAGTTACAGCTCCGGAAGTAACAGTTGAAGTTTATAAGGGAACGGCAAAGCTTGAAGCTTCAGCCTATACCCTTGATACGGAAAATAAACTTGTTAAAATCAATGCTATAGAAAATGAGACGACAACGGCACCTTCAAATGGAATTTACACATCAGATGGAACATACTATGTTGTCCTCAAGGCAACGGATGCATTCGGCAAGTCGGTAACCGTAACATCAGACAAGATAACCATTGACCGCACAAAGCCGTCTCTTCCAGTTATCTCGACACCAGGTGTTGATGCTAGCGGAAATGCATTGTGGCTTAATTCAAAGGGTAACTTTGATTCAAACGGTACGGCAACAGATCCAAACAGCGGTACGGGCGTAAAGACAGTCTGGTTTGCAAAGAATGGTGCAACTCAGCCTGCCTTGCCTGCAGCTGCAGATCTTCTTGATGATTCTGCATGGACTGCAAAGGGCTGGGTAAAGGCAACAGGAACCCAGAGCTGGAGCAGCCCTGTATCAGGCCTTACTGACGGCGAAAACATTGCATACATTTACGTGGCTGCCGTAGACAACGCAGGTAACGTTTCTGCAGTTGCATCAAGGTCAATCAGCGTTGATACGACTGCACCAGTCTTGGCAAATGTAAAATACAACCTTGGCGATGATGTTGGGCATGAAGACAGAGCAACTGATTATGATACGGAAGTCACCCTTAATTCAAACTTCAACAAGTTTGAAATTATTGGAACATATAGTGATGCAATAAGCAAGGTTACCATTAATGCAACATGCAATGGACAGGCTTATGATCCTAATGCCTTTGAATTCATTCCAACACCTGCTTCCGGAACGGATAAGAGCGGTACATGGGTTCTTAAGACAAAGACAACAGTTTCAGACGGTGAATACAAGATTGAAGTAAGGGCTTCGGACAAGGCTAACAATACTGCCGTTCTCAAGAGGACAATTTTCGTGGATACAATTGCCCCTGCAATCGATTCATTCAAGTATCCGACATATTCGTCTACAGGTGCTTCAAATACCGCCGATACAAGGGCAGAAAATTACACTCTTACTGGCAAGATTACGGAATCAGGATCAGGCCTTAAGGATAGAATGACCCTCTGGTTCTTTAATGCAGCGCTTGGAGTTGGTGAATATACAAATGCAATCAACAAGTCGGCTACACAGACTGCATATAAACCTATTCCTTCTGGATGGGATTTTGATGCTGCAAAGATAAATGGAACATTAAAACGTTCCGTCGAATTGGATGCAGGCCAGAACTGGAACGAAACCATAAGCTATTCTGATACTTCTGCAAAGACAGACGAAAATACATTTAAGGAAGTATTTGAAGTAGAAGGTTCAAAGACTGTAGCCCTTGAAGTTACTGATAATGCCGGTAACAGAACTGTCGTAATAAAGAATTTTGTATATGACAAGGCTCTCCCTGCATTGATTCCAGGCTGGACGGAAGTTCCAGCATTTATGCCTAAAAACGGTAATACTTTCTCCGGTACGGCCAAGGACAGCTATCAGCTCAGGCCAACTGGTACTGTTATCATCAGGGAGAAATATTATAGCGCTCCAGGTGCCAGTCCAGAAAACGCTTCTTTGACACTTGCTCTGACGCAAATGACAGAAGTTACACAAGACAAGGAATATACCGTTAGCGCAAGAATACCTCTTAATGGTGCGGCTGTTAGGGATGGTACCTATACCTACGACATCGAGGTTTACGATGCAGTAGGAAACGTATTCAACAGCCAGACATACAATCTTGTGGCAGACCTTACTCCACCTGCATTGGCCATTACAACACCTTCATCTGACACTTCTGCAAAGGGTGTTGATGCAATCAATGTTGCAAACTACCGCTTTGAAGGAAGTTCAAATGATGGAACCGGAACAACAAGCAGCGGTGTTACAACTGTCTTCTATAAGATAAATACTAATCCGACCATCGATGTTTCTGCCATTGGAAGCCTTTATCAGGATGCAGATCATACAAACGGCTGGTCTACGTCTGTAAACGGAACTCCTCAGAGCTGGAACATTACACAGAAGTTCAAGGATAAGGGAGCCAGCGGAGACGGACTTGAAGAAGGTACTTACTATCTCCACGCATACTGTGTTGATAAGGCCGGTAACTATTCTTATGATCACGAAACAGTGTCTGGAACAAAGGACGGGGTAGCAACAAGGACATTTGACGTTGACCTTCATAATCCGACACTTACAACAAATCTTGGTAATACTGCACTTACAACAAATACCGTAAAGACAATTACGGAACCGGCTCCTCTTTCATTTACCATAAGCGATACCTATGGTCTTGATTCAACAACACCATACTCAATTGTGGTAAAGCAGACAAAAACTGGTTCTGATGCAGTAACAATGGGCAGGGACGACAGCGCAACTCCAGGTCCAAATACCTATTCAGTAAAAGAAATTAACAGGGCTGGTGGGCAGTATAAAATTGAAATAAACGGGGTTAATTTAACAGGTGAATTTGATGCCCTTTATGAATATTCGATTACTGCAAAGGATGCCTTTGGAAAGACAACGGTAGCAGAACGAAGCATTCGTCTTGATACCCAGGCTCCGGTCCTTGACATTACATCACATAATTTTGATGAACACGGCAACAGCGCCTGGATTACAGGCGATAATAAATTCACTGTAAAGGGAACAGCAACAGATGACTCTGGAGTTGTGGCTGTATGGTATAAGAAGGCATCTGGTGCAACTTTGCCATCATCTGGCGACATGACCCTTGATTCAACATGGTCAGGCTGGACAAAGACATCAGGCGCTGCCAACTGGACTATTCCAGAAACTGAATATGCTGATGGCTTGAATTACATCAGCTACACTGCCGTAGACAAGAATGGTCTTGCAACTGCTGTAAAGACCGTTGCATTCCGCGTTGATAAGGATGCACCTGTAATCAGCGGTGCAATAAAGATGAGCAAGTGGGATTCAACAGCTGCATCTGGCGCTGGAGCTTATGGAACTGCAGAAAACCTTAACGACAAGACAAATACAAACGTTAAGTTCAAGCTGGAAGGCACAGTAACAGACGAATATCAGCTTTCAGGACTCAAGCTTGAATTATTCAAGGGAAGTGCTGCTACTGCAACATATACTCTTGTTGATGATGAAGCTAATGCAAATCATCTTACCATGACAAAGACGTCTGACAAGAGCTGGTCATGGTCTTATGAGTTTGATCCGGCAGATTCATCAAAGCCTCTTGCTGACGGACTTTGGAATTTCAAGCTTACGGCAACAGATGCCGGCGGACAGTCAGCAGTCCAGACAAATAAGATTGTTGTTGATACGATTGTTCCGGCTGCTGCCATTGATTATACAATTGATTCTGACGTGAACTTTACCGATGCTTCTGGAAACAAATGGTATAGGTCAAATCAGGTAACCATCTCCCTTAAGGCTGAAGATACTACAGGTGCAGACGAAGTAACGGGTGTTGCTTCCGTTGAATATTCAACAAATGCTTCTGCTACAACTCCAACATGGACTCCACTTGCAAAGGTTAATGGTGAATATAAGGGATCCGTTACTGTAAACAACCAGGGTGTTAATGAAATTTCCATCCGCATAACGGACAATGCCGGAAACGTAAATAGTACAGCCGGAACATTGAATCCTTACGTTGACACAAAGTCTCCGGGCGTTCCAACTGACGTAACTGTTGACGGTGAATCTGGAGTTGCTACAAAGCTTGTAAACGGACAGAATGCTGTCGTTGTAGTAATGACTGGTATTGCAGATGATGTAACGGCAGGGGATGGAACTGATTCCGGCATTGGTGCATCTTCCGTAAAGCTTGTTAAAATCGGCGGAACAACTCTTGCCACTCCAATTGCAGCTGTGGCAGATGATTCAACTCCGCCTGTTGCTGGCAAGTATACCCTTACAATTCCTGCTGCTAACATAGCCAGCGGTCAGTGTACCCTGGAAATTTCTGATAACGTAGGAAACAAGACGGATTACATTCCGTTTACATTCGACCTTGATAATGTGGCCCCTACAGTTGATCTCATTGCTCCGTCTGACGCAGACAAGAAGACTGCAGGTACACAGGTTAATGCCTCTATTACCGTAAGCGGAAGCACCAACGACAACAAGGCCTTGAACCATGCAATTGTTGGAGCTAGTGCAATTACAATTGGTTCTCCTGTGTTCTATTACACGGCTACAGAACCAACAGGAGTTACAACAGCTACATGGAGCGATAAGAAATCCGGCTGGATAAAGCTTGCTGATATTACCATTGATGATACCGGAAACTGCTACAGCTGGGTTACAAAGGCCATCGACACTACAAGTGCAGGCGGTGTATTTGCTGATGGCACAAAGTACTGGCTCATTGCAGAAGTAACAGATACTGCCCTTAACACAGGCGTTTCTAATATTGTTGAATTTACGGTAAGTCAGGATACGGACCGTCCTATCGTTAAGAATACAAACCTTAACAACAACGGCACTGATGCAAGCCCAACTTATATCTTGAGCTTTGGTACCCGTTCTCAGGTTGAAGGTTCTGTTGAAGATGACGATGGAGATTCAACATCGGCAGTAAAGGCATTCTTTGCAACGGAAAAGGCTCCAAAGAATGTTGAGTTTACGGATAATGAAACGGCAACCGTAACCTATTCCGATGATTCAACAGAAAAGTTCGCATATTTGACTTCAACTGGTGTATGGCGGCCTACTGCAGATAATGTAACTGTTGTTTCCGGCATAACAATATTTGACGCAAAATCCGGCGACTACATTTATGAACCTAATGTAATTACTGACGGCCAGAAGAGCGTATGGTTTGTAGTCCGCGATAACAAGGATAAGATTTTCTGGACGGCTTATGCTTCTACACCTGCAGTTGATGCAGATAAGCTTAATAGACCAAAGTTCCAGCATAAGACTTCTGCTGCTGGAGATAGTGCCACGGTATTTACCTACAAGGTAGACGGCGCCAACCCGACTGTTTCCGGCACAAGCATGTCTGCTAAGGACAGTGGTGGTAATGATGTAGACTTCTCTAATGGCAGTGCTGCTGACCCGGTTACTTCGACTGCAATTCAGGATAGTGTAACCCTTGGTGGACCTGACCGCGAAAAGGCAATATTCAGCTTTAATGCAAGCGATGCCAACGGAATTGAAGGCATGACCCTGGAAATGACCTTTACCGGAAAATTCAGGAAGGCCGACGGTACGGAAGAAGATAGGACCGTAACAAAGAAGTTTGCAACAGCAGAAAAAATCGGAAGCAAATTTGATGATTCCACTAATAAGGAATACACTGTAAGCGGTTCCATGATTCAGCAGAAGGCAAACCCAGTAGCATCTGATCCATTCACATGGACCCTTGCAGAGCTTACACTCCATGGTGCAAGCAGCATCTTCAAGGAAACCGAAAGCGTTGCATGCTACGGCACAATCAAGTTTGTCGTAACAGCCTATGACACATGCGGCAACTACAGCAACAACACATACCAGTGCGCCCTGGACAACGTAGGACCTACAATCAACATTTCTTCTCCGGACAGTACAAAGGAAGTTACTGGAAAGGTAACTGTTCTTGGAAATGCAACGGATAGCGGAAATGCCGGCTTTAGGATCATAAGGTGGGCAATTCCTACAACAGCTCAGGTAGATGAAGGTCTTGATGCTCTTGGTCAGATGGGAGATTACAATGCTACCACTAAAGAAGGCTTGTGGAGAACTGAATTTACTTCAAGCAATCCTATAGCCATGTCAATCCTCTTTACCTCGGATGCTGGAGCAGGCAATGCACCGGCCTTGGAAAACTATGACAGCACAACCTATGGCGTAAAGGATGTCAATGGCATCTGGACCCTTCCTCTTTACCTTAAGTCTGTTGACCAGAATGGAAACATTTCCGTATTGGCATACTCCCTTAAGCATAACCCGGATGGAGACAAGCCTGTAACGACAGTTAGGTATCCTGAATACAATAATCCTACGGATACATACATTACCATTGGTGGAAGAATCCGTGTAAATGGTGACGTTGAAATTCCATCCATGACTTGTAATGCAAAGAGGCTCTTCTTCCAGCTTGGAAAGGCAAAGACTGTTGCCGGAGTAGAGACTTGTACCTTTGATGAAACTGACAAAACATGGGCAACGGGTCTTAAGAAGGGAGACAATACCCCTATCTATACAGCCATTAACTATGCAGGTGCTGCTCCAGACGGAAAGACTACAACCGGTATTGAAGATGCTGCGGAACAGGCAAAGTGGTGGGGCTTTGAAGGAACTTGTACTTCCGCCTCATGGTCATTCATCCTTAATGATGATGGTGAAGTAAATCCTGCAAGCGGATCAAGCACAACAAACAACATTGCATTCCGTGTTTGTGCCGTAAACGAAAACGGTAAGCTTGGCGGCTGGTCAAAGACCTATATTCTTCATATTGATAACCAGGCTCCTACATCATTATATTCCCTCAAGCAGATTTCTGGCTTTACTGGAAATTCAGCAGATCATTCTGTTACTGCTGAAGGTACGGTAACATCGAGCCAGGCTTATGAATCTGACAAGTATCTTAAGGGCGAATGGTTTATTGTTGACGATATCATCGATGAATCCGGAATTGAGGAAAACACACCGAGTGTATCAACTAACATGACCGTTAAGCTTGATGGTTCTGAAACAACTTATTACAAGCAGGCCATTTACGAAGATTCTGATGATTCAAACAAGATTAAGGTTGGTAGTGTTCCAGCAGGGAAGAATTACAAGAATGGATTCAGGATCTATATTCCTGTGGCAGGCGCAGACAGCACAAAGCTAACATATACAATCAATGTTGTGGATAAGGATACTGGCAATCCGCATACAATGACGGATACCTTTGTTCTCTATAGGGATAACACGGCTCCGACAATGGGAGACTTTAAGTTTAATGGTGACGATGTAACCCTTACCCTGGACGCATCTGATAGCACATTGTTTGGTACTGACACAAAGATCAGTGATTCTTCTTATCGCTTTAAGGTGGAAGGTATTGCTGAAGATGACGGATCAAAATTCAGTCATGTATTCTTCTATTACATACGCGGTGCAAAAATCAGCGGGCAGACAATTGCAACATCTGACCAGGTTTTCCTCGATCCTGTTTATGTTCCTGGATCAAAGGGCGATGGTACTGATGATGTGGGAGAAGACAAGGTTGCCTTGAGCGGTCTTGATTCCCTTACAATAACCCAGGGAACTGGAGCTGCTGCCCTTAACTACACGGTTTATGGAAAGACCTATACCGGTACACGAAGCGATGTTGATAAGGTTACTGTCAGTGGAATTTCCGGGGCTTCTGGAAACAAGCACATAAGAAAGGGTGGCATGATTTACATCGATGGTGCATACAGAATCATCACTTCCCTGATTGGAGACACTGCAACATTTACTCCTGCAACTGCCGACACGACTGCTACACAAGTGACATTTGTTTACGGTCAGGTTGTTGACAGCGAAAAGGCAGAAGAAATTGATACCAATAAGCTTTCAAACAAGGCCTTTGTATTCAAGAAGGTTGAAGACGACTATATGCCGGAAACTGTTATTGCATCCAATGGCCGTGCAAAGGCTGAATGGGAAGCTACGATTCATTCTTCAAACCTTCCTGACGGACCTGTTACCCTTATAGTTCTTGCATTCGACAAGGCAGGTAATGTTTCTGGCAAAAAGATTGACACTTTTGTTTCAAACAATCAGCCTCGCATTGCAAAGGTTTACCTTGGTACGGACCTTGACGGTAATGATGTCATCGACCAGGCAAACAATGAATTTGTTGAATACAACTGGTTTGAAAATACAGACAGCGTTGTAAACAAGAAGGCAATTGAAACATCCAAGTTCAAGAATGGAAAGTACGGAGCTGCTTATGAAGAGTCTCCGTTCAAGATCAAGAAAGACCTTGCCGTAGTGCCGGAAATTGTCGGTGGCAACGGTAGCGTAAAGATGGTATTCAACAACAAGGCTGCAGACCTTGCCGCTGATGCTGAACCGGTAGCTGTGACAGGTACTGGGGCTGCTCTTCTTGCGGAAGCAACGTCAGGCATAAATATTACTGGTGTAACTGCCGACTCGTCGTTAAAGTCTGCATTCAAGAAGTTCAAGCTTTCTAATGCCCAGCTTAATGCAGGAGAGGTTGCTGACGGTACTGATAAGAACATGTCCTTTACATTCTGGGATGAGACGGATCTTACGACACAGGGATTAAACAGCCAGTGCGCAGTTCTTCATGTAAAGGATTTTAACCTTGACCTTGTGGATGACGTTAAGCCTAATGTCTATGTAGACAGGTTCTTCTGGACAAGCAGTGAATTCAACTCGCTCATGGATAACAGCAAGGAAAATGGACATGTTGAACTTGAGTCTGACCTAGCAGGCGGTACATGGACTGGTTATACAGCTGATGCTCCAAAGGTATCAGGTAAGATTGTCATCCGTGGTACGGCCTATGATGACGTAAGGCTTAAGACCATTAACGTTCAGTTTGGTACGGCTGCCCAGAGTGGAACGAATTCAGTTCTTGCTGCAACCTATGCAAAGAATGCAACCAGTGGCAACATGGAGTGGACTATAGCAGACCTTTCTGCAAAGGGCATGACATTCAGGGTATACGACAATATCGGTGCGGCAGGTGCCACAAAGATGACAGGCGGCGAAACTGATGCTTCCGGTACAAGAACTCCTGACACTGCAGGCAACTACTTCCATCCGACAAATAACTTTGCATCAAAGGACAGCCTTGCATATTTTGACCAGCGCGGACACAAGATTTCGTGGGAACTTACTGTCGACACCCAGGTTGCAATCACATCCCTCACAAAGATCGGTGTAGTAGCAAAGGTAGTGGCACTTGACTCAAGCGATAACACTTCTGACGGAAGAACTGCAAGACAAAGAACTGCGGCCGATGAAGATGATCTTAAAAAAGATGCAACATGTAAAGACCCGACATTGCACAACGACTCATATACCATGGACGTTGTTCCGTATATAACCAAGGTTGAAACGGCATTGACCAAGCTTTCAAAGAAGACACCTACAATGTATTCAAGAACAGCCCTGGGTCACTATCCGGTAAGGGTTGTTACAAAGACAAGGTCTGGCAGTGCAGGTACATCAGAAACTGTTACAATCAGCGGCTTTAACCTGGGAACAAACACCAGTGTTGATGTCGGTTCGTTGACTACCTCTGACGATGCACTAACAGGCGGAAAATCTGCACCGCTCGTTGTTACTGTAGCTGGAGTAAACTCAATTAACAACATCAACAACAATAATGCCCGCGGTTCATACGAAACAGCAATTACGGACAAGAGTTCTTATGCAATAAAGAACAGCTATGCTTACAACAGGCAACCAAACAACTCAAACAACAACCTGCTGACGGATGACGTATACTTTGACGTCTGGGAATTCAACTCACAGGCTGCAGTTCCAATCTCTGGAAAGATTGAACAGCCTGTAATGAAGATTCGCCCAACCGACGGTAAGATTGGATTCGCATTTGTAAACGGCCCGTTGTATTTCAGTATGGGTGGAAGTTCAACAAGTCAGGATTATTCTTATCAGTATTGGGCAGGAAGTTTTGACTTCTTCACATCAGTAGGATTTGCTTATGATGCACTTGGCAATTCTTATGGTGTCGCTGCTGGTGGTGATATAAATTCATATACAGCAGATAAATTCTGCTTTATGACAAGTAGATTCGGAATAGGTGAGCATGGACAGAATGGTATGTATAATGCTCAAAATGCATTAAGACTGGAATCTATCGGTTATAACATTGACGGAACACCAAGTTTTGATAAGCAAAGAATTAAATCTCCATCATTAGTTACAACTGTACATGACAATGCTACTAATGTTTATCTCTCTTATTATGATTCCATGAGTGATGAAGTCAGGTTTAAGGCAGGAACATTTAATGAAAGTACAGATTCTGACTGGGTTGTTGCTCAAGTGCAGTATACAGACTCAAATGGAAATGGATGGCGCTATGGATGGGTATATATTCCTGAAGGTATAGTTGAAAATGGAGCAGAGTTTTATTTCTGTGATAAAGATGGAAATAATGTAGATGCGAAGGATGCTGCTGGAAATATAGTATTCGCCAGTGGTACTAAACATACTGTCAAAGGCCGCTATCCTACAGCTGTTAACACTAGAAAATTCTGCTTTAGAATTGATGCAGACAATGAAAAAAATGCGGTTGCATTTCCTATTGGAAGTTATACTCAAGCTGCTGGAGGTAACCAAAACAGAACTCCTAATGATTTGATTTATGTAAAAATTAAAACTTCTAATATAAGGCTTAGAGGTGATATAAAAGATTATGATGTGAATTCAATGTATAACTATAGAAAGGATCAAGTCAGCATGATTGCTATGGGAGATTCAAGCCCTTCATTCTCAGGCGGTGCAGTTACAAGACCGGCCGGGGAATATGTATCTTTAGGAGTTATTCCTAACAATAATGATGTTGTAGTAGCGACTTGGTATGGAAGTGATAGAACTCTATATTATAGTTATAATACTACACCATTAATAGATCGTTCTGGAGATACAACATTTGCTGGCTGGTCAACACCAGTAGCTGTATTCTCAGGAACAGATTACGATACTGCAGGTGAATACTGTAAAGTTGCAGTTGATGCTAATGGTGGCGTTCATATTGCAGCTTACGATCCTACAAACCTTGATTTGTGCTATGCATATCTTCCTTCTGCAAAGAAAGGTGTGGCTGCATCATCAAGCGACTTTAAGACTTGTGTCGTAGATGCAAACGGTGTAGTTGGTTCAAACCTTACTTTGGATGTTGCACTTGTAGGAGATAAACCAGTTCCATATATTGGTTACTATGCCACAAGCTGTATCAAGCCAAAGTACGCACGATGTGTTGTAGACTTAACATCTAAATCTGGTGATGACATTCAGGGTTCCATTGATGACGAAGTAACCGGAAACTGGGAAATTTCTGTAGTACCAAGTGCTGAAGTTATCGAAATGCAGTCTAACCAGCACAACGACATCAACATTGGTGTATGGAAGAATTCAGGTACTTTAGCAAACAGTGTAACTGGAACTTCAGCAACTTCAAATGATGCCAAAGGTTACAATTCAACATCATACGGTCAGTGTTACGGCAACGGTACAAAGAATCCTGTCCTTGGTTATGCAATTAAGAACGGTTCTTCCGGCGACACAATCGAAACTGCACAGATGCGTTAAAACCGTAGAAGCCTAAAATACTACGGCCACGGAGTAATCCGTGGCTGTTTTGTTATCAAGTAGTTTTTTTCAAAATAACAAGAGAAACATTTTTTAATAAAAAAAGCCATTGTGCGCAGATTCATGTTCTGGTACACAATGGCTAACGGGACTTCAATATGCCAGTTTATTTCATCTGGGCAGTTTCGATAAAGCCTGATGTTGAACTTTGTCTTCTCTGATATGCAAGTACCGGATTTGAAGTACCATTTCCATGACAAGTTCCAAAGTATTGGCCTGCGCTGTCTGTTCCTGTAGAAGAGTTCGTTTTCTTGCCGTCCGTACCCTTCCATACACCA
This sequence comes from Treponema sp., assembly GCA_045616325.1. Lineage (GTDB taxonomy): Bacteria > Spirochaetota > Spirochaetia > Treponematales > Treponemataceae > Treponema_D. The sequence goes on from JAZLGN010000006.1 coordinate 33,176, forward strand.
ACATTTACGCGATCCTGTGGAACCCTACTTGTTGTTGGAACAAGGGATACTTCCCAAACTCCAGTATAAACATCATCACTTGCTCCATCTACCTGAGTTCCTGCATAGAATGCTGTAGGATCTGCAAGGTATGCAATCTTTGGCTTGGCAGATGAAAGTCCGTAGTAACCAATGTAAGGAACTGCAACTCCGGAATCATTCAAGGCAACATCAAGAGTGATATTCTGACCGACGATTGCGTAAGAGTCTACAATACAAGTCGTAAACGTTCCACTGTAAGATGGCGCATAGGCATAAACCAGGTCACCGGAATTTCCATCGTATGCAACAATATGGATTCCTCCATTCTTGTCAACTGCAATCTGACAGTATTCTCCAACATCTTCCATTACGGTTGTTGCATTATGCCAGTTAGTTTTGTTTCTGCCCTGATTAACAGAGAGGTATGTATCAATTCCGTTAGTTGTCACTTTCTTTGTTGCAGTTGGATTTTCATTATATGTATACATTAATGAACCTGCAACTGAATCATACCAGCACATGACAATAACATCATTTCCGGATGCGCTCTTTGCAACATCAATTCCAAGATATTCACCAGCATTACCCAATGAGTTGTCATTTTCACCACTTATAGGAATATTACAGTGATAGTAGTTATAAGTACCGCCATTCCAGTTACCATTTGTTGTACTTACCCTATTGACTGTATAGTCATCCCAGAAATCATTGAATTCTGCATACAAATTCCAAACCTTTGGTAAATTGCCCTTCTTTGTTGTATCTCCAAGATTACCATACCTAAAGCGAATTTCTTCGTTCAGGTTGTCATAGTATGCCATATAGATATTCGTAGAATTTGTTCCACGTGATGTAGCAATAGAAGGACTCTTAATCCTGTTTTTATCAAAGTTCAAGGTGCCTGTTCCATTACCAGCAGAATCGCCATACTGGGCAATTGTTTCCAGTCGTATAGCATTTGTTCCACCATAAGATCCACCTGTAGCTGCTCCACTTATGCCCCACCTGTCTGTCATGAACGAGAAGCGATCGGCATCAGTTTCGTTAATATCACCACCAGCTGCACAACCATAAGTGTGTCCTTCGCTATCATAGGCAAATCCAACAGAACTCATGAAGTCATAGCTTCCCTGCCAGTAGGCATAGGAATTAAATCCGGCAGCATTACGTTTATCTTCTGCCTCAGCGACAGTTCCAGGCATTGAGAAGTACAGAGGTCCGTTTGTAAAGGCAAATCCAAGTTCATTTGTCTTTGGATTGATCTTCATCACAGGGTCACTGATAACACCGGAAATCGGTCTTGCAGCCTGCTTGTTGAATTGCCATACATCAACAACGAAGTCATCGGTAAGAAGAAGGTTATTGTCTCCATTACTCTTGCTGTTGTAGTAATTTGGCAATTCAGCTTTGGTTGCTTCCTTAAGCGGCTTTTTAACTTTAATTCCTCCAGAAGTCTTTGTTACAGTCATTCCATTAGCGTTATTGTCATTAATATTGTTTATTGACTTGACACCACCTACAGTAATTGACCATTTTCCTGACACCAAAGCACCCAAAGGTAATTCCCCGTTTGACAAAGTTGCCGTATTGGATTTTTCATCTGCTACAGTGGCACTGGTTCCAAGATTGAATCCTGAAATTTTTATCGTCTCTTCAGCAGAAATTGGATAATGTCCAAGGGCAGTTCTGTCATAAACAGAAGGATTGTTCTTCTTCAAGCCAGACAGTTTCGTTTCAACCTTGGTTATATACGGAACAAACAGGGTTATCTATAAATTCCATTTTGCCATGGGATGCCGCGGTTTGTTTTGGGAACATGCAGACCGGTATAGGTAAGATATCGGTATAGGGTATTCAGGTTGATTTCAAGGCGTTGTGCAATCTCTCTCTTGCCAACACCGTTTTTAAGCCATTGAATTAGCTTGTCATGGTTTTTGCTGCACTTTGGGTTGAGCCGACATCTGGTGCCGGCAGCCCTGCCAAGTTTATAACCCTGGGCTCTTTTTCTTTGCAATGCTTCTTTCGTACGTTGGCTGATCAGGTCGCGTTCAATTTCTGCACTGATTCCAAAGGCAAAAGCCATTACCTTGCTTGTTATGTTGTTTCCAAGCTCATAGCCTTCCTTTATGGAATAGACTTTTATTCCCCTGTTCATGCAGTCTTCGAGTATTTTTATGATCATGAACAGGGATCTTCCAAGGCGGGATAGTTCACTGCAAATCAGTACATCGTTTTTGTCCATTAGTTCAAGCTGTTTTCCAAGATTGCGGCAACGGGGATCAGTTTTTCCGCTGGCATGGTCATTGATGAATTCATCTACATGAATGTTTTTGTTGATGCACCATTTTTCAATTCCATGTTTCTGGTTTTGAAGGTCCTGGTGGTTTGTACTCACCCTTAAATATGCGTATGTCATTTGGAACTCCTAAGTTTTATTGTAAAACGACAGGAACTTATATGTCAGAATTGAAAAATAATAAAGCATAATCATTGCTGAACCATTTGCTGCATTCATGGTACTTCCTGTATTTATGGAGTTTTCCTGTAAAAAAAAGGCAATAAGAATATTTCTATGGAAGAAATCTGGATAAAGTCGTATAATATGGTGGTAAATCCATAAATCTCAGTTTTAGGGGTTTGATAAAAAGTGCATTTGACCATGTGTATTTTCGGAGGTATGCATGAAGACGATTTTTAAGGCTGCTGCTATTTTCTCGGTTTTGGCCATGCTGTTTTTTTCAACGGGCTGCAAGAATGATGTTGATGACGATGATGACAGTGTTTATCAAAAAAATCCGGAGCAGTATCAGCAAGACCAGTATGTCAATGGCCCGGCTCCAGCTAAACTTAATGCTATCATTACCTATGCCGGTGGAACGGATACCATGACTTTCAAGGTAAATTTTTGTGCTGATGGAAAATTCCAGGTCTATGCTACATGTTCCAAGTACAGCATAAAGGATGCATATTTTGGGCATGGTACCTATACGGGGGATGCAACAAAGGATACTTCCGATACTAATGTTGTAAAGATGACCTATGAAAGGCATTTTGAGGCAATGTATCTTCTTAATTTTGGAAAATTTCATGAGGACACAAAGGTTAAGGAATCCTATAAAAACTATATCGTAGAAATAACCATTGAAAACGGTCAGATTAAGGCAACTCAGGGCCATTACATTGTTTATGACGGAGAAAACAAGGATTCCTATTTTAAGCATTCGAAGTGATAGGGTTCAGATTTTACCCAGTCTTATTGTTAAAACGGCAGATTCACGGTTTGTGGTCTGCCGTTTTTTTTACAGGATTTCTTCTTTTATCTCAAGTTCCAGCACATATTTTCCGGGTCTTACCTTGTATTTGTCCAGGGTGTCAGGGCCGCATGCTCCAGTTCCAACTCCCCTGTGGGCAGCATCAATCGTAAGGTACCAGAATCCGTCAGGGCATGGCTTAAGCTGCCATGTGTGCTTTTCCTTAAGAAGCTGCTGTGTTGAATGGGCCAATATGCTGAATGAAAATTCCTTCTGGGATTTGATCTGAATCTTCCTTCCGCCGCCATTAAGGCTTATGAAGCTTGTTCCTGTCCTGAGACCGTTTTCCTGGGGAACTATGTATGGCACGCCCATGTCCTTGATTGAACTTGAATGCAATCCCTTTAGGGCTGCAAAATTCCTGTCGCTGTAATTCTCGTGGGGGCCCCGTCCGTACCATTGGATGTCTTCAAAATCGCTTGGAATCAGGAACGTAAGGCCTGCCCTTGGATATTCTTCAACCGTGTCCTTAAGGTCAAATGCAGCCGTCAGTTTTGTTGTGGTTCCAGAACCTGTCACTGTGGTGATTGTCCTTATGTTGCATGTTCCAAATGAAAATTCCTTTCCTTCCTTTGTTCCCTGGAGGATGAATGTAAAGGGATCATGGGCCGTAGGAACTGCCCTGCTTTCAAGAAGCCCCGTGTTGTACCACTGGCGGGTCGGCTTGTTTGCAAAATCCCAGGTAACGGGCTCAATGTTGATTTCATTGATTTTGTTTTTAATGCATTCGTTTTCAGTGACGGCATGGGTGACCGTTGGTTCCATGGTTCTGATGAATGGAACTTGCGATGCTGCCGTTGGGGTTTCCTCCGGTCTGCCTTTAATTCCGGCGTCAGATGCAGCGGTAACCATGTTTCCCGGGCGGAGCAGGATTTGGTCGGTAAAACATTCATCTCCTGCTTTTGCAAATCCTGTGTCCCTGGCCCACGTAAAGGTTGCATTAAGACATAGCTCTGCATTGGAATCAACTCTTGATGCGGCTGGAAAAAGTTCCTGCAGGGAAAGCTTCATGGTCTTGCCTGGTGCCGTGCCGTCAAGATGGCAGTTTCCTTCAAGGACTGTAATTCCGTCTGCCAAAAGGCTCCATTTTAAGTTAAGGGTGTCTAGCGGTAAAAAGTCAAACCTGTTTTGGATTTCAAAATCGGCCGGTAGCGCAGGCGTAACAGTTTGTGTGACGGCCTTGATCCTTGCCGGTGAGAAAAGCCTCCTGCATTCCGCCATGACGGGCTTTGGAGTCTGGTCTGGAAAAAGGATTCCGTTAAGGCAAAAGTCCCAGTCCGTAGGGGAGTCTCCAAAGTCGCCGCCGTATTTCCAGTGCTTTTGTCCGTTGGGGTCGGCGTCAGTTTTTTCCCTGTCAAGAATTCCCTGGTCAATCCAGTCCCAGATGAATCCGCCCTGAAGTCCGGGGGTGCTTTCGATTGTTTCCCAATAGTCCTTGAGGGATCCGTTTGCGTTCCCCATGGCATGGGAATATTCGCACATGATGATGGGCCTGTAGTCCTGGCATTGCAGCGCATATTCCCTTATCAGGTCAATGGTTGGATACATGGGGGAGATAAGGTCTGTCAGGCCCTTGCCGTAGCCAAGGCTTTCCAGGGTAAAGTTTCCCTGGTGGATTAACGGGCGGACAAATCCTTCGTAGTGAACTATTCTCGTTGGGTCGTAGCCACGGATCCAGGCTGCCGTTGCATGATGGTTTTGCCCGTTGCCGCTTTCATTGCCAAGGGACCAGCAGAAGATGCATGGGTGGTTTTTGTCCCTACGTACCATTCTCTGGACGCGCTGCACGTATGCATTAAGCCAAAGTTCTCCCCGACTCATGACATCGTAGAATCCGTGGTTTTCTATGTTTGCTTCGTCCATTATCCAGATTCCGTATCTGTCGCACAGTTCGTACCATCGTTCGTCGTCGGGATAATGGCAGGTCCTTACGGCATTAAAGTTGTGGTTCTTAAGGAGCATCAGGTCGCGGACCATTTCTTCTGTGGTCAGGGTCTTTGCAGTTTCATCGTTGTGTTCGTGGCGGTTTACTCCGTGAATGTAGACAGCCTTTCCGTTCAGCAGGAGCTGGCGATCCTTTATTTGAACGGTCTTGAACCCGGTGATAAAAGCCGTGGATTCAACATGGCGGCCTTCTTTTGTATAAAGGCTCAGTGTAACCAGGTAAAGGTTAGGTTCTTCGTGGCTCCATTTTTTTACATGGGGAATTGAAATTTCTGCTGCTGCCTGTGCCAGTGTGTTGCGTACGTCAAGGCTGCATTCAATTTGACCGCAGAGGATTTGCATTCCGGCCCTGGAAGATCTTCCTGTTCCCTCCATGGGGCATACTGACCAGTGCATGGAAAATTCCATCCGGTCCAGCTCCCCCTGCATTGCACAGATCCTTGTTCCACTCAGGTCGGAATAGCCAAGGCTTGCTTCCAGTGGAATGATTCCGCAGTCGTCCTGAATTCTTGCAAGGGCTGATGCATCCTGAATGAAAACTTTTTCCGTGGAGTAAAGGTAAACGCTTCTGTGGATTCCTCCAAACCACCATTGGTCCTGGTCTTCCACATAGGAAGCATCTGACCACCGCACAACCTTAATGATGATTTCAAGATCCTCAAGGCCCTGGGACTGTAAGGGGGTCAGGAATTCATTGAGCTCGAATTCGCATGGAAGCCTGCTGTCCTTGGAAACTCCAGCTTCGATTCCGTTGACGTAAAGTATTACCACGCTTTCGGCAGACCCAATGTGGAGGACAATACGGCGGTCTTTCCATTCCTGTGGAATTCGCAGGGTCTTTCTGTACCAGCCTGTTGGATTTTCTTCCGGCACGTTGGGCGGAACGCTGTCAAAGGGCATGATCTGGTTTGTGTAGTGGGGCGTGCTGTAGCCCTGCATTGTCCAGCTTAAGGGAACCTTTATTTTGTTCCATTGATAACCTGTTTCCGGGGATTTCAGTGGTGAATCAAAGAATGCAAAGTCCCAGGTACCGTCAAGGTTCAGGTAGAAGGAGCTTTTGCATTCAGGGCATCCTTCAGGTCCTGCCGCAGCTTCGGCAGTTGCAAGTTCAGGGCTTTCGTAGGGAATAAGGTGGCTTCTTGCCGGCAGTCTGTTTACGGACTGAATTTCTGGCATGGTCCAATATCTTGTCATAGGTTGTCTCCAGGAAAAAAATGTCATTGGCAAAGATTCATCAAAGCGAGTCTGTGGCCCTTATGTATTTTGTGGCCCTTGCGCTGCCTATGGCCTTGATTTTTCCCTGTTCAAGAAGCTTAAGGAGCAGCTGGCGTGCAGGAAAGCTTGATGAATGTAGGATCAGCTCAACATCGCGGCGTGTGATTTCCGCCCTGGTCTTGAACAGTGCCATGACCTTTTCTTCCGGCGCAATGCTTACAGGCAGTGCCATGGTGTCCTTTTCCCCTGCTGCATCGGACATTGCTTCGTAATCCGGACTCTTGAGTATTACAAGGACGCTGGATGGAAAGACGGAAAACTGCGGTCTGCAGAAATCGCTGTATTCATCGTATGCGCTCTGGATTTTCTGTATTCCGCTTCCAAGGTTGTTCATGATTTTTGCCTTGTGGAATTCTGTGGAAATTTCCGGGTTACGGCAGCTGCATGCTCCGTTCAGGATGTCCGGAAGGGTAAGGCTGCCTGCAAGACCCCCAAGGGACATGAATTCAATCCTGTCGTCAAAAATGCTTGCTATGCTGCTTCCGCTGATGGAATAGTCCCTGTGGGCAATGGCATTGGCAAGGGCTTCTGCAATGCACTGGCGACTGATGCTTTCCGGTGCCTTGGAACAAATGTATTCAAGGGCCTTTTTGTACTGGTCCAGGAGACTGCCGGAAAATTCCCTGCTTTCCGTAAGGACTGATTTTGTGGTTCCGTCAAAGACTGCAGCCTTGAAAGGAATGTTAAAGTCGCTGTCAAAATAATTCATGCAAATATTATCATGATAAAAATGCGAAAAATCAACATAAAAATGAATGATGCAGGAAAAAATGTGATGTTCAGCCTGCTTTCACAAAGCAAATCTGCCGGCAGCCAGTTCTTAGGAGCGTCGCTTTTTGATCTTGCAAAGTTCCGTCTCTGCAGAAGAAAGGAATTCTGCGGCATTCTTGTATTCCGGCTTGTACTCTGCAATTCCCGTGTTGATCATGAGGGTGTAAGGCAGGTTCTGGGACATGGTGAACAAAACATCCTGAAGCTCAACCTTAAGGTTAAGGACATCAAGCTCGTCATCAGTTGTGAACAGGAGTATGAACTCGTCTCCGTCGTATCGTGAGATGAAGGCATTGCGGTGTTCTGAAATTTTTTTCAGGGAGTTGGCAACAGTTATGAGGGCTCGGTCTCCTTCAGTGTGGCCATAGGTATCGTTGATTTTCTTAAAGCAGTTTATGTCGATGAGAAAAAGAAAAAGCCTTTCGTCGTCATTCCTGATTTTCTTGATTCTGTCGGAAATATAAAGTTCATACTGGTATCGATTGCTGATGTTTGTAAGGGGATCCAGGGAAACCATGCGGGACAGGCGCATCATGTAGTTTTTAAGGACGGAAAGGGTGAGCATAACGCACAGGATAGGCAGGTTGTTGAAGAAAATCTGAAGCAGGCTGAATATGACAGCTATGGTCGAGTACAGCAAAACTGAAAGAATGGCGCTGTTTTGTCTGGAATTGTGATCTGTGGTGATTTTTTTTAGGCTTTGAATTTGTGGGATAATCATAAGGAGCAGCGGTACAGACATAAAGGCCCAGAAAAAAGACCCATGGTTGTTTCCTCCCTTTGTAAAGTCAAAAATCCAGCCGGTCTTGAGGGACAGACTGGACAGTACAAGAGAGAATAGGGTCGGATAGATGAGGAATGGAGTAAGCTTCTTATTAAGGAAGAATTTTAAATTCATGGTGTATTCGCTATAGATGAACCAGGACATGGACATGGCTACGATGGAAGGGTAATAAAGTGCTGCAAGAATTGATTTTGCAAAACTGAATTTAAGGGATACGTCAAAATTGAGGAAGAAAACCTTGCAGATGTTAAGGCTCGTGTAAACCAGGATGGAAACAATTACCCTAAAGGAAAGGAACTGTTCCATGCGTTTGTAGTTGGATTTGACAAGGGTGTTTAAGATTATGAGGAGAATCGCAATGCAAAAAATCCCAATTTCCAGGCAGGAAACAAGGACAATGTTATTCATGATCATATAAAACTTTTTTCTCTGTAATTTCAGTTTTTATTTTCTTCTATAATATCATGAACATGGGAATATATCAAATGAAACCTTCAAATGACCCTGCCGTGTTGCCGATAATGAAAGAATGAAGAAGTGTCTTGCATTTTTTGCCGTGGCTGTCTGTGCAGCCCTTGCTTTTTCCCAGAAGGCCGTGCTTAAGTACAACGGTTCGGGAAGTTATGTATATATAGAAAGAACTGACTTAAGGCGTTATGACAACAACAAGTATGTTGGCCTTGTAAACCGTGAGGTGCGTTCATTCATTTCGCCGGTGCCGGTTCCAAAGGGTGGCCGCTACTGTGACCGCTTTTACGAGGGGAATTTCTATCTTTCCGAGGAAGTGCACAGGAACCGCTCGGAAGTTGGCTTTGGACTTAACAATTCCATTCCTTCAAGCTTTAGGATCACTCCGGACGGGGAACTTTTCATGATTCGTGACGAGGGCTTTCCATCATACAGGAGCTTTCCGGCCTACAGTAAGAATGCAGTTTCTCCAGGTGACAAATGGCAGGCAAAGGCTGAGCGTGTCGTTGACCCATTGAACAAGGGAGTCCTTACGAAGATTCCGGTTTATGTTGAATACACGTACCTGCGTGATGAAGTTTTCCATGATGAACCGGTATACGTCTTTTCTGCCCAGTGGGCAACCCGCTATGGAATTTCATACACCGACTATCATGGTGACAGGGAACTTAAGTCTGCCCAGGGGAGCCACAAGGCCACCATGTATGTAAGCAAGCGTACCGGAAACGCCCTTGTAATCCGGGACATGATTGATGAAACCTTCTTTTACATGGATGGTAACAGCATTACCTTTAGGGGTACAGTTTCCATGTTTACGGAATACCCGCCGGCTGTTGACAGGAGCAAGCTTATTCCGGCATTGCAAAGGGTGGCATCCCTGTCTGAAAAGGAACTGGAAAAGATACTTGGGGACAGTGGTGCAAGCCAGGATGAAGGTTCAGGTGGAATGGAAAATGCCCTTGCGTCGGCTGATGCTGGTGATATGGCCGGGGAGAGGGGACTAACTAACGATAGTTTGTCTAATCCCGGGGAATTTCCTGCTGGTTCCAGTGCAGAAAAAGGTTCTGATACCATGGGTAATGGCTTTGAAGATGATATGAGTGCAAGGAATGGGCAACTAACTAACGGTAGTTCGGAAGGTTCCGGCTCAACAGAAGAGCCCAGCTTTACAGGTGGATTTGGTGCAGGTGACATCGCTTCTGCAGGTGACCCTGACGGTTTCACAGGCACAGCTGCTCCAGCTGGAAGTACAGCCCAGGGACAGCAATCCCCGGCAGGCCGGAAAAAGTCTGCAAGGGAAATACAGGAAATGCTTGATTCTGGCATGACGGGTGGCGCCCCACTGGCCCTTGCCTCTGGATCATCCGGCGAAAGGGGTACAGTTTCTGGCGGTGACAGTACCGCAGCAGGTGGAACTGCATCTGGCAGCAGGACAGGTGGCACGGGTACGGCTGGGACAGATTCTCCGTCTTCTTCCAGGTCTTCCTCCGGGGCCAGTGTAACTGTTGAAAGCACGGATGCAGGCATCAGGCTCACCATGCAGAACCTTAAGTTCAAGCCGGACAGCGCAGACCTTCTTGGCGGAGAAAGCACAAGGCTTGACCAGATTGCAGAAGTCCTAAGGCTTGTCCCGGACCAGATGATCCTGATTGAAGGGCATACGGCTTCCACTGGAAATCCGACGGGAGAAATGAATCTTTCAATGGAACGTGCCCAGTCCATTGCCCGTGAAATGGCAAGGCGCGGCGTAAAGTCCGAAAGCATAATCACCAAGGGCTCGGGGGGAACAAAACCTGTGGCATCAAATTCAACGCCCCAGGGAAAAGCCCAGAACCGCCGTGTAGAAATAACAATCCTGGAATAGGACCAAGGAAAAAGATATGACAAGAATTTTATTCATCTGCCATGGAAACATCTGCCGTTCCACCATGGCTGAATTCGTAATGAAGGACCTGGTAAAGAAAGCAGGCCTTGATGATTCCATCCATGTTGAATCGAAGGCAACCAGCACGGAAGAAATCGGCAATCCGCCCCATCCGGGAACGGTCCGAAAGCTCCGTCAGGTTGGAGTGCCTGTGCTGGAACACCGGGCATGTCAGATGAGAAAATCCGACTACCGGGACTTTGACTTCATCATAGGCATGGACCGCTGGAACTACAGGAACATCCTTGCCATTACTGGGGGCGACCCGGATCAGAAGGTAAGCCTGCTCCTTGACTTTACCTCCCGGCCCGGAGATATTGCAGACCCCTGGTACACCCATAACTTTGATGAAACTTATGACGACGTCCTTGAAGGATGCCAGGCACTGCTTGAAAAAATCACGAATATATAGAAAATATCATGATGAGGGATGCATCCAGGGGCTTCTGCTTTTTTGGGTGCAGCCTGAATCAGTTGGGGATAAACAATGAAACTTTGGCTTAAATATCTTATTGGCATCGGCATTGGCCTTGCCTTTGCACTTCTTTTTCCGCAGGTGGGAAACCGCACGCAGAACATCATTTCCTTCGCCGTAGAACTTGTAATTCGCCTGGGACGATTTACCCTTGTGCCGGTGCTTTTCTTTTCCGTCGTATCTGCATGTTACAGGATTCGCGAGGAAAAGATGATCCTAAAGACTTCCATGTGGACCTTTGGAACCATTGCATGCACTTCATTCATCCTCATGCTCCTGGGCGTTGTGTCTGCATTCCTCGTAAAGCTTCCACGCATTCCAATTACGACTGAGCGCGTCAGTGAAGCCGCAAGCTTTACATGGGTCACCCTGATTACAAAGCTTTTTCCCTTCTCGGGATTTGAATCCCTCATTGACGGAGCCTACCTTCTTCCGGCCTTTGCCTTTGCACTCCTCATAGGGTTTGCAGCTGCCGGTGAAAAAAGTGCCGCAAAACCTGCCGTGGTTCTTTTTGATTCCCTTGCAAGGGTCATGTACATCGTAATGTCATTCTTTACGGAGCTTCTTGCAGTCGGAATGATTGCCGTAATGACAAAGTGGACCTGGGATTCCATTGCCATCATAAGGACTGGGGTTTACAACTACCTTATCATCATGCTTACGGTAAACCTCCTTCTTGTGGCATTCGTCCTCTATCCGGTCATCCTTCGCCTTTTGTGCCATGAGACCCATCCCTACAGGGTTCTGTATGCCGCCGTGTGTCCTTTCCTTGTGGCATTTTTCTCCGGGGACACGAACCTTTCGCTTGCACTTGCATTGCGCCACGGTAAGGAAAGCCTTGGCATCCGACGCAGGGTCAATGCATTTACATTCCCGCTGTTTTCAGTTTTCGGACGTGGTGGGGCAGCCCTTGTTCAGGTAATATGCTTCATCCTTATTCTGCGTTCATATTCCAGCCTGGGCATTCCCGTTGCAGACGCAATCTGGATAGGCCTTGTTTCCTTTGTTCTTTCCTTTGCCCTTGGGGAAATTCCTGCAGGCGGGCCTTTTGTTGCAATTACTTCCATGTGCCTTCTCTACGGACGCAATTTTGAATCAGGATACCTTCTCCTTAAGAATGCAGCTCCGCTGATCTGTGCCTTTGCATGCGGAATCGATGCTCTTACGGCAATATTCGGTTCCTACATTGTTTCCGTAAAAACCCAGTCTGTAAGCCACCAGGAATTGAGGAAGTTTATCTAAATGAACATCTGCCTTTTTTTCCCGGAAGAACTGAACAAGCCTCTTTCTGTCAAGGATGAGCGTGGCCAGCATATCATCAAGGTTCTCCATAAAAAGGAAGGGGAATCCTTTGCTGCCGGAGTTGCCGGTGGAAAAGCTGGCAGGGCTGTCATAACGAAAGTTGAGGAAGGAAAAATTTTCTTTGACTTTACGGAAGAAACAGATGGAAAGAACCTCTTTCCCCTTAAGATGATCATTGGCTTTCCACGTCCCATCCAGCTCAAGAGGCTCCTGCGGGACATGGCAGCCCTTGGAGTTTGCGAAGTCCATCTTACGGCCACGGAGCTTACGGAAAAATCATACCTGTCTTCAGATCTTGCAACGACAGATGCAGGGCGCAGGATGCTTTACGATGGAACAGTTCAGGCGGCATCCACCCATATCCCGGAACTTTTCATTCACAAGTCCCTGAAGGATTGCATTGAATACGTCAGGGCCAATTCCCCTTCGGGAATAAAACTTTGTGCCCTTGATAATATTGAGCCGTCCACAAACCTGGGTTCCCTTTCCTTTGACAGGGATTGTGGAGCAGTTGCTGCCATTGGCAGTGAAAGGGGATGGACATCTTCAGAACGCGCCCTCATGAAGGATTCAGGCTTTGTCCTCCTTGGAATGGGCAGCCGCGTCATGCGCACTGAAACAGCTGCAACTGTTGCTGCATCCATAATCTTAAACGGCATGGGGTGCCTTGGGTAAATGGCAAGAAGCACGGGACATGCAGACCTTCCCCTTCATACCGGGATAGTGCCAAAATGGCTTGCAGACAGAATGCGGGACCTGGGCACATTGATTGTTGAATCCCTTCTCATTCAGTATGGAAAAAAGGAAGTCCTGCGCCGTCTGAGCGACCCCCTGTGGTTTCAGTCCCTTGGGGCGGTTCTTGGCATGGACTGGCATTCAAGCGGAATAACCACCAGCGTAATGTATGCCCTTAAGCGCGGCATAAATGCCCGGGCCAGGGACTTTGGCCTTTGCGTGTGCGGCGGCAGGGGAAAGTATTCCAGGCGGACGCCGGAAGAACTCATGTTCCTTGCCAATGCAACGGGTCTTGACGGTGACCAGCTGGTCAATAACAGCAAGCTTGTGGCTAAGGTTGACAGCACTGCCGTTCAGGACGGATTCCAGCTTTACCAGCACAACTTTATCCTGAGCAACGAAGGTGATTGGGCCGTAGTCCAGCAGGGAATGAACACCCAGACCAGGACTGCCCGCCGTTACCACTGGTGCTCGGAAAACCTTAAGTCTTTTATAGAAGAACCCCACGCTGCAGTCACCGGTGAAAACCAGGGTCAGATTCTTAATTTAACAGCGTTAAACGCCCAGGAGACAAGATACGGCATTCTTACCATTGCAAAGGAGTCTCCAGACAAGATCATCGGGGAATTCAAGAAGATTCAGGAGCTTGGACTGCCGGAAAACATGGGTTCCAAACTAACGTTAGTTAGTCAAAATTCCGGGGCTACCGATGGTTCGTTGACTGCCAATGCCAGCGACCGCAGCATAGTAATGCCATTCCATCATGACGTGAGGGCGGAAGACGTGGACTTAAAGCGCCTTGGAGGGGTTCTTGCAACAGCCTATGAGACGGACCCAAAGGACTTTGAAAGCCTGCTTCTTACTCCGGGTCTTGGCCCCCGTACGCTGCAGTCCCTGACCCTTGTAAGCGAAGTCATCCACGGAACTCCTTCCCGGTTCAAGGATCCTGCAAGGTTCAGTTTTGCCCACGGTGGAAAAGACGGCCATCCGTTTCCCGTTCCACTCAGGGTTTATGATGAAAGCATACGCATTCTTGGAGATGCCATTGAAAAATCAAGGTTGGGCTACAATGACAAGAGCCAGTGCATCAAGCGGCTTCACACAACGGCCCTCCAGATTGAAAAATACTGTGACCCTGTTGCAGATTTTGATGCCGTACTGGAACACGACCGCATAAATTCCGCCAACTGGGAAGGAAGAACGGAGTGCTAGAGTTGCCCCATTTTGCTAACACTTGGTTTTTCTGCTATAATTGTCTTTATGAATAAGACGATTTTGGTTGCAGGAAAATACATGCCGGAAGCTGGCAGTTTCACTGATGGAATTGCCTTTTCCGGCCGTCAGATTATTGTTTCCGGGTTGCGCTCGGATTCAGAAGAAACAAAAAAACTCACCATTGCAGAACGTAAGGCAAAGCAGTCTGCCTACGAAGAAGAAAAGGCCCAGGAAGCAAAGTCGGGCATCTGTACCATTGAATGGAATAAGTCTTCGCCACTTTCTGCACGTTCCCTTGTGCTCCAGACATCTTCCATTTTTGGAAGGATGGATGAAGCCGTCCTTTATTTTGATGAAGAATGGTATGCGTCCAAGGCAGAGAAGATGGATTCCGAGGAAATCGTACGCGGCTGTGATGAAATGATTGCAGGCTATCAGTATCTTGCCCTGGAAGTCCTCAATGCATTCAAGCGCCGTGACACGGAAGATGGACCTGGAACCCTGGTGTTCCTCCTGAAGGATACGCCAAACCAGCTGGACGTTCTCTATAACCCTGCCCAGAAAAACGGGCTGAGCCCCATTGCTTCTCCAGTGGTTGCTTCGGGTGCTGCTTCCTTTGCAGCATTTGCAGAAAACCTTGCGGCAGTCTGCCAGGATTCCATTTTTGTGAACGTCGTGCTCATCAGGGGTGACAGCAATATGGAAGGCTTCCGCCGTGATGACGAGACTGGAAGGTGGCTTTGTTCCTACCTTGATTCTGAATCCGGCTCCCCAAAGGCTCCGGAAAACAGGCAGAAGGTCAGGTGGGTTCGTCCCGGTGCAACCCGCCCTAGCATTCCTGAACCAGAGTCGGAAATTCCTGCTTCCAAGCCGGGCAAGAAGTTTGGTCTGTTCCGCAGGTAGCGGCTTGATATTCAGGATGCAGGCATTTTAGCGGCTACATCATAATGGAGGGAAATCATGGAATTTAATTTTTGGGTGGACAGCATAATAAAGCTTATGGTTTCGGCCCTGTGCGGAGTTCTCCTTGGCTTTGAACGGCAGAAGCACAACAAGGTCATCGGCATGAGGACCCTGTTCCTGATTTCGGTTTCTGCAACCCTTCTTTCCATTTTGTCCTGCTACATGTCCGAGCTTAATGAAGGTACAAAGGTGTTTACCGGGGATTCCACACGCATTGCGGCAGGCGTCATAAGCGGCATTGGTTTCCTTGGTGGTGGTGCCATAATGAAAACCGGACTTAACATCAAGGGCCTTACTTCCGCTGCAATCATCTGGATGGCAGCTTCCCTTGGTCTTGCCATTGGTTCCGGCCTTTACGTGCCTGTTGCCTTTACACTGTTCCTGTGCCTTGGGCTTCTGAAATTCCTTGAGTCAATTGAACTTAAGTTTTTCCCGGCTTCCCGTGAAAAGACCCTGCAGCTGTTCTTTGAAAAGGACGACGTAAACCTTGAGGATGTGCGCAAGGTTCTTGAAGGTCACGGCATTCACGTTCTTGATGCCAACGAAAGCCGCGTTGTAAGGACAAGCCAGATCATAATCCGCTATTCGGTAAAGACGCCGGCAAACGTTGAATACAGCGGAATAGTGGAGCAGCTTAAGAAACTTGGTTCCCTTTCCGAATTTTCCGTCCTTGATTCCTGAATTACATGGCTTGAAAGCTTAGAGGTTCTAGTGCAGGACCTCTTTTTTTATTCCCTTTATTGTGCATAGTTTTCATTCGGGGTATAATAATTTGTTATGCCGAAATTTGAAAACCCACTGATTGTTCAGTCTGACAGGACCCTTTTGCTTGACGTTCATGCACCTCAGGCGGACCAGTGCCGGAATGCCCTGATTCCCTTTGCGGAACTTGTGCGTTCCCCGGAGCACCTTCATACATACCAGATTACGCCCCTTTCCCTTTGGAATGCTTCCAGCGCCGGATTTACCAGCGCCCAGGCCCTTCAGGTTCTGGAGGATTTTTCTCGCTATGAAATTCCACAGGCTGTAAAGGTCTGGATTCAGGATACCCAGGACAGGTTCGGCAAGCTGCGTCTGGTTCAGGCTCCATGCGAATATGCCCCGGACGGAACAAAGGAGGAATTCCTTTACCTTGTCACCACGTCGCCCTATGTGTTTAAGGAAATAGAGGCCAATCCCTTTGCATGCAAGCAGCTGGTTCCATGCCAGTACGTAATGCCGGAAGATCAGGATCCGTCCATAGTTCTTTCAGAGGAAGAAAAGAAATTCTGTTTCCGCCTGCTTCTTGTTGACCGCGGAACCGTAAAGCAGAACCTGTTGAAGCTTGGATGGCCGGTTAAGGATGACGTTCCCCTTGCAGACGGGGAGCCACTGGAAATCAGCTTTAAGCCCGTGACGGAAGCAGGCAGGGAATTTGACACCCGCGATTACCAGAAGAATGCAGCCCAGGCCCTTATCGGAAACATGGGACCTGGAACCGGTTTTGGAACCATAGTCCTTCCATGTGGCGCTGGAAAAACCATTGTCGGCATGGAAATCATGACCCGGCTAAAGACAAACACACTGATTCTTACGACAAACATTACGGCCGTTCACCAGTGGATAGATGAGCTTGTGGACAAGACAAACCTGACCCGTGACCAGATTTCGGAATACACAGGAGAAAACAAGTCCATAAGTCCGGTAACGGTTGCGACCTACCAGATACTTACATGGCGACCGGAGAAGACAGGACCATACCCCCATTTTTCACTTTTCAGGAAGAACAACTGGGGTCTTGTCATTTATGATGAAGTTCACATGCTGCCGGCTCCGGTTTTCCGTGTTGCTGCTGAACTTCAGGCCGTGCGCCGTGTCGGGCTTACTGCAACCCTTGTCCGTGAAGACGGGTGCGAGGGCCACGTTTTTTCTCTCGTAGGTCCAAAACGCTATGATGTTCCATGGAAGGAACTTGAGCGTTCAAAATGGATTGCCCAGGCTGAATGCATTGAGGTGCGGTTCCCCATGCCGCAGGACAGGGAAATTGAATACGCCGTTGCCTCAAGCCGCGAGAAGCACCGCATTGCCTGCGAAAATCCGGTAAAGATACAGATTGTACGCCAGCTGGTTGCAAAATATCCCCAGGACAAGATTATCGTCATAGGACAGTTTTTGTCCCAGCTGAATGAAATAGCAAGGGACCTGGAAGCTCCAATCATCACCGGAAAGACTCCGAATTCAGTTCGTGACGATCTGTACAGGGATTTTCGCGAGGGAAAGATCAAGGTCCTTGTTGTGAGCAAGGTTGCAAATTTTGCCATCGACCTGCCGGATGCTTCCATTGCCATTCAGGTCAGCGGAACTTTTGGTTCCCGGCAGGAAGAAGCCCAGCGCCTTGGAAGAATCCTCAGGCCAAAGGAAAGGACTGCCAGGTTCTTCACCCTTATCAGCCGCAATACCGTTGAAGAGGAATTCGGTTCCAACAGGCAGAAGTTTCTTGCCGAGCAGGGCTATTCCTACAGGATTGTCCGCTATGAAGACGAGCAGAGCCTTGACCAGCTGGATGAGCCTCTTGCCCTTGAAGGATGTGCACCGTGAAGCTTGACCCTAAAGTAGAACGAATAATTGAATGGCGCGAAAGCCTTGCCTCCCTGCCCAACGAGTATTTTTTTGAGCTTGTATACATTTACATTGGCCTTGTCCAGACTCCATACAGCAAGCAGAAACTCATTGAGCAGTTTGGTTCCATTCTGCGGCAGAAGGAGAACAGGGACACCATAATAAAGTTCCTCGATGAAACGGACATACGCGTCCTGAGCGCAGTAAGGTTCATTCCGGAACCGGACGTTAAAAAGCTTTCCGATTTTTTTGTGCCGGGAATTTCTGAAGGGGATTTTCTGACGGAAATTGCAAGTCTTGAGGAACGCCTTATCATATTCCCGAAGTTTGACCGGGACAGGGAAAAGGAAATCCTGTGCATAAATCCTCATCTTGAGGACGACCTTGAGCCGCTGCTTAAGACATCATGCCTTGTTTCTGCGGAAGAAGGTTGCGTTCCATGGAACACCCGCGAAGGTTCCCCCATGTTTTCTCCTTCCCTTTTCGGGGCATTCATCTCCTTTGTGTTTTCCCATCCCGACATGTGCAAGGCGACGGGCGAGCTTAAGCGAAAGGTTTCTTCCGACCTGAAGGAAATTTTCAAGACTGAAGACATAAGCCTTTTCCAGGTGCTATTCAATTCCATGAGGAATCTTTCCCTGGTGCGTGAACGTGAAAACGCCAAGGGCTTTGACATAGACTGGCAGCGCCTTGAATCCTTCAGCACCCTTTCCCATGGGGAACAGGTTTCCTATATCTGTGCTGCAAGTGCCGGCCATTTTTCCCGTACTACACTCCAGAACAATGCATTCCTCTTTCAGGCTACCATAGGCGAAATGCAGGACAGGTTTTTTGAATGTGAGAAGGTCTTTGCCCTTTCATTCCTCATAAAGGAAAAGAACGGCGGAAGGGATGTTTTTGCAGAAAGTCGTCTTTCAAGAATTTTTTCCCGTACCCAGGACAGCCAGGATGCCGGCATAACTTCTTCCATGATGGAACTTATGGCAGACTGTGCCATTACTCTTGGACTCATGCAGTGTGCCAGGAAGAATGGGGCTGACCGCCGGGACATTGTGTGCGTAAACAGGGCCTTCCTTGACCAGATGGTTGTGCCGTCCACACGGGGAACCCTGAGCATAGATGCAGCATTTGCCGCAAACCTTATGCCGGGACTTACACTTGCGCAGATGATTCCATTAATAAAGATGATGGACATTAAGGGTTTTGACGTAATTTCCACCTGGGAATTTTCGCGCCAGTCCGTGTGCCGTGCCTTTGGTCTTGGGGTTTCAAGGCAGTCCCTGGAAGAAACACTTGATTCCTACTGTTCATTCAAGCTGCCGCAGAACCTGGCGGTAAGCTTTGACGACTGGGACAATTCATTTAATTCGGTAAAGGCATGCTTTGGATTTGTTCTTAGGCTTTCAAGGGAAAAGACTCTTGTTGCAGAAAACAATCCGGCATTCATGGCCCACGTAAAGGAAGTTCTTGCACCCGGAGTGTTCTTTCTTGACCTGGAAAGCGAGGGTGAAGTCAGGGCCCTTTTGCTTAAGACCGGTACGGATTTTACGGGAAGAATTGAAACTTCCGGCCGTCAGGTTGCAGTGCAGAATTTCAGGCCCCTTTCAAGAGGCATGGATGCATTTCTTGATCTTTCGGATTCCGAAGGCAGTGAGGCTCAGTCCGTGAAGCAAAGTCCTGGTGATGGCGAGCAGATCATCAGCAGCCTTAAGGGTGAACTTGAAAAGCTTGATGTTACCCCTGACCAGAAGGACGGTCTGCTGGACAGGATTGAAAGGAAGATTGTCCTGTCCCCACAGCAGCTCAGGCCCGAAAGCGTAAAGTTTGAGCTTATGGAAGCCTATGGAATGAATTTTACCGGCAAGATGCATGTTCTTGAAAGTGCCATTCAGAAGGAAAACCTTGTGGAACTTGAAATGACAGGTACAAGGGAGGTCATCCTGGGTTCACCAAGGGCGCTGGTTAAGAATTCGGAAAACCCGGTTGTCTTTGTCCTTTGCCGGGGCGAAGACGATTCCACTACGCAGGAAATTGAAGTGCAGGTTGCAAAAATTTCCCACGTAAGGCGAATAAGAAAGGCAGTCAGATTAAGCAGCCTCTAGGTCCCTTGGGATTCTTGGAGACGCAAAAACATAAGAGGTGTGGTTCTATGGAAAGATCACAGATTTGTTTAACCCTTACAGGCAAGACCCTTAAGGAAGACTTGGAACTCATAGAAAAGTACCGCAGTTACATTGACATTGCGGAACTCAGGGTGGATTACCTTGACCAGGATGAACGTTTGTACGTAAGGAAATTTCCTTCCATGGCAGGCATTCCATGTGTCCTCACGATCCGCAGGGAAGTTGACGGCGGAAAATTTGTCGAAGGTGAAGCTTCGCGCACGGTTTTGTTTGCCAGGGCACTTTCCTTTGCAGATGAAGAGAAGACAAAGAATTTTGCATACGTTGATTTTGAGGAAGATTACCACATTCCAAGTCTTGAGGATGCAACCCTTGCCTTTGACACCAAGGTTATCAGAAGCTTCCACGACATGAAGAATCCCGTTTCCAACATCATTACAAGGCTTGCCAAGATGAACGTTTCGGGATTTGAAATTCCAAAGATTGCATTCATGCCGCATAGTCTTGATGACGTTACAAATCTTTTCCAGGAAGCTTCAAAGCTCCACGACAACAACCACATCCTCATTGCCATGGGTCCCATGGGAGTTCCATCAAGAATCCTGAGTTCTAAGCTTAAGAACTTCATGACATACACTTCTGCACCTGATGCATCTTCACAGGGACTTTCCAAGCTTGCCCACATTGATCCGGTGACCCTGAATGAAATCTATAGGTTCAGGGAAATCAGCGATGAAACAAAAATCTACGGAATCACCGGCTGGCCTTTGACTGGAACTTCCAGTCCGCAGCTGCACAACACTGGCTATACGCGCCATAACATGAAGGCTGTTTACATTCCTTTCCCTGCGGAAAAATTCTCACAGGCAATGAATTTTGCCGGCAAGATTGGCATCGAAGGATTTTCGGTTACCGTTCCCCACAAGGAAGAGGTTCTCGGGAATTCAAGTGTAATAGACAATCCGGTTCTTGAAATCGGGGCAAGCAATACCATGGTGTGGAAGAATGACAAGTGGTACTGCTATAATACCGATGCCGAGGGATTCATCCGTTCCCTCCTGGAATTTGCCCAGCTTAAGAACCTTAAGCATAAGAAGGTTTCCATCCTGGGTGCAGGTGGTGCTGCAAAGGCCATTGCCTATGCCGTTTACAAGTCTGGTGGTGATGCCTGCATTTTCAACAGGACCATCAGCAAGGCTCGTGCCCTTGCAGAAAAATACGGATTCAAGTATGCAGCCCTTGCTCCGGAATCATCTTCAATGGTGAGAAAATATTCCGACATAATCATCCAGACCACATCAAAGGGAATGCATTCAACGGAACCATCCGGCCCGGAAAACGATCCGCTGTACTTTTATGACTTTAGCGGAGACGAGCTGGTCTTTGACATCGTTTACATGCCGGAAGTAACGCCAATCATGGCACGTGCAAAAAAAGCCGGTTGCTCTGTGAACAACGGTTATTATATGCTAAGGTATCAGGGATACAAACAGTTTGAATTATTTACAGGAGTTGAATATTAACATGAGCGTTTCAAAAGATGAACAGAAGGTGCTTGCAGCAAAGACAGCTGTGGATACATTGATTGAGGAAGGAAAGATTTTCAGCGGAATGAAGATCGGCCTTGGAACAGGTTCTACTGCAATGCCTGCAGTCAAGCGCCTTGCAGAAAGAATTGGGGACGGTACCCTTAAGGACATTAAGGCCGTCGTAACAAGTTTCCAGACCCAGCTTGCATGCGAGGAATACGGCATTCCTGTCTATACGCTTAACGACAAGGTGATTGCAGGAAAACTTGACCTTGCAATTGACGGTGCAGATGAAATCGACCAGAAGAACAACCTTATCAAGGGTGGTGGGGCAGCCCTTCTTCGTGAAAAGATTGTTGAATACAATGCAGCTTTCCTTGCTATTGTTGCAGATGAAACAAAGAACGTTGAAACCCTTGGAACAAAATTCCCCCTTCCGGTGGAAATAATTGCAGAAGCCCGCATTCCTGTCATCCAGGAACTTGAAAAGCTTGGTGCAAAATGCGTTCTCCGTGAAGGCGTAAGGAAGGCAGGTCCCGTCATTACGGACAACGGAAACATGATCGTAGACTGCACATGGGAAAAGCCGGTTGATCCTGCCGTCATGGAAGAAAAGATTGATGGCATTACGGGCGTTGTTGAATGCGGCTTCTTTACAAAGAACAAGCCGTCAGTCTTTATTGCAAAGGCAGACGGCTCCGTAGAAAGAAGATAGTTTTTAATCCTGATGGGATGGGGCATACCTGGAGTTTTGATTCCTTCAGGCAGCTCCCTGTCCTAGATTGTTGACGGCAGTACGTTCTTAAGTTCAATGCTTCCGTCTTCCGAAAGCTGGGTATTGTATTCCTTGCCCTGATAGATGACTGTCAGGTACCTGAGGAATTCAGTACCCTGTTTTGTATAGAGGCGTCCGCTTTCAAGCCTTCCATCCTTCCAGCTTATGTCGGCCCAGATGTTTCCACGGATCTTTACCTTTGAAAGGCATCCGGTGGCGAGTTCCCCCGTGGCATCCTTAAGCAGGGAAATTTCAACTTTTGAATCAACAATCCTGCATGCAATGATTGAATTTACCGTATCAAGGATAAAGTCACCGCTTTTGACTTCCACGGAATCATTTGCTGCCATAAGCTTGTCTCTTGCAGTCCTTACCTCTACGCAGAAGGAATCGGATTTGTTTCCAAGATAGTCCATTGCCTTTAGGAACAGCTGGAAGATTTCAAGGATTGCAGCATCATCTTCAGCCTGCTGCCTGTCACCGGTGGTAAAGTTTGATGATGGAACCATTACAAGGTTCTGCTTTTCGTTTACTTCCACAGTGTATGCAAGGAAGAAGCGGCATGCGTTCTTAAGGAGCTTAAGGTTCTTTCTAAGGCCGTTTTTGTCCAGGGTGTATTCATACTGGTCGAGGACTGCACGTACAATTTCCAGGGTGCCGAGTGGGGAAAGGTCTCTTGCAATGTCGGTTCCGCATGGTGCAGTGTCTCCCCAGATGTCAGTCGGGCCGTGGCATGCAAATCCCTCGATGCCGTACATTTCCCTGGCCGTAAGCTTTCCCTTTCTGTGCATGCGTTTTGCAAAGGAGTTAAGGTGCGTGTTCAGGGAATAAAGTCCTGCCGAATAAAGCCCGCGATTTGTAACTGATGCTATTGAATCCTGCCTGCTGTCCGAGCAAATTCCTCCGGAAACCTTTGGAAGTGTTGAACAGTAACCGTACTGGCTGAAAGCAAGGTATTTGCTGTAGTTCCATCTTGAAACAAGTTCTTCACTTCCCTCGAAGAATCCGCGGTTGCAGAGTTTTTCGCAGGCAGAAGCCTGGCTGCCCTTAAGGCTCGCGTAGGAAGTTCCGGAAGCAAAGCAGATTCGCTTTAGGGCAAGGTCTGCACACTTTACTGCAGATGACAGTGGCTTTTTGTGGACGTCGCCGCTCTTTGCCCTAAAGTGGCGGAACCTGTATGCGCTTTCAACGTCGATGTAAAGAGTGACTTCATCAGCCTTTTCGACAATGAGGTTTTCTCCGTTGACTTTAACCGTTCCGCCGGAAACACCTGCAGTCATCATTACGCAGAATGGAATGCCAGTTACGTCCAGGAGGGCAACAGTGTCATTGGTGTAGGTGAGTTTTTTTGCACATCCGTCCTTTTCAATCCTTGCACGGAAGAAGATTGATTTTGGAATCGAGCTTTCGATGTGGTAGACAAGGACATTGCCGGAAACGCTAGCAAAGAATTCCCTGGTGAATGTTACGGAACTGCCTGTGGAACCGCGGGAAAAATCCGCAGTGCTTGGCAGGTTAGTCTGCACGGAAAACTGGGAAGATGAAACGCAGTTGCTGTAGTCGAGGTGCCTCTTGTATGAGTCATACTGGGAAAAGTTTCCCCTGTCTTCGTTGGTTGTATCGGAAAATCCATAGTGTTCCGGGTCGTAGAAATCAATGTGGATTTCGGCGGCAGGGCGGTATTCCGTGTGCCTTGCAGGAATTGCCGTCATGGTTTCAAAGGCTTCTTCCTTTGCTTCCGAAAGCCTTCCCTGGGAGATTGTTTCGCGAATATGGTTCAGGTGATGCTTGAACTGGCTGTTGTTCCTGTCATACCAGGCGCCAGACCAAAGGCTTTCTTCATAGAGCCTGATGGCTTCGTGGCCTGTTCCGCCCAGGGACTTTGCCCCAAGCCTACCGTTGGAAACGATTATTGCGTCGCCGAAGCTGTCGGCAGGTTTTGTAAATTCCAAATTCTTCATGGATTCAGTATACCATTAGAACCGTGCTATTTCAAATATTCCCTGCAAAGGTCTGTCGGAGAAACCTCCGTGTAGAGCCATGAATAGACAGCGGCAGCACCAAGAATCTTTCGGCCGTATTCCCGTGTTTCGGCATAGGGAACTGCTTCCAGGAAAAGGTCACCCGGCACGCTATCCCTTCCAAAAATTGAAGAACAGTTTTTCTTCCATGAGCGAACCCTGGAAAGTCCTGCATTGTAGGCAAGGGCAGAAGTGAGGACGCTGTTTTCCGTGCGCTGCAGGAGGTTATGGAGGTAATAGCATCCAAAGCGGATGTTGGTGTCTGCGTCAAGGATGTCGTAATCTGCAATCTTAAGACGTCCTGCAATGTCTTCTGCCGTTGATTCCATGAGCTGTGTAAGTCCCATGGCACCGGCATGGCTTATGACCTTCCTGTTGAAAAAGCTTTCCGAGCGGATGACTGCATATACAAGGCTTTCTGAAAGCTGGTATTGGCCTGCATGTCTTGAAACCATGTCCTGGTAGTTCCTGGGGAATGCAAGGGAAGCAAGCTTTTTCATCTGTTCCGGGGAACAGTAGGCTTTTGTGCTGAAGAATTCCCTGGAAGCAAGCCTTATGGAAGAAAGGGCGAACTGTTCATTATCATGGCCATGGCTTTGGCCGCACCTGTAAAGGTAGTCGAAAACCTTAAGGGATAGGTCAGGGCTGATTTTCCTGCGGAATGAAGGGAACTCTTCCACAAGCTTTTCCGTGTGGCCGTAGTCCATGAGGCCTTCAAGAAATTTTTCTGAAGCCTCAAGTTCCGTGCTGTCTATGGCCTTGCTTTCCTCTCGGTCAGGCAAAGGGGCGCAGACCAGTGTCCTGTCTGCATCAGAATCCATGTAGCTCAGGGCAAGTGTCCTGTAGTAATAGTCCTGGCAGTCAGTGGCTAGTTCAAGAAAATACCGGACTGGCCTTGAACTGCCGGTGGCATAATTTTCCTGCAGGAGCCTTGCGGCAGTGTAGCAGAATTTTGCCCTGGAATCATTTGTTGCACATCCAGAGTCCGCAATGAATTCTGCGGTATCCACATATTCCTTCCATCTGCCGGAAGAAATGAGCCTGAGGGAAAGGGTGTCATAAAAATCGCTGTAGTATGACTTGTCTTGAATCAGGGTGTAATGTTCCCTAAGGGCTTCAATGGCCTTTGCAGGTGAAAGGTTCAGCATGGAAGAAAAATAATACCAAAGGCCGTTGTCCGTATGCTCCGGTGAAAATTTTTGTGCAGCCAATGCCGCTTCAAGATATGTTTCTGCCGCTTTTGAAACCATGTTGTTCCGTTCAAGGATTCTTGCCGTGTAGAAGTCTGCGTAGAAAATGCAGCTGTCGTCCAGGGAAGGCTTCAGTTCCTGGAGGGTTGCAATGTTCTGCTGCCAGTCGCCCTTGCCGTAGAGAAAGACCTTTCCCGTGTCGCTAAGCACCTGGGGAACATGATTCTTTTTGTGCAGGAGGATTTTCCTGGTCAGTTCCTGGGCTTCTGCATATTTTTTAAGGTATACTAGGTCGCGAAAGTAAAGTAGGTCCCACTTGTAGGAATCCTGGCCCTGGTAGCATTCCATGAAAAGCAGGTCATGCCATTTTGAAAAGGGCCGCTGGGTGCACCACTGGAAAAAGGGTTTTGAAAATCCTGCTGAATTTTTCTTCCGCAGGGAACACAGCCTGTAATAGGCAAGCTCGTTTTCGCAAAGGGTTACGTCCACGTTCCCTGTTATCTCGGCAACCTTCTGGAATTCCTTCTGGGAAAAAAGTTCCCGGGCGGCAATGAGCAGGGATTCTTCATCCTGGGGGCTTTCAGATGCAAGCCTTATGGAAGCAGCCATCCTGTTTTCTGCAGTGCCGGTTACGCAAAGCTGCCTTAGGGCATAATGCCTTACCAGTGGAGAAGCGGATTTTTCTGCCTTGCCTAAAAAAATCAAGGCTTCCTCTTCATTGCCTTCCTTAATGGAAGAAAGGGCCTCAAAGTAGGAAGCATCTTTTCCGTATTTTCTCTGGAGGGAACCGTTCTGCGCGCATCCTGAAGCCGCAAGTGCAAATACCATGGATATGGTCAGAATTAGAACGCGCAAACAGATTCTCCTTATATTGTAGTCTTAAAATCAGGAACTTACATGTGTCTGAATCATTCGGCAGGAATCAAGAGCCAGTGACCGGAGATGATGTGGTCCGGATTCTTGATTCCGTTGTAGCGTGCAAGCCTCTTGTACTTCCATGGAGTCTTGTAGTAGGCGTTGGAAATGTCCCAGAGGGTGTCGCCCCAGACAATCTTGTAGCGGATGTCGGCAGGCTTTACCGGCTCCGGTTCAGGTTCTACAGGCACGACAGCTTCCGGTGTTTCTGCAATGACGATGGCATCTTCCTGTGCAGGAGATTCTTCAACAGCGGCCGGTTCTTCTGCAGGCTTTTCAACTGCAATCTGAACTTCCGGTTCAAGTTCTGCTTCCGGTTCTTCTACTGCAGCTTCCAGGACAGGGAGCTCTTCAACGACTTGAGCAGGTTCCGCATCCTTATGGAAGAATGACGTAATCTTTCCCATGAGGTTTAGCCTTGAAGGAACAACAAAAAGCGTAAGCAGAACGGCGATGATGCAGATGATGGCACAGATGATGCAGATGATCACAGGGCCGCGGGTCTTCTTCTTGACGTCTTCATCAGGAGCATAGGTTGAGGTTCCGCCTTCGAGGGTTTCCTTGTCGTAAAGATTGCTGAATATGCTGTTGTTTGGCTGGAATGTGGGGTCTTTCACTTTTTCGTCCATTTCAAAATCTGAGTTTTCAATCGAGTCGTCGAATCCTGGTGGAAGCTCCGTTGAATCATCCAGGCTGTCAAAGTCCGGCAGGTCAAGGGATGTAGTTTCCGAGTCGTCAAAGTCAGGAAGGGAAAGTTCCGTACCTGAATCAAGGCTGGTTTCCTCAAGGCTGTCAAAGTCAGGAAGGTCCAGGTCGGTGCTCAGGCTGTCAGTTGAATCAGTTTCCGGCAGCGTCAGGGCGGCAAAAGGGTCGTCCCCTTCTTTTTCTTCTGTTGAATTAAAATCGTCTTCCACAGTGTCGGTTGGATCAAGGGCAGAAAAAAGTGCTTCGTCCCCTGTTGAATCAAGGTCATCAAAGTCAGGCAGGTCAAGGTTTCCTGGATCATCTTGGGCAGTGTCTTCTGCAACGGTTTCTTCCGTCAGAGATTCTCCTGCTGAAGTGTCGTCAAAATCCGGAAGGTCGAGGGAACTGTCTGCCAAAGTTTCTTCCCCTGTTGAATCAAGGTCATCAAAGTCGGGAAGGTCAAGGTCTAGAGAATCATCCTGGGCTGCTTCACCTTCTGAATTCAAGTCGTCAAGATCGGGAAGGTCGAGGGAACTGTCTGCCAAAGTTTCGTCCCCTGTTGAATCAAGGTCATCAAAGTCGGGAAGGTCAAGGTCTGATGTACTGTCACTGGCAGTCGTGTCTTCGTCGGCAGCAGGTTCTTCAAGGTCAAGGGAAGAAAATGCTCCTGCCAATGCAGCAGCGTCGTCGGATGCCGCGGACGGTTCGTTGACCTGGTCAAAGTTAAAGTCTTCATCGGGAAGAGGAATTTCTGAAGGTGCACTTTCTTCTGCTTCTGCCGGAGGTTCGTCCATGTCAGGAGTTTCTTCCGGGGCCGGTTCTTCTTCAGGAGTGTCCACAAGGTCACCCAATCCTGCAAGGGTCAGGTCATCATCGGAAATGGAGAATTCTTCTTCGGCACGGGTGCGGGAAGCAAGGGTAACCTGGATTTCGCTGGTTTTTCCTGTTTCCGGGTCGCGGATTTCTGC
Organism: Treponema sp.; assembly: GCA_045616325.1. Taxonomy (GTDB): domain Bacteria; phylum Spirochaetota; class Spirochaetia; order Treponematales; family Treponemataceae; genus Treponema_D. Next base: position 61,167 of record JAZLGN010000006.1, read on the forward strand.
CGTAAGTTCATTGTTTTCATCAAGGTCAATGGCAAGGCAAAGTGTCGGATCCCCGTTCTGGTGAGGCTTAAGGTTCTTGATTTCAAGGGTGTCCACATATTCTGCGCCTTCAATGGTTCCGGTCTCCGTACGGTAAACGTCAACCTGAACCTTTGTCTGGTTGTCCATTACGGTCGTAAGGTCAAGGGTCTTTTTTTCCGGATTTCCTTCTTCCAGTAAAGGGTAGAAAGTTCCGTCTGCAAGCTTGATGCCAATTGATTTCATAATTAAACCTCTTCCATGTCATTATCGGAAAATTCAAACCTAAAATTAACGGCAACCTTAAAAAAAATTAAGGAAAAGAAGAGAGGCTGTTCAGTGGAGAATAAAAGGCAGAATGTTAAATCTTTAGTTTCCTGGTGAATTTTATGATTTTTCCTGCTTGTGCTATTGACACTAAATGTGAAATTTTATATTATACATTTACTTTCTTGGAGCGATGTCTGAGTGGTCGAAAGTACCTGTCTTGAAAACAGGCGTGGGGAGACCCACCGGGGGTTCGAATCCCTCTCGCTCCGTAAAACTAAAAGGCGAGGCTTTTTAGGGATTGGAGACGTGGTAGAGCGGTAATACAACGGATTGCTAATCCGTCGGTTCCCTAAAGGGCCGGGCAGGTTCAACTCCTGTCGTCTCCGCTACTAGAACAAGGCTACACTTGCTTTAGCGGCGTTTCCTGTTCTTTATGAGATTGTAGCTCAGTTGGATTAGAGCGCGTCCCTGCGGAGGACGAGGTCGCACGTTCGAATCGTGTCAGTCTCACCGATTATGCACCTGAAATACAGGTGCTTTTTTGTTTTTAAAGCATCATGCATGCAGAAAGAAAAAAGACACGATTCGAAGCGGAATGAGCGGTCCTAAAAAAGGCGAGCAGTGCGGAGCGTTTTTTAGGATTCAACGACAGGAGGTCGTTGAAAGGGAATGGAGACGGCGTGGAAGGAACAAACAGGAGGTTTGAGACTGGAACGCCGAAGGAGAGTCAGTTCCACCGATTATGAGGCTGTCCCAAAAATATGGCTTATAGTGTAGATGCTGAAACGAGTTCAGCATGACGAAAGTTTTGGGCAACCCCTTTTTTTGTTTTTAAAGCATCATGCATGTAGACAGAAAAAAGACACGATTCGAAGCGGAATGAGCGGTCCCAAAAAAACTGCAAATTTACAGAATCTTAACCAAATCTTTTAGATATCTTAACAAATCTCCTGTACCTTTAGTCCAACCTTATTCGAAATGATACTGCCGCCAATGCGGTGGTCCAACAGGAGAACAAATGAAACTTTCACTTAAGAAAATTACGGTGGCTGCCATGATTTCAGCTGCCATGGTTGCAGGATTTGCAGCACCAAAATTCAACAGCAAGAAAAACATTTCCGTCATGAGCCGCGAAGATGGAAGCGGAACCCGCGGTGCATTCATTGAACTGTTTGGCGTAGAGCAAAAGGATTCCAGCGGAAAAAAAGTGGACCGCACTACGGACGAGGCTGCAATCACCAATTCAACATCGGTAATGCTTGCAAGCGTGGCAGGCGACATTTATGCCATAGGATATGTTTCCCTTGGATCCCTTAATGATTCCGTAAAGGCCCTGAAGATTGAAGGTGTGGAAGCAACCGTTGAAAACATCAAGAAGGGCAGTTACAAGATCAGCCGTCCCTTTAACATTGCAGTCCGCGATGGCCTTTCCGTACAGGCACAGGATTTTGTGAACTTTATCATGAGCGCTGATGGGCAGAAAATCGTGGAGGCAAACAAGTACATTGCCATTGATGCAAATCCCTTTACATCAACAAGGGCTTCCGGAAAAATCGTAGTTGCCGGTTCAAGTTCAGTTTCGCCGGTAATGGAAAAACTCATTGAAGCATACAAGGCCGTAAATCCCAATGCAAAGGTTGAACTCCAGACAAGCGATTCAACCACAGGTGTTGCCAATGCTGCTTCTGGAACATGCGACATCGGAATGGCAAGCCGCAGCCTTAAGGAAACAGAAAAGGCAAAGGGCCTCAGGGAAGTGACCATAGCCATGGACGGAATTGCAGTTGTGGTAAACAGGGCAAATCCAATGGACGGTACAGGAGTTGAAACAGTCCGCAACATCTATACGGGCAAGATCCAGAAGTGGAGCGATGCTGAATAAGCCGAAAAAAAATCTTTTGGAATGAAAAGGAATGGTAGGCTTTTTATAGGGTCAACCATTCCTTATATTTCGGGGCATCTCTAAAAATACCTTTTAGAGACTCCATTCATATAATAAACCATAAGTCTTGCTTTTCTGTCATAGAGTAGATTAAATTTTCGAGACCTAGTTCAATTTATATTATAGTTAGAAATTTGTTTTTCTATTCCCCTGCAAAGTAGATTTATTTCTTCTTTAATTTTACTTGTTTCCTGCTTTAGGAAATCCTGATATTGCAATGCAGCAATAAGTTTTTCTGCGGTTGCCTTATCACAGTAAGCAGGATATGGACATAAAGATGTTTCCAGAATCTGAAAATTATTGCTTTTTTTTATCACTTATCTTCCTCTGGAAAATAATACCTTCCACGGGTCTAATGATAGCGGCAGACTGGAATAGTGATTGAGTGTTCCTTACGAGTGTCTTTGGAATGTCGTTAGTGTAGTAAATTTTCTTCATTACATGCTCCTTCGTTGATTAGGATCATCTTGCCTTTACTTCTTTCTTCTCTAAGTATAGTTTCAAGGTCTGGTACAGAACTTTCAGCTATAACAAATTTTTCTGCGTCAACAGCTATAGCCCCATTTTTTAACGCGTTTAAGCAACACTTTTGAAGTGTGCAAGGATTTACATCATCACGGAAAAATAATTTTAATTCTTTCAACTTTTTACTCCTCAATTGCTGATATTTTAATTATTCGATAAATATTTATTTGATTAAGATCTGCATATATAGTTTTTAAAAACTCCATTGCATCAAGATTCTCATTCTCTTTATTTAATTTGACCAGATAACTTGACTCCTTAAGATATAAAGAATTCATTAGCACCTTTATTGCATGGCGAGCGTGTTAATCTAAGGCATGAGTATTTCATTCGCAAGGGTAGTCATGTTGGAATAACCCAAAATGGAGACAAATTCTCGCTGGAATAATTGGAAGCATACCTTCTTCAATTGACTTAATTAATTCAATATATAAAGCAGTCGAGTCACGTGAAAAGAGCAGTCTGCCAGTATCTCAGATTTCCCAAGAGCAGCAGACTTTGGAATGCTATGCAAAACTTGCAAATATAATCTCTAATTATCATAAAAACGCGAATGGACCAGAAATCAAAGAAAGTGATATTATTCATAGGAATAATGAACAGAAAATGCGTTTATGTGCATGATAGTTCTTCAAAATCAAATAAGGTATTAAATACCATAGGGTCATTTTATTGTTCTCTATGTCATTTTACTGTATAATGACATAGAGAATTGAGTTTTGGGGGTAGAGATACATCATGCATAATTTTGAATATAATGAAAATGCAAAAAAATTACTGACTCCTGAAATTGTCCAGCTGTTGAATGCTATCTATGAACATAAAGGCAGGCAGCAACTTTTTGTTGAGGCAAAGAAGGACGAACTTAACAGTTTGATGGAAATTGCTAAAATCCAAAGTACAAAATCATCAAATCGAATCGAAGGCATTTTTACAACCGATAAACGACTTGAAGAATTGATGTCACAAAAGTCAGAACCTCGAAACAGAAATGAACAGGAAATTTCGGGCTACAGGGATGTTCTTTCTACAATTCATGAAAGTTATGATTATATCACTCCTACCTTAAACATAATCCAGCAGCTTCATAGAGATTTGTATTCGTATAACAAGAATGGTTTTGGCGGCAAATTCAAATCAAGTGATAACATAATTGCAGAAACAGATTCTAATGGCATTCAGAAAGTCAGATTTGCTCCCGTGCCTGCATTTGAAACAGAAGAAGCAATGCGTCAAATGACTGAATCATTTTTGGAAGCTTGGAACAGTAATAAAACAGATAAGCTCCTTTTAATTCCAATGTTCATTCTGGATTTTTTGTGCATCCATCCTTTCGATGACGGCAATGGAAGAATGAGCAGACTTCTTACACTTCTTTTATTCTATAGAGCAAGATTCATTGTTGGAAAATACATAAGTCTTGAAATGCTTATTGAATCCGCAAAAGAAACTTACTATGAAGCACTGCAAGACTGTTCCCATGGCTGGCATGAAAGCAAAAATCTGTATGAACCATTTGTAAAATACTATCTTGGAATTCTGATAAAAGCGTCAAATGAGTTTGAAAGCCGCATTGAATATCTTTCCAGCAGTAAGATATCAAAACCAGAAAGAGTAAAGCGTTTAATTCAAAATACGGTCGGTAAAATAAATAAAAAGGAAATTCTTGAAAAATGTCCTGATATCAGCACCAAAACTGTGGAACGAACCTTAGCTGAACTTGTCAAAGAAGGATTGATAGAAAAAGTTGGAGCAAGTTCAGCAACAGCTTACGTCTGGATTCAGAAGTAGTTTTGGTTGACTACTCTTCAAAAATCCTTGTAAAATCCAAGGTGCTGTCACCAAGTGAAAGGGTTAGTTCATTTTCGGAAACGGAGATAACTTTCATTTCAAAGCTTTCTGGCTCTTCGTCATAAACCTGGGCATTTGTGACCTTTATGGTTTTATTTTCTAAAGTCCAATTTCCACCAATCCATTCGCTTTCCTTGCGCCCCAAGGCAAAATCTCCATTGCCCTTAAGCTTTAGCATATAGCTTGCTGAATCCCATTCTCCAAGAAGTTCCCCAAATAAATCGCTGGAAGTGCTGGATTCCTCAGGTTCTGAAAGATAGCCTCCAAAGACCCAACCGCCATAAGGTTCAATGTCTGCATAGGAAAGGGCGTAATACCAGTAGTCTGTAATTCCATCGATGGTGCTTGCATCATGGGTACGCTGTGAAACGTAAACCGTGTCTCCGTATGAAAATTTTCCAAGCTTTTCACCGGTGACAGGTTGTGCCCTGTAATTGAGGGAAGATCCGTCATCGGTTTTTACCTTCATCTCTTTTGGTGATTCATAGATATGATATGTTTCAGTAATGCTTCCTGACTCCGTTATTGTTGATGGATCAAGCTTGCTGAACAATGGGATGTGGCGCTTTGTTGCTTCATCCAGGTTTTGATTGACTGCCTTTGCGGTGTGGCCGTTCCATTTAAATGAGTTTGCCGTAATTTCGGTATAAATTATTTTTTCAATTCTTCCGGTATTGAAGATAATCTCAACTGCATTTGGTGCAATGACATTCCATGTTCCTGAAGAGAAAAAGCCCTTGTTTTCATTTCCTGAAAAAAAGTCATGGAGTTCATGGATGCTGTAAATGTCTACGGTACCTGAACCATCGATTTCCCAGTGTTCGGCGGATGCCAGATATTTTTCAAGGTCATCCTTTGTCCAGGTTTCTTCTGCTGAAACTGACTGTGGATTTTTTGCTTCTGTCTTTTGCCCTGATTCCTTTTTGGTGCATGCGGAAAAAATAAAGGCGATGGCTGCCGATAGAAAAACAACTTTTTTAATGTTCATGAATGTCTCCATTTTTTGAAATTCCATGGAAGTTCAATGGCCCATGGATTTTACCATATTCTAGCAGAATACAGCCACTTGAAACAATTGACAGGGCGTTCTTGAAATTGCAATTCTCAAATTTTGAGAATTAAAACTTTACAAAATCTTTACAGAAACTTATCAAAAAGTTTACAGTCCGACGCTAGACTTGGCCCATGAAACATAAAGAGAAATTGTGGGAATTTATTTTTCTGCTGGCAGCGGGGTTCAGCATTCTGGCAGTCCTGCTGATATGCCTGTTCCTTTTCGCAAATGGAATTCCTGCCATCCACAAGATCGGAATGGTTGACTTTATCTTTGGCCAAAAATGGAAACCTGGAAATGACCTTTACGGAATATTCCCGATGATAGTTGGAAGCCTGTACGTAACTGCCGGTGCCATTGCATTTGGGGTGCCGGTTGGACTGCTGACGGCAATCTTCCTTTCAAAATTCTGCACGGGAAAAATCCACGGAATCCTGAAAGGCGGAATTGACCTTCTTGCAGGAATTCCAAGCGTTGTCTACGGATTCTTTGGACTTATGGTCATAGTTCCATTTGTAAGGAACGTATTTGGCGGAAACGGAAGTTCCGTCCTTACGGCATCACTGCTTTTGGGAATGATGATCCTGCCGACCATAATTTCCGTTTCGGAAAGCAGCCTGAATGCTGTTCCCCAGTCCTATTACGAAGGAGCAAGGGCACTGGGGGCAACCCATGAGCGTTCCGTTTTTTTGGTGATGCTTCCTGCTGCAAGGTCGGGCATTCTTGCAGGAATAATCCTTGGAATAGGACGTGCGATTGGCGAGACAATGGCCGTGATCATGGTTGCAGGAAACCAGGCAAGGATTCCTGATTCTGTACTGAAGGGCGTAAGGACGCTGACTGCAAACATCGTAATAGAGATGGGATATGCTGCAGACCTTCACAGGGAGGCACTGATTGCAACGGGTGTAGTCCTGTTTGTTTTCATCCTGGGAATCAATGGTGCCTTTAACGTGATAAAGAAAAAGTCCGTCCAGGGTTTTTGAATGAACAGGTGATCCCGGAATTTTCAGTCCCGGGATTTTTAACATTTTGCTTGCTGGAGATTTTTTTATGGTTAGGAATGAGTTAGGGATTGGAGAGGCGGCGCAGCAGTTGTTTGCGCCAGCAAATAATGGAGCGAAAGCGGAACCTCGGAAAGCCCGGGAGAATGCAAATAAGGTCAGCGCGCTGAACATATTTGCATTCTTCAACTCCCGAAATGCCAGGAGCCTTCTTGTGAGGGCTGTCGTTTATCTGTGTGCGGCCCTGACTCTTGGGGTTTTGGTTTTCATGCTGGCATACATTCTGGTTAAGGGTGTCGGTTTTTTGAAGCCTTCGCTGTTTGACTGGAGATACACGTCGGACAACTGTTCCGTGGTTCCCGCCCTTGTGAATACCCTGCTGATGACGCTGATGGCGCTTTTTATTGCCGGCCCCCTTGGAATTGGTTCCGCGGTTTACCTGGTTGAGTATTCGAAAAAGGGAAACAGGTTTGTGGGTTTTGTTAGGCTTACGACTGAAACTTTGACGGGCATTCCTTCCATTGTCTTTGGGCTTTTTGGCATGCTTCTGTTTGTTGGCACCCTGCACTGGGGATATTCGCTTTTGGCCGGGAGCTGTACTGTTGCAATCATGATTTTGCCTACCATCATGAGGACTACGGAGGAGGCATTGCTGTCGGTTCCGGATTCCTTTCGTGAAGGTAGCCTAGGTCTTGGGGCGGGTAAACTGAGGACTGTTTTTAGGGTCGTCCTGCCAAGCGCCGTGCCTGGAATCCTGAGCGGAGTGATTCTTGCCACGGGCCGCGTGGTTGGTGAAACTGCTGCCCTGATTTATACGGCCGGTACGGTTGCCCAGATTCCACCCGGGGTCTTTGGTTCCGGAAGAACCCTTGCCGTTCACATGTATGTCCTGAGCTCGGAGGGGCTGCATACGGGACAGGCCTTTGCCACTGCGGTGGTTCTGCTTGCCATGGTCGTCCTTGTTAACCTGATGGCCCGTGCTGTGGCCGTAAGGATTGGCGGCAAGGAATAGGGACTTGGAGTTGTGAAGGCAAGAGGTCATGGGGCCAAGAAGTCATGCCACGGTTAGGCTGTTTAGCTCCGTGGCTTTTTTGTTTTGTCCTGATTTTACCCAAACTTTACATGTTCTTAATAAAACCATAACAGTGTTTTCCTAAACTTTTTTCCATGGAAAAGATTAAGATTGAAGACATGAATTTATTCTATGGGGACTTTCATGCCCTTAAGAATATTAACCTGAACATTGAACCCAATGAGATTACGGCCTTTATCGGTCCAAGCGGATGCGGCAAGTCAACCCTTTTGAAAAGCCTGAACAGGATGAACGACATGGTTGAAGGCTGCAGGATTACCGGAAAAATTTCCCTGGATGGTGAGGACATTTTTGACCGGGGCATGGATGTGAACCTTCTGCGCAAGAAAGTCGGAATGGTCTTTCAAAAGCCAAATCCCTTTCCCATGAGCATCTATGATAACATTGCCTATGGGCCCAGGACCCATGGAATCAAGAGAAAGTCGGAACTGGATGACATTGTGGAGCAGTCCCTGAGGAATGCCGCCATCTGGGACGAGATGAAGGATAACCTGAAGAAATCTGCCCTTGCATTGAGCGGCGGCCAGCAGCAGCGCCTTTGCATTGCCCGCGCCCTTGCAGTACAACCGGAAGTTCTCCTGATGGATGAACCCACTTCTGCGCTGGATCCCATTTCAACATCGAAAATTGAAGATTGCGTAATGCACCTTAAGGACCTCTATACCATTGTGATTGTTACCCATAACATGCAGCAGGCTGTAAGAATCAGTGACAGGACGGTTTTCTTTTTGCTTGGTGAAGTCATTGAGGCTGGGGCAACGGAGCAGATTTTTTCCATGCCCAGGAACAAGAAGACTGAAGATTACATTACCGGGCGTTTCGGTTGAGAATCTGCATTCGGGCGCAAACTACAGGAGACTTTATGCGTGAAAAATATCAAGAAGAATTACGGCAGTTGAATACGGCAATCATTACCATGGGAAAGATGATTGAGGTGGCCATAGAATGCTCGATTCTTGCACTGATGGCACATGATTCAGAGGCAGCAGATGAAATCATCAGGGCAGACGATGCAATTGATGAAAAGGAGAGGGAAATCGAGCAGCTGTGCGTTAAGCTTTTGCTTCAGCAGCAGCCCATGGCAACAGACCTGAGGTTTGTGACTGCAGCCTTGAAGATGGTGACGGACATGGAGCGCATAGGAGACCATGCCGGGGATATTGCAGATCTGCTTAAGAGAATGTGTTCTGGAAATTTTAAGGGCGAGGATATTCTTGGAAAATTCATTAATTCGCAATTGAATGAGATGGGCAATGAAATCCAGAAGATGCTTAAGCGCAGCATTAATGCCTACATAAACCAGGATGTGATTACGGCAAGAAACGTAATTGCAAGCGATGACATTGTTGATGACCTGTATTCCAAGATAAAGAAGGAACTGGTCTGGCAGATCCAGCATAAGGTTGAGTTTGCAGAGCAGATTGCAGACTACCTCCTGATTGCAAAATACTTTGAAAGGATCGGGGACCATGCGACAAACATTGCGGAATGGGTTATCTTTGCAATGACCGGGGATCTTAAATGAGGGGTGAAAGGAATATTCTGGTCCTGGGCATTTGCCTGATGGTTACGGGTATTCTTTCACTGATTCCCACGGGGTTTGAGGGAGCGCTGCAGTTTAGGGATGCAGAAAAATGCAGGGTGCTGGTTGAGGAAGCTGATGATTCCCGGCTGATTGATACGGGGCTCATCAGGAGCGGACAGCAGGTTTGCAGGGTAAGGATTCTTTCCGGGAAATTTAAGGGGAGAAAAGCTGAAGGATGGAATATGCTGGGCGGTTCCCTGTCCCAGGACAAGCTCTTCAGGCCCGGGGATAAGGTTCAGGCTGTCATTCATTACGATGGAGAAGATTTCCATTCCGTTAATCTGATCGACTACTACCGGCTGAACGGAGAACTTATCCTTGCCATTGCATTTGGAGTTTTTCTTGTTGCCTTTGCAGGCACTACAGGGCTCCGGTCAGTCTTTTCGTTTATAATTACGGTTCTTTCGATATGGAAAATCCTGATTCCATTGTATCTTAAGGGCGTGAATCCAATTATCTCAGGCATTCTTGTGGTTGCCATAATGACCCTTGTAATCCTGTCGCTGGTTTACGGCTTTGACCGGAGGCTGATTTCTTCTTTCTCCGGATCCATGCTTGGCATTTTGTCAGCTGCCATCCTGTCCATCATTTTTACGCGGATCTTTCATATTCACGGGGCAGTCATGTCCCATTCTGAAGCACTTCTGTATTCAGGATTCCAGGGCCTGAACCTTACGCAGATTTTCATGGCATCGGTTTTTATCGGAGCCAGCGGTTCCGTCATGGATTTAAGTGTGGACATTACAAGTGCAGTAAGCGAGGTGGTAAAGACTGCGAGGGGGAAGGGGCTTGAAATTAGCAGGCGGGAAGCCGTAAGATCCGGGCTTGCTGTTGCCCGTGCTGCCATGGGAACAATGACTACAACACTTTTGCTTGCATACTCTGGAACATGCATTGCCCTTCTGATGACATTCATGGCCCAGGGAACGCCAGTTTACAACATCCTGAACAACAACATGGTTTGTGCAGAAATCATGAACACCATTGCAGGAAGCTTTGGCCTTGCAATGACGGCTCCACTTACGGCAGTGATTGCAGGGATTGTAATTGCCAGATAGGTTTTACAAACACTTAACAGACTCTTCATTAAGTCTTAACACAATCCGATTAAATTAAACCCGTCATCTGGAACACAGGGCATGAAAGATCCATGCCAAATTTATGCCGGATGACGGGGATTTATATGAAAAAAATTATGGCAGTCGTTGCGGCATCTATTCTGGCATGCGGCACAATTTCGGCACAGTCAATCAAGCTTGTAAACACATTTGGTGGCGATGAAGACAGTACGGGCGGTTCCGATTTGTTCTCCTTTGAAAAGCAGAAGGATGAAGAAGGAAACTATGGCGATGAGTATGTAAACACCACCCGCGCAAGCAACAGGCTTCAACTGGATGCAAGTGCAGAAAAATTCGATTCAAGGCTTAGAATGGAAATTGGAACAACAAAGCTGAACGGAAAGGAAAGCACGGTTCGCTTCCGCGGATATGGACGCTTTAAGCCTGTTGACCAGTTGAACCTGATTGCCGGAAACGAATTCTTTACAAAGGTTCCAGTGAATGCCGGCTATCTTGCTGCAAGCGATGACTATCCAAAGTACGCAAGAATCCTCCAGAACGGGTTTGGTGCAATAAGCAACTGGACATTTGGCGATGATGGCAATGTAACCATGAATGTTGCAGGTGGAATAAAGGGAACTGATGATTCCTTTAGTGACAGGGACAAGCTTGGTCTTGATTCAGGATTCAATCTTGGAGTAAAGGATCTTGTTACCTTTGGCGGTTCCTTCCAGAATATGGCAGGCGACCAGCTTTCTGCAGGCGTATTTGCAGGATTATGCATGATTAAGAACCTGACGTTAAATGCAGGATACATTTACAATGGAACGGATTCGGATTTCATTCCAAAGACGGCAAAGAATGCCATGAGCCTTACTGTTGGCTACACCTTTACCGATATGGGACTCTTTCTTGGAGCTGACATTGTATCCGGCCTTGGAAATGAATACCTTAAGGATGGGGAAACCCTTGAATACAAAAAGGAAGATGACGACCTGATTCCATTCCAGACAAGCCTGAAGGTTTCCTACAGGGTAAATGAAGCAGTCGAGGTTGGCTGCAAGGCAGAAATCGCAATGATGATTGGCGATGATGATTCAAGAAAGACTGAAATCTATCCAAATGTCAGCTATAAGCTTTCAAGCAATTTTGGAACAGTTTCCACTGGAGTCCGCTTTACGATGGATTCCGACAAGCTTGCAAAGTTCTCGGTACCAGTTACCTGGAAATGCACACTTGCACAGCGCTAATGCCGTGACTTTGTTTGACTTACCTAAGGAGAAAATAAAATGAAAAGAATAAAGGCTATTGTTTCTGCCGTACTTTTAATGATTTCAGCATCTGTACTTTATGCGGCAGCTCCTGTCCCAAAATATGTTTTCGTGTTTGTGGGAGATGGAATGAGCTATCCGCAGATTCAGAGTGCATCCTATTATACTGGAAAAGATGCCGCTGGAATTGTTGATGCTGTAAAGAAATCGGAAAATCCAGGGGATTCACCAAAGGCAAATGCATTAAGCTTCTTTGGTTTTCCCGTGGCAGGATCAGCCAGCACTTATGATGCAACATCATTTGCACCAGATTCTGCTTCCACTGCAACATCAATTTTCACAGGTTACAAAACGCATTCTTCTTCAATCAATGTGGATATTTCTAAAAAAATCAAATACCGCACAATTGCAGAACAGCTCCGCGACCAGAAGAAATGGAAGATTGGCGTAATTTCAACAGTAAACCTGAATCACGCAACACCTGCTGCAACTTACGCACACCAGGCAAGCCGCAAGTCAAACTATCCGATCGGTCTTGAACTTGTTCAGTCAAACTTTGACTATTTTGCCGGCGGTGCCCTGATGGAACCGCAGGACAAGAACAAGGACAAAACTTCAATCTACGACCTTGCAAAGGATGCAGGCTATAAAGTTTGCTTTGACCAGAAATCTGCCGGCAGCCTCAGGAACGGTGACAAGGCTCTTGTAGTTGCAGAAACTCTTGCCGATTCTGATTCCATGAGCTATGACAATGACCGCAAGAATGGTGAATGGGCTCTCCGCGATTATGTTCGCAAGGGAATCGAGGTTCTTGATAACAAGACAGGTTTCTTCATGATGGTGGAAGGCGGAAAGGTTGACTGGGCATGCCACGCAAATGATGCACGTTCTTCCATCGCAGACACACTTGCCTTGAGCGAAGCCGTGGAAGAAGCAATTGTATTCTACAACAAGCATCCAAATGAAACGCTCATCATCGTGACTGCCGACCACGAAACTGGCGGACTTACAATCGGATATGCCGGAACAGACTACAACCTGTTCTTCCGCACATTGGACGGCCAGAGAATCTCTTATGCAAAATATGATTCGGATTATGTTTCTGCCTACAAAAAGAATGGAACAAGCTTTGCAGATGTGATGAAGGATGTGGAAAAACTTTTTGGACTTAAGATTCCTGGAAGCAACGGCAGCGACAAAAATGGAGGCCTTGTCCTTACAGATTATGAACTCGGTCGCATCAAGACAGCTTATGAGAAGACAATCAAGAACGACAAGAGCCGTAACCAGCAGGAATATGACCTGTACGGAACCTATGAGCCTTTGACGATTACAATCACTCATGTGCTCAATGCAAAGTCTGGTCTTGGTTGGACTTCCAACAGCCACACCGGTCTTCCGGTTCCAGTATTTGCCATGGGTGCCGGTCAGGAAGAATTCAAGGGTTTCTACGACAACACGGAAATCTACAGCAAGATGGCAAAGCTTACTAAGGTTGTGAAAGACTAAAATGCGTTAGTGCATGGAACCCCGAAGTTGCCAGTTTGTGAAGCAAACTGGCAATGAGCGTTAGCGAAGGGTGGAACGCACGACCGGTTGCGTAAGCAATCGGTAACGCCAAATTGAAATGTAAGAATATTTATGAAATCACCAAAAGAATTAAGTGTAAATGAAAAGCTTTTAACCCTGACAAAAGAAATCATTGGGCTGACTGACGACAGGGACGACCTTCCGCTAAAAATCATGGAACTTATCATTGACGACGAGGAAGTCCAGATGATTCAGGATTATGCAAACACTGTTTCAATTCTCCGTCTTGGGTTTAATGACCATGGACCAGTGCACATGAGGACGGTTTGCAGGAACGCTCTCAAGATGGTAAAAATTCTTCACATTGCAGGAATTCAGACTAGCCTGGAAAAAGAACAGTCCGGCACTTTTACGGACAGTGTCTGCGCAATAATTCTTTCAGGGTTCATGCATGATTTCGGGATGACAATAGGCCGCCAGGACCACGAGTTATATTCCGGAATAATTGCGTACGGTGTCATCAACAGAATTCTTGAGACGGTCCTGCCCGGTTTTGAAAATTTAAGGAGAAGGATTGTAATTCGTTCACTTGCACTGGAAGGAATCATCGGTCACATGGGAAGCCGCAAGATTCATTCCATTGAAGCAGGCCTCATTCAAATTGCAGACGGTTGCGACATGACAAAAGGCCGTGCAAGAATTCCAATGGAACTGAACAAGGCGCCAGCAGTGGGCGACATTCACAAGTATTCTGCAAATTCCATTGAGAAAGTCAAGATTCATCAGGGCAGTGAAAAACCGATCCAGATTGAAGTTTTCATGAGCAGCGACGTGGGCTTTTTCCAGATTGAAGAAGTCCTCATTTCAAAAATCAATTCATCTCCGGCAAAAGGTTTTGTTGAACTCTTTGCAGGGGTTGAAGGCCAGGAAATGAAAAAATATCTGTAGGATCTTGGCATGTTCCTTTCGCTTTTGCTGCGGCCGCAGGCTGCAGTCCTACCATGCAGACATTTTTTTTACATAGATTTTACTTCAACTTCACGGGGAATTTACTTTCGCCAGTTAAATTAGGATTCAAATCACTTTTTTATCGGGGTAAACATGAATCCTAATGTCAAAATTATTTTTGGGCTTTTCGGTGGTCTTGCCATATTCATCTTTGGCATGAACATGATGAGTGAATGCCTTCAGAAGGCAGCCGGAGAAAGAATGAAAAAAATTCTTTCCCTTCTGACAAAAAATCCTGTCCTTGGAGTAATGGCAGGAGCCTTGACGACAGCAGTCCTTCAGAGTTCCAGCGCCACGACAGTTATGGCAATCGGCTTTGTAAGCGCGGGCTTGATGTCACTTCCCCAGGCAATTTCAATAATATTCGGCGCAAACATCGGTACCACGATAACGGCACAGATCATAGCCTTCAAGATTTCAAACTACATTTACCTGTTCATTTTCCTTGGATTTTTCATTTCCTTTGTGGTTAAGAACCAGAAGTGGAAGTATGCCGGACAGACCATATTTGCATTCGGCCTTCTTTTCCTCGGAATTGAAACAATGGGCGGAGTAATGAAGCCTCTTGCCCGTTCGCCATTCTTTACGGACATGATTGCAAAGGTCAGTGGGGCTCCAATCCTTGGCGTTTTTACGGGAACCCTCATGACCCTCGTGGTTCAAAGTTCCAGTGCAACAATTGCCGTCCTCCAGAATTTCGCAAGCCAGCCTGGTGCCGACGGGGTTTCCAGCGTTATTGGACTTGCTGGGGCAATCCCGATTCTTCTTGGTGATAACATCGGAACTACAATCACTGCACTGCTTGCAAGCATCGGGCAGAACAGGGATGCAAAGAGAACTGCAGTTGCCCATTCCCTTTTCAACATTTCCGGATGTCTTCTGTTCATCTGGTTTGTTCCGCTTTATGCAAGATTCATTCAGTCAGTGTCTCCAAAGGGAGATGAAATTGCAGTCATTGCCCGCCAGATTGCCAATGCCCATACATGCTTTAACATAACCATGACGCTGGTATGGATACCATTAATCTGGTTCATGGTAAAAATCGTGATGAAGCTTATTCCTGACTCAAGGGAGGAAACTGACGGCAGGCAGGATGATGTCCTCTATCTGGACAAGAAGTACCTTAACCAGCCGGCTGCAGCCCTGCATGTAACCGCAAGGGAAATAATCCGCTGCAGCCAGATTGTGGAAGACCTCCTCAAGTCAATAGTGGATGCAGACAAGAAGGGTAAGGCTGAAGAAAAGAATGACATCCAGGTATTTGAGAAGGTTATTTCCAGCTCGGCACTGGTGCAGAAAACGTCGCAGAAAATAAATGATTTCATGAGCCAGCTGTTCAGCTTGGGAACACTTACGGAAGCCCAGGCAAACCAGGCCGCAGGACTTTTGTATGCAATCAGTGACATTGAGCGAATCGGACAGTTTAGCGGCGAGATAAGCAGGAACATTCTTGACCAGCAGGGCAGGGGACACAAGACCCATTATTCAAAGGATGCCCTCAAGGACCTGCGCGGGTCGGCAAAGTTTATATATACCATGTTCTCAAAAATCATGAAGCCTCTGGCAGACGGCACAAGCGCAGATGAAAAGGAATTGAAATCCATCCGCGAAAACGTCATCGACCTGGAACTGAAAATGCGCAAGCGCCACATCGATCGTGTCTGCAAGGGAAAATGCAATGTAAAGTTGACTTCAAGCTACAACCAGATTCTTCATAACATTGACCGCATGAGCAACAGCTGCGTAAACCTTGCGGATACATTGAAGTCAAACCCCATTGAAAAAAATCTTCTTGATGAAAATCTAGTTTGAGGTGGAGAAATGAATTGCTATACAAATCGTGAAATTTCCTGGATTGATTTTAATGAGCGGGTCCTGAACGAAGCTGGGAATCCAAGGGTACCACTGGCGGAGAGGCTGACCTTTGCTTCCATCTACCAGTCTAACCTGGATGAATTCTTTATGGTTCGTGTTGGAACCCTCATGGTTCAGGCGAGCAGCTCCGAGGAAATCAGGGAAAACAAGACCGGAATGACCAGCATTCAGCAGGTTGAGGCAATCCTTGACAAGGTAAAGAAACTCGAAGTCAAGAAAGCTGTCATCTATGAAAACCTGATGAAGGAACTGGAATCCTATAACCTGCATCTTGTTAATTTCAACAGGCTTACGGATTTTGATGCAAGGGCATTGGAAGATTTCTTTGATGCAAACATTGCACCTTACCTGAGTCCAATCATAGTCGGCAAGCAGCAGCCTTTCCCATTCCTTGCAAATAAGGAGCTGAATGCAATCGTACTCTTGAAGAACAGGAACGGAAAGAACAGGATGGGAATAGTTCCCTGCACGAACACCATTTTTCCAAGGCTGATTGCAGTTCCCTCAAAGCCCGGAACATTCATGCTTTGCGAAGAGCTGATACTTCATTTTGTCTCAAAGCTTTTTGAAAACTATTCCGTAGGTGAGAAATCGATCATCAGGATTACGCGCAATGCAGACATTGAGGCCAAGGATGTCCTTGATGAAGACCTGGATTACAGGAACATGATGGAACATCTTGTAAAGCAGAGAAAGAGGATGAGTCCGATTCGGATTGAATTAAGCCGGGCAATCAATGACAAGGCAAAGAAGGAACTTTCGGAAATCCTTGGCATCCAGGAACTTCACATGATAAATGTTGAGACACCCCTCGACCTGAAGTTTGTCTTTGAGTTCCAGAATTTCTTGCGTGACAGGAAGGAACTTTTCTACAGGACACGCACTCCTCGCAATTCCCCATTCATAAACATAAAGAAAAAAATAATACCGCAGATAGAAGAATCCGACCTTCTCCTGAGCTATCCTTTTGAAAGCATGAAGCCTTTCCTGAACCTCCTGCAGGAAGCGGCGGAAGACAAGAATGTTGTCTCAATCAAGATGACCTTGTACAGGGTTGCCGCAAAGAGCAAGATAATCGATTCCCTGATTGAGGCTGCTGAAAACGGAAAGGAAGTTGTCGTGGTTGTAGAACTCCGCGCGCGTTTTGACGAGGAGAACAACATTGAAATGTCCCACAGGCTTGAAGATGCAGGCTGCAAGATAATTTACGGTCTTGAGAATTTCAAGGTTCATTCAAAGCTGTGCCTGATTACAAGAAAGGTAAATGATGCACTGTCATACATAACCCAGATAGGAACCGGAAACTACAACGAAAAGACTTCCACGATGTATACGGACTTAAGCCTTATGACTGCAGACCAGGGAATTGGAAATGATGCTGCAAACATCTTCAAGTTCCTTCTTATGGGCGAGCCTGTGGACAGGACAAGCCATCTTCTTGTGGCTCCCCTTTGTCTCCAGAACAGGATCATCCAGATGATTGACGAGCAGATTGGCCTGGGAAGCAACGGGTACGTCGGCATAAAGATAAACTCTCTGACAGACAAGGTTCTCATTGACAAGCTGATTGAAGCAAGCAGGGCCGGCGTAAGGGTTCAGCTTTGCGTCCGTGGAATCTGCTGCCTTATTCCTGGCGTGAGTGAACTTACGGACAACATTGAGGTCATTAGCATTGTCGGCCGGTTCCTGGAGCATTCAAGAATCTACGTGTTTGGGAAGGATTTTGAGAGCCAGAAGATCTACATTGCTTCTGCCGATTTTATGACAAGAAACACCGTCCGCAGGGTTGAAGTTGCAGCCCCGATTTACGATGAAAAAATCAGGAAAAGGATCCTCCACATTTTTAACACCGTGATGAAGGATGATGAAAAGGGTAAGGTTCAGTGCAGCAATGGCGAATATGCAGACAGAAACCTTGGTGCATGGAATGGCGAAAAGCTGAATTCCCAGGAACTGTTCTATGAGGAAGCCTACAGGAAAATTACGGAATATAAGGGAGAAGCGTAATGAAGGAAAAATTAAGGGTTGGAATTTTAACCAGTGGTGGTGACTGCCAGGCATTAAATGCAGCCATGAGAGGTGTTGTACTGGCTTTGTATGAAAAGGCCAAGGATGTGGAAATCATCGGAATTGAAAACGGTTTTGAGGGATTGATCAATGGAAACTTCAGGACCCTTTCAAGGGAAGACTTTGAAAACATCCTGTATCAGGGCGGAACCATTCTTGGGTCTTCCAGGATGCCATTTAAGCACATAAATGAGCCTGATGAAAACGGGGTGGAAAAAATTCCTGCAATGATGGAAAACTATAGGAAGATGGGACTTGACTGTCTTGTTGTCCTGGGTGGAAACGGTTCCCAGAAAACGGCAAACCTTCTGTGCCTAAAGGGATTGAACATTGTCAGCCTGCCAAAGACCATTGACAATGACGTTATGGAAACGGACCTGACTTTTGGCTATGCAAGTGCCCTTGAAGTTGCGTCCGAAACCATTGGAAACATAAAGACAACTGCAGCCAGTCATTCACGGATTTTCATCGTCGAGATAATGGGACATAAAACCGGTCACCTTGCATTAAATGCAGGAATAGCCGGCGGTGCCGATGTCGTCCTGATTCCAGAACTGCCTTTTGATGTCATTGAGGTTGCAGAAAAAATTCGCAGGAATGAAAATGAAGGAAAAAAATATTCCATAATTGCAGTTGCAGAAGGAGCCAAGTCCAGGGAAGATGCCCTCCTGTCAAAAAAGGAATACAAGGCAAAAGTGGGGGGACTTTCCGTTTCATTTATCCTCGCTTCCCAGTTAAGGATGCTTTGCGGCAAGGATGTACGCGTCTCGATTCCGGGCCATGTCCAGAGGGGAGGAAGTCCTTGCACCCAGGACAGGATTCTTGCAAGCCGTTTGGGTGCGGCTGCAGCCGATTGCATCCTGCAGAAAAACTTTGGGGTGATGGTTTCACTTAAGAATGGAAAGATTCTTCCGGCTGAACTGAACAGGGTTGCAGGCTTTACAAAGTACGTGGACATTGAATCGGACATCATAAGCCAGGCAAAGTCCCTTGGCATTTCCTTTGGAATCCAGTCAATTCCATCATTGACATAAAAGGGCTTATAAAATATACTTCGAGCATTGGTTCAGGTGCTATGCAAGTGGCCGCCTCAAAACCCCGCCAGAGTGGGAACACAGCAACGGTATGAGGATGGTTATTGTGCCGTAGATTACCTGGACCTTTTTTTTCGCCTCAGGCATTTTGTTTATGGAGCTTCTAAAAAGTGCAGTCTTTGGAGATTCCCGCCTTTACATTGAGAAGTCTTTTCCAAGGTAGATTTCGCGGGCTTCCGGTGACTTGAGGATGTCCGTCTTTGTTCCCTGTGTGATGATGGTTCCCGTTGAGATGATGATGGCACGGTCGGTGATTTCCAGGGTGTCGCGTACGTTGTGGTCCGTAATCAGGATTCCGATTCCGCGTTTTGCAAGAAGCTTTATCATGCCCTTGATGTCGGCTACGGCTATTGGGTCGATTCCGGCAAAAGGTTCATCCAGCAGAAGGAACTTTGGCTCGATGGCAAGGGAGCGTGCGATTTCCGTGCGGCGACGTTCCCCACCCGACAGGGTGTAGGCCTGCTGCTTTCTGATTCGGCCGATGGCAAATTCTTCTATCAGTTCTTCAAGCCTCTGCTTTTTCTGGGGCTTTGTAAGGTCTCGTCTTGTCTCAAGGATGGACCAGATGTTTTCTTCCACGGTAAGCTTTCTGAAGACTGAAGGTTCCTGTGGTAGGTATGAAATTCCCAGCTGGGCTCGCTTGTACATTGGCAATGTGGTGATGCATTGGTTGTCCAGGAATATGTCGCCTCTTGTTGGCCTGTAGAATCCTACGATCATGTAGAATGTTGTTGTCTTGCCGGAACCGTTTGGACCAAGCAGTCCAAGAACTTCCCCAGTCTGCATGGAAAATTCTACGCCCTTTACGACGGTCTTTCGGCCAAAGGCCTTGTACAGGCTTGAAACGCGGAGGGTGTTTTTTCCAAGGGTTGCAATCACCGTGGAATCGCCTGATGCCTGATCCGTGGTGTCCTGGATGTTTGCTTCCTGGTCAATAATGTCGTTCATTGGCTTTCTCCTGCTGTGGTGGGATTGGCTTCGGCAATTTCATCAGATGCTCCGGCGGTTTCTTTTCCATCTTCATCATCATCACCAGCATTACCATCTTCTGTTGCTGATGCTTCGCCTTCTGCAACTTCCTCGCCATCGGCATTTTCGTCTTCCTCTTCATCATCGCTGCCGTTTTCCGTTACGACGGAACCCTTGACCCGGCCGCTCAATGTGATTTCCTGGGTATCCATGTCCAGCGTAATGGTTTGGGCGCGGAATGTATCACCTTTCTGCACGATCTTTGGGTTTCCGCTCATTTCCAGGATCTGCTCGTTCTTTCTGTATATGGCATAGGAACTGGTGCAGACATTGTCCTTCTGCGTCAGGTTGATCTGGATCTGCATGATGGCAATTTCCGTGTCCTGGTCGTATTCAATGATCTGTGCCTTTGCTTCAACGTCGTTTTCCGTGTCCTTCATTACAACGTTGTTTTCAAGGGTTGCAACTTCCGTTTCCCGGTCATAGAAAAGATTTTCGCAGGTAAAGTCCAGGTTGCTCTTGGTGTTGATTCCGTGGATGGATCCCCTTGCCTTGATGTAGCGAAAGTCTTTTCCAGAAAGTTCTATAAAATCCGCATTGATCTCCATGTTTTTTGTAATGACATTTGCATTGCCCTGGAGAATCGTGGTGCTGTTTTTGTCGCCGGCAGTTCCGCTCATGCGCCTGGCATTGAACTTGATCTTTTCAGCATAAAGGAGGCCGGAAGAAACCAAGGCTGCAATTAATAGGATTGTTTTTTTCATTCTGAACTTTATTCCTCCAGTTTACCCTTGTTGGCCGGTTCCTCGGTGCCTGCTTTTTCAGCATCTGGTTTTTCAGCGTTACCGTCTGCCTGGTTTGAAAGGTTATCCTCGTCCGTAAGAATCAGGCCGTCCACATTGCTGTCAAAGGTAAAGCTGCGGTCAACTCCGCTGGCAGAAAATCCAGTGCCGGAAATCTGTATGTCGTCGCGCTCGATGTAAACGGTATCGTTTTTTGCCGCAACAAGGGTTTCCTTTTTTCCATTCCACTTAAGGTTTGATGCCCTTATCTTGAACTTTTGGTCTATGTTGTTGATGAAGATGTCGTCAAAAAGGGTGTAGATTTCCGTCTGGTCGTTCATTCCAAGGAGGGAACAGGAACCTTCTGTCTTGAGAACCATTTCTTCGTCCCATGTGTAGAAGGAGGCCCTGCTTGCAAAGGCTGCACCGTCGCTTTTGTAGCGTTCCAGCTTTTCGGCCTTAATCTGAACCTTCAGCCTTGAATTTTCATACTTCCTGTAGTCAACGTCGCGGATTTCAAGCTCGGGAATAATGCTGTCAGTGCTTACTTCATCATCATACCTGAGGGAACATGACAATGAAGCTGCTGCAGTGAGAATCAGGGCTATGGTACGGAAACTTTTTTTATCCATGGTGAACTCAGGTCCCCACCATTCAGGTTGCCTGAAAGCCCGAAAGAACGGGACTTCAGGATGCAGCCTTATTTCTTGGAGTCAATGGCAGCCTTGATGAAGCTGTTGAACAGTGGGTGAGGACATGCAGGACGGCTCACGAATTCAGGATGGTACTGAACGCCGATTCCCCACGGATGGTTCTTCCATTCAAAGGCTTCCGTCTGTCCGTCTGATGCAGATTTTGCAGAAATCAAGAGACCGTTGCCTGTCATGTCTGCTGCGTAGCGGCGGTCGAAGGTATACTTTGAGCGGTGGCGTTCAATGATGGATTCCGATTTGTAAACGTCCCACAGCCTTGTGTCCTTTTCAACGAGAACTTCCGATGCGCCAAGCTTCATTACGCCGTCACTTGGGCCTGGCTGTTCTTCAGGGAGACAGATGACGGGATGTGTCGTGTTGTGGATGAATTCAGTTGTGTCTGCATCTTCCCAGCCGCAAAGTGAACGTGCCGTGTCGATGGCCATGATCTGCATTCCAAGGTCGATTCCAAGGTATGGGATGTTGTTTTCGCGTGCATATTTAACCGATGCAAGAAGCCCCATGAATCCGCGCTGTCCGTAGTTTCCTGGAACAACGATTCCGTCTACGCCTGCAAAGAATTCCTTAAGGTCGGAAGTCTTTTCAATTGTTTCCGCATCGATTTTCTTGATTGTAAGTTCCGCATTGTTACCTGTTACTGCTGCATGGAAAAGGGATTCCTGAACCGACTTGTAGCAGTTGTCCAGGTAGTCTTTTTTTCCAACCATGCCGATGCAAACTTTCTTTGAAGGTGTGTCCAGTTTCCTGAGGAAGTCGGTCCACTGGCTGATGTCTGTTGACCTGTTTTCAAGCCCGAGCTTTGCAAGAAGCTTTGAATCAAGTCCCTGGTCGTGGAAAATTACAGGAAGCTCGTAGATGGATTTCTTGATGTCCGGTGAGACGAACACTCCATCGCTCTGAACGTTGCAGAAGCGGGAGATCTTTTTCTTCATGCCTTCCTCAACTTCGCCCTCGCAGCGGCAGATAAGGAAGTCAGGCTGAATGCCAACCTGCTGGAGCTGCTTGACGGAATTCTGTGTTGGCTTTGACTTGAGTTCTCCTCCTGTGATTACTGGAATCAGCGTAAGGTGAATGCTGATGGCGTTTCCTTTTCCCGTCTCGCGAATCAGCTGGCGCATGGCTTCAAGGTATGGTACGGCCTCAATGTCACCAACTGTTCCGCCGATTTCAACTATGATTACGTCTGCACCTGTTGAAGTTCCAACGTGGCGGATGCAGCGCTTGATTTCGTCTGTAATATGAGGAATCACCTGAACCGTGCGTCCGTTGTATTTTCCGGCACGCTCGTTCCTGATTACGGATTCGTAAACCTTTCCGATGGTAAGGCAGTCGTCGTCAGTGATCTTTACATTGGTAAAGCGGCTGAAGTTTCCAAGGTCCAGGTCTGTTTCCGCACCGTCTTCCGTAACGTAAACTTCACCGTGCTGGTAAGGGCTGATGTTTCCTGCATCCACATTGATGTAGGGGTCGCACTTCATCATTGCAACCTTAAGTCCGCTGCATTCAAGAAGGCTTCCGATTGCACTGGAAGCAACGCCTTTTCCGAGACTTGAACAAACACCGCTAGTTACCAAAACATACTTACTCATATTCACACCTTTAAAATAATTTTCTTGCTGGATTATAATACTTCCGCAATCTCCGGTTTTCCGGGAACTGGGAATTTTCTTGTCACGATAAAGACAATGGCTGATGACACAAACAGGAACAGCAGCACAAACACGGCCCTAAAGTCATTGGATATGTGCACCCCGAATTTTTCCATGAGGGCAGGGGAAATGGCATATCCGAGGATCGAGCACAGGAAGGGAATGAAAAGGGAGCAAAGCCCCTGGACGGCCTGGATCTTCCTGCTGGCCTGGATGAGCACCACCGACCCTTTCTTGAGGGGAAAGTCCTTTGGGTTTGAAATTTCAAAGGTTGTCCTTGTCTTTGCGCAGCCTGTGGTGCAGGTTGCACATTCTTCCTTTTCAAAATGCATTGCAGTTATCTTTGAGTCATCAAGTGAAACTATCAGGGCTCTTTCCGTCATATCTCGCTCCTCTTGATCTGCCTGAGTTTCTTTTCGCATTCTTCCACGCCGATTTTGTTTCCAAGCTCGTCGTATGTGTCCCTCAGGTTGAAGACTGCATCATAGTACAATGGGTTGAGCATTACTGCGCTTTCAAAAAAATATGCAGCTTCCTTGTAGTCTCCAAGATTGAACTGGATTACTCCCCCCACGTTCCAAAAGTGGGCATTGGATTCGTTAAGGTTGATTCCGTGGGCACACCAGCTCATGGCTTCGTCAAAGCGGTTCATCTGGATGCACAGGGTTGCGAGGGATTCCGTAAGTTCCTCGTGCTGCGGGTTAAGGCGGAATGCATGCTCCATGGTTTCCAGTGCAAGGTGGAATTTTCCGCAGTCCCGGTATGTCAGTGCAAGGTTGTACCAGAGAAGATAGTTCTTGTTTTCAACGGTAATGGCCCTCTTGAAGCAAGCTATGGCTTCCGTGTACTGGCCGTTGAATGCAAGCTGAACCGCCTGGTTGTTAAGTGTTTCGCTGTTTTCAAGCATTTGTCTTCTCCATGTTAAGGGCGGCGGTTTCTGCCCTAAGGTTTTCGGGCACCATGGAAAGGAACAGTTCCCGAATGAGCCTTGATTCTTTCTTGTCCTTTCCAAAAAGCATGTCGAATTTTGAACATGCGCTTTCTATGAGCTGGATTCCCATGGCACAGGCCTTTTCAACGGCACCGCTTTCTAGGAGCAGGCATACGGCTTTTTCAACGGCGCTGCTTTCGATTCCTTCCTCTTCAGCCTGAACAAAATATTCCATGAGGAGCCTTGTCTTTTGCGGATCCTGGCCCTGTGCAAACAGAATCACTGGCAGGGATTTTTTTCCTTCTACAATGTCATCGCCACGTTTTTTTCCGGGGTTGCCGATCTTTATGTTGATTACGTCGTCCATGATCTGGAATCCAGCCCCGATTTCACGTGCTGCTTCGGCTGCCTTTTCGCAGTCACTGTCGCTTCCATTTGCTGCAAGAATTCCAAGGGTTGCGGCCAGGGCTGCAAGGGTTCCCGTCTTGTTTTTTACCATGGCAAGATATTCCTCTGCCGTGGGAATGAATGACTTCTGGCGGTGCCATGCAATGTCCATGGCCTGTCCAAGGTGAAGCTTCCTCAGCTCCATGGTGTAGGCCTGGTAAAGCCTAAGCTTAAGGCTGTCGCTGCAGTCAAGGGCGTTTATGGTTACGGGAGCCTGGAAGTAAAGCCAGGAACCGGCGTTGATTGCAGTGTCCATGCCGTAGGTTATGTATGCTGCAGGTTTTCCGCGGCGCATGTCGGAGTTGTCTTCAATGTCATCGTGAATCAAGCTTGCAGTGTGGACAAATTCCACAAGGGGGGCCAGTCCGTAGGCTGTCTTTTCTGCTGCCCCTGCATCTGACTGGCCGCCAGCCATTGCCCTTGCACATAGAACCAGGAAAAGAGGCCTCCACCGTTTGCCTCCAAGATCCACCAGGGACCTTGTTACGTCGAGAAGGGGCTGGATGTGTTCAGGTGTGACTGCCATTCCGGGGCAAGGCATTGAATCCTGCTGCCAGCGAGAATCTGACCTGGAGGGAAGAAAATTCTTTATTGAGTCTTCTATATTACTGAGATGCTTTGAAAATTCAGGATTCATCCCTACATGATATAGGAAATCGGCATAAAGTTCAAATCAGTGCGGCAAAAAATGGGGCAATGGCTACTGTAAGGAGTCCCGTGACGGCAATGGAAAGTCCGCTCATGGCTCCCTCCACGTCTCCAATTTCTATGGCCCTTGAAGTTCCCAGGGCATGGCTTGAAGTTCCGATGGCAACGCCCACTGCAACAGGTTCATGAATGTGAAACAGAACGCAAAGCTGAGGCGCAAACAGGTTTCCTATGTTCCCCGTGATTATGATGAGCATTACGGTTATGGGAACGATGCCGTGGAATTCCTGGGCAAGGGCAAGACCGATGGCTGTGGTGATGGATTTTGGAAGCATGGAAACGTATTCCACATGGCCGATCTTAAGGATGAGGCATGCAATGTAGATGAATGTAAGGTTGCACAGGACGCCGCTAAGGATTCCCCCGAGTATGGGCAGCCAGTTTTCCTTGAGCTTCTGGAACTGCTGGTACAGGGGAACTGCCAGGCAGATGGTTGCAGGGGTGAGCATGCGTCCGATGAAATTTGCGCTTTTCATGTAGTGGTCAAAGGAAATGCCTGAAAAGTACAGGATGCAGATGCAGCATGTAATGGAAACAAGCAGTGGGGTAAACAGGAAGAAATTGGTCTTTTTATGGATGACGAATCCCAGCAGGTATGAGGCAAGGGTTATGAAAAGACCGAAATAAACCGAGTTCAAAAAAAATTCTTTCATCTTATGGATCCTGGATTAAGTGAATTAATGGTTTCCGACTTCCTGGCAGGTGGTGCCCTTTTCACTCTGCTTTTTCCTGTGAACCTTCATCAGGAGCTGGGTGACGAGTCCCGTGATTCCAAATACAAGTACGGTGGATGCAACGGCTATGAATGTAAAGTGGAGCCCGTATTTTTTCATGAGGGGAAGGGCATTGATGAATCCTACGCTGGAAGGAACAAAGAAGAATGACATGATGGCCAGAAGGAATGCAGAAACTTCCTTTATCCATTCAAGTTTTATTATCCTGAATTCCAGGCAGAGGAACAGGAGTACAAGGCCGTATATGCTTGCAGGAACAGGCAGCGGCAGCAGGTGGTTTAAGAGTTCTCCCATGAGGGAAAAAAAGATGATTATGGCAAACTGCAATATGTATTTCATTTTACGGTTCCTCAGGATTGAATGAGGCGATTTTCGAAATCAGTTCCATCGGGGTAAGACTCCAGGAAGTTTCAATTTTTCCTGCAGACAGTGCGTGAACCAAAGATGCCGTAACTGCTGCGTTGGTTGCGTCATAGCCCTGGGCAAGAAGGGCACATGCAAGGCCCGAGAGAACGTCACCGGAACCGGCCTTTGCCAGTGATGCAGTTCCCCATGGATTGAACATTACCTGAACGTCATTTTCCTTCTTTGACCAGTACGCAATGAGCACCACGGCACCTTTGAGCATGAGGGTGCAGTTTTTGTATGCAGTGCAGAATTCCCTTGCAAGGCTGAACCTGTTGCGTATGACACGTCGGGTGTCGTATTCCCCCAGACCGCAGTTGGCAAGGAGTGCGGAAAATTCCTTTGGATGTGGAGTAAGGATGCAGGCTTTTGAACCTGATTCTGCAGCTTCCTCCGTGCACCGTCCGTCAAGGATTTTTTTGATGGCTCCTGTCTTAAGCAGGTCTGCATCCAGGACGCAGGGAATTGACCTGTTTTCAGCCAGGAACGATGCATATTCTGCAAGGCGCTGGTTTTCAGTTCCAAGTCCCATGCCAATTGCAATGGCGCTTGTGTTTTCAGGGAAATTCCTGCAGGTCATGAGGCTTGGGTCGGCACAGGTTTCAATTCCGCAGAGGGAAACAAGGCCTGCACCAAAATTAATGGCTGCAGTTGCCGCAATCTGGGCGGCTCCCGGTTTTTCACCAGAGACTAGGACTGCATGACCGTAGGTTCCCTTGTTGGAATTCTGTCTTGTCCGCACCGGAAGCTTGAGTTCCGTTTTTTCAAGAAGGAATGCATCGGGCTTTTGCAGTCCACAGTAGCAGCTGGAAGCAACTCCAATGTCTGCAATGGTGATTTTTCCGGCCCTGTCCTTTGCCACATCGCTTGTCAGGCTCAGCTTTAATGCTCCCATGGAAACTGTTTCGTCACTCTTAAAGACGCACAGTTCCCCGGTGTAGTCTGCTTCTGCATTTCCCATAAGGTCAAGCCCTGTGGGAACATCGCATGCGATTTTGTAGCAGTCAATGGAATCAAGGGCGGCAACGGATTTTATGGCAGCTTCGCATTCAGGGGCAAGTGGCAGCCGTGTTCCGGTACCAAGGATGCAGTCGACGCAAACCGTAATGTCAAAGGATTTGGTTTCGATGTATTCATCAAGGGAATAAAGGTCTATGAAAGTTACGCCGCATTTTCTTGCCCGCTCCAGCTGCAGGAGTGCCATGGGGGATTTTGGCTCCATCACCTGGCAGACCGTAACGCTAAGGTCGTGCTGGGAGATCCGCCTTGCAAGGGTGTATCCGTCGGCACCGTTATTTCCGCTTCCTGCAAGAATCAGTACGCATGGGCGCGAGATGTACCTTCCCGAAGGATGGAATGCGTGGGCCATGACTGCCTTTTCGAGGGCGGCCGCAGCGTTTTCCATCATTATGTCTTCAGTCAGCTGATAGGTTTCACGGGCCTTCTTGTCCAGGACCCGCGTGTCACAGTAGATTTTTTTCATCGTGGAATTCTGTTAGCGCTTGCTGAGCATCTTGTTTGAAATGTAGGTTCCCAGGAACTGGATGAGTTCAACAAGGATTATGATGACGATTACGGCAGCAGCCATAACGTCCGTACGGAACCTCTGGTAGCCGTAGCGGATTGCCAGGTCACCAAGTCCTCCTCCACCGATGGTACCGGCCATGGCGGAATAACCTATGAGGTTGATTATGGTAAGGGTAAGTCCCGAAACAAGGGAAGGCATGCTTTCCGGCACAAGGACTTTCCAGATGATCTGGAAGTTTGTGGAACCCATGGCGCGTGCAGCCTGAATCATTCCCGGGTCAACCTCGATGAGGGCAGTTTCCACAAGGCGGGCAACAAAGGGGCCTGCTGCAATTGAAAGCGGAATTACAGTAGCGGCCGTACCGATGCTTGTGCCAAGGATAAGGCGCGAAAGCGGGAACAGGAGAATCATCAGGATCAGGAATGGAAAAGACCTGAGTACGTTTACGATTCGCCCAAGAACCTGGTTTATGACGGGCTTAGGAGTAATTCCCGTAGGTCCGGTCGAAAAAAGAAGAATCCCCAGGGGGAAGCCGATCATTGTTGAAAAAAGGGTGGAAAAGAAAACCATGATCAGGGTTTCTACTGTTGAAGTTCCTACCAATGTCATTATCTGGTTCATGTTTAATCCTCTGAAAAAAATTAGTCGCCGGTTTTTAGTTTGCTTAGCTTACTTAGGTTTTTTGATTCTATACCGGCAAGTCATCGAGGCGTTCAACCTTAACGCCGTTTTCGCCGAAGAATGCAATCGCCTTTTCTATTTCTGACTGGGCGCCAATAATGTCTGCAAGCATGATTCCAACATCATCATCTGCAAGCTTTGAGATGCCACCTGCGCGGATGTTAAAGTCAACGTCAAACTTCTTTGCAGCCTGGCTTATGACCGGAGCACCTGTGGAGTTGCCTCCAAAGACCAGCTTGTATTCTCCGCCTTCCTTTGACCATCTCGTAAATTTTTCCGAGTCCTGTTCACCCTGGCCCGTAATGTGGGAAAGGAAGTCTACGGTTACCTCCGACTTTGGGTTGGAGAAAATTTCCCTTACAGGACCCTGTTCAACCACCTGACCCCTGTCGATTACGGCAACATTGTCGCATGCATCACGGACAACTTCCATCTGGTGGGTGATCATGATGACCGTAAGGTTCATTTTTTTCTGGATGTCCCTGATGAGGGAAAGGATGGATCTTGTTGTCTGCGGGTCCAGTGCGCTTGTGGCTTCGTCGCAGAAAAGGATGTCCGGTTCCGTGGCAAGGGCACGTGCAATGGCGATGCGCTGCTTCTGTCCACCGGAAAGGGTGCTTACAGGAGCGTCGGCACGGTCTTCAAGTCCAACAAGCTTAAGCATCTCCTTAACCTTGTTTCTGATTATCCTTTGCGGTGTTCCACGGATTTCAAGGGGATATGCAATGTTCTTTGCTGCAGTCCTCGAAGTGAACAGGTTAAAGTTCTGGAAGATCATGCCGATGGACCTTCGTCTTTCTATGAGTTCCCTTTTGCCAAGGCTGTCAACTCTTTCATCCCCGTAGTAAACGGCACCTTCATCCGGTTCTTCCAAAAGGCTGATAAGGCGTACAAGTGAAGACTTTCCTGCACCGCTTTTTCCGATGATTCCAAAAATCTTGTTTTCTGGTATTTCAAGGGAGATGCCGTTAACGGCTGTAATTACTCCGTCGCTACCGCTGTATGTTTTCTTCAGGTTCTCAAGCTTTATGTTCATTCCTATATAATAGAAGAATTCCAACTTTGACACAAGAAAGAAAAGTCTGATATGATGTCTGCAGATGAAAGACATACCAATGCCTGCCCGCCGGCGACTGGTTCTGCTGGAACGGCTGCTATCGAACTATACGGAAAAAAACATAACCTCTCAGAAAATACAGGAACTTGCAGGCTGGTCCAGTGCCATAATCAGGCGTGACATTTCATACCTTGGCGTCAACTGCGGGGCAACCAACGGCTACCGTACTTCCGACCTTCTTGCAGCCTTGTCAAGGGAATTCAATTTTGACGGGGAAGTGCGTCACTGCTGCATAGTTGGACTTGGAAGAATGGGTCAGGCCCTTCTTGATGCCTCGGAGCTTTACGATTCGTCCTTTAAGATTGTGGCTGGCTTTGACACTAGCGTAAACAAGACGGAAGTCCTTAGTTCTTCATTTCCACTTCATCCCACAACATTGATGAAGAAAACCATCATCGAAGAAAAAATCTCCTATGCGATTCTGACCGTGGACAAGGATGAAGCCCAGAGCCTTGCAAATCTTCTGGTGGAATGCGGAATCAGGGGAATCATCAACTATACGCCATGCGTTCTTACGGTACCAAGGGACGTGCTTGTGGAAAACGTTGGCCTGCTTACCGCCCTTGAAACCCTGTCGGTAATGGGACGGGACTAGCTTTTTCTTCCTGGGGAATTAATTACGCTTGCTTCAGCTTAACCCGGGGGCTTTTCGATGCGCAAGGGATACGGAAGGCGCCGGAGGCGTTCGTAAGCAACTGGAAGTTGCGTCGAATGGAGCGAATAGCGGAACCTGTAGCAGCCCGGTTTTGGGCGTGCCCAAAATGCGCCCAAGGAATCAGGTTCAGGAAGACCATATCCTGTGAAAATATTCACACAAACTGCAAATTTGGCTTAAAACTGGCAAATTTACCCATAAATCCCCACTGTATCCATGAATTTCTTTGGAAAAGACTTATGAAATTCTCTAGAATCATAGTAAACATAGAGATTTTACTGTGATAAATTTCACAGATAGCATTAAGGGGTACAATATGAGTCGTGTTTACAATTTCAGCGCAGGTCCAAGCTGCCTGCCGGAAGAAGTTCTCAAGGAATGCGCTGCAGAAATGATGGACTGCAACGGAACTGGCCAGAGCGTAATGGAAATGAGCCACCGTTCAGCCGCCTTTGAACCAATCATCGAGCACGCAGAAGCACAGATCCGCAAGCTTATGAACGTTCCTTCAAACTACAAGGTTCTTTTTGTTCAGGGTGGTGGTTCCACACAGTTTGCCATGGTTGCACAGAACCTGGGAATCAATAAGAAGAAGGCTGCATACATCGAAACCGGTGTCTGGGCAAAGAAAGCTGCAGCAGAAGCTAAGCACCTTGGCGTTGAAGTTGACGTAATTGCATCTTCAAAGGACAAGAACTACTCTTACATCCCACGCGTTGAAAAAGTAACTGGCGACTATGACTACGTTTACATCTGCTTCAACAACACGATCATGGGAACACACTACGAATACATTCCTGAAACAGGAGACATTCCTCTCGTTGCCGACCTTTCTTCTTGCATCCTTTCAGAAGAAATCGATGTTTCAAAGTTCGGTCTCATCTTTGCAGGTGCACAGAAGAACCTTGCTCCGGCTGGCGTTACACTTGTAATCGTTCGCGAAGACCTCATTCCTGAACCGGAAAAGTGCCTTCCTGGCACACCGACAATGAGCATGTACAAGACACACGCAGACAACGGTTCAATGTACAATACACCACCTTGCTACACAATCTACGTTCTCGACAAGGTTCTCAACTGGATCGAAAGGAACGGCGGTGCTGCAGGAATCAACAAGCTCAACGTAGAAAAGGCAGACTACCTTTACAACTACCTTGACAATTCTGACTTCTACCATGCAACAACAGAAAAGGGAAGCCGCTCGCTGATGAACGTTCCATTCCTTACAAAGTATTCTGACAACGACGGTTCGGAAGAAGCACAGGCAAAGGAAAAGGCAATCAACAGCAAGTTCGTTAAGGAAGCAGAAGCTGCAGGTCTCGTTAACCTTAAGGGACACCGCCTTGTAGGTGGCATGCGCGCTTCCATCTACAATGCAATGACACTCGACGGCGTAAAGGCCCTCGTTAAGTTCATGGAAGAATTTGCAAAGAACAACTAACCTGGAGAAAAAAGATGTATAAGATTCAGACACTTGATAGAATTTCTGCCGTGGGACTTGATAACTTTCCACGCGGAGAATATGAAATCGCTTCGGAAATCATGAAGCCGGATGCAATCCTCGTCCGCTCACACGACATGCTTACAATGGAACTTGACGAAAACGTTAAGGCTGTTGCACGTGCTGGTGCAGGCGTAAACAACATTCCATGCAAGGACCTTGCTGCAAAGGGCGTTGTAGTATTCAACACACCGGGTGCAAATGCAAACGCAGTTAAGGAACTGGTAATCCTCGGCCTCCTCATGGCAAGCCGTCCTGTAATCGCTGCAAACAAGTTCTGTAACGGACTTGCAGGCAAGGGTGCAGAAATTGCAACTCTTGCAGAAAAGGGAAAGAAGGACTACATCGGTAACGAGCTTAAGGGAAAGACTCTCGGTGTTATCGGTCTCGGTGCCATCGGTGCACAGGTTGCAAACACGGCAATCGAACTTGGAATGAACGTTGTTGGTTACGACCCATTCCTTTCCATCGATGCAGCATGGAGCCTCAACCACATGGTAAAGCATGCAGAAACCCTTGATACGGTTCTTGCAAAGGCCGACTACCTTACATTCCACGTACCAGAGACACCTGATACAAAGGGATTCGTAAACGCAAACACAATCAAGAACATGAAGGACGGTGTTCGCCTCATAAACATTGCACGCGGTGGTCTTGTAAACAACGAAGATGTTCTTGCTGCAATTGCAAGCGGAAAGGTAAGCTGCATGGTAACAGACTTTGCCGCAGAAGAGCTTCTCAATAACGACAAGGTTATCTGTATGCCTCACCTTGGAGCATCTACTCCAGAGGCAGAAGACAACTGTGCAGTCATGGCCGTAAAGGAACTCCGCGACTTCCTCGAGACAGGTGCAATCAAGAACAGCGTGAACTATCCAAAGTGCAAGATGGATAATCCCATTCCAAAGAACGGAACACGCCTCTGCATTTCCCACAAGAACGTTCCAAACATGATCGCCCAGTTTACATCAGTACTTGGCGAGGCAAAGCTCAACATCGCAGGCATGGTTGACCAGAACCGCGGAGACATCGCCTACTGTATGATTGACGTTGACGGAAAGGTTGAGGATGCAGCACTGGTAAACCTTGCAAAGGCCGAAGGCGTAATCAAGGTAAGGCCAATCTACAACTAAAAGAAAGGGCATCTTAAAAAAGCCGGCATTTGGTCCGGCTGTGCCTTAAGTCCATAATGTTTAAGCCCTGGAAATTTCATGCATCCTGCGTGGAAATTCCGGGGCTTTTTTTGCCCTAAGCATCATTGGCTTTCCGTAACAACCTTGTTCTTGCCGGTTGTTTTTCCGATGTAAAGGCGTTCGTCTGCCTTTGCAATAAGCTCGTGAATTGGAAGGTCTTTTTCGGACATGGCGCATCCTGCCGTAAAGGTCAGGTGAATGTTGCCGTCTTGAAGAAAATCTATGGAATTGAACTCTCTTGCCAGTGAAGATATGAAGTCTGAAAATTCATTGCGGCTCCAGTGGGTCTGGGCAATTATCAGGAATTCTTCTCCACCCCAGCGGGCAGCCCTTATGTTCTTGCTGGTTCTCGCAAGAATGAGGTCAGAAAGGGATTTCAGGACTTTGTCCCCAAAGATGTGGCCGTAGGTATCGTTGATCATCTTAAAGTCATCAATGTCTATGATGGCAATTGAATAGGGCACGGAATCCCCGACCCACTGGTTTTGAACGGTGTCAAAGGTTGGCCTGATTCCGCGCCTGTTGTAAAGTCCCGTAAGCTGGTCACGGGCCGCCTGGTTCTTGTAGTTTCCTAGGGAGTTGAGGATGTTGTTCTTCAGTACCATGGTCATGACCGTAAGGCCTGCAAAAACTATGGAAAAATTCATGATCTGGATTTTGTCCAGAGAAGCGGAGTCAAGCCTGTAAATGGGCTTGAAATTCCTGCAGCATGCATATCCCATGTAAAAAAAGATGAAGGAATTGGCAATGAGAATTCTTTGCTTGATGGCTGCGTTTTTTGAATTAACGATCATGCCGACGTAAACGGAACTTACGAGGGTGCCAAGATAAAAGACCTGCAGTCCGCTGGCCCATCCGATTTGAACCAGCCCAAGAAAAACCTGTACCTGGATGTGAAGGATTACGTAGAACATCCAGTAAACGGGACGCGGCCTTTTCCTGTTTGAAATGAAAATCACGAGGGTAAGGATGGCTCCGACGATGTTCTGCCCGGTGCAAAAATATGCCTCGTGAATGAATGAATCGACCAGCATCTCAAGATGTGCAATGATGTTCAGAATCATGAAGATGTCGAAATTCAGGTTTTGAATAATCCTTCGCTTGTCCATGCCTATCCCCGGCTTCAATTGTACACCCTATTTGCATAAAAGACCACAGGGATTTGCCCCCTTGCATCTTTGTCCCTGTGGCGGTAATTTCCCGTCATTTCTGGGTTCTTGTTGAATTCAATTTGAAAAATGATTATATTAATGGGACAAATCTATATCGCTGATTTATTTCCAAATTGCGGGCGTAACGGCTAAAAGGAGTATACCGTGTCTATCAAAAATCATTATCTTTTTACTTCTGAGTCTGTAGGTGAAGGACATCCTGACAAAGTATGTGACCAGATTTCAGATGCCGTTCTTGACAGGTGTCTTGAACTTGACCCGGATGCACACGTTGCATGTGAATCTTTTGCAACAACAAATTTTGCCCTTGTTGGTGGTGAAATCGGTTTCCAGTCAGGAGACCAGACTCTTCCAGAAAAAATTGCTTCAGAAGTTGAATCCATTGCGCGCAAGGTCATCTGCGAAATCGGCTATGACAGCGACGAACTCAAGTTCAACGGAAACAATGTTGAATTCATGAACAGGCTTCATGCCCAGTCAAGCGACATTAACCAGGGCGTCGTGGGAAAGGGACTTAAGGAATATGAGGGCCAGCAGGGGGCAGGTGACCAGGGCATGATGTTTGGCTTTGCATGTAACGAAACTCCGGAACTTATGCCGGCACCCGTTATGCTTTCCCACAAGCTTCTTCTCAAGGCAACAGAACTCAGGAAGGGTAAGAAAATATCATGGCTCAGGCCTGACGCAAAGTCCCAGGTTACCATTGAATATGAAGGTTACAAGCCTGTTCACATCGATGCAGTCGTAATCTCTCATCAGCATAGTCCTGACGTAACCCTTGATGAAATCAGGAAAACCGTTACGGAACAGATCATCAAGCCTGTTCTCGAACCAACAGGCCTTTTTGATGAAAAGACAAAGATCTATGTAAATCCAACTGGAAACTTCGTTATCGGTGGCCCGGATGGAGACTCAGGCCTTACGGGAAGAAAGATCATCGTGGATACTTATGGCGGCATGGGTCGTCATGGTGGCGGTGCATTCTCCGGAAAGGATCCTTCAAAGGTTGACCGTTCCGCAGCATACATGGCCCGTTACATTGCAAAGAACATCGTGGCCGCAGAGCTTGCCGACCGTGCAGAAGTTCAGCTTGCATACGCAATTGGCGTTCCTTTCCCCGTTTCCATCATGGTAGATACTTTTGGAACGGAAAAGGTTGCCGTAGAAAAGATTGAATCTGCCGTAAAGAAGGTCTTTGACTGTACTCCATCTGGAATTGTACGTACCCTCAACTTGAAGCGCCCGATTTATTCAAAGACAGCTTCATACGGTCATTTTGGCCGCAGTGAGTTCCCTTGGGAAAAGACGGATAAAGTTGAAGAACTCAAGAAGAACGTCTGAGATATTCAGCATTCTCCGTTTTCAAAACGAAGATCCAAAGCCTGAACTGGATTTTACTTCTGCATATACCCTTCTTGTTGCAGTTGTGCTTTCCGCCCAGGCTACGGATAAAAGCGTAAATCTTGCCACCCGTGAGCTGTTCAAGGTGGCTGACACTCCTCAAAAAATGCTGGAACTTGGTCGGCAAAATCTTATTCCCTATATCAAGCCCATAGGCCTGTACCAGAACAAGTCAAGAAATGTCATTGAACTCAGCCGCATCCTTGTGGAAGAATATGGTTCCCAGGTGCCTGACTCCCTTGAGGAACTTGTAAGGCTTCCGGGAGTTGGCCGTAAAACTGCAAACGTGGTGCTTAACGTGTGGTTCAAGAAGCCTACCATGCCGGTTGACACCCACGTGTTCCGCGTTGCCCATAGGCTTGAATTAAGTTCCGGAAAAACTCCCGTCCAGGTGGAAAGGGATTTGCTGG
This sequence comes from Treponema sp., assembly GCA_045616325.1. Lineage (GTDB taxonomy): Bacteria > Spirochaetota > Spirochaetia > Treponematales > Treponemataceae > Treponema_D. The sequence continues at coordinate 97,408 of JAZLGN010000006.1, forward strand.
AAATTGTCCCGGATGAATTTGCACTTCATGCACACCACTGGCTCCTGCTTCACGGACGCTATACATGTACGGCCCGGTCGCCCAAGTGCAGTGAATGCAGCCTGCGCGGGCTTTGTTCCTTCACGGAAGCATAAACTGCTACCAGGTAAGGCCCACGCCAAAGTTAAGGCTGTGATAGTTTCGGTTTCTCCTGTCATCATCAACATAAACGTCCCTTGATCCTGGAATGACCTTGTTCAGCTTGTAGTTCCATCCGGATGTAATCATGATTCTCCCAAAAATTACATCCAGTCCTGCCCCGGCTTTCCAGATGCACCTGTCATCCGTCCTAAGACCCACCCCTGCCTCAAGGTATGGCCGCAGCGTACCAAGAATCGTGTAGTTAATTCCCCCGGAAAAACCAAAGTTGTATATGGCTGTCTTTTCAAAGCTGTTGGTGTCAAAGGTCATTTCGATTCCACCAAAGACATATTTTCCAAAGCCCCATGTAAGGACGGCCCCGATGTTGTCCATCATCAAGGTTCTTGCATTCAGATCAAAGTCAGCCAGGTTTTCCACTTCAGTATCTGTGTAAATGTAAAATGAACGCCTGCCTGAAAATTTTTCAGATTCTTCATTGCGGCGTCGGTTCTTGCGCTTTTCCTTCCGTTCAGCTTCTTCCTTGGCTAAAAGTTTTTTAATTGCCTTCCTGTCTTTCCTTATTTCGCCTTCAGTCCTGAACTCAATGGCAGGATCCATGGAAAAAAGCTGCTCCTTTCCGTCACAGTCCATCCTGAAGATTTCCCTGTTTTTCCGGGCAATCCTGTACACTGCAAGGCTAATTGGCTTAATTCTGTATTCCGAAGGGCCGTTCCACCTGTGGACTGAGAATTCAATCTCGACATAGATAAGTTCTTCCCCTGCACGGAACCGGTTCTCGTAGTCGTTGACGTAGTATTCGTAATCGTGGCGCTGGTATTCAGTCATTTCGCTTTCAGGAACGTATTTTTTTTCCATCATTGCCGAATACAAAAGCTCAATGTCCCAGTCTATTACCAGTGTCTTGTCCAGGAATTCTCCGTGAATGTTGACCGGCCACATGGTTTTTGCAAGGTTATAGCTGTCAACGTAAACCTTAAGGTCTTTCGACAGGGAAGAGACGGTATAGGTGTCCTTCTCAAGCTCGTCATAAATGGACCTGATTATTGAGGAATCTGCATTGATTTGCTTAAGGTCTTCAATGGTCTGGATCCGGTCTTCAAAATCCTTGAGTTCAGCAGAAAAAGCAGGACTCAGAAAAATTCCAAGGGCCAGTTCAAGGCTAAGGAAGAATTTCTTGAAATTCACCTTCAAACTATACCATAACATAAATTGAACATAAATAGAATAAACATTATAATGCGGACATATGTGTGGAATAGTAGGATACATTGGTGTAAAGGAAGCCTCTCCGCTTCTTGTAAATGGACTAAAGAAACTTGAATACCGCGGTTATGACAGTGCGGGTATTGCCGTGTTTGACGGCAGGGAAATCCTTTTGCGCAAGGTAAAGGGTGCCCTTGTTGAACTTGAAAAACTTCTTGCAAAAGAGGCAGTACGCGGAACGCTTGGAATTGGCCATACAAGATGGGCAACCCACGGTGAACCGAATGACATCAATGCCCATCCTCACTTAAACGAAGATGGAACAATTGCAGTCGTACATAACGGAATCATTGAAAACTATTCAAGGCTCAAGGCCCAGCTTCAGAGCGAGGGAATCGTTTTCAGGAGCGAGACGGACAGTGAAGTAGTTGCCCATCTCATTAATCGCAATTATAGGGAAACAAAGGACATCGTAAAGGCCGTCCGCGAAACAATGAAGAAAATCGAGGGAAGCTATGCCCTTGGTGTCGTATGCAGCGACTACCCTGACAGGATTGTTGCCGCAAGAAAGGAATCTCCCCTTATCGTAGGCCTTGGCAAGGATGAAAATTTCATCGCATCCGATGTTCCTGCAGTTCTTGAACATACACGCGAAGTATATTTCCTGGACCAGAAGCAGGTGGCAGTTCTTTACAAGGACCACGTGGATCTTTTTGATGAAGACGGAAACAAGGTCATCAAGGAACCTTACCATGTTGAATGGGACATTTCCGCAGCAGAGAAGGGTGGCTACGAACACTTCATGCTCAAGGAAATCTTCGAGCAGCCAAAAGCCCTTACAGACACCTTGAGGCCACGTCTTGTAATGGAAGGCGATGATCCTGTGGACATCAAGTTTGACGAGGTTGACTTTGATTCCAAGTGGAAGAATGCAAAGCGCGTTGTAATCACCGCCTGTGGAACTGCATATCACGCAGGTGTCGTTGCAAAATACGCATTCGAAAAGCTTGCCCGCATTCCGGTTGTGGTGGATGTTGCATCAGAATTCCGCTACAGGAATCCAATCATCGACAAGGATGACATATTTATCATAATCAGCCAGTCAGGTGAAACCGCCGATACCCTCGCAGCCCTCCGCCTTGCAAAGGAAAAGGGATGCCACATCATCGGAATCACAAACTGCGTAGGCTCGGCCGTAAGCCGCGAGTCCCACAATACGATATATACATGGGCCGGCCCGGAAATTGCCGTTGCTTCAACAAAGGCATATACGACGCAGCTTGCATGCCTGTACCTGCTTGCACTTAAGACGGCAGCCATCCGCGGAACCGTATCCCAGGATGAATACAAAAAGCTCCTCAGGGAACTCAACGAAATCCCTGGAAAGGTGCAGCAGATTCTCGAGGACAAGTCTTCAATCCAGCGCTTTGTTTCACAGAACTACAACAAGGAAAAGGTGTTCTTCATCGGACGCCTCTTTGACAGCGCAACAAGCCTTGAGTGTGCCCTTAAGCTTAAGGAAGTCAGCTACATGCATTCGGAAAGTTTCGCCGCCGGTGAGCTCAAGCATGGACCAATTGCACTTATGGACTCAAGTTCCCTTGTGGTGGGAATCGCAACCGATCCGGAGCTGTACGAAAAAATCGCAAGCAACCTCATAGAAGTAAAGGCCCGCTCTGCAACAACTTTTGTAATCACGCAGGACAAAACCGGTGCATTCTCAAAGGCAGCCGATGAGGTAATCAACATTCCGGAAGCTGACAGCGTTTTCGAGTCAATGCTTTCAATCATACCGGCCCAGCTGTTTGCCTATTACTGCGCAATCTACAAGGGCAACAATCCGGACAAGCCAAGAAACCTTGCAAAATCCGTTACTGTTGAATAATTTCACGGGCGCTTTTTAAATGAAAGAGGGGGCTGAACCAGCCCCCCTCTTTCATTTAAAACCCGGCTTTCCATACTTCCGCTTTCGCTCCATCCTCCTCGCTCGCAGGTCATTTCGGATTCATTCCCCCGTCATCCCAAATTCACCAGCATGTCACCCCAAATTCACCAGCATGTCATCCCGAATTTAGTTCGGGATCTCTTAGGATTCCCTTCAAATTTAGCCTGAACCATGCTCCCTGCGGTGGACGCCTCCGGCGGTATTCCAATCCGTAGCGCAGGTCCTACATAATATAAATGGAGTGACAGCCTTGAAACCGCGACGCCTAAAGCCTTGAAATTATATGACCCACGGTTAACTTAGGCCTTAGACTCGGCAGGCAACTCTAAAAGTTCCTCTCTTCTACTTTTTCATGTCCTGGACAATGCTTATGGAAGACTTGACCGTACATTCCGGGTAAATCGTGGAAGAAAGCGTAAGTGCCCTGTCTACAACCCCCTGGGAATCTGCAACTCCCTGGAGCAGGATATTCTTTCCCTCGTCATCAATCTGGACCGTAAGAAAGTTAATGTTCAGCTTGTGGTCAAAAAGCAGTTTGTTTGTAAGGGACTGGGCCTTCAGCATGGTGGCAAGTCTTGCCCGTCCGTCAGTTTCCATCTGGGGCGTAATGTAATGGGCGGCCATGTTCTTGATGGCATTCACGCATTCACGTTCAGAAAGAATTCCGGTATTCAGCGTAAGCAGGAAATTTGCAGGATCCTCATGGTTGATGTTAAAGAAACTCTTGTGGAACCCTGCACGGTTTGCCTGGCTTTCCTCGATGCGCTGGACCGCCTGTTTTTCAGTCCACCCGAATTCCTGCTCAAGGCGTCTGATCTGTATGTCGCGCTTTGCAACAAATCTCAGGGGAATCAGGTTTTGCAGCCCCTCAAGAATCACAAAGGCTCCACGCCCAATAAGGATGGCGTTTCCACTGCTTGCAGCCTCGATTACCGCATACTGCAGGTAGTTAAGGTATTCATCGCGGCCCTTTGCAAGGCTTGCAAAAAATCCCGGTTTCTTTTCATCATATTTCTTCAGCTTGCTTTCGGAAAATCCAAGTTCTACAATGCGCTGCTCGATTTTTTTCTTGGTAAAAAAAGTGTATCCAAGTTCTTCTGCGGCAAGGGATGCGATTTCATCACCCAATGCTGCGACTTGTCTTGAAATTGCAATTACAGCCATAAACAACCTCCTTATGAATAACAGGAGCCAAAATCAGCTACATTTTTTATGGTGATGTTTCCAAAAAAATAATTGACGGAATTTTTAGGAAACTTTTATAATAAATAGGGAATCGGGGATTCCTGCAGGTATTTATCCCTGGATTTGCAAGGTTAAAAACATCGCATTTTCAAGGCTACTAATAATATTATAAACATAAAATCCAATAATTCAAATTTTCTGGAGTTGATTTTTTATGAACGAAAACGAATTGATGTGGACCCAAAAAAGCCGCAAGGAACTGCTAAAAACCTGCGTCTTTACGGTGACAAGCCGCCATAACGAAAGCCCGTCCGGCATATCTGGCGACTATATTGTAAACGAGTGTCCGGACTGGGTCATAGTCATTGCCAGGCACGGAGATAATTTCCTGATGGTAAGGCAGTACCGTCATGGAGAGGAAAACCTTAGCACGGAATTTCCAGGCGGTGTAATTGATGCTGGAGAAACACCGGAACAGGCAGCCTTGCGCGAGCTGAAGGAAGAAACGGGGGCAGTGACCGATAAAATGGTTCACCTTGGGACAATGAATCCAAATCCGGCCCTTTTTGCAAACCACGTTCATGTCTATTATACGGACCAGCTGGAATTCACCGGAAACCAAAACCTTGACCACGATGAACTCCTGGATTACATGGAGATTCCGGTAAGGGAAGTCCTAAAAAAAACAGGCAGTCCCGAATACCCTCATGCACTGATGGCCTCGGCAACTGCCCTGTATCTTACTAAAGTTTATCTTGCCTTGTAAGGTTCGTATTCCTTGTCGGCACTGTAAACACCGTCGCGGTATTCCCCGGTAATTGAAGGAATTTCCATCTTCATGCCCGGGCGGATAAGGTTAGGATTGTCCGGCTTAGGAATATTGTTCTTGTTGGCCTCGTAAAGGTTTTCCCAAAGGAATGGGTTGTTGTATACGTAGTGGCGGCCTGCAATGTTCCAGAAGCAGTCCTTGTCGGTTGCCCATGGACGTACGACATAGTATTTAGGAAGTGGAGTAATTTCGTATACTTCAGAAAGTGTGTCCACTGCCTGCCTTGCATACATGGAAGCATTGTCCCAGTCTTCAGATTCAAATGCCGATTCAGCCTGTGAAAGGGCCTTGGTTGCTGCCTCGTAGGCAATCGGGAAGTTTTCCTTACCGTGGATTGATTCAACGTAGGCAATTCTGTTCTTTGCAAGGGCGATGTCCTTTTCTGCGTTTTCCCTGGCAAGCATGTGCCTGATGTATGCATCGGAAAGGTCTGCGTTTTCCTTTGCTTTTGCGGCATATTCTTCTGCAAGGGCGTATTCACCTGCGTCCATGGCTTTTTCAGCCTTGCTCGTATATTCCCTGGCAAGCTTCTGGTATGTGTTGTTTGTATAGCTGGCTGCAAAAAGAACCTGGATTCCTGCAAGCAAAGCTGCTGTAACTGCAATATACTTTTTCATTACTGTGCCTCCTGTACGGCTTCTTCAGCAGCGGCAGCGGCCTTTTCTGCTTCCTTCTTTTCAAACTCGTCTGCAGCCGATTCAAGTTCATCCTCGGCTTCCTCAAGTTCTTCAGAAGTTTCTGCCATCTGTGCATCTGCTTCCTGTGCCTCGGAGAAGTCATCTTCCTCAAGGAGAACGGCATCTTCTTCTTCAATGCCTTCAACAGGTTCGTCACCTAGAGGCTTTTCAATGTCAGCCTGGACGGCCGTGTTCTGGCTTTCTTCAACGCGCTTCTTGGCTTCGTCAACGGCTTTCTGTGCCCTTGCCCTTGCTTCAGAAACTTCGGTAAACATCTTTGCAAATCCTTCCTTTGCAGAAGAATAGTCGTTGAATGCACCTTCCGGATCGCCCGTAACGTATTTCTGGTCGCCGGACTTAAGGGTGTCCTGGCAGCTTTTGTATTCATCCTTGCGCGAAATGTAGCACTTAACGGAATTGCTGTCCTTCTGTGCAAGAATGGCTTCGCTGCGTGCATCCTTAGCCTTTGCCCTCCAGCCTGCAATGAGGACTGCGCTCATCTTGGCATCTGCATCAAAGGCCTTTTCCACCCAGGAAGCCCTCGGCAGGTTAACGCTGTCGTCTGCAGAAAGTTCCTCAATGAGGTCACTGCCTGCATCATAGTTTTTCTGGTCGTAAGAAGAAAAGTCCATCTCGTCAATGCGTGATTTCTTTGACTTGGCATCGGCAAGGGCCTTGAGTGCCATGTAGAGCCTGTTGAGTTCAGCAAGGGCAGCCTTGTATTCGGCACTTTCCTTGTCATCGCTGTCCTTAAGGCGGTTGTATTCGTTTTCGGCGGCATCAAACATTGCAGGACATGCATCCTTTGCACCGCTGGAAATTGCTTCGTTTCTGGAAGCTTCAATCATTTCCCAGAGGGAATCTGCCGTCTCCCCATCATTGTCTTCATTGGCTTCCTCCAGGGAATCAGCATCTTCTGTAACGGCTTCATCTCCTGCAGTTTCTTCTGTCTCTTCAGCTTCAGGCTGAACCGATTCCGTCTCAACGCTCTGTGGTTCTTCCGTTGGTGCAGAACCGCAGGAAACCATAAGAAACGACGGGATAACAAGCAGGGCTGCTGCAAGTACAATTTTACTTTTGAACATTATTCCTCCCAGGATTCCTTTTTTTGAAATCAGTGAAAAGTGTAGCAAAAAATTTTCTTATAGATAAGTAGATTTTCGGTAATTTTTTGGAAAATATTTAAAAATCTGTAACATTTTTGCAGAAAATCTATTATCATTAATGTGCATGCAAAAGCAGGAGGCATAGGATGGCAGAAGATTTTACACCACCGGTAATCGAAAGGAATTTCGGAGTTATGTCAACGTCAAAGTCTGGATGGAACCTTGAACTCAATTACGTGTCGTGGGGCGGAAGGCCTGCAAAGTATGACATACGTTCATGGGATCCGGAACATGTAAAGATGGGCAAGGGGGTAACCTTTTCTGCCGCCGAGCTTTCCGAGCTAAAAAAGATACTGAATTCCATGACGGAAATTTAGAAATAAAAAAAAGGAAGAAGAAAATGAAAAAAATCGCAGCATTCCTGATTGCAGCTCTAAGCATATCAGCAGCAGTATGGGCAGGACCTTCAAAAATTCCTGCAAAGATTTCAACCTATGACATGGGAAAATACAGTGAAGTGGAGCTTGGTTCTGGAAAAGTCCGCATAAAGAAGATGCTTAAGGGCGACCTTGAGATAAAGGATTTCCAGGTAATGATGTACCCAAGAAGGGGTGTTGTCGGACTTTGCTACAAGCCGGCATTCGGAAAGGAAAGGATGCTCATGGATAGCCAGGCAAGAGAGGTAATCCGTGTTGCCTATGAGCAGTATCTTCAGGATTACTCGGAAAAAAAGTTGGATCGCAAGCGCACGAAATTCGTAAAATGCTATGGTGTTGCAAGAACAATGGTCGAGTGGGGTCCAATGCAGTATTCCTCTTATGCCGACCCAAGGCTTGAAATAGGCTACATGTTTGTCGGCAAGTCTCCGTATTTCGTGCTCAAGCTTTGCCACTGTGACTCAGACCAGAAAAAGGGTGATGTAGCGATAAAGTATGGCGGAATGTACCTGTATTTTACCAGGGACCAGATGAAGGACTTCATCGATGCAATCCAGGAAGATGTAATTTCCCTTGCAATAGAAAAGCAGAAGACGACAGCATTGGAAACATTAACGGGAGATTCTTATGATGACGATGGCGACTATGAAGAGTCTCCGGATGATGTAACTACGATTTCCACTTCAAAATCAAAGGACAGGAAAAGCAAGGCCCAGAAAACAGCCCCGGCAGAACCTGTCGAAGACGAAAACGCCGATTACGCCGAAGAATAAGCCTTTGTCATCCTGAATGCTACGCTGATTGCAGCTGAAATAAGGAGAGGACCATGAAAAAATTATATAAGTCCCTTGTTATGTCATTTATCTTGGGGTTGCTGTTTCTGTCATCATGTTCCCTTTTGGCATCATCAGACGAGCATGCCGTGTCAGCGGTAACGGTGGTGCTTCCCCAGAAAAACACCCGTGAAAAATACACCCAGGATGAAGTATCATACTACAACCTAAGGCTCCTCACCCAGGAAGGTGAAGTCTATGGGGAACTTCCGGTATATGACGGTGGTCCTGCCGTCTTCGAGCAGGTCCTTGAAGGAACATACATGATCAAGGCCCAGGCCTTTTCCCTGGAAGACCAGGTTGTTGCCGAAGGCCAAAGCGATCTATTCCAGGTAAAGGCTGGAGAAGAAAATCTTGTGGACCTTACCATGAGCCTTTCCGAATATTTCATCTTGACCCTGTCTGCCAACATTCCGGGGCTGATCGAAAATAGCATCCTGAAAACCGGAGCAAAGTTAAAGGCTCCTGACTGTCCCTTCACCAACTCAGATCCTGCTAACAGCATCTTTAACGGATGGGCCACGACAGCAGATGCAACGGAAGGGGAATACTATCCTGGTGATTTCATCACCCTTACAGGAAACAAGACCCTTTACGCCGTGTGGTCCGACCACATTACCGTCAAATCCTTTGCCGTCCTAAAGTATGCCGCGGAAAGGGGCATAAAGAATATCTATTTGGGTGCCACCATCTATATTGGCGAAGACTTTACCCTCGAGGGCACATCTGATGATGAATATATGATAGACGGAAGGGGAGAGTATAACATTTTCTCATCCAAAGACTGTACCCTTACCTTTTCTTATGTCAGTTTTAAAAACGGCTGTGGAGAGGTCGGCGGCATGATTTCCAAATCCACGGGAAGCCTTGTCATAAGGGATTGCATTTTCAATAACTGCAAGACAAGAGATTATGGCGAGTTGGGGTCTGGTGGGGTCATCAGCGTAACTAATGCAAGCCTCACCATTGAAGGTTCTACTTTTTCAAACTCGGCTTATACAGATGCAGATCCCAAAGATGCCCAGGCATCCTATGGGGGCATATTGTATGTTGGTTCACGCTGCCCGTCGGTTACGATAAAAAACACTGAATTTAAAAACGGCTATGCAATTAATGGCGGTGCCATAATGCTTTTCTCTAGTGCAACAATAGACGGTTGTTCCATACACAACAACATCAGTGGCCAAACTGATCCATCCAATAACAACGCAGCCGTTGAAATCAGCGACCTCCGTTCAGAAGGCATCGTTGTAAACATCACCAACTGCACTTTCTACGAAAATATGAATGCAGAACTAACAGATGTAAACTACCATGTAATGATTTCTCCTGGGGGATCTCCAACAGTAAACCTGGCCGGATCAAAAGATTCGTATAATAGTCCAATCGAACTGACGCCTTTTAACCTGTAATAAAAATTGCATGCCGTTAATTTTCAGGCCGCCATTTCATCCCAGGTCATTGTTTCGGTTCACGGTTTACAGTCTCATGCTCATGGCACGTAGACATTCATAAGATGGCTCCTGCGAGCCTGTTCACCACCCTGAGCATTTCAATCCTAAGCTCCATCAGTCGCTCAATGTCCCTATCCGTAGAAATAAAAATCCATGTAATTTCTGGTACGGCACTGTAATGAAAGTCCTGCCTCATCCTGATCAGGGCAAAAAAAAGAAAAAAATGAAAAAAATGAAGAATTTTCACAAAAAAGATAAAATTCAGTTGACAAGATTTAATTTCGGGTATATAGTCTCTTTCACCGTCGCAAAACACGGCGGCACAGAAGAACGAAAGTTCTTGACTGCTCTTTGACAGTTCAAGGGAAGGAAAGAAGACAAAAACATTGTCAGCATAAGAAGTAGTCCAAGCAAGGGGCTGATACAGTTCAGTCCCGAAACTCAAACCTTATTCCAAGAAAAACTGAAGATTGGAGATAGGGTTGAACCAAAGTGGTAATCTTTGGCCTTCGGGCCTAGGAATAATCATGGAGAGTTTGATCCTGGCTCAGAACGAACGCTGGCGGCGCGTCTTAAGCATGCAAGTCGGAC
>JAZLGN010000007.1:0-66981 GCA_045616325.1 Treponema sp.
CATTTGAGAATTATTCAGGATGGATTCGTGGAGTTGAGTTTTATTCATTCTTCCATTATACAGGATTATCTAAAGTTTTTGGATAAAGTTATTGTTTAATTCCAGGAGTTTTAAAATTGTGATATATTAGTTTAAAGAATATTTAATTATAAGGAACTTTCAAAATGGAGAATGTTGATATACGAGAAGGCTTTAATTTTAAAATGCTGCCCAGTAAAACCTTAGCTATTCGAAGTGGAACAGACAATGCTTTTTTCTGTCCATTCTGCTATAGCCCGGCCGTAGAATCGGAATCAAGATGCAATGTGTGTAATAAAAACTATCCTGAACTGATTTACTATCACAGCGATGACGATACCTGGATTGCATCGGGAAATGAAAACTAAGATGACCTGGTAAAAAACTTATTGGACTTGCAGCCAGTTCTTCCTTATAGCGGCAATATTCAAGAATATTACAGATAACTTCATTTCGCCTGCGAGGAATAATTGAAGAAATATTTTTTTCATTTTATTTGAAGTTCTCCCGGTACATCTGAGCCATCATCCGGCTGCAACCACAGGCGGGCGTTGCGGGCCGCCGATTGAGGCCCGCAGAGAGGGGTGTGTGAGCAAGCGTAAGCGCAGCTTACGAATGCGAACCAGGGGAGAGGCTTCTCCCCTCCTACCTTTCAACAGCTCCGTGATAGGAAACAATTCCGCCGATTTCAATCACATTTGCATAACCAAAATCCACAAGCTTCTGGCTGCTTTGCCTGGACCTTCGCCCTGAACGGCAGTAAACGTAAACGGTCTAGTCCTTGTCCCCAATAACCCTTTCGGCATCCTGCCTTGTAAAAGTTTCGTTTGTCAGCTGGACGGCACCCGGAATATGACCTTGCGCAAATTCTTCGGGAGTCCTTACGTCAAGGAGAATAAAGTTCCCGTCGCCAGCCATAAGCTTAAGCCCTTCTTCCATTGATACGGATTTAAATGCATTCACGGCGACCTCCTTTTTGCCTGATTCCACTGCAGCGCCGGCAGCCAAAATCAATGCTGAAAACAGAAAAAGTAAAATTTGCTTCTTCATGATACTCCCTTTCCTTAACGATGCAACCGGGAAATTTTTCCCGAACATATTCTGCTTTCTATTTTATAATTGGGGTCGGTTCTAGGCAAGGCAATTTGCAGGGGAAAACCGTACATGGAGGATTTACATGAAAAGACTAATGAGAAAAATCGCAGCTGCCGGTTTTATTGTAATGGCAGGCAGTTTCCTTATGGGATGTTCTTCCGTTCCAAGGGATGCTGAACCAGATGCATCAAATTCAAAAGTTGAAACCTCCGCCGATAAGGTTGAAGTTGTCGACTGGACGGACCGGACATTGGGAGAAGCGTCTGCCCCCCAATGGCTAAAAAACATGCGCCGGGGAAATTCTGACAGCTTCAAGGAATTGTGGAATATCGATGCAAACCGCGTTGTAAAGGTTTCCATGGCAAGGGGAAAAACGGAAGCCAGTGCACAGGCCCTCAGCCGTTCAGGATTTGCATACACCCAGGCTGCAGAACTTAACCAGAAAATCATTGGCCGTGTGGGACAGGGACTGAATGACATGGGCCAGCTGGAAGCCCTTTACGTTGTCGCCAGCGAAACAAAGGCTCAAATGAGCGGGCTTAGGGAAGAAACCGGATTCTACCAGAAAATACGCACGACAAATTCCGGCACAAAGGAAAAGAAGGAATTCTATATATACTACACCGTTTACTCCATGGACAAGGAAACCTGGGATAATCTCTGCAAAAAATACCTGCTTGATGTAATGAACGGTGCTGACCTGTCAACTGATACCCAGAAAAAAATCGGCGCACTTTACAGCGAGATGAAGGAAGATGCTGATAAAAAAGAGGCAAAAAAACAGGCCCAGGAAGAAGCCATGTATAGGGAGCAGGTTGAGCGCCTTAAGAAGGAAAAGCCCGATGTTGTCGCAAATGCCCAGCAGTCGGAAAATGACATTGATGAACCCCTGGCAGACTTCTTGCTTTAGGAAAATTCCGCTGGAAAATGAATCAATATGAGCAGGCGGAATTTTATTTTCTGTTTGTCCATGGCTGCCGTATTTTTAGGTACGGAAATTTTTGCAGCTTCTGGAAGCAGAAAAAGCAGGGACCGCAATTCCCTCAATGATGGAAACGCATCTGTAACCATAGTTCCCTCCAGGAAAAAAGATGGCCGACCTGCCGATTATGCGGAACAAGGTGATTATGCTGGCCGTGCAGTCAGTACAAAGCAAGCTGGAAATTCTTCCCGTGAAAAGATTACGGTTCAGGTTCCCTTTCCGAATTTGGAGAACATCACGGGGACGGAAGCTGCCTGGCTGCCGGGACAGATCCAGGACAAGATAAAAAGCAACGTTCAGGAATTCCTTGACATGCGCGTCATGACCGATTCACGGGCAGAATCCCAGTTAAGGCAGCTGCAGGCCGAGAGCGAAAGCAATGCCCGGGATCAGGATTCGGCAATTGAACTTGGAAAAATCACCACGGCACAGTTTGCACTGTTTACAAAACTAAGAAAAACATCTTCCGGATACATCCTGACTGCGGACTACACTAACCTTACCACAGGAGAACAGCTTGCAAGCGTTACATCAAGGGAATACACGAGGCCGGAATTCCTTTACGGTTCAACTGGAGCCGTGGATGAAATAACTGTCCTGCTTGCTTCCAAACTTGGAATCAGTCTTTCCCCAATCAGCGCCAGAATGCTAAAAAACGGATCTTCCGGTTTTACCGTTGAAGAGCAGCTTGCATTGACAAAACAGAATGAAGACCGGTTCCGGAAAATCATGCTGGACTATGATGCGCAGCTGGAAAAACTGATGACTTCCACCGACATTAATGCTCTCCAAAACAAGGCAAGGCTGGAAGCAGCAAAAGCCCTTTTGATGGAAAAGCAGAATTCCGAGCTCAAGCGGCAGGAAGAACTTAAGGCCCAGAAGCTCAGGGCAGAAGAAGACGGGATGCTTGAAGCAGAACGTTCCATTGCCCTTAAAACACACCGCGACCAGCTGGCAAGGGAAGCTGCAGCAAAGGCGGCACAGGTACGAACCCTTAAACTGGCAGGCCAGGGAATTTTTGGCCAGATCGGCATGATCGAAAGCAAAAAGAAGGCTTTGCTTGAAATCCGGGAAGATGTGGAAAAACGATGCCTCGAGCTTTATGCACAGCTGGAAAAGGATCGTGTCGAGGAAGAACTCAGGATCCGCAACAGGCCACTTGGCATCAGCGAAAAAGATTCAGCCCAAATGCAGACGGAAGAATCAAAGAGGCGACGCGAAAATCAGGTGGCAAAAAGCTACGAAGACCTGACGTTAAAATTCTATTCAGACTGCAAGGCCGTAAAAGATGCAACGATGGCACAGCAGACTTCCCTTCTGGAAGAAATCGAGTCAGACCAAAAATCCCTTGCTTCCATCCATACGGTTTCTTCAATGGGCGATGAACTTAAGGTAAGCATCAGCAGCTTTACAGGCGCCCTCAATGGATGGCTTGCCCATCTTTCACTTTACTCCGATGGAATACTCATTTACACAGATTCCTTTATCATAAGCTACAGGGCCGTAAGCGGAAAGGATGCGCCAACAGAAAAGGAACTCATTGACTATGCAGTTGCCGATGAATATGACGCAAGCATCGACATGTACAATTCCCTGCTTACCCGCGGAGAACCAATTATCTATTTTGAACTCGATTACAGTGTCGGCTCAAATTCCGAATTCAATCCAAGCCAATATCAGTTCAACTTCAAGAACATTCGCGTAATCAATACCATTAGCGGACAGGTTACCCAGACAAGCAGGCTGAATAAAACCCTATCCAGAACATTTAAGCCTGAGCTGGACATAATGGAAAAGCCTGGGATTGCAGAAAAAGAAAGGATGCGAATCATAAGGGAACAGCAGGATGCAGAAAACAGGGAGTTCTTTGAAAGCCTTGGACTGAACCTTGTAAAAATTCCGGGGATTAAAATACAGGTCCTTGATGAAAAAGTCAGTCAGGAATTATATGACTCCATAATGAACGGCAGCTCAGTCCCCCAGCGACAGGACAAATCCCCAGCCGTAAATGTAAGCTGGATAGATGCCATCTGCTTTTGCAACCGCCTCAGTGAAAAATGCGGCTACACTCCTGTGTACTCCGTTGATGGAACTACAGACATCTCAAAATGCATGATTAATAAATCAGGCAAGCATTACTATCCTGACGATATATACAAGAAAATTGTTCAAAATGCTTCGGCCAATGGATTCAGGCTGCCAACAAATGGAGAATGGGAATATTGTGCCCAGGCAAAAAATATAAAAAAGAAGAAAAAAAATGTAATTGGTCCTCTTCCTCAAAATATAGAAGATTATGAAAACTATTTTGGCCTTAAAGACATGTGGGGCCGAATTTGGGAATGGGTTTGGGATTCAGGCGGAACTTATGGAAGATATTTTCGGGGTGGTGCTTATAATCTCGGATCTTCTAATATGGGTGAAGGGAGCTATAGAATTGTCCGCGGCGGACTAAAGGAATACAACACGGTGGACAAATATCCAAATGCAACTGGTATCGCATGGAAGGACAATGGAATAAGCTTCCGCATTGTGCGAACATGTGCAGGCGGCAAGTGAGCTATATGGGAAATTTAAACATGAATAAAAAGTGCCTGCTATTTCTTGCAATTCTCCCTGTTCTTTCTGCCTTTGCAAAACCTGCACCTGCACCAAAGTGGCTTGATAACCCAAGGGAAATCTTTCCGGAAAACGAATACATTGTGCAAAAAGCCTCGGGAAAAACAGCGGAAGAATCAAAAAACAATGCAGCCTCAGCCATGTCGCAATATTTTAAAACTACGGTAGATGGCAGGCTTTCCACCCGGTTAGCTTCAAGGTCATCTGCAGATGGTGCGGAAGAAAATCTTACTGTCCTGGAAGAGATAACTGTTGAATCCCATAACGATTTTTTCGCCCTCGAATATGCTGAACCCTACTACCATAAGCCTGAAAAAAAATGGCATTGTCTTGCATACATCAACCGTGACAGGGCGTGGAACCAATACAAGCCATACCTTGATGTTTATGTAAATGCATTCAACAATCTTTATGAAACCCTTAACAAAGAAGACAGTCTGGTAAAGCTTGGGACATGCCATCAGGTAATGCAAAGCGGAAGGGAACTTCTGGAAAAACTTGAATATGGAAGGATGTTGAATCCAAGAGAAGAAAAAAATTATCACTCGCAAAGGGAACGCATTGCTTCAATCCCGGCCATCTATGAAGAAGCAAAATCAAATTCTTCCATATACATAAATGCCACTTCGGGCTGCAGTCCAGCAATTGTTTCTACAGTAAAAAAATCCCTGGCTGAATGCGCCTTCCCCCTATGCAGCAGCAGGGACGAAGCCTCATGCATTCTGGACATTGCCATTGACGACAACATTAATGGCGACAATCCATTTTCCATAAAACCCTCCCTCACCATTACCATTACAGACGCCGTGGATAACCATGTTCTCTCAATTGCCCTTGAATCCGAAGAACAAACCCTTAGCTACACTCTGGAGAACGCCCGAAAAAAGGCATATCCCAAGCTTTGCAAAATGATTTCGGATTACATGCAGAAGGAATTCAGTCTTGACTTCTAAATAATTTCACCCTCACCTGCATTTAAGGAAATTTTTCCCTTATTCCTCGGGAATTGAAACTCTATCAAATTGCCGTTTACTTTTTATAATTACTTGCAAAGATTATTCTGTAAACATTTATAACTTATCCTAAAAAAAACAGGAGACCTGCATTATGGTATGTCCCAGCTGTAAAAATGAAATACGGGATGGAATAAAATTCTGCAATAAGTGTGGCGCAAAAATAGAACCAGCAACTAAATTAATCTGCCCCAACTGTGGAAAAGAACTTAAGCCGGGTCAGAAATTCTGCAGCGGATGTGGAACCAAAATAGAAGAAACAAAAACCGCAGAACATGAGAAAACTGCAAGTACTCCGAAGCCAACTGCAAAAACAGAAGTTTCAAAATCAACCAAAACATCTGAAACTGCACAACCGCCAGTAAATAACAGCAACATCATCGATTATAGAGACACTATTTTTGGAACCAAAATCGATCTGGACATGTCTTCCTTTGTTAAATACAAGGGTCAGAAATTCAGTTGATATATTGTTTTGCCACAGCACCACTGCGATTGAATGCTCCACTGGGCAGATTAAACCGGCCTAAATCAAGCACCATTAAAACGCCATCGCAAATTACCAAATTGAGAGGAATAGAAAATGGAATATCTAACCTGTGTATATTGCAAAAAACGTTTCCCTGCTACAGGCGGACTCAGAAAAAATGGCGGTTTGGATTACTGTAGTACCAGCTGTTATTACGCCTATAACGATAGAAAAGAAGAAAGGGAAAAATCTCAACGCCGTCAGCTGGAAGCAGAACAGGAACGGACCGAAGCTGTTCGTGAACAAACTGCCTCAGCACGTAAAAATGCACAGTTACAGGCTGATGCTGAAAACAACCGCGCCGCAGCCGAACGCCAGAGAGCTGAAGCAGAAAAAGCCCGTGCTGCTGCCGAACGTGAAAAGGCAAAAGCCATCAAGGAACAGACCGAATACCTTAAGAAACAGCATGAAGAAGATGTAAAAAAGCAGGAGCAGAAAGAACGTCTTGATGCATTAAACGAAAAATGCAGTAAAATCTATACCACGAAAGATGGTAAAATTACATATCGCATGGGCCACAGGCCAATGGATGAATTTGATTGCAAGAAATCATCTGTATTTTTTGACAACGGGATAGCTGGAATAAGGCCGAATATTCGCAATACAACACCCAATGGAACTGGAACCCTAAAGCTGAGTCTTTCCTTCTGTCCATGGGATCAGGTGGGGGACTGGACAGAAACAAAGAAAAATGCAGATGGCATCGATGAATTTATTCACAAATCCAGTTTCGGGGGTACCTATGAAGTTCTGCTTCCTCCAATGCAGCCTGGCGAAAAATTGGAAGGCGTGGAGTATAAGTATACACTGAAACAATCTGATTATGTCATTGCTCCTTCTTTTTGCATTAAGCTTGAAATATCTGAAGCTATTGGCGCAGAAGATACATTTAAGCCTGTTTTCCGTACTACAGAAAGATTCATCAGTCCGACAAATATAAAGGATCAGTTCGTTAAACAGAGTTCCGATGTCATTACTAAAATTCAAGATATAAAATTACTGTATGGTTATTTAGAAGACACACCTATTTTTAAGAAAGGTGCTCCTTCCAATCTTGAAGTTTCAGAGGTAACCAGACTGAATGTTTGGAGTGATGATGGAGACTTAAGTTATTCCGTGCAGGTTAAAAATAAGGACTCCACCACATCGGGTTTTGTAATATGTTTCCTTGTTTGTGCAGATAAAGATAATCTTGAAGACTTTACGGTAATAAGTGTTTCTGATCGTGTTGCATATATAGATGCCGGAGATTCCCAGAGTTTTGGTTCGCGTTTTAGCGACAAAGGGTCCATGATAGTACAGTACAGAAAAGACCCTAAGTATGTTCCCTATGCATTCATCGCTGAATTTAATGAAGCCCATCCCAAGCAACCTGTCTTACGGGCTGCCGTAAATCTTGCTCCCACCTGCACCTATTACAATAAAAAAGATATTCCCCTAAAACAAAATGGCGATGTAAAGCAAAGTGAAGGTTATATCCTGTTTGATGATGAATACAATGCCTTCATTCTGGATAAGGCTACCGGAGAAACCTTTGATCTTTACGATAACCGGAGTGGAAACATAGCTAAAGCTAATCCACTTCCTTTCTGGAATTACCTTGTTTCAGATTCAATAGTAAAGGAGTATACCTTAGAAAACAATGTTGCCTACTACAATGTTGATAAGGGCAAGAAAGCCTATGAACAGGGCATGGCAGCAAAGAAAAACAACAAGTTTGAAGAAGCCTTCAAATATTTCTGCCAGGCAGATGAATACGGAAATCCTGACGCAGTGTTTGAAAAAGCCTATGCTTTTGATTCAGGGCAAGGCGTTGCCAAAAATGAGGCAAGGGCTTTAAAGCTGTATGAAATTTCTGCAGCCCAAGGCGATAGGGTAGCACAGTATAATGCTGGTATCTATTATCTCAATGGTACTGGATGCGAAAAAAATCTGACTAAGGCTTTTGCATGGTTCCTCAAGGCTGCAAATAACGGATATGGTAATGCCATGAATAAGGTTGGCTGTTATTACGCAGAGGGTAAGGGAACAGAGAAAAACCTTGCCAAAGCCAAGGAATGGCTTACCAAAGCACTGCAGGCAGGAGCCAAGGATGCAGCAGCCTCTATAGAAAAATATGGCTCTGAACTTGGCGGCAATGTGCTTTCTGAACAGAAAGACAAATTCTACACCGACGGACTGGCAGCCAAAAAAAACAAAAACTACAAGTCTGCCTTTGATTTATTCAGCAAGGGAGCAAATCTTGGCAATGCCAAATGCCAGTTCCAGCTGGGGGAATTATATTATTACGGAAACGGCGTTACAAAGGATCATGCCAAAGCCGTTGAGCAGTATAAAAAGGCTGCTGAGCAAAATCATGCTGCTGCAACCTATTCCTTAGGGTACTGCTGCAAAATGGGAAATGGCGTAACCAAAGATTTTAAGAAAGCCGTAAGTTACTACGAAAAGGCTGTGGACCTTGGCAGTGCTGATGCCATGAACGGTTTGGGATTCTGCTATGAAGAAGGCAGCGGCGTTGACCAGGATTACGGCAAGGCAATGGAACTGTATACAAAGGCAGCAGAAAAGAATCACGCAAGAGCCCAATACCACATTGCAAACTTTTATG
This sequence comes from Treponema sp., assembly GCA_045616325.1. Lineage (GTDB taxonomy): Bacteria > Spirochaetota > Spirochaetia > Treponematales > Treponemataceae > Treponema_D. Next base: position 8,865 of record JAZLGN010000007.1, read on the forward strand.
AAAAAGGCTGTGGAGTAAAAAAGAACTGGAAGACGGCAAAAGAATGGTATGAGAAAGCTGCAGCAAACGGAGACGCCGATGCAAAAAAACGTCTTACCCAGCCGGCTCCGAGCCTGTTGGATGCAGTTGTTGATAACTCAAAAAATGCCCTGTCAGGTGGGAACATTGAAAAGTCAATAAAATCCCTGATGGGTTCATTCTTAAAGAAATAATCATCATTCAGAAGAAAGTTGCCGCTACTACGGTGGCTCAAAAGGAGATTCATATGAAGTGTGTAAAATGCGGTGCAGAACTTTTCGACGGAGACATATTCTGCGGAGAATGTGGTGCAAAAGTTGAAGTCACGAAACAGAAAGAAGATCAAGAATATGAACTTCTGAAGCTTCCCCTTGAAGAACTGGAAAAGCTTGAGGCCAAGGACCACGATCCCAAGGTTCAGTTTGCTCTTTATTACTATTACTGGGAAGTTGATTATGACGGCGATAAAATGTTCTTCTGGGCAAACAAAGCTGCTGAACAGAATCATCCTGACGGAATCACTGCATTGGGATTCTGTCATGTCTTTGGAGATGGCGGATGCGAACAGAGCGTTGAAAAAGCTCATGAACTCATAGAAAAGGGATTGGCCATGGGCAGTACCTATGCCATATTCATGGTTGGTGACAACTCGGAAAACGGCATGGTCGGCTATAAAAAGGATCCTGAAAAACAGTTTGAAAACATGCTCAAGGCAGCAGAAAAAGGATACCCGGAAGCCATGGAAAATGTTGCAAAGCTGTTCGAAGAAAAGGATGACCCACAAAATGCAATCAAATGGTTTAAGAAAGCAGCGGAATTCAATATGGCTGATTCAATTCTCCAGCTTGGCATCTACTATTACCTTGGCAATGATATTGAAAAAGATTATGACAAGTCCTTTGAACTGTTTACCAAAGCCTATGAACTTGATGAATTTCTTGATAACATCAACTATTGGCTTGGAATCTCATACAGATTTGGCGAGGGCGTAGAAAAAAATCCACTAAAGGCAATTGAGCATTTTGAAGAAGATGGCAGCAAGTATGCTTTCGATGATCTTGGTCAAATGTATTACTATGGCGAAGGTGTAGAAAAGGACATGGAAAAAGCCAGGGAATACCTTACCAAGGCTGCAGATGCAGGAGTTGATTCAGCAAAGGAACTTCTTGCCAAGATATAGCTTGCACTTGCTTTTTACCGGCCATGCGTCGTGACAGCAAAAATGAAAGTTGTAAAAAAAGAGCTGGTTACGATAAACCCCAAAAAAGCCTCGGAACTGCTAGGCAGGAATTTCAACAACAGGGAGTTTCATCCCATAAACGTTCAATATTTTGTTGATATTATAGAATGTGGTGAATGGCAGGGAACAAAAGCAAATCCCATCCAGATTGATGGGGCAGGAAATTTAATAAACGGGCAGCACCGCTTGAACGCAATTGTTCAGACTAATGCGGAAGTGCCCGTCTGGATTTTTACCGTAGAATTCCCATGCACCATCACGGCATCTTAAACGACCTTTTTCATCTGTAAACCATTTTCTGTAGCTATAAGGTCCTTCTGAATATTCCCCTTCTCCAAGAATCTGAACAGCTCTCATATTAGAAGGCTGGAATTCCTCATAAAGTTCCTGAATCCAATCCATTTCCAATGCTTCATCAGGAACTTCAGATTCTACAAGACCGTTATTGTTAACACTTTCAAGAGCCGATTCTGCATTTATCTGCCCCTCGTCAATTCCATCATTAAACCAGTCATATTGACCCTTGCACCATTCAATAACTTTCTCCAGCATTTCTCCGTCATTAGAGCCATCTTCTTTCTTAAAGCGAATTTCAAAATACCCCTGTGCCATTTTATTCCTCCAAAATAATAAAATCAGTTCAATAACCTTACCAAAAATTATATATTAAGATGGCCAAAATAATAGGTTTCCCATTCTCGTCAGGAAAGGGAATTTTTTCCCGAAAAATTCCCACCAAATATGGTAAACTTAAGGTAATGAAAAAACGTATTTTCCTTTCCATGAAAATTGAACACATCCTGTTTACTCTTGCCATAATTTCCATCTGTTCAACCATCTATTTTAAATATACGGAAGCTTCCAAATTTCAGGCTCTGTTGAATAAAATCGAATATGCAAAGGAAAACTCGGGTGCAATTTACAAGTGGGAGGCAGGCACCAGAGATGCATATTTTTCAGAACTAAAGAAAACCTTTGAACCCTTTACCTTCTACAATGAAGAAGTTGACGATTGCCTTACCGGATTCATTTTCTCGCTGACCAATCCCGGCCCGGAAAACCGTGACGAAATCATTTCCACCAAATACATTCAGCTGTACAAGCTCCTATACCAACAGCAACAGCAGTTAAACTTTGGCTATGTCTGGTCCCTGTTGATTTCATTTTTCATCACCATGGTCTCACTGTTTTCCATTTCGGAAAAGGAACGGATCAAAAAAAACGAATTCCGGGTTCTTTCAATAATAAACGAAAACCAGCTCAAGCTTACCCGGGAAATCCACGACGGAATTGCACAGGATCTTGCGGCCCTAAAAATCAGCATCCAAAATAAGGATGAAGAAAAAACTGCATTTTTTGCAGACCAGGCTTTCAGCGAAGTACGGTTTCTTCTGGAAAACACCCACATCAACCTGAATGAAGACTTTACCGCCAACATAAAGAACATTCTCTTTAACTTTGAACGCCACTTTGGAATTCACACTGAACTGTTTTTGGCTTCGGAGCACATAAGGATTCTGTCAACAAACTATAAGTTTCAGATGGTCAGGATTCTAAATGAAGCACTGAGCAATGTGGCCCGCCATTCGGAAGCAAGAAACGTAATCATCCGCATAACCGACACCATGAAGGGACTTCACTTTATTATTTCCGATGATGGAATTGGAAACAAATCCCTATCCAGGAATGATGGACAAAACCATTATGGAATAGAAAACATAAAAGGCCGCGTTGCAGAAATGAATGGGTCTGTAACATTTGATTTTACCGGAGGAACAACAATTGCCATCTCCATTGAAGATTTTATTTCTTGATGACCATGCAGGATTGCGTGATGGATTGGGTTCATTCCTGTCAAACAAGAATCCTTCACTGCAATTTTTCTATGCCCTGGATAAGGAAGAGGCTCTGAAAACACTAAGAAGAAATCCTGACATTAAGAACATCATCATCGACATTAACCTCAACGGAATAAACGGCCTGGACTTGATTCCTGTCTTCAGGAATCAGACTCCTGACTTGAATGTCATCGTATATTCCATGTTCAGCGACGTCCTGCATGTGGAACAGGCCCTAAAGAAAAACATTCAGGGATTCATCTCCAAGGACGCCTCCCTGGATGAAGTGGAAAAGGCAATCCTCCATGTGTCTGCCGGAAGCATGTATTTTAACAAGACAACAAGGGACATCATGACAAGCATGTTCAATGCGGACAAGAATGAAATCAACCAGTCAAAATCCATTTATTCATCCGTCTTTGACAATTACTGCACCCTTAGCCAAAAGGAAAAGAACCTGTTTGAGCTTCTGGCCCAGCAAAAGGAAGTTCCCGAAATTGCCAGAATCCTGGGCAAGGCCGAAAAGACCATAAACAACCAGACTTCCATCATCTATCAGAAAATGGGGATCCATAACCGCATGGACCTGCTAAAGCTTGCAAAAACATTGGGGGTCATCATTTAGAATATGAAAAACTTAATTGAAAGAAACAGGCCCGTACCATTCATAATTTTTTACACCACGCTTTCCATTGCCATTAATTACTGCGGTTCCCTTCTGGCAGAAACAATTGTTTTTCCATTGTACCTGGATTCCCTGCTTAGCATTTCCGTAGTTGCCATCTGCGGTCTTGTTCCTGGAATAGTCTGCGCCCTGGGATCCAATTTTCTGCTTTCACTTTTTACAAAGTCCACATACCTGTTTTCCATCTGCCACATCATGACAGTTACCTTTGCCTGGCTTGTCTTCAGCAGACACAATAAGAAATCAGACAGCAAATACACCCTGGACTGTTTTCTGTGGGCCGGATTCTGGGCTGCCATAAGCAACGGAATTGTCGGTAACATGATTGCAGAACTGGTTTTTGCCGGAAACACAGGCCGTCCATCTGCCAACATTGTCGTACAGGGAATCTATGGGGCAATACAGAATCTTTCCATCGCCAACAACTTTGGTGGAATACTGGAAAACATTGCCGACAAAACCCTGAGCGCATGCCTGAGCTATGAAATGTACAGGCTTGCCTCGCTAACAGTCTTTACAGGCAAAAACAAAAGGGAGAGAAATTTCTAGTCGATTACCCAACCGGCATCTATCATTGCTTCCAAGTCTGGAAAAGTTTCTATCACTTCCCCCGATGGAACTGGAAAACCGGCACCAGATTTTACACCGATGATTTTTACCCCATTCCCATCTGAAGAATAAAAACCGAATTCCCAATGTTCATTTTTTACCATAGCCCCATCACCGGCACATTGGCGTGTCTTATTCCTGATTGATTCGCTCCAAGCCATAGTAACCCTCCTGTTCCATCGTCTTCTACCAGCTTTTTTCAGCAGCATCCATCATCCCGAATGCCCCCGGATTCCATATAATATAGTCAATTTTCACGGGAAAATTTCCATTTTTCGAAAAATTCATGACATTTTTCAGGCGAATTTAAATGTATGACAAAAAATTTGCGCCCTAAAGCAAAATGAATTATCATTAGGAAAGCCCCGGAAACTGCAATGCTTCACGCCTGCAATTCCTGGGGAAAAACTGTCGGCATCAAATTAGGTGCCATTATCTTTAGAGGGAGAGTTTTCACATGAACGAAACATTAAAGAACCTGACGGGCAGAAGAAGCTGCCGCAAATTTGTTCCAGGCAAGATGCCCAGCGAATCTGACCTGAACGAAATCCTCAAGGCCGGAATCTATGCACCAAGCGGCATGGGCAGGCAGCCTGTAAAAATCATCGTCATTACCAACAAGGAACTGCGCGACAAGATCAGCTGCGAAAATGCAAGAATCATGGGCATGAAGGACGGCTTTGACCCTTTCTACGGCGCACCTGTAATCATGGCAGTCATAGCAGACAAAAGTTCTTCCACCTATGTATATGACGGATCCCTGGTAATCGGAAACCTTCTCAACGCAGCAGAAAGCCTTGGCCTAGGCAGCATCTGGATTCACCGTGCAAAGGAAGAATTCGAAGGCGACATTGGCAATAAGATTCTCAAGGACCTGGGCATCGAAGGTTCCTGGGAAGGAATCGGCCACGTTGCCCTGGGATATGCCGATGAAGGTGGAGTAAGCGCACCTGCCGAACGCAAGGACAACATCCACTGGATTAAGTAGATTTTATGACGGCTCACTCCGACAGCCTAGGCTTTCGTAAAGCTTAAGGTACTTGTTTGGGGTGATGCCGCAGTATTTTGTAAAGTCGCGGATAAACTGGCTTTGGTCATAATATCCAAGGTCCACTGCTACCTGCGTCATGTTTTCCTTCCTGCCGCAATTTAAAAGCCCAAGTGATTTTTGAAACTGAATTATCTTGCAGAATATCTTTGGGGAAAATCCCATCTCTTCCATGAAAATCTTGTTTATGTAGCGTTCCGTGTAATTCGTCTTTTCCTCAAGATCGTGAATCTTGATTTTTCCGCAGCTGTCATAGATGAGTTTTTTTACGGCAGCCAGAAGTTCAAGCTTACCGCTTGGTTTTTCACTGTCCTGCAGGCTCCTGCCGTAATGTTCGCTGAAAATCCGGATGCGTCCATAAAAATCCCTTTCATCCGCCATAAGCCCAAGCCATGAAATGTCTCCCTTCAATGCATACTCCGACTCTATGCGCTTTCCAATCAGGTCCTTCATTGTTACATCCAGCATCACGGGCCTGTCCCCCGGCATGAACCTGACGCCGAAAATTTCATTATGGAACAGACGGGAATCCACGGTATATGAAAGCTTTGTTCCTGCAACGTAGGAATGCATGTGGCCCGGGCGGGAAGGATCATATTCAAAGAACATGTCTATGCATCCGTCGGGAACAAGCCTCTGTGCCTTTTCGCTTTCCGTCGTGAATGAATAGAAATGGCTGATGCCGTCCCTTAGGCAATTCTCCTGCCTGAAATTCTGGGTGTCAAAAACAAAGTATGGCTGAATCGGTTTCAACACAGAAAGTTCTTCGCTCATATCTCTCCAAAAAATAAAAAAGGCCGGACCAAACCGGATCCGACCTCACTGTCTTGTTTAGGGGCACTATAAAAACTACCTTGAGCTTTTATGGCTTTCTGTAGGATATTTTTACTTTGCCATTATGTCAATGATTTTTAAAAGCCGCAAAATAGGAATTTCCGAAAAATACAAACTGGCCCCCCAATCATCATGAAAAAAATCGGTCATCATAAAAAAAAGCAACCGAATAATACAAGTAAACAAAAACCGTGATGAATATAATACATTCATAAAGATCAATGGCGATGTACATTAAAAATGTGCGTCGCTTTTTTTTTTGCAGGAAAGCTTTTATAGAGAGATTCTGATGAAGAAATACAAGGTTCTCATTGTCGATGACAACAGGCTGTACCGGAAGAAAATTGTCGAGCTCAAGTACTTTGCCGAAAACAAAAACCGCTTTGAAATTTTTGCAGATGTGTCAAACGGTTTGGAGGCACTGGAAATTCTGTACAGGGAAAAAATCGACGTATGCCTGACGGACATAAACATGCCAAAAACTGACGGGCGCATGCTTCTGAAGGAAATCCACAAGGCAAACCTTTGCCCCGTAACTGTTTTCATATCCGGCTATCCTGAGTTTGAATACGCTGTTGAAGGACTGGAATACAATCTCTTTGACTATCTTGTAAAGCCCGTCGAGGATGAGAAATTTTCCCGGACCATGAACCGGATACTAAAGCACCTGGACGGAGAAAGCAAAAAGGATTCCTTCTGGAGCTTCAAGGCAGACAGCATCGTAAAATCCATTCTTAGCGGAGACTGGATGATTGACGGAGTAATCTACGACTTCATTGAAATTCTTCGCGGCCAGGAAATTTCCCTGGGAGAGCTGGAACTTGAAATCAACCACATACTCAAGTACGTTGGCGACCATTGCCTTTCATCAAAACCATACATCAGGCATTTTTCCATGCTGGAAGAAATCACCCACGTTGAAGGAATGCTGTACACTGCCCACAATGAGCTGCTGGAACTTTTAAACCGCAGGTTCAAGATGCTCTATGATGAATTCAACAAGCTGAACCTATACACGGAAAACCAGCTCCTCAAGAACATCTCCCAGTACATAATCGACAACATCGAAAGCAACATCAACCTTGAGCGCATTGCGGAAGAATTCCTGATAAACAGCAAGTACCTTAGCACCCTTTTCAAGAAAGAAACAAGGGTTGGATTCAGCGATTACGTTTCCGCCGTAAAAATAGAACGCGGCAAGGTTCTCCTCAGGCGAAAGAACCTTAAGGTAAACCAGGTGGCATCCATGCTTGGCTACGAAGACGTCGGGTACTTCAGCAGGATCTTCAAAGAAAAAACTGGAATTCTTCCAAGCGTTTATGGAAAAACTCAGGCACTTCCCGTCGTGTAATGCCATATAATTCTATTCATATCTTTTTGCCATTTTCTGGAGGTACTCATGCTTTTACTTCAGCAAATGATGATAATGTTCCTTTTCGTCATTGCAGGTTTTTTCTGTGGTAAAAAAAATATAATTACCGAAAGCGTTTCAAAATCCTTTTCATGGATAATCCTGAACCTTGCAAACCCTGCCCTCATCCTGAATGCTGCCATCCAGAACTGCACCACCGTCAAGCTGTCAAGCCTTGGCTTCGTCTTTGTCCTGTCCCTGGCCCTGTACCTTTCACTGATGGTTCTTGCCGAAATAATTCCGCGACTGATGAAGATCCAAAAATCCGACCGGGGAATATTCAGGATGATGATTGTTTTCTCAAACATTGCATTCATGGGATTCCCAATTCTAAATTCAACCTTCGGATCAAAGGCTGTTCTCTATGCATCGGTCTTCCAGTTTCCATTTAACCTGCTTATCTATACATACGGAATCAAGGTCATGGACAGCGAAAATGACGAATTCAGGATTTCAAAAATGGTCAACTCGGGAATCGTTGCATGCATCCTTTCCCTCCTGATATATCTTGTTAAGTTCAGGTGCCCTTACATTCTTTCCCAAAGCCTCATCTACATGGGAAACACGGCCATGCCGCTAAGCATGCTCGTAATTGGAACTTCTTTGCTCTCATTTAATATGAAGAACCTTCTTATGGATCCGCTCCTGCTTGTTTTTTCCTTCCTGAAGCTTATAGTGATTCCTTGCTTGGTTCTTCTGCCTGCACAACAATTTATTTCTGATTCCTTGATTTTTGGAGTTCTTCTTGTAATGGTTTCAGCACCGGTTGCAAGCATGTGTCCCCTCATGGCCCAGCAGTATGGCGGAAACCATTCCCTTGCCTCAAAGGGAGTTGCCGTCACCACATTGTTTTCCGTCCTGACAATGCCCCTGATCAACTGGATTTTTACATCGCTCCTTTAGGCCTTTAGATTCACAACACGTCCTTTCTCTACCAACCTGAATTTTTTCCAATTGAATGTGAAAAAAATCCATAACGCATGATGGAATACCGGGGGAAAATGTACCCGCAAGGCAGGGATTGTTTTGCATCAGGCATCCTTTTTTTGAGATGCCCGTATCTTTATTTTTCGAGGTGCATTCATGAGAGAATTCAGACAGCCAGACAACAAGTACGAATTTGTATTCAGCCATTATTCAAAGCCAATTGCCACAATCAAGCCTGGCGAAGAAGTTGCAATCTACACGGAAGATGCTTTTTCTGGAAGACTTACAGGGCCTGATGTTCCAAGCTCAATCCTTTTCAAAAACGGCTACATGAACCCACAGACGGGACCTTTCTACATCGAAGGCGCAGAACCTGGAGACACCCTCGTTGTTGAAATCCTCGACATTCAGCCTGCCACAGGATATGCCGGCAGTGCCCTGATTCCAGGATTTGGTGGAATCGTTGCAACAGGTTCTACCCCGATGCTCAACGACAACCTTCCGGAAAAGGCATGGCTTTACAAATTTGACGAGGCAACAAAAAAATTCACATCGACAACCGACCCTGCATTAAGCTTTGACTACAGGCCATTCTACGGAACAATGACCACAGCCCCGGAACTTGAAGCCGTAAGCACGGCAACGCCTTTCAGCCAGGGCGGAAACATGGACTGCCGCGACACATGCATCGGCAACAAGGTAATGCTTCCTGTTGCAGTTGAAGGCGCCTACTTCTTCCTTGGAGACTGCCACGGTACACAGGGAGACGGTGAGCTTTGCGGTACAGCCCTTGAAATGCCTGCAAAGGGAATCCTTAAATTCTCCATCATCAAGGGAAAAAAGCTCCACAACGTGCGCATTGAAAACGATGAATACATCATGTGCGTCGGAACTGCAAAACCAATGGAAGACGCTGCCCGCATGGCATACGTTGACCTTATTGAATGGATGGGCGAATACGGCTGGGACAAGCTTGACGCCTACGAATGCCTTACTCAGGCCGGAGAAATGTACGTCGGCAACATGGTGGACACCTTCTATTCCCTCGTCGGAAAAATAAAGAAGGAAATCGTCATGAGAAAAGCAAAGTAATCATAAGGACACAATTGGCACACATGGAATATGGCAAGTTATGCTCCAACGTGTGCCATTTTGAATTCTAGACTGTAATTCCCAGCTGTGTCCGGAAATAGTGTTGCCTAAGGATCAACATATTTCACAAGCATAGGCTGATTTTTTTCTGGAGGAAAACATGAAAATAAAAATGGCTACAGTCTGCATGAACGTGCAGATGGACAAGAAAGCAAATCTTGAAAAATATCTAAAATACATCGATGAAGCTGCATCAAACGGAGCTAATCTGGTTGTATTCCCGGAACAGAGCCTTCAGGCTTATCTTTCCCTTGTCATCGGCATGGACTATTCAAAGACCCAGTCAAATGATTTTGCCTATCAGTATAAAAATGCGGAAGTCATTCCTGACGGACCTTCAGTTCAGGCAATAATTAAGAAGGCAATGGAAAAGAAAATCTACGTTGTCTTTGGCATGACGGAAAAAGATTCTGAAACCAGCTACAAGCTTTACAACACGGCAGTTCTTGTTGGCCCAGACGGATATGTTGGAAAATACAGGAAGGTTCACCAGCCTGCCGACGAGCTGCACGTTTACTATGGTGGAAACGACTTTCCAGTTTTTGACACCGCCATTGGAAAGATTGGAATGCTCATCTGCTATGACAAATGGTTCCCTGAAAGTACGCGCGAACTTGCACTTAAGGGAGCACAGATCATGATCATGCCTACTGCAACGGCTTGGGATGATCCAGAAGCAAAGGACTACGAAAACGACTATGCTTATTACACCTATGCAATAAACGACAGGATCCGCGCCCTGGAAAACCAGACATTCTTCATTTCTTCAAACCAGATTGGTCCAAGCGGAAGATCCGTCTACTTTGGATACAGCAGCATTGTTACACCCGACGGAAAAATCGGGGCAACAACTGCAGACAAGGAAGGCATTGCTTACTATACGACGGAAGACCTTGAAGAAGAAACCTATCTTGCAAAGTGCAAATTTGCCGGACTGAGTTTCCTTAAGGACAGAAAACCGGGAGCATACAAGAACATTGCTTCCCCTGTACCAAGTTCAAACTACTGTTAGTCAGATAGACCCATTGGCCGCAAGCCTCCTATTGCGGAAATGAGTTTCAGGACATGTGCAGAAAATGTGCATGTCCTTTTTTATTTTTGATGAACCTGTCTTTCACTCATCCTGTTTTTTTTAGGAATAATTCCACAAGATTTTGCAGGATACGGAATTTTTCCCTAACAATATGAAATTTTTCCATACTGAACCACCACCTTAATTCAGTATTCTTTAGCCAGATTTTGAAACCGGAGGTAAATGGTTATGGTAAAAATCGCAACAAGCTGTATGCACAGCGTTTATGACAAGGCAGAAAACCTTAAGAAGTATCTTTCATTCATTGATGAAGCAGCTGCAAATGGAGCAAACCTTGTTGTTTTTCCAGAACAGAGTCTTATGGGCTATCTTCAGAGCCTTGTGGCTATGCCTTTCTCTGATCACGAATATCAGTACGAAAATGCGGAAATTCTTCCTGATGGACCTTCTGTTCAGAAAATAATTGCAAAAGCAAAGGAAAAAAATGTATACGTAATTTTCGGAATGACGGAACGCGATCCAATTCTCGACTACAAGCTTTACAACACGGCCGTTCTTGTTGGACCGGAAGGATTCATCGGAAGATACAGAAAGGTTCACCTTCCTGCAGATGAAGTGCACATCTACACGGCAGGAACTGAATTCCCCGTATTTGAAACAAAGATCGGTAAGATCGGAATGCTCATCTGCTACGACAAGCAGTTCCCGGAAAGCGCACGCGAGCTTGCCCTCGGTGGAGCAGAAATTCTTGTAATGCCAACAGCATGGCCTTTCAATGATGCAAGCGATGAACACAAGGCTGATGTTACAAAGGACGTCATGTACAAGATCTACGAAACTTACGACACTTCACGCGCCATGGAAAACCAGCTTCTGTTTGTTTCTTCAAACCAGATTGGAAAAACAGGCGACATTGAATACTTTGGCTACAGTACAATCACCGATCCATACGGAGAAAAACTCTGCACAACGGGTTACAAGGAAGGATTGGCCTATGCTGAACTTGACCTCAAGAAAGCACTCTTCGACTACAAGACGGTTCAGATGCTAGGCCTTAACCTGATTTTTGACCGCAACACGGCAGCCTACAAGCGCCTTAGGGACGGAGGCCAGCCTGAATGAAAAAAAGGTTTGCAATCACCATCGCCCGTACCTTGGGAAGTGATGGTGGTGAAATAGCACGCCGCGTTGCCCAGAAGCTCAATATCAGGTTCATTGACAAGGAGCTTTTGAGCATTGCATCAAGCGAAAGCGGAATAAGCGAGGCATTGTTCACCGTAATGGATGAAAAGCTAAACCGCAAGATTTTCCGCCAGAGTACTGCAGCCTACCGCGGAGAAGTGTATGACCCTGGGCACGAGGATTTCCTGTCAAACAAGAATCTTTTTGAATACCAGAGCAAGGTACTGCGCGACATTTACAACTCCGGTGAACCGTTCATTGTAGTTGGCCGCGCCGGAAGCTTCATCCTGAATGAGTTTCCAAATGTCGTAAAGGTAAATGTGGTTGCTTCCGAACAGTACTGCACCGAAAACATCATGGACAGAAACTGCATTTCGGAAGGTGAAGCAAAAAAGCTCATAGCAAAGACAAACAAGTACCGCTACGAGTTTTACAAGTATTTTACAGGCGGTGAATGGGGAAATCCGCTCAACTACGACCTGTGCCTCAATTCTTCTTCACTGGGAATTGAAAACTGCGTTGACCTGATTGTGGAAACTGTCAAGGCAAAACTTGGCGGTATTGAATAAAAAACAATAGAGAGGAATAAAGTATGAAGATTTTTAGAAAGATAGCTGCCGTGGCAGCCTGTGCAATGATGTTTGCCTTCACTGGATGTGGAGATAAGAAGGCATCTTCCGATGTAATCAAGCTTGGACTTTTGTGCGACATCACTGGTGACATTGCCATCAACGGTGGAATCACAAGTTCCGCAATGAAATTTGCAGTTGAAGAAATCAATGCAAACGGCGGAATCAACGGAAAGCAGATTAAGCTCATCATCTACGATACCCAGAGCGACAACACGGTTTACCAGGACATGGCAAGAAAGCTCTGCCTTGACGACAAGGTTGACGCTGTCTTTGGCGGAATCACTTCAGCTTCACGTGAAGCAATCCGTCCAATCCTTGAGGAATATGAAATGCCATATTTCTACGCACAGCAGTATGAAGGCGGTGTTGCATCCCACTACACATTCTGTACAGGATGTCTCCCTGAAATGCAGATTGAACCTATCGTTGACTACCTTCTCAAGGAAAAGCCGGGCGCAAGGTGCTACATCTGGGCTGCAGACTACAACTTCGGACAGATCACTGCTGAATGGATTGCAAAGTCTGTAAAGGAACACGGTGGAACAGTAATCAACACTGAATTCATTCCTCTCGAAGTTTCACAGTTCAGCTCGACAATTGCAAACATCAACGCAGCAAAGCCGGACATCCTGTTTTCAATTGCCGTAGGTGCATCTCAGATGTCATTCTACGAACAGTGGGCAAATGCAAAGTACGCCGACATTCCGCTTGTAACAACAACATCCGGACTGATGTGCGGTGAACACAAGATCTTTGAAGCCCCTGCCCTTGCAAACCTCCACGTTGCATCTCCTTACTTTGAGGAACTTGATACACCGGAAGCAAAGGCATTCACAAAGAAGTTCCGTGAAAAGTTCAGCACATCGGAAGTTCCTTACCTTGGAATGGATATCGAAACAGTTTACGACACGGTTTACCTTTACAAGAAGGCAGTTGAAAAGGCAGGAACAACAGAACCTGAAGCAGTCATTGCAGCCCTTGAAACAGGCATCAGCTTTGACGGCCCTGCAGGAACTGTAACAATCAACGGAAAGGACCACCATGCAATCAAGAATTCAACAGCCGTAAGGATTGAAAAGGATCACTCTGTAACACAGATCATTTCAATGCCACACGTAAAGTCAGAATTCCTTGAAAGCCTTGGAATTGACCTTACAAAGTCAGGCAAGGATTCACCAAACACCCAGTACACACCTTCAAACAACTAGAGTGTACCGTACACACCTTCAGGTAACTAAAGTGTACTAACCCGGGGTACAACCTGCCCCGGAATTAATAAACGACTGGAACCCCGGATTTCCAGGACTTCAGTTAAGCAGGCAATCATAGGATTGCAAGATAAACATAACGGACACAACGGTGTGTTGAATCATATAGAAACTCCTGACCCCGAGTTTGATTCAGCACACCTTTTTTTTGGAGGTTCAATCATGGACTTGTTTATTTCAATTTTATACCAGATTTTCGACAGCTTCAGCTTCCTGATCCTGGCATCCATCGGTCTTGCCGTAATCTTTGGTATGATGAACATCATCAACATGGCCCACGGGGAATTCATAATGCTCGGAGCATACGTATTCACCCTCTGTGCCACCCATAAAATTCCATTCATTCTCAGCATCATCATCGCAGTTCTTGCCGTCACAATCTTTGGAATGCTCATTCATAAACTTGTCATCTCCAGGCTCCATTCAAGGCCAATGGATTCCATCGTAATTACCTACGGCCTGAGCCTTTCCATAAAGCAGATAATCCAGATCATTTTCGGTTCAACAATGCCGTCGGTTTCAATGCCTCTTGGTGCCATAACCCTTGGAGACAACGTTCTTTCAGTTTACCGCCTGGTACTTGTCCTCATCTCGGTAATCACCCTCATAGCCTTCTACCTGTTCTTCAACTACACAAAGTTCGGCCTGTACTCAAGGGCCACTATGCAGAATGCAGAAGTTGCAAAGGCTTTGGGAATTAATACAGGATTTGAATATTCCATGACATTTGCCATCGGATGTGCAATCGCAGGCCTGTGTGGCGCCCTGTACGCACCAGTCATGGCCGTAACTCCGGTTCTTGGAGACAGCTTCATCATCCAGGCATTTACAACAGTTGTCGTAGGCGGCGGAAATCCTCTCGTGGGAACTTTCCTTGCAGGCTCTGCCCTTGGAATGATCAGCGGCATCGTCTCGCTCCAGGCCGGCCAGTTCATCGGAAAAATCGCAATGCTCGTTGCAGCCATCATCTGTATCCGTGCTCTTCCAGGCGGATTCTCAGGCCTTGTAGAAAAGATTCGTAAGGGGGTTTAATCATGAACAACATTTCAACAGGAAACAGATTCAACTTTTCAAGGTTATGCAGTTCTGAAAACATCATCGGCCTTCTTCTTTTTGCATTCTTCATGATTCTTCCGGCAATGACTTCCGCATACAAGGTTCAGGTGTACACATACTTTTTCAGCAGCATCCTCTTATGTCTTAGCATCGTATTCATCTGGGGCTACTGCGGAACATTCAGCTTTGGCCAGGCAGCCTTCTACGGACTTGGCGCTTACGGCTATGCAATCATCTCCGGCAACATGGGAATCCATTCCCTGACACCGGTTGCAGCATTGATCGCCATTGCAATAGTCTGGCTCTTTGCCCTGATCCTCGGCTACTTCATGTTCTACGGCGGAGTAAACGACGTATTTGTCGGAATCCTTACACAGTGCATTACCCTTGCCCTGTCAACATTCTTTGGCCAGACTGCAGGTCCTGAATGGCGCATCGGAAAAATTGCCCTCGGAGGGTACAACGGAATCAACAAGATTTCGCCCCTTTATCTTGGAAGCCTTAAGCTCAAGGGGGTTTCCTTCTACTACTTCTGCACGATAATCGTTTTTGCAACCGTCCTCATATTCAAGATTATCGAACGGAAAAGGTTTGGATACTCCATGATTGCCGTAAGGGAAAACCGCCAGCGCTCAAGCATGTTCGGCTACAACGTTCCAAGAATCCAGATGATCGTATTCAGCATTGGAGGAGCCATCGCAGCCTTTGCAGGAGTCCTTTACGCAGCATGGGGTGGATATGTTTCGCCACAGTCAATGAGCATCACGCAGGCAACGCTCCCTGTAATCCTCGTTGCATCAGGCGGAAAGAAAAGCCCTGTTGCCGCAATGATCTTCGGCTTCATCTACTACTTTGCAAACAACCTTTTGACCGGGTCAGGCAGCAGCTATTCACTTCTCATACTTGGAATCGCCCTGGTAGTCGTAGTCCTTTTTGTTCCACAGGGACTCTTCAAGGCTCTCTTTGACCTGATTGACGAAAAGATTTTTAAGGAGGATCGCCATGGAAACTAGAACAACCACCACAGCAGACAGACCTGAATCAGAACGCCCGGAGTCTGAAAGACCCATTGTCCTTGAAGTAAAGAACATAGCAAAGAGATTTGGCGGAATCACTGCCCTTACGGACTTTAACCTTACCGTTAGACAGGGAGACATCCACTGCCTTATCGGTCCAAATGGCGCCGGCAAAACCACGGTCCTCAAGATCATCATGGGACTCTATCCTCCATCTGCAGGTCGTGTTGAATTAAACGGCCACAACATTACGGGAATGAAATCCCATGAAGTCGTAAAGAAGGGAATCTCCATAAAGATGCAGATTCCAGGCGTCTACCCGGACCTTACCCTGAGGGAAAACATGGTCATCGCCGCCCAGAACTTCATTCCAAAGAAGGACCTGGATGCAGAAATCGACAGGCTCATAAAGCTTGTAAAGATTGACAACCTGGGAAATCCCCTCGTAAAGAACCTTTCCCACGGCCAGCAGCAGTGGCTTGAGATTGCCATGGCACTTTCCAGCCATCCGAACATCCTGTTCCTTGACGAGCCTGCAGCAGGACTTGGACCGGAAGAAACGCAGTTTACTGCAGACCTTGTAAAGGACCTTAATGCCCAGGGAATGACCATCCTGTTCATCGAGCACGACATGAACTTCGTAAAGGCAATTGCAAAGCAGGTTACAGTCCTTCACCACGGAAAAAAGTTTGCGGAAGGAACTCTTGATGACATTCTTTCAAATGAAGAAGTTGTCCAGATTTATCTTGGAAAACAGTAAAATTCAGGAGCTGAATATGATTGAAGTTAGAAACTTATCTTCAGGATATGGAAAGGTTCAGATATTGAACGACGTAAATCTTGGCATCTCGGAAGGAGAAATCGTTTCCGTCATCGGACGTAACGGAGTTGGCAAAAGCACTTTCTGCAAAACCCTCATCGGAATCCTTCCCGTAACATCCGGCGAGATTCTCTTTAATAATGGAAAGAACATAACAAAGACAAGTGCATACAGGCGCGCCCGTGCAGGAATTGCATACGTTCCCCAGGGTCACGGCATCTTTCCAAACCTGACGGTTGCAGAAAACCTTACCATCGGGGCACTGTGCAACCAGGCAGAAAAGGAAGAAGCCTACGACAGAATCTATACCTACTTTCCACGCCTTGGTGAACGCCGCAACCAGATGGCAGGCACCATGTCCGGTGGAGAACAGGCAATGCTTTCCATCGGACGAGCCCTTGTAAACAAGCCAAAGATCATGATCCTAGATGAACCGAGCGAAGGCGTCCAGCCAAACATCGTAAACCGCATGGGTGAAATCGTGCAGAAGGTAAGCTCAGACCTGGGCCTTACAGTCCTCATGATCGAGCAGCACCTTGGATTGATCCAGCAGGTAAGCCAAAGGGGATACGTAATGGACAAGGGTCACATCATTCAGCCCCTGACCCGAGAACAGATCAACGACGAAGCCTACGTAACACAGTTCCTGTCGGTTTAAGCTTTGGCTTGAGGAATGGGACGATATTTTCTGTAAAATTCGGCAATGAAATTTGCGGCAAGATTGACTGTCCCATTTGATTGCAGTAAAGTTTAGGGAAATCATGTTATCAGGCAAAGGCGCCTCCTTCATGCTGAAATTTCTTTTGGCGTGAAAACAGGCGTCTTTTTTTATTTTTAGGGGGTTACACATGTGCGGATTTGTAGGAGCTTTTGATTTACAGAGTGGAAGCAAGCCGATTGATGAAGGTCTAAAGGAACAGCTTAGGTCCCAGGTTCTCGATATGTCCAAGAAAATTAGGCACCGTGGGCCGGACTGGAGCGGCGTCTATACAGGAGACAATGCAATTCTTTCCCACGAACGCCTTGCCATCGTTGACCCGTTTTCAGGCAAGCAGCCTCTCGTAAGCGACGACGGAAAAATCATCCTTGCAGTCAACGGTGAAATCTACAACCACAAGGACATCCGCGCACGCTATGCAGGCAAGTACAACTTCAAGACCATGAGCGACTGTGAAGTTATTCTTCCATTATATAAGGAAAAGGGTGTTGAATTTCTTGAAGACCTGAGCGGCATTTTTGCCTTTGCCCTTTACGACAGCGAAAAGGACGTGTACCTCATTGGCCGCGACGAAATCGGTGTCATTCCTCTGTATCAGGGTTGGGACAAGTCTGGCCGCTACTATGTTGCCTCGGAACTCAAGAGCCTTGAAGGAAACTGCGTTACCATAGAAGAATTCCCTAACGGACATTACTTCTACTCAAAGGATGAAAAACCTGTGCGCTGGTACAAGCGTGACTGGGAAAAATTTGAAGCCGTTGAAAATGCTCCACGCGCCACGGATGACAATGGGGAAATCATTGATCCTTCAGTCATTCAGAAAGTTCGCGACGGACTTGAAAGTGCAGTCAAGGCACAGCTCATGTCCGACGTTCCTTACGGTGTTTTACTTTCCGGAGGATTGGACTCAACGGTTATTGCAGCCATCACCCAGAAGTTTGCAAAGAAGCGTGTTGAGACAGGTTCCCTCAAGGATGCATGGTGGCCACAGCTTCACAGTTTTGCAGTCGGACTTGAAGGCTCCCCAGACCTTGCAGCCGCAAAGAAAGCCGCAGACTTTATCGGCACGGTTCACCACGAAATCCACTTTACGATTCAGGAAGCCCTGGACGCCCTTGAAGACGTAATCTACCACATTGAAACCTACGACATCACCACAGTCCGCGCCTCAACTCCAATGTACCTTCTTGCACGTGCAATCAAGGCCATGGGAATCAAGATGGTTCTTTCCGGCGAAGGAAGCGACGAGCTCTTTGGCGGATACCTTTACTTCCACAAGGCACCAAATGCACGTGAATTCCACGAAGAACTTGTACGCAAGATGAGCAAGCTTCACCTTTACGACTGCAACCGTGCAAACAAGTCACTTATGGCATGGGGAATTGAAGGACGCGTTCCATTCCTCCACAAGGAATTCATTGACATCGCCATGGAATTGAACCCACTCGACAAGATGAGCATCAAGCTTCCTGACGGCAAGCAGCGCATTGAAAAATGGATCGTAAGAAAAGCATTTGAAGACATAATGCCTCCTGAAGTTTGTTGGAGACAGAAGGAACAGTTCTCCGACGGCGTTGGATACAGCTGGATCGACACCCTTAAGGAAATGACAAACGCAAAGGTAAGCGATGCAGAATTTGCCCAGCGCGAAAAGAGGTTCCCTGTAAACACTCCAAAGACCAAGGAAGAATACTACTACCGTGAAATCTACAGCCGCCTTTTCCCAAGCGACAGTGCAGCCCTCTGTGTTCCACACGAAGCAGGCGTTGCATGTTCTACGGCAAAAGCCCTCGAATGGGACGAAGCCTGGGGTAAGATGGACGAACCTTCCGGCCGTGCCATCGCCGGAGTACATGACAGTGCTTACTGATTTATCGCGGGTTTCAGTTGCGAGAATTACGGGCATAATGTCGTTCCAAACGCTACGCTGCACCCCATGCCCTTGCTACGGCTTATGATTCGGAATCTCACCTTAATCCAGTCCCTGACATTCGGGGGGCTGGATTTTTTTTCCCTGCCGATCAAGGCCTACCCCAAATCCTGAAAATTTCTGATTTTTACAATGAATTTTTCCTTCACATATAATAGTATGAATCCAAACAAAGACGTTTTATGCATGGGCAGAAATTTCTGCATTTGCGTAAGACGTCTTTTTTTTTCGGGGGTTACATAATGCAAACACTTTACGATCCACAATTTGAACATGATGCATGCGGTATCGGAGCCGTAGTCAACATCGACGGAAAACAGACCCACAAGATTGTTGACAATGCATTGAGCATCGTAGAAAAACTTGAACATCGTGCAGGTAAGGACGCAACTGGCGAAACCGGTGACGGCGTCGGCATCCTTGTACAGATTTCCCATAAATTCTTCAAGAAGGCAGCCGCTTCAATAGGCATTCAGCTTGGTGAAGAACGTGACTACGGCATCGGCATGTTCTTCTTCCCACAGGACAAGTTCATCAGGGCACAGGCAATGAAAATGCTTGAAACCCTCTGCGAAAAGGAAGGCCTTAAATTCCTCGGCTGGCGTGAAGTACCGGTCAGGCAGGATGTACTTGGAAAGACAGCCCGCGACTGCATGCCCGCAATCTGGCAGTGTTTTATTGAACGCCCTTCTGACGTAGAAAAAGGACTTGCCTTTGACCGCAAGCTTTACATTGTGCGCCGTCAGTTTGAGCACACAAGCTTTGACACCTACGTATGCTCAATGAGCAGCAGGACCATCGTCTACAAGGGAATGTTCCTCGTTCAGCAGCTCCGCACTTTCTACGATGACCTTCAGTCTCCGGAATACGAAAGTGCCCTCGCCCTCGTGCACTCACGCTTCAGCACAAACACACAGCCTAGCTGGAAGCGCGCCCACCCTAACAGATTCATCGCCCACAACGGCGAAATCAATACCATCCGCGGTAACGCAGACAGAATGCTTGCCCGCGAAGAAACCATCGCTTCACCTGTATTCAGCGACAGCAAGATCCGCGAAGTCCTCCCGGCAGTAGACACAACCGGTTCAGACTCGGCAATGCTTGACAACACCCTTGAATTCCTCGTAATGAACGGAATGCCGCTCCCGCTTGCCGTAATGATCTGTATTCCAGAACCATGGAAACACGACGATACAATGGATTCCCGCAAGAAGGACTTCTACCACTACTGGGCAACCATGATGGAACCTTGGGATGGTCCTGCAGCAATCCTCTTCTCTGATGGTGATGTTGTCGGTGCAACACTGGACCGCAACGGCCTGCGCCCAAGCCGCTACTACATTACAAAGGACAACACGCTCATCCTGAGTTCAGAAGTCGGCGTACTCGACATTCCGGAAAGCCAGATCGTAAAGAAGAGCCGCCTCATGCCGGGCCGCATCCTCCTCGTTGACACAAAGCAGAAAAAGCTCATCAGCGACTCGGAAGTTAAGAAGGAATACACAGACCTTTATCCTTACGGTGAATGGCTCAACCTTAACCTCAAGCACCTTGGCGACCTTAAGATTCCAAACAAGAAGATTCCGGTTTACACACAGGAAGAACGCGACATCATGTACCGCGCCTTCGGCTGGAATTACGAAGACGTAAACGAAATGATCCTTCCACTGGCACAGAACGGAATCGAGCCGACTGGAGCCATGGGCGTTGACACATGCCTTGCCGTAATGAGCGACAAGCACCCTGCCCTCTTCAGTTACTTTAAGCAGCTTTTTGCACAGGTTACAAATCCTCCTATCGATTCCCTCAGGGAAAAAATCGTAACGGACACTACAGTCTACGTAGGAAGCGACGGTAACCTTCTCCAGCCAAAGAGTTCAAACTGCACGGTTCTTGAAATCAACAATCCAATCCTTACGGGAACAGACATGATGAAGATCAAGTCCCTTTCCCTCCCGGGCCTCAAGACAAGCACCGTTTCACTCCTTTACTACAAGAACACTTCCCTCAAGGAAGCACTGGATAACCTCTTTGTTTCCATCGACCGCGAATACCGTGACGGAAGCAACATCATCGTACTTTCAGACCGCGGCGTTGATTCAAACCACGTTGCAATTCCTTCACTCCTTGCTGTCAGCGCAGTTGAACAGTACCTCATCCGCACAAAAAAGCGCACTGCAATTTCAATCATCCTTGAATCGGCAGAAATCCGCAACGTTCACCAGAGCGCAATGATCCTCGGTTACGGTGCCCGCGCCATCAACCCATACCTTGCCCACGAAGCCATCGCCGAGCTCATCGACCAGAAGCTTCTCGACAAGGATTATCACACGGCCATCGATGACTACAACAAGGGCATCATCGGCGGCATCGTAAAGATTGCTGCAAAAATGGGTATCAGCACGATCCAGTCTTACCAGTCTGCACAGATTTTCGAGGCAGTGGGAATTGCCCAGGATGTCATCGACATCTACTTTACAAACACGGTCAGCCGCGTAGGTGGAATCGGACTCAAGCAGATTGAAGAAGATGTAAACTACCACCACAACAAGGCATTCGACCCTCTCGGACTTACAGTCAACACACACCTGGACAGCGTCGGCGTCCACAAGTTCCGCAGGGGACCAACTGCAGAAGACCACCTTTATTCTCCGGAAATCATCATCGCCCTTCAGGAATCTACAAAGACAGGCAGCTACGAACGCTTCAAGGAATACACATCCCTTGTTGATGACAACGCACACCCGCACACTTTGCGCGCAATGCTCAAGTTCAATTTTGAAAACGCAAGGGAAATTCCGCTTGACGATGTAGAAAGCGTTGAAGAAATCGTAAAGAGGTTCAAGACTGGTGCCATGTCTTACGGTTCAATCAGCCAGGAAGCCCACGAATGCATGGCCCTTGCAATGAACCACCTCCACGGAAAATCAAACTCAGGTGAAGGCGGAGAAAAACCGGAGCGCCTCGGAACTGACAAAAACTCTGCAATCAAGCAGGTAGCCTCAGGCCGCTTTGGTGTTACGGAAGAATACCTCCTTAGCGCAAGGGAAATCCAGATCAAGATGGCACAGGGTGCAAAGCCTGGAGAAGGCGGACATCTTCCTGGAAAAAAAGTTTACCCATGGATTGCAAAGACACGTTATGCAACACCGGGTGTAAGCCTCATTTCGCCACCACCACACCACGACATCTATTCTATTGAAGACCTGGCACAGCTCATCTACGACCTTAAGAATGCAAACCGCGCAGCACGCATCTCCGTAAAGCTCGTATCGGAAGCAGGAGTTGGAACAATTGCGGCAGGCGTTGCAAAGGCCGGTGCACAGGTAATCCTCATCTCGGGACACGACGGCGGAACAGGTGCTGCCCCATTAAGCTCAATCCACCACGCAGGCCTTCCTTGGGAACTGGGTCTTGCAGAAACACACCAGACCCTCATCCAGAACGGACTTCGCAGCCGCGTAACGATTGAAACTGACGGAAAGCTCATGAGCGGCCGCGACGTTGCCATCGCATGTCTCCTTGGTGCCGAAGAATTCGGATTTGCAACAGCACCTCTCATCACAATGGGTTGTGCAATGATGCGCGTCTGCAACCTTGACACATGTCCATTCGGTGTTGCAACACAGAACAGCGAACTCCGCAAGCGCTTCACCGGTAAGCCTGAATACGTTGAAAATTTCATGAAGTTCATCGCACAGGAACTCCGCGAAATCATGGCAAAGCTTGGATTCCACAGCGTGGAAGAAATGTGCGGTCACAGTGAAGTCCTTGCAATAAAGGAAAAGGGTGCCTTTGAACGGGCAAACCTTGTAGACATGGGACGCATCCTTGCAAAGAACGAAGAAGAAACAGATGCAAGCCACTTTGTACCTGCAAACGTATTCAACTTCGAGCTTGAAAAAACAGTGGACGAAAAGGAACTTCTTCCTGCATTCGAAAAGGCAAAAAAGAGCAGGACGGGATCATTCAACCTTACGGTATCTTCTACAGACCGCACGGTGGGAACAATCCTCGGTTCAGAAATCCAGAAGAACTTCGGCAACTCCCTCGAGGAAGACAGCTTTACCGTAAACTGCACGGGTGGCGGTGGCCAGAGCTTTGGTGCATTCATTCCAAAGGGCCTTACACTCAGGCTTTGCGGAGATGCCAACGACGGACTTGGAAAAGGCCTGAGCGGCGGAAAGATTGTCGTAAAGGTTCCTGAAGACGCAGGCTACAAGGCAGAAGAAAACATCATCGTCGGAAACGTATGCTGCTTTGGTGCAACAAGCGGACAGGCATTCATCAACGGAATTGCAGGCGAAAGATTCTGCGTGCGTAACTCTGGTGCCACAGTTGTTGCAGAAGGATGCGGTGACCACGGCCTTGAATACATGACTGGAGGAACAGCAGTAATCCTCGGTTCAACTGGACGCAACATTGCAGCCGGCATGTCAGGTGGTGTTGCCTATGTCCTCGACGAAAACCACGACCTTTACCAGCGCCTCAACAAGGAACTTGTAACCATGTCGGAAGTTTCAGAAAAGCATGACGTAGAAATCGTCAGGTCTCTTGTAGAAAAGCATGTTGCAGAAACCGGAAGCCAGCGCGGAAAGGCAATTCTCTCTGACTGGGACAACAGCATAAGCCACTTCAAGAAGATCATTCCAAACGATTACGCAAAGGTCCTCAAGGAAATCGCAGTTGCAGAATCAGCCGGAATGAACCACGATGACGCCCTGCTTGAAGCATTCAAGAAGGTGACGGCATAGATTTTGCTTATGGTGGGGGAAGCCTCCCCCTGCGCGTCCACGGCGCATGAGCGGCCCTGCCCCTCATGCTCTGTTGGCCGCTACCCTCTCTGCGGGGACACCCCGCCACGCCCCGTCCATAACCGGGAGCTAAAACATAGGAGACAACCATGGGAAACCCAAACGGATTTTTGAAATATACAAGAATGGAAAACGACTGGATCGAACCAAAAGCCCGACTCCAGAACTTCAACGAAATGCATGTCCTTCTCAGTGAAGAAGAACGCCGCACCCAGGCCAGCCGCTGCATGAACTGCGGAGTGCCAATGTGCCAGAGCGCCATCAAACTTGCAGGCATGGTAACCGGATGCCCGCTCCACAACTTCATCCCGGAATGGAACGATGCACTTTACAAGGGCCAGTTTGACATGGCAGCATGGAGGCTCTTAAAGACATCAAGCTTCCCTGAATTCACCGGCCGTGTCTGCCCTGCCCTCTGCGAAAAGGCATGCAACTGCATCAGCATGGAAAAGGATTATTCAGACGACAAGGACATAAAGGATCCAGTTACAATCCACGACAACGAACTTTTCATCATTGAAAAGGCCTTTGAATCAGGATACATGAAGCCACAGATTCCAAAAAACCGCAGCGGCAAAAAAATTGCAGTTGTAGGTTCAGGCCCTGCAGGACTTGCCGTTGCAGACCTCCTCAACCGCCGCGGACACAACGTAACGGTTTTTGAACGCGAGGATGCAATCGGAGGCCTCTTAAGGTACGGCATTCCAAACATGAAGCTTGACAAAAAGATCATCGACCGCCGCGTTGACCTCATGAAGGCAGAAGGCGTTGAATTTGTACTCAATGCAAACATCGGTGCAGACAAGAAGGCAGAAGACCTTCTCAAGGAATTTGATGCCGTTGCCCTCTGCTGCGGTGCAAAGAAGGCACGCAAGCTTAACGTTGCCGGTGAAGATGCCATGGGAATCTACCCTGCAGTGGATTTCCTTACGGCCGTAACAAAAGAAGTTGTCCGCATCGGATCTGAAAAAATGGCAACTGCACCCGTTTCCCTCGGAGACATGGATCCACGCGGAAAGAATGTCATCATCGTCGGCGGTGGAGACACAGGCAACGACTGCACGGGAACTTGCGTTCGCCTTGGGGCAGCAAATGTTGTTGCCCTGGAAATGATGCCAAAGCCACCTGTTGAGCGTGCAGCAAACAATCCATGGCCACAGTGGCCAAAGGTGCTCAAGACAGACTACGGCCAGATGGAAGTCATTGCAACACAGGGAGAAGATCCACGCGTATACAAGACGACAATCAAGGAAATCCATCAGAAGGACGGCCATGTAACAGGCGTAAAGACTGTTCAGGTTGAATTCAAGAACGTGGACGGACAGCGCAAGCTCTGCGAAATCGAAGGATCGGAAAAGGAACTCGCAGCCGACATGATTCTTGTTGCAGCAGGATTCCTCGGTGCAGAAGAATACACTCCAAAAGCCTTTGACACCCAGATGACACCACGTGGAACGGTTTCCACGGAAGAAGGAAAGTATGCAACATCAAGGGAAAAGGTTTTCGCTTGCGGAGACATGCACAGGGGACAGTCTCTTGTAGTATGGGCAATCGCAGAAGGACGTGAGTGCGCCCGCGAAATCGACCAGTACCTTATGGGTTACACAAACCTGTAGCCAAACCATTAGACCGTGCATCCATGGACAGATTCCATGGCAGCGCGGTTTTTCATTTTTCAATTGGAGAACAAAATGATTCACGATCACTGCGGTGTCTTTGGAATTTACTCACCGGAAGAATTCAACCCGGGACCTGTCGTATACCACGGTCTTTACGCCCTTCAGCACAGGGGACAGGAATCCTGCGGAATCGTCGTAAACCGCGACGGAGAATTTTCATCATGCAAAAATCTTGGACTTGTAAGCGAAGTCTTCACTTCAGAAAACCTTAATTCCCTTGGACAAGGTAACATGGCCATAGGTCACGTCCGCTACGGAACAACTGGAGCCAACGTATATGCCAACGTTCAACCCATCGAAGTTCACCGCCTCAACGGAAACCTTGCCGTGGCACACAACGGAAACCTTACAAACTCTGAAACCTTGCGCCGCCAGCTGGAGCTCCAGGGTTCCATCTTCCATTCAACAAGCGATACGGAAACCATTGCATACATCCTCACAAAGGAACGCCTTACATGCTCCAACATAGAAAGCGCCATCAGTTCAACAATGGAAAAAATTGAAGGGGCATATTCCCTCGTCATCATGACTGGAGACAAGCTCTGTGCCGTACGCGACCCAAACGGATACAGGCCCTTATGCTACGGAAAAACTGCCGACGGAAAATATGTCATTGCAAGCGAAACCTGCGCCCTCGATTCAACAGGTGCAGAATTCATCCGCGACGTTGAACCTGGGGAAGTAATCGTCTTTGAAAAGGAAGGGATCAAGTCCATCAAGACTCACTGCGGAAAAACGGAAAAGACCCTCTGTGTTTTTGAATACATTTATTTTGCGCGCCCTGACAGTTCCATCGACGGAGTAAGCGTTCACCAAAGCCGCGTAAAGGCCGGAGCAATTCTCTCCAGGGAACATCCTGTGGAAGCAGACGTTGTAATTGGAGTTCCAGATTCAGGACTTGATGCAGCCCTTGGATACGCACAGGAAAGCGGCATTCCCTATGGAATCGGATTCGTAAAGAACAAGTACATCGGAAGAACCTTCATAAACCCGGGTCAGACAGACAGGGCAAGCAAGGTAAAAATCAAGCTCAACCCTATCTCTTCTACAGTCAAGGGAAAACGCGTCATCCTCATCGACGACTCCATTGTCCGCGGAACAACAAGCGGCCACATCGTGCAGCTGGTACGCGATGCCGGAGCAACGGAAGTTCATGTAAGGATTTCTTCTCCTCCATTTGTTTCACCATGCTTCTACGGAACAGACGTACCTGACCGCAAGCATCTCATTGCATGCAGCCACACGACGGAAGAAATAGCAAAGCTCATCGGAGCAGACACCCTCGGTTACCTGAGCCTGGAAGGAGCCATGGAACTCGGACGCGACAAGGGCCTTTGCTGCAAGTGCTTTACGATGTAAGGTCGATGGACTTTACCATTACGTAATCATCCATCACGTAACCGTTGCCAATGTCATTCACTTCTGCCCTGAGAATTTCAAAGCCAAGCTTCTTGTAAATTTCCAGGGTCTTGTTGTACTTATTGACGTTCAGCTTGATCCTAAAAAGATTATTCTCCTGGCAGAATATCTTAAGGTGATCCATGATTACGTTGCCGTAGCCCTTGCCCCTGAAGTCTTCATGAAGATAGTATTTGTCAAGGTAACACTCATTACGGCCGTCCTCGCTTTCCTGAATCCAGTAACAGACAAAGCCAACATTCTTTTCATCATCATCCCTGACAAATTCAAAGTTTACCTCTGGCTCATGGTCAGGGGAAATTTTATCTTCAATTGCAGTCTCCGACAAAAACCTTGAACGCATGTAATCAGGCTGGCCTTCCGGAAGCTGGGGCAAGTAATACCTGTAAAAAATTCCGCCTGCGAATTCAGACATTTCACTGATTTCGCTTTTATCCTTGTAGTCAAGTTTCTTGAAAATCATTTTTTACTCCATTATTATTATCGGAACAAAAGAGATTAAAAATAAGGCAAGTCATAAATGGAAAAATTCTACGAAAATGGATTGAAATTTCAATGCAAACGATGTTCCTACTGCTGTGGGCACGGACCGGGATTTGTATACCTTTCAAAAACAGACCTCAAGCTCCTGTGCACCCACTTTAACCTTAAGGCCAGGGATTTCATAAAGCAATACTGCAGGTGGGTCACCTACTATGAAGGAAGGACCGTCCTTGCCCTCATTGAAACAAGGAAACTGGACTGCGTCCTGTGGAACAATGGCTGCACTGCCTACGAAGGCCGTCCAATACAATGCCGCACATGGCCCTTCTGGGACTGGATGGTAAAAGACAAGGCTTCATGGGATGAATGCAGCGCCACCTGTCCCGGCATGGATTTCGGGCCAGTCCATTCAAGGGAAGAAATAGAAGAAGCCGCCACCAGATACAAGGACAACGATCCCCTTGACCTGGAAGACCTTGATTCAGCATGCAGGGAATTTGAAAACTGCTAAATGCTGAATAAAAAAAGCACCGGTCCTGCAAAACATCAAGGCCGATGCTTTCCATGATTTTCCTTTAGCCAATGACCGGGTGGTCCATGTCGATCAGGCGGTCAACATACCACAAGACCTTTTTCCATTCTTCCTGAACATTCTTTGTCTTCTTTCCAAGGCGTGCAAGATATTTTACGGCAGTTCCAAGATTAAAGGCGGAAGCACCGTCAGTCATAGCGCAGAAAATCTCGATGACATCAATGGCTTCGATTCCAGACTTGTTCATGTAGCGCTTTGGATGGTTGGTAACGCTCTTGTCTGATTCATCCTCGGTCTCAAATTTTTCAGATGGATTTTCAGCCTGAACCTTTATGGCCCTGTATATTTCATTTTCACGGCTAAAATTTGCGATGGCTTTTTTTACGAACACATAGTCAGCAAGTGAATTCAGGATTTCCGCAGAAATTCTTGAAGGCATTTCCTCACTGTATTTTTTTACAAGCTCAAGGGCTTCTGTAGTTGTCATTTTCTTTTCCATTCCACCATTATACTTTTTCTTCCTTTTTTTTCAAAGCCACCGTTATTGATTTTATGCTTCC
Organism: Treponema sp.; assembly: GCA_045616325.1. Lineage (GTDB taxonomy): Bacteria > Spirochaetota > Spirochaetia > Treponematales > Treponemataceae > Treponema_D. Next base: position 37,769 of record JAZLGN010000007.1, read on the forward strand.
AATAATAAATAATAACGTATGAAAAAAATATTTAGCACAGCAGCCATTACACTATGTTCAGTTTTAATCCTGACTGGCTGCATGGAAAAAAATCCTGGTTCAGGGGATTCAAAAAAACAGGTCATTCTCTGCACGAATTTTCCACAATACGACTGGCTTAGGGAATTGACAAAAGAAGAAGACGGAAGCCCAAGCAGGAAATTTAGCCTGGACTTTCTGCAGACATCGGACAGAAACATCCATGACTTTCAGCCGGGGCCGGAAGACCTTCTAAAAATCGCCCGCTCAACCCTTTTTGTCTACAATGGCGGAGAATCAGACCTGTGGGTCATGGATATCCTTGCATCCGTCAACAGAAAAAAGCTTCAGGTCGTGAACCTGGTGGAATCCCTAGATTCCAAGATCCTCATGAAAGAAGAAGTTGAAGGCTCCAGAAATCCGGAAGAGCTCCAGACTCCGGCCTACGACGATCCAGGTGACGGCCTCCTGAACGAAGCCCCTGAAGAATCGAAAAATCCAGAAGAACAGATAATCGACGAGCACATTTGGCTTTCCCTCAGTAACGCATCCTATCTTTGCAAAAAGCTTGCCAAGATCCTGACCCAGCTGGATCCGGATAACGAAGACCTCTACCTCAAAAACGCAGAGGAATACTGCCAAGAGCTTGATGAACTGGACAATGAATATGCCCAGTTCTTTTTTGACAAGAACAACCGGGTGATGCTCTTTGCCGACCGGTTTCCATTCCGGTATTTCACTTCTGCCTATGCCGTCAAGCCCTATGCTGCTTTTTCCAGCTGCCACTCGGAGTCGGAAACAAACTATGGCACCGTCATAAACCTTTCAGAATTCCTGGTACAGAACAACCTGAATGCTGTCTACAAGATGGAAGGCACATCAGACACGATTGCCCGGAGCGTCATTGATTCCTCAAAAAGAAAGACCATTGCCATAAGGGAGCTGGATTCCCTCCACACCATGAGCCGGGAACGCCTGAACATTGGGGAGACATACCTTTCCGTCATGAAGAAAAACCTGCAGGTCATTAAGGGAAACCTTTAGGCCTCACTGCAAAAAAAGGGGCTGTTCAGCAAATATAATTCACAATGTCATTCCGAACTTGTTTCGGAATCTCTACACAATATCTAGTGCAGATGCTGCGCAAAGCCACCGAAGGCTATCAAGTTCAGCATGACAGAAATTGTAAAACAGCCCCTACCGAGTTTCCTTTCGGAAACTCGCTCTTCTGCTAAATCTCTACCTCACCAGTGTACAGCATTTCTGTTGTACCGCTAAGGAAGACATCGTTGCCATCATAATATACTGTCAGCTTGCCGCCACGTACTTCAACGGTGATGTTTTCATTCATCTTGCAGTAACCGGCAAGGATTGCAGCAACGGCAGCAGCACAGGCTCCGGTTCCACATGCAGGTGTTTCACCGTTACCGCGCTCCCATGTGCGCATCTTAAGCTCATTAGGTCCAACCACGCGGACAAATTCCGTGTTGATTCTTTCTGGGAAGACCTTGTTATTTTCAAACTGAGGTCCAATGTCACTGAGTGGAACCTTGTCAACGAAGTCGCAGAATACAACGGCATGCGGGTTACCAAAATTGACGCAGGTAACTCCGTAATCCTTTCCTTCTACGGCAAGCTTCTGGTTTACTACAGCCTTCAGCCCAAATTCCTTCACATCCACTGCAGAAAGTGTCGTAGGAATCTTTGCAGGCTCAAATTCAGGATAGCCCATGTTTACAGAAACAGTGCTTGTCTTTCCTGCAAGCTTGTAGATCCTCAGGCGCTTGATGCCGGCCCTGGTCTTAAGGGTTATTTCTGCAGTAGTTTCCTTCTTGCTGTGGCGGTCTGCAATTCCACCGATGTTGTTATCGTAAAGATACTTTGCAACACATCGGGTTGCATTACCGGCCATCTGACCTTCAGTACCGTCCTGGTTAAAGAACCTCATGCTTGCATCTGCCTTGTCGGTTTTTCCAACAAGAACAAGGGAGTCGGCACCAATACCGCTGCGGCGGTTGCACAGGCGAACGGCAAGTCCACCAGGATTGTTGATGTACTGTTCCCTTGTATCGATGATGATAAAGTCGTTTCCTGTTGCGGACATCTTTGTAAACTTGATTGTCTGCTTGCTTGTGCGCAGGTCGTTGATGTCAACAAGCTCAACGTTTTCTGCAGTGTACTTTGACATAAGGCAGTCAGCGATGGCGTTGGCAGTATCAATGGCTGTAAGACATGGAATGTCGCGTTCAACTGCGTGGCGTCTCATGCGTACAGAGTCTGCATGTGGATCGCGTCCCTTTGCCGATGTGGAAATTACATAGTCAACCTTTCCGCTGTCCATCAGCGTGATGATGTTGTCATCTGGATTTTCACGGATCTTGTTTACAACCTCAACTTCCATTCCAAAGTCGCGGAGAGTCTCGGCATTTCCCTCTGTTGCATAAAGCTTGAATCCCATGTCGTAAAATTTTCTTGCAAGGTCAGGAATTTCATAGCGGTCTGTTTTTCTGACAGAGAACAGAACTCCACCGGAACGCTTCATGTTGTAGCCGGCACCGATAAGCCCCTTGAAGATTGCTTCCTCGCGTGTAGATGCAATGCCAAGGACTTCACCCGTAGACTTCATCTCAGGTCCAAGGTGGGTGTCAACGTCCATGAGCTTTTCAAAGCTGAAGACTGGAACCTTAACTGCAAAATATGGAGGAATCCTGTAAAGTCCAGTTCCATAACCCATGTCCTTTACCCGTTCCCCAAGCATGGCGCGGACTGCAAGGTCAACCATTGGCACGCCGGAAACCTTTGAAATGTAAGGAACCGTGCGGCTCGAGCGTGGGTTTACCTCGATTATGTAAAGTTCATTGTTAAAGATAAGGTACTGGATGTTTACAAGCCCCTTTGTTCCAAGTGCAAGGGCAAGCTCGCGGGACTGGTTGATGATCTTTTCCTTCATGATGTCGTTCAGGTTCCAGCTTGGATAAACTGCAATTGAGTCACCCGAATGGATTCCTGTGCGTTCAATGTGTTCCATGATTCCAGGAATAAGGATATCCTTTCCGTCACAGATTGCATCAACCTCAAGCTCTATACCCATCTTGTACTGGTCGATGAGGATTGGATTTTCAATTCCCTGGGCAAGGATGATCTTCATGTATTCCTTAACGTCGTCATCGTTAAAGGCAATGATCATGTTCTGTCCGCCAAGAACGTAAGACGGCCTCAGGAGAACCGGATAGCCAAGCTGTGCTGTTGCTTCAAGGGCTTCTTTTTCCGTAAGAACCGTAAGTCCCTTAGGGCGCTTGATGTTCAGCCTTTCACAAAGCTCATCAAACCTTTCGCGGTCTTCTGCAAGGTCAATGGCATCTGCGCTTGTACCCAAGATTCTGATTCCCTGGCCTGCAAGGAAGTTTGCAAGCTTGATGGCTGTACCGCCACCGAATGCAACTACGACACCGATTGGCTTTTCCGTGTTGATTACGCTCATTACATCTTCAGGAGTAAGAGGTTCAAAATAAAGCCTGGCAGAAGTATCAAAGTCTGTGGAAACAGTTTCCGGGTTGTTGTTGATTGTAACTACATCGTATCCAAGGCGCTTGAGTGCCCAAACGCACTGAACCGAAGCATAGTCGAATTCAATTCCCTGACCGATGCGGATTGGTCCTGAACCAAGAACGATTATCGTACCCTTTGATTTGTTTTCCTTTGAAAGTGCAATTACCTTGTCTGCAGCTTCCTTAAGTTCAGCATTGTCACTGCCCTTTGAAAGCTTTGCAAGAATTGCTGCGGCATCATTAATTTCAGAGTTGGATCTTTTTGCCTTAAGTTCATCAAGGAATTCTTCTGCCTCGTTTTCTGCATCATAGGTTGCATAGAAGTAAGGAGTCTCGGCATTAAATTCGCCTGCGCATGTATCAACCATCTTGTAACTTGCAGGAATGTGTGCAAGTTTTCCGGCCTTTACAAGTTTTGCAGCCTGCTTTGATTCCTTTAGAATTCCACCGGAGCCGACAATTTTAACGCCTGTCTGTTCCTCGATTACCTTATCAGGATAACCAAGATTTTTTGCTTCAAAATAAAGTTCCACGTCAAGCTCACGGTCGCCGCTCTTTACATTGGCAAATTCCTTTTCCATGAGGGCAAGGTTTTCAAGCTTTGCAAGGAACCACAGGTCGATTTTTGTAATCCTATGGATCTGTGTAATTGAAAGGATGTTCCTCTTGATTGCCTGGAAGATTGCAAAGAGGCGCTGGTCAGTGCATTCACCTACACGACGCTCGATTTCCTCGTTGCTGAGTTCCTCAAAGACCTTAAGGTTAAGGGACTGGACTCCAACTTCGGCACCGCGGGCAGCCTTCATGATTGCCTGCTCAAAGGTCTGGCCGATTGCCATGACTTCGCCGGTTGCCTTCATCTGTGTTCCAAGGTCGCGCTTTGCATAGACGAATTTATCAAACGGGAACTTTGGCATCTTTACGACAACATAGTCGAGGACCGGTTCAAAACATGCAGCCGTTTTCTGCGTTACTGCATTTGGAATTTCATCCAGTGTGTAACCGATGGCAATCAGTGTTGCAACTTTTGCAATCGGATATCCGGTTGCTTTTGAAGCCAATGAAGATGAACGGCTTACGCGCGGGTTTACTTCGATTACGGCATATTCAAATGTGTCTGGATTCAATGCAAACTGGCAGTTACATCCGCCTTCCATTCCCAAAGAGGAAATTATGTTCAAGGCTGCAGTTCTGAGCATCTGGTATTCCTTGTCGCTCAATGTTACGGCCGGAGCAATAACGATGGAATCTCCAGTGTGGACACCGACAGGATCAAAGTTTTCCATTGAACATACGGTGAGTACGTTTCCTGCACTGTCGCGCATTACTTCAAATTCAATTTCCTTCCAGCCGGAAATGCATTTTTCAACAAGAATCTGGTGAATAGGTGAACGGTGCAAACCATTGTGTGCAATTTCATCCATTTCCTCATCGTTGTGAACGATTCCGCCACCTGTACCACCAAGGGTAAAGGCCGGACGGATGATTGCAGGATAACCGATAACGTTCTTAACAAAATCGTATGCGTCCTCGTAGGTTGTTACGACCTTTGAAGGAATGCATGGCTCACCGATGCTTTCCATGGTGTCCTTGAACATCTGGCGGTCTTCTGCCTTGTCGATTGTTTCTGGATTTGCGCCAAGAAGACGGACGTTGTGTTCCTTAAGGAAGCCTGACTTTGCAAGCTCCATGCACAGTGTAAGTCCCGTCTGTCCACCAAGGGAAGACAGAATTGAATCCGGCTTTTCCTTTTCTATGATGCGCTGGATAGTCTCCGGAATCAGAGGTTCAATGTAGATGTGGTCTGCCATGGCATGGTCTGTCATCAATGTGGCAGGGTTTGAATTTACAAGAACAACCTCAAGCCCCTGTTCCTTCAGGGCCTTGCATGCCTGGGAACCTGCATAGTCAAATTCAGCAGCCTGGCCGATGATGATTGGACCAGACCCGATTACCATTACTTTATGTATGTCTTTGTTAAGTGGCATTGCTCGACTCCCCTAATTTACTTCTTTGCCTTTGTATTTTTAATTGTCTTGCTGAAGAACTTTATTGCATCAACACGCTGATAGTTTGGTGCATAGCCCTTAAGCGAATCATGGTCATTTATAAGCTGAACAAACCTGTCAAACAGGAAGCTTGTATCAAGAGGACCGGAACATGCTTCCGGATGGAACTGCACGCTGAATGCAGGGAATTTTGTGTATGTGATTCCCTCGCAGGTTCCATCATTTGTATTTACAAAACTCAGGGCCGCACCCTTTGGCAAAGATTCATTCTTTACGGCATAACCGTGGTTCTGGCTGGAAATGTAAACGCGTCCGGTTCCAAGATCCTTTACAGGCTGGTTTGCACCGCGATGGCCGTACTTAAGCTTGGAAGTGTCAGCCCCGGAAGCAAGAGCCAAAAGCTGGTGACCGAGACAGATTCCAAAAATCGGAACCCCCGACTTAATGAGCTTCTTTATTTCTGAAATGATCTTTACGTTTTCCTTTGGATCTCCAGGACCGTTGGAAAGCATTATTCCATCCGGGGCAAGATCAAGGATTTCCTTTGCAGTTGCATTTCCTGAAACCGTAGTAACGCTCAAGCCACGCTTCAAAAGCTCGCGGCGGATGTTTGCCTTTGCACCAAAATCCCAAAGGACAACCTTCTTGCCTTTACCGGCCTTCATTGCTTCCTTCTGGTCGTTAACCTTGGTACCGTCAGACCTGACTGGAACAAAGCGGTATTCCGCACTTTCCCTAAACACAACGTCTGCACTTTCTTCTATTTTAACGGCACTGCATGTTACGCTTTCAACAGCCTGGGTAATCCTGTATGCCTTGATTTTCTTAAGGAGCTTTGCCTTTTCTTCCGGCTTTTCCAGTGCACTGTAGATTTCCTGAGCTTCCTCTCCGTCTCCGGAAACGATGATGGCGTTCATTACACCAGTTTCACGCAGAACCTTTGTCAGGGCACGGGTATCAATTCCGCAGAGCCCGACAATATTCTTCATCATGAGGAATGAATCGAGGTCAAGCTCGCACCTGAAATTAGATGGAATTTCACACATTGAACGGACGATGTATCCGCGTACATGAACATCGGAACTTTCAAAATCCTTTGGAATGATTCCGTAATTTCCAACAAGAGGGAAAGTCTGGGTAACAATCTGACCAAAATAGCTTGGATCAGTAAGGGTCTCAATGTACCCGTTCATACCCGTTGTGAATACAGCCTCACCGAGGACAACCCCCGTGGCACCAATACTTTTACCTTCAAAAACCTGGCCATTTGCGAGAACCAGCATCGCTTTAGCTGAACTTGTCATACTAAAGCCACAGTATAAACCTTTTTAAAAATATTGTATACTTTCCCCGTTGTAAAATTCAGAAAATTTTATGGCCACAGGCATTTTCAGGAAACCGCAGTTTCAAAAAGTGCCAGGGCAAAAATCCGCATGTATTCAGCGGACTATATTTCGGGGGAATAAAAATGGCAGCAGATTTACCGCAGATCGACAGCGACGGAAAAGGCATCCAGTTTTTCGGGGATGCAACAGTAAATTTCGTAAGGGACATACCGGGACAGGGCAACGTCTTCCTTCTGGAAGCTGAATGCACCCTTGAACGCCAGAGCCAGCTTTCACCACTTCCAGGCCAGTTTTACATGATAAGGGGAAGCCGTAGCGGAGTAACCTTTGGCCGTCCAATCAGCGTCTACCATGCTGAACGCAGTGGGCTTCAGCTTAAGGTGCAGTTCATGATCCTAGAAAAAGGCAACGGAACCAAGGAAATGCGCCGTCTTCTTCCGGGAGACAAGCTTTCACTCAACGGACCCCTTGGAAACACCTTTGGGGAATTCCTTGAGCCTGCAGAATGCACAAAATCCGACAGCCCAAAAACTGCAATCATCGGCGGAGGAATCGGAGTGGCACCGGTTGCAAATTTTGCCTCTTCCCTTGAAGAAAAATCCTACGACTTCTACGCAAGCTTTAAAAGCGGATCCTATGGACTTGAACACGTAAAGGCTTCAAACCTTGTCATCACAACTGACGACGGCTCCGTCGGAATCCACGGAATGCTCAGCGCTGCCCTTACTGCCGATACCATTAAGGAAAAGGGCTACACCCAAGTTTTTGCATGCGGACCTACACCAATGCTTGCCTACGTCCAGTCAGTCTGCGCCCAGGCCGGTGTAAAATCCTATCTGAGCCTTGAAAAGAAAATGCTCTGCGGTGTGGGAGCCTGTCTTGGATGCACCATATCTACAAAGGAAGGAAACCGCCGCGTATGCAAGGACGGCCCCATATTCCAGGGCGACATCCTTGAATTCCCAAAGCCTGCCCCACGGGCAAAAATCAATCCCGTCAGTCCGGAAGAAGTAGATCTTTCCGTTACGATCAAGGGTGTTAGATTCAAGAACCCGGTCATTGCAGCCAGCGGAACCTTTGGATTTGCCCAGAACTACCGCGGATTCTTTGACGTGGAAAAACTCGGCGGCGTAAGCTCAAAGGGACTTACACTGGAACCAAAACCCGGAAACAACGGGGAACGCATCATCGAGATTACAGGCGGCGACATTAATTCCATTGGCCTTGAAAACCCGGGAGTCCCCCACTTCATCGAGAACGAACTTGTTCAGATGCTCAAGCTTGACACCGTAACCATGGCAAACCTTGCAGGCCACAGTCTTGAAAGCTACGTTAAGGGGGCTGAACTCCTTGACAAGACAGACGTACCAATGATTGAACTCAACATCAGCTGCCCAAACGTCAAGGCAGGTGGCATGGCATGGGGAATGGATCCTGAATGTGCCTTTGAATGCGTAAGTGCTGTCAGAAAAGCCACATCCAAGCCACTCATGGTAAAGCTATCCCCAAACGCACCTGATCTTGTGGCTGTTGCCCTTGCATGCATAAAGGCCGGAGCCGATGCCCTAAGCCTGATCAACACGATTCAGGCAGTTGCCATCGACATTGAAAAGGGCCGCCCGTACTTTGACAACATCAAGGCCGGAATGTGCGGACCTGCCGTAAAGCCAATTGCACTTCGCATGGTTTATGACGTATGCAAGGCAGTAAAAGCCCTTCCTGCAAAAGAACAGGTTCCAGTTGTAGGCCTTGGGGGAATTTCAAGATGGCAGGACGCCGTTGAATTCATCATGGCGGGAGCTGAGGCAATCCAGGTTGGAAGTGCAACTTTTGCAAATCCCACAGCCATGGTGGAAATTATCGAAGGATTAAGGACATTCATGGCAAGCCACGGTTACAGAAAGCTGTCTGACTTCCGTGGAATTGCACTGTAAAAAAAATGGCGCCCATCCAAGGCGCCAAGCAATTTCCTGCCGAGTTGATACCAGACGATTCCATTCACCGCCATAAAGCATCTACCAGGAAATTGTGTTTTTTTCGCAGAAAAAATGGCGCGGAGTGCGCCAAACAATTTCCTGCCGAATAGAAATAGCCGTTCCAACGACTATTTCTATTCCCTCCACTTTTCATCAACTTCATCTTCCTTTACGGAATCAGGCAGCACAGTCTGCCTTGGAGCTGCCACTTCTTCCCCAGAACCGGCAGGCTTCTTCTTTTCAGTCTTGGCACCAAACCTGTCAAGATTATACTTCTTTACAATCTTCATCTGTATTCTCGAAAAAATCAGGAAGCTTGCAACAAGACCAATGGGCAATGCCATGTAAAGGTTCTGTCCAAAATTCTGCGGATTGTTATGGAAAAACAGCCAGCAAAGTGCCGTAACAAGTCCCAGGACCACTGCCGCAAAAAGAATGTTTGCTATTATGGAAGCAATAAAAAAAATAATTCCAAATGTCACTCGATTCATTTTGATTCCCCCCCGTTCTTTCCGTTATTCTTGCCGTCATTCACCACCTGAAATATAAAGGTCAGAACAAATATTATTCCGCATACGACAACAGCGCTGTCCGCAAGGTTGAATGTAGGCCACCTTTCAAGTCCAAAAAGCCCGCCAAACCAGCAGTCCACAAAGTCAACGACACCTTCCGGCCTAAAAAACCTGTCCAGAAGGTTGCCGATTCCACCGCCAAGAATTCCGCAGATGGCCCAGCGCTGAACCTTTGTAAAATCATTGTTCCTGAAGTAGATGACAAAAACCATGGCGACAATCACCAGCGGCATGAATGCAAAAAGAATGCTCCTTGCATTTCTTGAAAGAGTATGGCCCATGCTGAATGCAATGGCATTGTTCCTAACGTGAATAAGGCGGACATACCTGCCAAGGATTTCGATGACTCCATCATCAGAAAAAACAGTCAGGCGTGGAATGTATTTTACGACCATGGCCTTTGTAAGCTGGTCAAGGATGATTACGGCCGCACAGAGAATCAGCGGTAGCAGCTTGTTTTTTGTATTTTCAGTCATTTCATCAGTATACAGACAAAATGCCAGTTAGTCACCCATGGCAATCTGGCTGCTTATGAATTCCGTCACTGCAGAACCAAGGTGACTTGAAACATAGCCGGACCTGTCCATATCCGCATCAAGTATCCATGCAGTCACAAGATCCGTGTTTTCTACAGGCCCATACCCCATGGTGGAATAGCCTTTCACAAATCCCAGGTCAAAGGAACCGTTAACCGCCTTGTTTTCCCTAAGGCATATTTCCATTGCACCGCCTGCATCATCTTCCCCAACAAGGAACACCGTGTCCAGTTCCGTAGGCTGTGCCATCTTTACCAGAAAATCATATTCGGCAGCAGTCCAGTACCTGTTCTTCCTCATCATCTCATTGTAGGCGTCCTTATTCTTCATTTTTTCCACAAGGGCTGCAAAACGGCGGAAAATGCGCAGGTCCCTGACAGTTCCAAACCACAATGCATCTCCAGTATAAAAGTCACCGGAATAAACCGAATAGCCATTTTTTGCCAATTTATAAAAGAAGAACCTGTAGTTTTCTGCATTCGCCGTTTTTGGGGGAACAAAGACAACGATGGTGCGGCCTGCAGGATTTGCAGTTTCAGGCTCTACATGAATTATCCTTCCACTGCGAAACTTAAAGTTACCCTCAAGAGTTTCAACTCCTTCCCGGAAATTTCCCGTAACATACCTGGCGTCTTCCACAACCTGCATCTTCCCTGCATCTGCAGTCATGGGCCTCGTAATCACAAGCCCCCAGAAGACAAAGCCTGTCAGAACAATGTTCAGGATGTTCATCACCACCAGCTTTATCTCATAGCGGTCGGTAATTACTCCGGAAGAAAGGCGCAGCAGTGAGCGAAGGTTCCACAGGCATGCCCAGAATGCAAGGACAAGGACAACAAGTTCCTCAACGGAAATTCCAAAGACACCAATGTTCACAAGGGCAAAGAAAAGTCCTACATAAGGCGCTGCAGAAAGGGAGTCGTTTTTTGTATGACGAATGAAAAGAAACCTGGCACTACCCGCCAGAACGTTTAGCAATACAAGACATTCCGCAAGAAATCTATTTGTCATGCCCCTACTTTACCACATTAATTGAAATTAGAATATCACTATGCTATAATTTGGCGGAGATATTGGATTCATACTCAGTTTATGGCGCAGATTAAGAAAATCAAGGTCAACCAGGAAAAGGTTCAACTTGCAATAGAAACAGGCATTCCTCTCACTGTAACGACTTATACTCTTCCCCTGGAGATGGAGCAGTATATCTCGGACATTCTGGCCGTATTCCTCAAGGTATTAAACCATGACGACATAATCGACGGTCTCACATACTGCGTCAAGGAACTTGTAAACAATGCAAAAAAGGCAAACACAAAGCGCGTCTATTTTAAGGAACGCGGCCTGGACCTCTTTGACCAAAACCAATACGACGAGGGCATGAAAACCTTCAAGACCGACACAATCACCAACATTCACCATTATCTTGAAGAACAGCGCAAGCAGGGCTATTTCATAAAGGTTGTATTCCAGGTACGCAACAACAAGGTCAAGATTGAAGTTGCCAACCGGTCGGAACTGACATTCTTCGAGTACAAGAGAATCCACGACAAGATTTCCCGGGGCCTCATGTATTCATCGGTGGAAGAAGGAATCTCCCAGCTCCTCGACGATACGGAAGGTGCCGGACTTGGACTTGTAATCATGATCCTCATCCTGCGCAAGATCGGACTTTCGGAAGAAAATTTCCAGATTGTCAGCGAAAACGGGCAGACGGTCAACCGGGTGTTCTTCCCGCTGTCGCCAAAGACAACACAGATGGTTTCATGCATCACTTCTGAATTTGCAAAGCTGGTTGAAGGAATGCCAGAATTCCCGGAAAACATTACGCGCATCAACAGCATGATAAATTCCCCGGACAGTAAGCTCAGCGACATTGCCCTGGAAATTTCCAACGACGTATCCCTTACCGGCGAACTCCTCAAGATGGTAAACTCTGCCGCATATATCCTTTCAAAGCCGTGCAATTCCATCGAGGAAGCTGTCAAACTCATAGGACTCAGGGGAATCGAGAACCTCCTGTTTTCCATCGGATCCATGGGAAACCTCATGTCTTCAACAGAAAACAGCAAGAAGCTCTGGTACCATTCCTATCAGGTGGGATTCTTCTCCTATAACCTTGCAAGGAATTTTGCAAAAACCGACAGGAAGCTCATAGAAGACAGCTACGTATGCGGACTCCTCCACGACATGGGAAAAATCGTCTTTGAATGCGCAAAGCCGGACCAGCACCAGAAAATTCAGGAAATGTGCGCAAGGCTGAACATTCCTTCAAGAATTTTTGAAAACCTGCTCACAGGCATCAACCATGCTGAACTTGGATCGATCGTTGCAAGAAAATGGAATTTCCCCCAGGTACTCATCGATGTAATCAGGTACCACCATTGCCCGGACGAAGCCCCGGAAAACCACAGGAAAATCTCGGAAATAATTTACGTAGCCGACATGATTGCCCACTACAACGACAGCCTCGTGGACTATGACCAGATTGACACAAACATACTCAAATCCGTAGGCATCATCTCGGAAGAACAGTTCCAAGGAATCGCAGAAAGACTTGCAATATCATTTAGGATGTAGCATTTCAGTCTTCTGATTATACGCGATTCCCAATCGCAGAAAGACTTGCAAACAGGTACGAAGTCAGACTTTCCTTGCCTTTCCCTTGCGAATGGCATCAACCCACGCCTGCATGAGAATTCCAAAGGCAACCCCAACATTTAATGAAGCCTTAAGGCCCGTCATGGGAATCGTAACCCGGCCATAGGTTGCCCTCTTCAAGGCCTCGGGGCTTACGCCCAGTTCCTCAGAACCTATGATTACAATCCCTTCCTCCGGAAACTCAAATTCATCCAGGGCAGTCCCACCAGTTTCAAGGACAAAAACCGGCTTGTCTTGTGGCAGCTGGTCCAAAGAGCACCGAGTGTAGCCAAGGGTTTCAATGCAGCCCATGCCGCTCCTGATGGCCTTAGTCTGGCCCGGGTCAGTACAACCCGGAGATATGTAGACGCTTTCACACCCCATGGCTTCTGCCGTCCTGAAAATGGAACCTACATTGAACGGAGATCGAATGTCTTCAGCATAGACCGAAACTCCGGGGAAAAAATTCCTCTTTTCCACCGTAAGCTTTTCCGTTGAATGGGGAGCAATGACAAGATCCCACTCTGCAGGAAAAGTTCCGATTACAGCAAGAAGTGCATTTCGTGCATAATTGCAAAGGCGGCGCTCGTCAAAATCAGGGTCTTCCAGGAGTTTTCCCAGGACTTCATGGGATTCTTTCGGAAGCTGCGGATCCTCAAGGACAATGCGTGCAACGGTCTTTACATAAGTCCTGCGGTCCATGGACTTAAAGTTGTATTCCATGCCCGGCTCAGGAATCCCCGCAATGTCACGTTCCAGTTCCCCAAAGGTAAGGGCAAGCTTGCGCCTCTTTTGTCCAGGAGAAAGCTGGTAAAGCTTGTTTGGATCTATCATTTAGTAAGCCTTTTTTATAAGCTCAAAAAGGTCATCCGTGGTCATGGACTTCTGCAGGGAATTGATCAGCTCCAGTTCCCCGGCATCTTCAACGGCAAGAGCCAGCTGTTCAACCGTAAGGCCAAGATCCTTGAGACGGGCCGGAATGTTCACCATGGCTATCTTCTGCCTTACGTATTCTGCAAGGGAAGAAACTGCCGTGCCTACATCGGCATCCTGGGGAGCTGCCCTCAAAAGCTTGGAAACCACTGCCAGCTTATCTGCACGGTAAGTGGCTGCATCTTCAATTACGTATGGAAGAAGAATTGCAGAAGTCAGTGAGCGGCTTATCTTGTACCTTGAATTGATTGCAATGGAAAGAAGGTGAGCCACCCCAAAGGAACTGGAAGCCGCCCCAAGGGAACCCATGCATCCACCCTGGCACATGAGCACATCCTGCGGAGTCGTAATGCTAAGGGAAGGAGCACCATCCAGGGCATATCCCAAGAGCTGAACCGCTTTCTCTATGATCATGTCGCTAAAGAAGGTTGCCTTTTGGCTAAGATAGCCTTCAATGGCAAAGGCAAGGGTTTCAATGGACATGCACTGCGTCTGTTTTTCCGTGAGGGAAATCTGAAGGTTTGGATCCCACAAAACCATTTTACAAAGGCCGTTCTGGGTCTTTATCAGCTTAACCTTGGAAGACCTGGAATCCGTAACCACAGTCCTGTCCGTAAAGATAAAGCTGTCGCGGATAGTCGTCGGAATGCAGATAAGGGGAAGAACTTTCTTGCATGGAGAAAGGCCATCATCGATGATGTCATAAATGTCAGTGTCATCAAAGTAAACGGCACAAACAGCCTTTGCAAGGGCAATGACGCGGCCGCCACCAACGGCAATAATTCCATGAACCTTTGCATCGCGTGCAAGGTGAAGAATTGAATTCAGGGTTTCCGTATCGGCAGCATTTGGAATTTCATCAAAGACAAAGTATTCAACACCCTTTTCCTTGAGGGAATTGGTCACCTTTTCCGATGTACCAGATTCATTCAAGATGGGGTCCATTACAACAAGGAAGTTCTTTCCATATTCCAGGGCATACTGGCCCAGCCTGTTTGCCGTATATGAACCCAAGACAATATTTGGTGATATTTTAAAAATGAAATCTGCCATCTAGCTTTTTCTCCTGCAAAAAAAAAGAGCGGAACAAATTCCGCCCTATTTTTTTATCCCCTTTAAACGAATACGGGCTGATTAAAGTCCGTAAGCGCTAAGAATCTTATCCGCTGTAGCTGCAATTGTTGCTTCACTAAGGTAATTTGGATCCTGAATCTTAAGCTTAATCTGTTCCACCAATTCTGTTCTTACATCAGGTGTTTCTTCAGCAACCTTGTTCATGTACAAAGCTTCGGCCATTGCCTTTGCTTCTTCGGAAACACTGATTTCGTCAGACATCCTCTGTGTATTTTCTACACTTCCTGAGCGTTTTGTACTCTGGAGATTGTTAAGAGGTGTTACATAATTAACTTTGTCTATCATCATACTAAGCCTCGCTTACATTATCGGAAGATTCGTCCAAATTCTTAACATTTTTATTTCCGGAAATGAATACTGCAAATTCCCCCAGAATCTTATCCCTTTGTCCGTAATCTTCAAGAACTTCTTCGGCAGTTCCCTCTGTTATTTCTTCATGAAGCTTGGTAAGCTCACGACCAACAACCACCCTTCTGTCCTTCTCTATATCGGCAATATCCGTCAAAAGTTTAACGATTCTGAAAGGACTTTCGTATAGAATCACGGCATCACCTGTTGCCATGAGTTCCCTTAGCCTGCTTCTCCTTCTTCCCGGTTTTGGGGAAAGAAAGCCTTCAAAAACGAGAGTTTTTCCACCTGCACCGGCAACACTTGCCAAAGCTGCAAAGGCGCTTGCCCCCGGAATCGGGATAACCTTGTGCCCTGCCTTTCTTGCAAGACCTGCCAGAATTGCCCCAGGATCACTTATTCCAGGAGTTCCTGCGTCACTTGCATACGCAACCTTTTGCCCTTCATCAAGGAGCTTTATGACCTTTTCAGAAGCAAACTGTTCATTGTGGGACCTTACGCTAACCAGTGGCTTCCTGATTTCAAAATGCGTAAGCAGCTGCAGGGTATGACGGGTATCCTCAGCCGCTATGACGTCAACATTCTTGAAAGTTTCCAAAGCCCTGTAAGTGATGTCACCCAAGTTACCTATGGGTGTGGCCACAATGTATAATTCAGACACAAGTATAGTATACAAGCAATGCGTCAATAATGCAACCGGTTAAGGGCATATCTAAAAATTGCAATTTGTAGAGACTCCATTAACCATGACAGGAGCAACTTTATTCCTAAAATCTTACTATATTATACCGATAATATTACGGGGTTTTCCGCCTTTGGGGAATTGCCCTGATTTTTTTCATGGGGAACTTGAATGACTAGAAGAGAACGGATTGCAGCAACTTGTACAGGCGTTGTCCTGTTTATTGTGGCAGCACTTTTTTCAGTGGGGCTTCTTATGGGCGTCCTGGATTATGGGGATGCACAAAAGGCCGGCTTTCTTTCCCAGATGGGCCAGATGCTCCTTTCCGTATACGGAATCTGTTCCATCCTCATTCCAGCATTTTTTTTCACCGCAGGTGCCTTTTGCCTGAGTGCAAGATGGTCTGTTCAGCGCGCATTCGTTCTCCTCATAAGCGTAATTCCTTTCTTTACCCTCGTTGCCGGTGAACAGATTTCCAGGAACATTGCACGTGGCGACCCCAGCCCCATTGCCTTCATAAAAATTATCATCCTGCTTGTTATAGCATTTCTCCTTGTAGCCCTTGAATACCTTCTTGCCATTACGGCAGCCTCTATAATAGAAAGAAAAATTCATGGCGAACCTATTTTTACTACTCCGGAGGAAGAAGAAAACCATGAAGAACCTGATGAAAACCCG
This sequence comes from Treponema sp., assembly GCA_045616325.1. Taxonomy (GTDB): domain Bacteria; phylum Spirochaetota; class Spirochaetia; order Treponematales; family Treponemataceae; genus Treponema_D. Next base: position 54,189 of record JAZLGN010000007.1, read on the forward strand.
GCCCAGCCTAAGGCAGCAAAGGTGAACAATCCTAAGGAGCCGACGGTTATAAAACTTAAAACAATCTTAAAAAACAAAATTGACACTGCAAAAAAGACCGTTATTTCCAGACTTCCACCAGAAAATGAAGTAAACGAGGAAGATAAGGTTCAGGAGGAAGAACTTCAGTTTGAAGCACCAAAGAAGAAGCGCCGTGGCAACTGGTCCCTCACCTCAGAGGGAGAGATAAAGGGCACCGTAAAAACTCCTGCGGCCGTACAAAAGGAAGCCGTCCCGGAAGCTGAAGTAGCGGCCCCTGCCCCCAACACAAATGATGATGAAGTGGACATTTCACAGTTTGACAGGGAGCTGTCACCGCAGGAACCGGAACCCCCGAAAGATTCCATCCTCTTTGAAGAATACGAGGAACCGTCTGCACAGGATGAAACGGAAGACATAATCGACAGTTTCGAGATGGAATCCCAGAGCCTTACCTCGGACCTTTTTGATGGCGACACTGAAGAACCGAAAGAAACTGAAGAACCGGAAGAGCCCATTGATTATGAAATCACCTTTGAAGACGAATCTTCAGTCCCTGATGAAAATGGCCTGCATGACGATTATGAAGACTACTCGGAAGACGACGACATAAACCTTCCCGAAATTGAAGAAAACTACTATCAGGACAGGGACGAAAGCGAATATCCCGATGACTACGAGATGCAGGATATTGAAGACCAGCAGGAAGAACTTGATGAAGCTGCTGAATATGAAGAATTCCCTGAAAGAAGCTACAGTGAAATTCCTCCACAGCAGGCTCCTGTAACATCCCCATCCCTTGCAAGCTTCGATCCGTCATCATCTTCACTAGAAGACGTGTTTGCAAGAATGGACCGTGATGCCGTTTCGGCCATTGCCCAGGAAACGGGGGCAACATCTACCCCAGCTGATGCACCTTCGCAGAATGTGGATCCCCTTGCCCCTCCTGTTGTTGACGCCAATGGAAATGCCAATAACCACGAAACCCCGAAAACTGCCGTCATTACGGAAAATGGCGTTACCAGGCCAATTCCCCTTCCTCCAAAAAAGAAGCGTCCCCTTGGGCCCTATAAAATTCCCACAGACCTACTGCAGGAATATTCAGAAAACGAATACTGGGTCATTGATGACGACACAAGGCAGGCTGCCAACAACCTTAAGGAAACCCTCAGCGAATTCAAGATTGACGCAGAAATTACCGGAATCCGTAAAGGACCTGTTGTCACCATGTTCGAGATTCTCCCTGCCCCGGGCGTTAAGCTTTCAAAGATTTCAGGACTTGCAGACAACATCGCCCTTCGCCTTGCCGCCCAGTCAGTCCGCATCGTTGCCCCTATCCCTGGAAAACGCGCCGTTGGTATTGAAGTTCCAAATGCAGACAGGGCCATTGTCAGCTTCCGCGAATGCATCGAGCAGCCCCGCAAGGAATGGAACAAGATGTCCGTTCCTGTTGTCCTCGGTAAAGATATCGAAGGTGAAACTCAGATCATGGACCTTGTAAAGACACCTCATCTTCTCATTGCAGGTTCAACGGGTGCAGGTAAGTCTGTCTGCGTAAACAGCATGATTCTTTCCATCCTGTACAAGCGCAGCCCGGCCGACGTAAAGATGATCCTCATCGACCCAAAGATTGTCGAACTCAAGCTGTACAACCATATTCCTCACCTTCTGACCCCCGTCATTACTGAGCCAAAGAAAGCCATGCAGGCCCTCCAGTACTGCCTCTGCGAGATGGAGCGCCGCTATGCAGTCCTTGACAGTCTGGGATGCCGCGACATTTCAAACTATAACCGCAAGATTGTGGAACAGCATATTGCAACTGAAAAGATTCCATACCTTATTGTCATCATCGATGAATTTGCAGACCTTATGGCAACCACCGGAAAGCAGCTTGAAGGCGTGGTGGCACGTCTTTGTGCCATGAGCCGTGCCGTCGGAATCCACTTGGTACTGGCAACCCAGCGTCCTTCCGTTGATGTAATCACAGGACTCATCAAGGCAAACATTCCAAGTCGTGTTGCATTCATGGTTGCAGCAAAAATGGACAGCCGCATCATCATCGACCAGGTTGGAGCTGAAAAGCTCCTTGGCAAGGGTGACATGCTCTATGCAAGTTCAACAGATCCATTCCCTGTGCGAATCCAGGGTGCCTTTGTCAGTGACCAGGAAGTTGAAAATGTAGTTCAGGAAGTTAAGAAATGGGGAGAGCCGGAATACATTGATGACGAAATCTTCATTGACGATGAAGAGGAAGACAATGGCGGCCAGATGAACCTATTTGGTGATGTTGGCGAGGATCCGCTTTACGAAAAGGCCCTTGAAATCGTCCTCCAGGCTGGAAAAGCAAGTGCAAGCTACATCCAGCGCCGTCTAAGCATTGGATACAACCGTGCAGCCCGCCTTGTGGAAGAAATGGAAGAACGGGGAATCGTTGGGCCTGCTAACGGAAGCAAACCCCGCGAAGTCATCCACGTTCCTCAGTAATTAGGCATCAATAGCCGTCAGACATGCTGCGGTTAATATCCCTCTGGAACAGTTCCTGGTAAACAAGGCTTCTCTTCTTGAGTTCATCCTTGAGTTCCTGTGGGAATGGAAGGTAACGCCAGAAAATGTTGCGGACTTCCTTTTCAAGTTTCTGGGTTCCGTTAGATTCCTTTGTCATCCATAGGATATAGTCATCGATGAAGAACTGCTTTATGTCACCCTTCATCTTGTGCTCTTCAAGATACTGGTAATAATGCCCAGTCAAACCATCGCTCATCCAGTCAAAGGATGCCTTTTCCTTTGCAACCTGCCACCTGTAGTCTGCAACTGCCGAAAGACATGCAGTCCTAAGGTCCCTTGGATACATTGGAATTATGATGCGGCCGCGGCTTGAAATTCTGTTGTACCTGTCAAACGGTTCCCAGCAAAAGCCTACGTCTCCGTAAGTTGGAACAAGAAGAACATAAGGCACGATTCTGTGCGGTACATTCTTGTGGATGCGGCAGAAGCACTGGGGGTCAATGGATTCAATCCACTTGAGTTCGCGCAGGACATTCTCGCGGAAGCCCGTACCCTTGTCGATACAGTGAAAGAATTCCCTTGTAAAAATCGGGAACTGGTTTCCCTGACGGCCGCAAGTCATCTTTGCCATCTGACGGATCGTATTCATTTCACCGTTGATTTCTTCCTTGCCAACGCTGACTTCTTCTACAACTTCAGTTGACTTCTGGTTCAGGTGCTCTTCAGTCTCCTTGGCTTCCTTGAATTCTGCAAGATACTTTTCAAGCTCCTTGTCTGCCTTCTGAAGCTGGCGGAACATGTTTACGATATCGGTGAACATCTTCCTCTGCATGTCAGTGTAGGGATTTGTGTGAGGTTCAAGGCCGAATATGACATCGTGGCGAAACAGGTCTTCTACTCTGTTCTTAACCTGGTCTTCCAGCGTGCGCCTTTCGTTTTCCTTCATGTTAAGAAGGTTTTCAGAAGTCTGAATCTTTCCCTGGTTCTTGCTCTTAAGTGCCATGATCCTCTGCTGCTCAGCACCCGGATTATTTGCCGTAGCCCTGACAGGAGCTTCATCGGTTGCACTGGACTTCATGTGACCAAGGGAAACGGAACGGATCCATTCATCCATGTAAAGGACAGGCTCAAAGGTGTTGTTTTTATCGATTGCCCTTGCAAACATGTTCTTCTGTTCCGCTGTTGCAAGCGAAGGAAGAACAATACCATAACGCATTGCCATCCTCTTGCAGTCCGGAACGTTAGGGCTTGCCATCTTGAGCGCCAGGGTCCTCAGGTATTCCCAGTAGGAAGTTACAATCTGCTGGCGGTAAACGGTCTTATCCTTCTTGTCCTGACAGTTCAGGTACTTTACAAGAAGTTCATGAAGACGCTGTGAGGCCTGACCTTCGCCAGAAAGGCATTTCTTGTAATAGTTCTGGTCATCATAAACCTTGCTTGGTTCATCTTCAAAAAATTTCGTAACTTCCTGAAATTCCTTGATGGAAAGATCAACATCAGGCACGCAGCCCGTCATGTGAGGCCTTTTTATTCCCTGATTATCGCCTGAATCATTACTGGCACCAAAATCGTCAAATCCAGTATTTAATGAAGGAACAGATGGTGCTGGCATTATTTCTGCAGAATCAAGCAAAGCATCAAGATCACTAATATCAGACATTTTTTCTCCTGCCTGGCCAAAAGCTCATGGCCGAAAAGTATGGGGATTGTAGCAAAATTATAGCACAGGAAACAGATTTTGTAAAAGATTCAGAACCTTATTAAAACTGCTATTTTTTTCATGTTTCCCTCAGTTTATCTTACGGACTGAATTTCGCTCAATGAATTCAGCAGGAACCCGGACACACTCATTAACCGGAATGCCGACAAGCTTGTTCATCAGTATCTCTGCAGAAAGTTCACCAATAAGGTTCCTGTTCTGGCGGAAAGTCGTAAGGGTTGGGGAAAAGAATTCCGAGGCAGTTTCATCATCAAAACCAATGATTGACATGTCTTCCGGCAGCTTAAGGCCAATGGACTTAAGAAATGAACTTGCACCATAAGCCATGTTATCGTTTGCAACAAAAACGGCAGTCAGGTCCCTGTGCCGCTCGTAAAGCTTTTTCATGGAATTGTAGCCTTCTTCCCGGGTCCAGAGCTTGCTGTGTTCCGTCCAGTCATCGTCATATTCTATGCCACTTTCGGCAAGGGCTTTCTTAAGGCCGTTAAGGCGCTCAATGCTTGCTATGTTGTACTTGTCAATGGTACCTGCAATGAAGCCTATTTTCCTGTGGCCGCATTCCACCAGATATTTGCCGGCCTGATAGCCTGATTCCTCGTTTGCAGTTACAACCGACGGAACCCCGGGAATCACGAAGTTAGTGGAAACACATGGAATGTCTGAATGAACAAGTTCCTCAATTTCCTCATCGACAGAAAGAGGGTTTATGATGACAACAGCATCAACGTTTCTATGGTGGCAGTGTTCCAGGTATGACTGCTTACGTGCAAGAAATGACCGGGAAAGAAAGATAAGGTCGTATCCTGAATTTTCCATTTCCGACCGGAACTTGTTCAAGATTCCACCGAAGAGAGGATGTTCAAAACCGCGCATCATGTAAATGTCTTCAAAAATGATGCCGATAAGATAGGCTTTTTTTGTGGTCAGCGCACGTGCTGCCATGTTGGGCTTGTAACCAAGGGATTCAGCAACAGACAGGATTTTCTGCCTGGTTTTTTCGCTCAATCCCCCGGTACCGTTCAAGGCCTTGGATATGGTTGGGGCAGAGTAACCTGTACTTTTTGCTATGTCATAGATTGTTACCATTTATACAAAGTCTCCAGCCCTAGGAAATTACATGTTATTACCAAGTCTCTTGTAGGTAAAATATTCAAAATCTGCATACTTTGAATAGTTAGCCGTATCAGCCACAAACATGCCTACAAAAGCACCCGTAAATCCCATTCCGCAATATTCATCAGAAAGCTTTGAAGCATCAAGAAGAGGCCTAATCTGCCTGAAATTTTCACCATCCTGAGACCAGTAGAAGAATCCATTCTTTCCATTGACCTTAAGCCTGATCCAAACCGGCTTTGATTCATCAATGGTCATTTCCATCCCACGGTTGAAACCTTCCGGCATGATTGTCAAAACCTGAATGACATTCTTATTATTGGCTCCACGTGTGACAACGCACAGATACTGTGTCTCTTCATCATAACGATAGATCATTCCGCCAAGATGCTGGAAATTTGTCGGATTGAATTCCATTTTTGTCTCAGCTTCGAATTCAAAATCGGTCTGACGACGGCAAAGGATTCCCTGCTCAAAAGTAGAAAGGGGTGACTGTCCTCCATAAATCCTTAAGAAGCCAGGCCTTTCTTCCGTAGAAAATCTCTTTGGATCCACGGGAACCCTGAGGGTCTTGAAGTCCAGAAGAAAGTCATTGTTACTGAATGTATATTTTTCTGCAGGATGAACGGCACCATGACCAGGCATGATCTCACCGTCTCCCTCGACCTCAATATAGTCAGGAGGGAAATTCTTAAGGGAACCGTCTGGCTGCTTAACCCATGGCCAGTCATCCTTCCATTCAATTTCTGCAATGCCTGTTTCCCGGCCAAGAACACAATTTCTTGTACCTGGAAGAGGACGACCGCAAAGATAGACAAGATAGTCATTCTTACCGTCAGGACTCTTGCACCATGCGCCATGGCCTGCTTTCTGAAGCCTTATTTCGTCATGATTGTAAGAAGAAATCAGGGGATTGCCCGGATGAACTTCATAGGGACCCGTAATGTTTTTTGATCTGCCACAGGAAATTGCATGCTCATAGCCAGTTCCACCTTCTGCAGCAAAAATGTAGTACCAGCCGTTTCTCTTGTAAAGATGTGGTCCTTCAACAAAACCAATATCCGTACCAGTAAAAATCTTCTTTGGCTCACCTACAAGCTTTTTCTGTTTTGGATCATATTCCTGCAAAAGAATTCCAGAAAACTGGCGTGGACCTGTCATTCTGTAATCCCACTCCATATTGATATACCAGTGCTTTCCGTCATCATCGTGGAACATTGAAGCGTCAAAACCCGATGCATTCATGAATACCGGGTCCGACCATGGGCCTTCAATTGAAGGAGCTGTGGTCAAAAAGTTTGGCGTATCTTTCCACGGACCGCTGTTCCATGAACGAACGTTTGTATAAATGAGCCAGAAAAGTCCGTCGGAATATGTAAGGCATGGAGCCCAAATTCCACAGCTGGCCCTGTTACCTGCCATGTCGAGAAGCGTCTTTGTAGAAAGAGGAGAGGGAACAGGAGTCCATATTTTCATGTCCTTTGAACGGTGAAGTTCAACACCAGGAAACCATTCAAAGGTTGAATTGGCAATATAGCACTCTCCATTTGCACAAACTATGGAAGGATCTGCATGAAATCCAGTAAGAATAGGATTGAAAATTTTCATAGATTTTTCCTCAAGTCAAAAAAAAAGGCTGCCGGACGGCAGCCCTCAGAAACAGGATATTCTATTCCTTTACAGAACCCATTGTAATTCCGGAAATGATAAACTGTGACATGAATGCATAGAATACCAAGATTGGAAGAAGGGAAACTGCAACACCAAGATAGATTGAACCGTATTCTGTACGGTAAATATCACCACGAAGTGTCTGAACAAGCATTGGAAGTGTGTACTTCTTCTGGTCTGAAAGAAGAACGAATGGAGTCATGAAGTTGTTCCATGAACCAACGAATGCAAAGATACACTGTGTTGCAAGAGCAGGTATCATGATTGGCAGGATAACTACGTTGTAGATAAGGAATTCGCCTGCACCGTCAATACGACCAGCGTCAATAAGTTCAAGTGAAAGGATTGATTCCATGTACTGCTTGATGAACAGAACTGTACCGGCTGATGCGATTGTTGGAACAATCAACGGGATAAAGCTGTCAAGAAGGTGAACCTTAGCCATAAACTGGTAGAAACCAATGAATGAAAGTGTTCCAGGAATCATGATAACGAGAAGGATGAAAGCCCACAAGAAGTTTCTTCCCCTAAAGCGGTATACGTGGATACCATAAGCTGTAAGAGTAGAGAAGTAAACACCAAGAACTGTTGAGAAGAAAGCGATGATGGCACTGTTTCCGAAACCTCTCCAGATCTTGAAGCTTCTTGATGTAAGGTTCTTCCAGTTCTGCATTGTGTTTCCACCAGGAAGGAAAGAAACACCAGAGTTAATCTGGGCATTTGAACGTGTTGCGTTAATCAACATAAGGTAGATTGGAACAACAGCGAGCAATGCAAAGATTACCATTACAATGTAAAGAATTGTTCTCTTAAATGTAAGCGACTGCTTGTAATTCATGTTCATAATTAAGCTCCTCTACGTCTCTTAACTGGTCTTTCCTTGATGATCCAGTTGATAAGAGTTGCAAGAATGATTGTGATAATAAAGATACCAATAGCAATAGCTGATGCGTATGAGTAGTCAGTTGCACCCTGGAAACCAATGTTGTACAGGTAAAGTGCCATTGAGCGAATCTTGAAGTCAGGTTCACCGTGCATACCTGTAAGAAGGAATGGAATTTCAAAGAGCTGCATACCACCAATCATTGATGTAGTAAGGATGTAGAACATCATAGGGCGAAGAAGAGGGAGAGTAACATAGAATGTCTGCTGTCTCTGGTCTGCACCGTCTACGATTGCTGCTTCATAAAGTGAAGGAGAAATACTTGTGATACCAGCCATAAGCATGATAAGCGTATGACCACACCACATCCACCACTGAATGAATGAAACGATAAAGCGTGAAGCTGTTGGCATACGGAAGAAGTTAAATGCCTGTTTTACATTTTCTCCGTCAACAACTGCTTCTGACCAAATATTTAATGTACCAGTAAGGAACTGGTTTACAGGTCCAACAGGATATGCAAACAAACTGCGGTACAAGATAGCAATGGATGCTGTTGTAAGCAGGTTTGGCATGTAGAATACTGCCCTGAATACACCCTTACACTTAAGGTTAAGACGAAGGTCTGTAAACCAAATTGCAAAGAGCAATGCTATTCCGAGCTGTGGGATAAAGTTTCCACCCCACATGATGAATGTATTTTTAACTGATCCCCAGAAGTATGGATCCTTCACGAGGCGTACATAATTCTTTAATCCAACAAAGTTCAGGTCAGTCTTAAAGCCCTTTACATCACAAACACCAAGGATGAGTGTGTAAATAACTGGCCATAACTGAAACGCTAAATATACTACGATAAATGGAAGAACAAATATAACACCCGCTCTACTTATTCTTGTTTCGATTCCGGCTTTTTTCTTCATTATGCTACCTCTGACAAATCCGGCAAATCACCGGAAAAAAGATGAGCCTGAAGGATTACATTTCTGCAACCCATTCAGGCTCTACATACTAACTAATTAGTAAGAAAGTGAAAGCTGTGCAGCAACCTGTGCCTTGAAGTCTTCAAGAGCCTTTGCCTTTGACTTTTCACCGTTTACGTAAGCTGCTGTAGCTTCTCCGAAGAGACCTTCAACAGCCTGGTCTGTACCCTGTGAAAGCTTTCCGTTAACAGTCTTTGACATTTCTGCAAATTCTGCATAGTGGTTCTGTCCACCAAGGAATGGTTCAGAGAAGTTGTCCTTAACATCTGCAACAACCTTGCTGTTAGAAACAACGTCACCTGTGTCTTCTGCCCAAGCCTTAAGGAACTTGTAGTCAGTTGCAATGTACTTAATGAGTGTCTTAGCTGCATTTGGGTTCTTTGTCTTTGCCCATGCACCTACCCATGTACCACCCCAGCGGTATCCAACTGGACCAGCACACATTCCCCAGTCACCTGTTGTGTCTGGAGCGTTTGTCTTAAGAACGTAGTGGAGACCCCATGTTGGGAGGAGGTATGAGAATACTTCCTTGTCGTTTCCGCTTTCATCCTTAAATTCACCCTTCATACCAGCGAACCAACCTTCTGACCACTGACCAACACGTCCTTCGAATCCCTTGTCATGGAGTGTCTTACACATATCCATGTAGTCTTCCATAAGTGGGTCAACTGTAAGCTTTCCGTTTACTACCCATGGATCCTTGCGTCCAGCGCTGTATGGCTTGAAAAGGTCTCCTGTAGAAGAGAGGATGTAACATGCACCGTTTGACTTGTCCTTGAGGAGCTGAGCTGTTTCAAGGAACTTTTCCCAGTTGCTGAGGTACTTCTGTACTTCTGCTGGATCGTCTGTTCCGAGGTACTTCTTAGCCAATGAGCGGCGGTAGAAGAGAGCACCTGGTGTAACCTGCCAAGAAAGTGCGTATACCTTTCCGTTTGCTGAACCAACTTCAACTGGATATGGAACCATATCAGACTTGATTTCGTTGTATACGTCTGTAAGGTCAAGAAGAAGACCTGATTCTACGTACTTGCGAACAAATGCATCTTCGAGAGCGAATACGTCTGGACATCCTGCACCTGAAGCGAGAACTGGGTCAAGCTTGTTTGGGAACTGGTCTGTTGGTGTGAGAGAGTATGTGATTTCATACTTACCAGCAAAGCGGTCATCCTTTTCAAAGTAATTCTTGATCATTCCGTCCAATTCATCTGTGAATGACCAAACTACGATCTTGTTGTTTGCATCAGCACCAGCCTTAGCAGAAGCACCAGCTTCTTTCTTACCACAGCTAACGAGTGCGAGAGATGCACAAGCAACAGCAGCTGCAACTGCAACCATTTTCTTCATACGTTCCTCCTATGTTTTGCGTATAAATTTTAATTATTAAAAACAGGGCTCCCTGCAATTATGAAACCCTGTAATTTTCAAAAAACAAACCGACCGCCAAGAAGGACTTGTGAAAACTTGGAATCACATGGCAACCGGTTTCCAAATTTAGTATAGGGTCGTTAGAATAAATTGTCAAACAATTTTTTCATATTTTTTTGCAAATTCAAGTGAATTTTATACAGAAATATTTTTCGTACACCAAAATAATACGAATGCAAACAAAATAATCTAGAACGGGTTACTGTTTTCATATCATTTCAATTGTTTTCAAATAGAAGAAATTAGAAAATTTATTCAATAATAAACCGCTAAAACCCGATATTTTTCCTTTTCTGGAGTCATATGGTGGCAGTCTGACGAAGCATTGCTAAATTCAGCATGAATATGGGCAAAATTCAACAGAAACATTGTAGACATTCACTTGCAATTCATGCAATATAGAAAAAATTCACTCATTTACTCTAGACATTCTAATTCAACAGGAGCAATTATGCAGTACGGCTATTTTGACGACGAAGCAATGGAATACGTTGTTACACGCCCTGACACACCAACTTCATGGAGCAACTACCTTGGTTCCACGGAATACGGTGCAGTAATCACAAACAACGCAGGCGGTTACGGTTTTTACAAGTCAGGTGCACAGGGAAGATTCATGCGCCTCAGGTTCAATTCAATCCCAATGGACCAGCCTGGTAGATATTTCTACCTCCGCGACATGGAAAGCAAGGACTACTGGTCGGCTTCTTGGCAGCCTGTAGGAAAACCACTGGACAAATACAAGAGCATCTGCCGCCACGGTACAGCCTATTCAATCTTTGAGACTGAATATGAAGGCATCAAGTCTGAAGCAAAGTACTTTGTTCCCCTTGGACAGACTTTTGAATACTGGAGGCTCAAGGTAACAAACACGGGGTCAAAGGCAAGAAAGCTCCGCGCATTCACATACTGTGAATTCTCAAACCAGTGGAACACAACCCAGGACCAGGTAAACCTTCAGTACTCAATCTTCATTAGCAAGGGAGAGAAGGCTAAGGAGAACATGCTCCGCTATTCGATCCACGAAAACCTTTATCTCCAGCACCAGAAGAATCCTGCCATCGGTGACTACATGAGCGAATGGATGGCCCTCGTCGGTCAGCCAATGACAGGCTATGATACAGACCGCCAGTCGTTCATCGGTACTTATGGAAGCTACAAGGAACCTGATTCAGTAATCAACGGTGAATGCAAGAACTCCAACGCTTATGGCGACAACATCTGTGGATCAATGCAGTCAGACATTGAGCTTGCACCAGGCGAAACAAAGGAACTTGTTGTTCTCCTTGGTATCGGCGATGCAAACGTTGAAGGAGAAAAGGCTGTAAAGGAATTCGGTTCAATCGCAAAGTGTGATGAAGAATTCGAAAAGCTTGTAAAGGCATGGCACGCAAAACTCGGCAGCCTTAACGTTAATACACCGGATGAAGACATCAACCACACGGTAAATGTCTGGGGACTTTACAACTGTCTCATCACATTTGCATGGTCACGTGCAGCATCCCTTGTTTACAATGGAGAACGCGACGGCCTTGGTTACCGTGACTCGGTTCAGGATATCCTGGGTGTTTCAGCAGCCATTCCGGAAGAAGCAGAAGAGCGCCTTGTACGCCTCTTGAGCGGACAGTTTGCAAACGGCGGTGCCCTCCCAGTCATCTCAAAGGACTTTGTTGCAGGCAAGCAGAAGATGATTCCTGCAGAAGAATTCCGCTCGGACGACTGCCAGTGGTTCTTCAACGCAATTCCATGTTTCGTTGCAGAAACAGGCAAGTTTGACTTCTACAACCGCGTGGTTCCATACGCAGACCAGGGCGAAGCAACAGTATACGGACACCTTAAACAGGCCCTTCTTTTCAACCTTGAAAGAATGGGTGCAAACGGTCTTCCTTGCGGACTTCTCGCAGACTGGAACGACTGCCTTAAGCTTGGCTACCACGGAGAATCCCTCTTTGTTGCATTCCAGCTGCGCCTTGGCCTTACAACATACGCAGACATTTCAAAGCGCCTTGGAAAGGAAGACGAAGCAAAGTGGGCAATCGCAGAACGCGACAAGCTCGATGCAAACATCCAGAAAAAGTGCTGGGACGGAAAGTGGTTCGTTTGGGCAATTGCAGAAGACGGAACAGTTTACGGAACACACTCAATCGACGAAGGACAGATTTACTTCAATACTCAGGTTTGGTCAGTTCTTTCTGGAGCTGCGACACCGGACCAGGTACGCGACTGTCTTGCAAGCGTAAAGGAAAAGCTTGCAACCCCTTACGGTCTCATGCTCTGCGCTCCACCATTCATCTATGCAAGCCGCCACATCATGACATCTGTAGTTTATCCTGCAGGTATCAAGGAAAATGCAGGCATCTTCAACCATACACAGGGTTGGGGCGTCATCGCAGAAATCATGCGCGGAAACGGAGACCAGGCTTACGAATACCTTAAGGCTGCCCTTCCTGCCGCATACAACACAAAGGCAGAAGT
>JAZLGN010000008.1:0-35273 GCA_045616325.1 Treponema sp.
TTCTTTCTTCAACTTTAATTTTAGAAATCTAAGTAAGTTTTCCTTGGCATCACAGTTTCTGTATTCGCTGTTCATGTCAATTTTGATGACATTATACTTGTTGAGGTGAATAAGAAAATCTGAATTGGAAGCTATTTTAAGCTTTGAGAAAATTTCTTTGGAATCTGCACCTTTTGAATAGTAGGCTGCAATCATATTCTGCGTAATTGTCTTTCCAAAACGGCGTGGACGGGCAACACAGATGTATTTTTCACTTGGGGAATTTAAAATCTTATTGAGCTGAACCAGCATTAAAGATTTATCTACATAAATCTGATCCGAAAGAGTTGCCTTAAAGTTGTCGTTGTCTGGATTTAAGTAAATTCCCATGATTGTCATTATACTTTACTCGAGCGAATTGTTCTATAAGCATTTTCTAGTTTTTAGTTTATAAAATGTGTACAGATTTTTTATTTTTCAATATACTTTTTTTTGCTTGTATTAGGTGTACATTAGTATTATTTTTTTTAGAATGTCTGTTCAGGCAGGTTTGCTTCATATTAGAATATAAAGGGAATTATCATGAATCTGTTTTCATTTACTTTTGCTTTTTTCATCTGTATTGCTCTCCTTGTCTATTACCTGGTGCCAAGGAAGTTTCAGTGGATCTGCATTTTTGCTGCCAACACTTTCTTCTATTTTTACAGCGGGGTATGGAACCTTGTTTTTGTTGCGGCAAGTTCTGCCATTTCCTTCCTTGCAGCCCAGGCTGTCGGAAAACTCAACGAGTCCGTAAAGGCAAGAAAGGCTGAACTTTCTAAGGAAGAATTCAAGGCCTACAAGAACAGGGTTCTCAATAGAAAGAGGCTTATCCTTGTACTCATGCTTGCCCTTGACATCGGAATTCTGTTCTACCTTAAGTATTGGCGCGTTCTTGTTGGGGCAAGGACACTGTTCCTTCCGCTGGCAATTTCTTATTACACGCTGCAGACCATTTCCTACTTCATGGACGTTTACAATTCAAAGTATGGAAGGGAAACTAATTTCTTAAGGTACTTCATCTATGTTTCCTTCTTTCCCCAGTTCCTCATGGGCCCCATTAACCGCTACGACAATCTTGGCAGTCAGTTTAGGGAAGAGCATCCATTTGACTTTGAAAACATAAAGCACGGAGTCATGCTGATTCTGTACGGATGCCTTAAGAAATTCCTCATTGCCGACATGCTTGTAAAAAGAATCAGCGACATCCTTGACCCGAACTTTTCTTTACTGCCTGGAAACATCATCGTCTTTGGAATCCTCATGTACTCGGCCTACCAGTATGCGGATTTTTCCGGTGGAATTGACATAGTCCTTGGTGTGGCAGAGCTTTTTGGAATCAGGATGCAGCCAAACTTCCGCCAGCCTTATTTTGCAACAAGCCTTGCAGATTTCTGGCGCAGGTGGCACATAAGCCTTGGACTGTGGATGAAGGACTACGTTTTCTATCCCCTTTCCTTTACAAAGAAGATGAACAGCCTTGGAAAATTTGCATCAAGATTCGGGAAGCATTTTGGACGCGTGCTTCCTGCATGCATTGCAAACATCATTGTATTTGTCCTTGTTGGCATCTGGCATGGTCCTGAACTCCATTTCCTTATCTGGGGTCTTTACAACGGCCTTGTCATTGCCTTAAGCGACATGCTCAAGCCTGTTTTTGAAAGTGTAAATAAAAAGTTCAAGATAAATACGGAATCAAGATGGTTCCACATTTTCAGGATTGTAAGAACCTTTGTCATCGTAAACATCGGATGGTATTTTGACAGGATTGTTGACGTAAGGAAGAGCTTTGTATTCCTTAAGAATACCTTTGTCCATTTTGGCGGAATCCTTCCAATGCTTCATAAGTCCTACTGGAACGATGTTCTTGGAAAGATTTCCAACTTTGAATCCCAGATCATCCTTGTTGTCATTGGATGTGCCATCGTCTTTGTTGTCAGCATCCTTAAGGAAAACAAGGTTGATGTATGGGAATCCATCAAGAGGCGGAACATCGCTTTCCGCTGGGCATGCTACTATGTGCCATTGATTCTTGTCATCCTGTCCCTGACATTTACTGCTGGCGACACTGGATTCATGTACGCACAATACTGATTTATTTTGGAGTTGAAAAATGAAATATACCTTGCTGGATTATCTTGAAGAAACTGCTGGAAATTACCCGGATAAAACTGCCTTTGCCGACGTGACTTCCAAAATCACATGGTCGGAACTTGTGTCAGAATCGAAGAAACTTTCTGCCGTCATTGCAAGGCATTTTGATGCCGGTAATGCAGTTCCCATAATGATTGAAAAGTCCGTCAGAACCATAAAGTTCTTTTTTGCATCCCTGTATGCTGGTTGCTTCTATTCATACTTTGACTGGAGCTTTCCAGATGAGCGTCTTAATTCCATGATTGGAACCTTGGGCGTTAAAAGCATCATTGCTGACAGGAAGTATGAAAAGAAGCTTGCTTCCCTTAATGTCACTCCGCTTTACTTTGAGGACCTGGAAAGTGAAGCGGAAACTGCAGAGGCCTCAGACTCAGATTTAAGGCGACGTAACATCATTGACACTGATGCAGTTTATGCAAATTTTACATCCGGTTCTACTGGAAATCCAAAGGCTGTCGTTGTCGGACATAGGTCGGTAATCGACTTCATTTCCTGCTTTACGGAAATTTTTGGAATCGAATCTTCGGACAACATTGCAAACCAGGCTCCTCTTGATTTTGACGTTTCTGTCAAGGACATTTTTTCTGGCGTGTTTACAGGGGCTGCCGTTCATCTTGTTCCAAAGATGTTCTTTTCATTCCCTACAAAGCTTTTGGATTATCTTGAGGAACGTGAGATTACGGTCCTTATCTGGGCTGTTTCTGCCCTGTGCATGGTTTCGACACTTAATGGATTTGACTACAAGGTTCCTTCAAGGCTCAGAAAAGTCATGTTCTCAGGCGAGGTTATGCCATGCAAGCAGCTTGAAATATGGCAGAAGTTCGTGCCTGATGCTGAATACATAAATCTTTATGGCCCTACGGAAATAACATGCAACTGCACATATTACAGTATTCCAAAGGGGACACTTCCGGATCCTCTTCCAATTGGCCGCCCATTCCCCAACGAGAGGGTTTTCCTTCTTGATGAAGATGGAAACTGCATTTCGCAAGCAGGCAGGGAAGGGGAACTTTGCGTAAGCGGAACCTGCGTTGCCATCGGATATTACAATTCACCTAAAACAGCCGAAGTTTTTGTTCAGAATCCTGTCAACCCTTTAAGGTATGAAAGAATCTATAAGACTGGTGACCTTGCAAAATTTGGTGAGGACGGAAACCTTTATTACATTGGCAGGAAGGACACCCAGATCAAGCACATGGGACACAGAATCGAGCTTGGTGAAATTGAAGGTGCCGTGTCCAGACATGATAACATTACCAGAACCTGCTGCATCTTTACCCAGAACAAGATTTTTGCCTTTTATGTCGGAAAGGAAACTGAAAAGAAGGAAATCGTTTCAATGCTTAAAACTGCAATCCCTTCCTACATGATTCCAAGTGATTTCATCTACATTCCTGAATTCCCAATGACAAAGAATGGAAAAATCGACAGGAAGGCACTGGAGGAAAAACTCAATGGCTGAAATTGAACTTTCAAGAATTCCGAAACTTGCAGAAAAGTACGGGACTCCATTCTATTATTTTGATGAGGATGAACTTAAGGAACGTGTGGCCCAGATTAAATGCCGGCTTCCGGGCAATTCAAGGCTTTGCTATGCAATCAAGTCCAATGCCTTTGCCGTTGACATGCTTAAGGATGATGACATTCTGTTTGAAGTCTGTTCCCCGGGGGAACTTACAATCTGCGAAAAGACTGGATTGTCTCCTTCTAAAATCGTTTTCTCCGGTGTATGCAAAACTTATGAAGATGTAAAGAGGGCCTATGACCTTAAGGTAAACACCATTACCCTTGAATCTAAAACTCATCTTGCTCATCTTTTAAGGGTTCTTGAAAACCAGGAAAACCACTGTCAGGATGTAATCATTCGCCTTACAAGCGGCAACCAGTTTGGCATGTGCGAAAAGGATGTCTACGATTGCGTCACAGAGCTTAAGAAACATGACAGCATCAATATTCGCGGAATTCATTTTTTTACCGGGACACAGAAGAAGCTTAAGAAGATTACGGAAGAAATTACCTACATTGAATCTTTCTGTGACAATCTGCAGGCTCAAACCGGCATTTCCTTTTCCAGCATTGAATATGGGCCCGGCCTTGGCTATGACTATTTTTCCGGCAGGGATGAAAGCCGCAATTTCCTTGATCTTGAGGAATTCGTAGGACTCATTGAAAATTCAAGGTATGATTATGTTCTTGAAATGGGGCGCTATGTGGCTTCTTCCTTTGGAACCTATGTTACAAGGATCATGGATGTTAAGGGTGACGACAAAAACAGGTACTGCATTATCGATGGCGGAATCAACCATATAAATTATTACGGCCAGATGATGGGAATGAAGAATCCTCGTGTTTGCCACGTTGCAGAAAACCCGTCATCATCGGAAAGTGCGGACTGCACCATTGCGGGCTCCCTGTGTACTACTGCCGATGTTGTCCTCAGAAAACTTTCCCTTGCCTGTCCTGCAGAAGGGGACTTTCTTGCCTTCAGGGACATTGGAGCCTATTCTGTAACGGAAGGAATCTATCTTTTCCTGAGTCATCCTCTTCCAGCAATCCTAAAGTCATCCGGCAGGAATGTGGAACTGTTGCGCACTCCACAGGAAACTTGTATACTTAACTGTGGTGACTTATAAACAGCAATGAACCTCTAAAAATTGCAATTTATGGAGGTTCCAGTTGCAATACTTAACAGGAGATTTTTATGGACGAATTATTGGATATCTTGAAGGAAATTAAGCCTGATGTGGATTTTGAAAGCGAGACAGGGCTCATTGACAATGCAATCCTTGATTCCTTTGACATTGTTCAGATTGTTACACAGTTGAAGGATACTTTTGAAATCGACATTTCACCGGCCGATATTGTTCCTGAAAACTTTAATTCAGCACAGTCCCTTTGGGCCATGGTTGAAAGACTGCAGTAATCGCTGCATGCGTACAGGCACACTTTGTTTCATTGCTATGGAAGGGGTGTGCCTTTTTATTTTAAAATTTTTGGATGTCAGATGAACGCAAGGTTAGTTAGAATAGTCAAGATACTGCTTTTTACTGCAATTTTTTT
The DNA here is from genome assembly GCA_045616325.1 of Treponema sp. GTDB lineage: Bacteria > Spirochaetota > Spirochaetia > Treponematales > Treponemataceae > Treponema_D. The sequence continues at coordinate 5,233 of JAZLGN010000008.1, forward strand.
TGTCCTAAGCTATGTTGTTGCATTTTTTTTAAGGGATGATGCCAACTCCTATGCCCGCATTTTGATGCATGAACTTTACACTCAGGATAAGGTTGACGTTGTTTTCTGCGGTGCAAGTCACGTGTCCCATGGCGTGGACTGCCGGCAGGCTGATGACATTTTTGGCGGAAAAACGATTAATCTTGGTACACCGTCTCAGCAGATAGATGGGACGTACATCATGCTCAAGCAGGCATCAAGGCTTTATGACATTAAGAAAGCCTTTGTTGAGCTTGATTTTGCCACCGCCCAGGAAATCGCAGAGCGTCAGATGGGCAAGGCTGATTTCATCATTATGAACAACATGAAGGACCTGCAGCTAAAATATGAATTTTTGAGGAGATTTTCTCCAAAATACTATTTGAATGCAATTCTTCCCATTGGAAAGGACAAGTTCCTGACCCTGAATCCTAAGGATGTGCTTGGAAAGCTTAAGTCCATTATTACCGGAAAATATTTTCAGTATGTTTATGAAGAAGATGGTGCCTTTTATGCAGGACGGGGGTGCGTCATGGACAAGTCCTTTATTGAGAGGGGAACATTTTCCAATACCTATGACGAGGGCTCCATCAGGCCCCTTGATGAGCACTGGAAGAAAACCATAGATGACATGATATCACTTTGCCGCGAGAAGGGCATTGAACTTGTTTTTTACCAGATGCCAAGTTCGGATTTCTATCTTAATGAAAAGGGCAATTATGATGAATTCTATTTTGCTGTCAGGAATTTCATTAATTCAAGAGGGTATGAATACCATGACTTTAATCTTGCAAGAAAGGAATTCCTGGACCTTGAAGATGAGGATTTTTTTGACGACAATCACCTGAATGAACGCGGCATTCCAAAGTGGACTTCAGTTTTCTGTAATTTTCTTGTCAGCGACCGGAGTAATTCCCATAGCCTGTTTCATGGTTCCTATGGTGAAAAAATGGACAGCCAGGAAGACCGCATATTTGGCCTTGTGCTAAAGTCCATTGAAGATTCTGCTGCCATAAAGATTAGTCCCATCTCAAACCATGTTCCTGATGAAAGGATTGCTTATGATGTGTATGCAGATTATGGGGATGGTGAGAAAGTCATTGCACGTAAAACCCAGGACAAGATCATTCCCCTCCCACAGGGAACCAGCGGAACGCTGAAGGTTGTAAGCCATGTTGACGGTGTACAGCACAACCTTTGCTCAAGGCATTATTCCGCCTATTGATTGCTGGAGAATCAATTTTGCGGCATTTTTTTTATGTATTTTTCATATATGGAATTTTCGGTATTTTTTGAAAAATCAAGTTTGTAAGAAAGTTTGTGAATGTCTGAAAATCGCTTCAATTCATTTAATCGGTGTTCCGAAAATTTATCGAAGAGTTCCCTCTGCATAATATGTGGCGGTAAATCCGGATACCATGGAACATTTTTCCATTCTTCTGAATACTTTTCTGTGGCGAGCTTGAAGAAAAAATAGAAGATAAAATAGTGAATTGCCGAATTATAGCTTTTCCAATAATTGTACAAAAGATCTCTTGTTAATAATAAGATAGGATTCTGTTTTTCGGATGCTATAAACCAGTTTTGAGCTGCGGTTGCTGGATTTCCTCTTTCGTTGGTTTTGAATGCAAAAAGAGGAATATTGAAGGCGTAATCAGGAGATTTTGTGCAGTAACAGGTTGCATCAATCCAAGTTCCACCATAATTTATTAAAAGTTCAAGTCTCAATAAATCTGATAAATGCGTTTTTGAAATATAACCTTTCTTGTATTTTTCCATGATGAATTCTGGGAATTTTACATAGTCAAACATATTTTTATCTGTAATTACGATAATTTTTTTACTTGGCATGTTGCGTCTAAGTGATTCCAGGCATTTTTTTGCGATTTCTGGAGCATTTTCTTCGCCTTGAAACCAGCACCACCAGATAATGTCTGAATATTCGTGAATTGAATTTTCTTTTTTCTGATAATTTTTCAAGAATTTTTTATATTTTGATTTTAGAAAAGTGTAGTAAACCCAGTTTTTATTTGAAGCCTTTAATTCTCCGCTGGATTCTTTGAATGTTATTTTGCACCAGAAACTAAGAATTAAAAAATGCGTATAAGATGTTGTTTTATTTATCAGGTGTGAAAAATCTTTGTTTTTAAAAAGACTCTTTGCTTTTGTGAAAATTGTCATGCTGCAATCTCCTCAAAAGCAAAATCTGGTACTTGACAGAATTTTATGATTTCATAGAATTGCTGTCTGCTGTCTGCTGTCTGCTGTCTGCTGTCTGCTGTCTGCTGTCTGCTGTCTGCTGTCTGCTGTCTGCTGTCTGCTGTCTGCTGTCTGCTGTCTGCTCCATAAATATTTCCCAATATTTGCTTGCACAATTTTCAGGTGTGTATTCTGATTTTAATTTATCAGCAATTTGTGAAAGTTTTTCTTTTGAGTCAGGATTATTCATTTTATTCAAAATCAAATCAGCAAGTTCCTTTTCATCTTTTGCATTTTCTACATAATTAACAAGCCCCATTGTTGCATCATAAAGAGAAGTTTCTTTTGTTGAAATTACTGGAATTTTACACATTGCAGCTTCTACTGGAGTCCTTCCAAATCCTTCAAAAAGAGAAGGGGTTACAAAAAGTTTTGCATTTAATAAGAGCCAGTTTCTTTTTGCGGTAGGAATTCGGATAAATAGTTTTACACGATTTTTCATTTCGTTTTGTTCAATAAATGAAATCATTTCAGCAAACAGATTTTCATCTTTATATCCGCCACAAAATGCAAGGTCAAAATCTGTTTTATCTTTTATCAAATTAAATGCTTTCAGCAAAGTTATTGGATTTTTCTTTGCAATGTAGGCATTTATATCGAGAATAAATTTTTTATCGGCAAGTTCTTGAATTTCTTCATTTTCGGTAATTTCAAATTGAACTGAATTTGGAATTACCGGGATATCTTTTTTGTAATTCAAAGTTTGAACAATATCATTTTTTGTATAATTTGAAATTGTAACAATCTGATTTTTTTCGCTTCCAATTGTATTAAAATATTTTGTTTCGCTTAATTCATGATAACGGAACATATCGTGAATGGTACAAATTGATTTCGTTTTAGTTGGAACGAAACTGTATGAAACTGTGTAAGGAAACCAGATTAAATCAAAATTTTGCTTTTCGACGATTTTTTTATAAATCCCAAGTTTTTTTATGTATTTTGAACCTTTGATTCTTCCTTTTGAAAATTTATAGGCAAGAGAAAGCGGAAGCCATTTTAAAACAAGCCTTTTGAATTGTGGAAATCTTTCAGAGAAAAATTCTTCGTGATTTTCGCTCACAATCAATGTGAAATTTTCCGCTAAACCAAGTTTAACAAAACCGTCTAAAAGGTCAGCTGTAAAAATCGAAGTTGAGTTTACGAGATTTTTATTTTTTACTTCATCATGTCCGAATGAAGTTGTGTCTATGGCTATGTTCATTTTCATCATCCTACTGTAAGTTATTTTTCTTAGGAAGTTCTAACCTGAATTTTTCTTCCTTTCGCATAAATTTTTTATGAATGTCATGGAAATTCAGATATTCGTAACCATTTACATTTGGAAAATTTTCTCCGCTGTAAATTATTGTTCCTTTTATTTCTGATTTACTTATATGGTCATCGTATAATTGTGAGAATTTTTCCATATTTTTTGTAAATTCAGCATTTATAGACTTTCCGCTTTTTACTTCAAAAAGTTCAAGCTGGTTTCGCTCCAAAAGCAGAATGTCTACTTCAAGACCTTTACTGTTCCTAAAAAAGAACAAATTTGGTTCACAGCCTGTATTCAATCTCGCTTTTAATGCTTCTGAAAAAACAAGGTTTTCAAAAAGATTTCCCATAAGCGGGTCTCGTTGCATTTGCTGAGGAGTTTCAATTCCGAGGAGGTATGAAGCAAGACCTGTATCACAAAAGTATATTTTTGGAGTCTTTACAATCTGACTTGTTCTGTTTGTGTACCATGGTTGCAAAATAAAAATGATGTGGGAAGATTCCAAAATTGAAATCCAGGAGCCGATTGTTACGCTTGAAACACCAACTTCTTGTGCAATTGCAGAATTATTTACAAGTTGACCTGTTCTTCCTGCAAGAAGCTTCATAAAATTCCTGAATCTTGCTAAATCTTGTACCGCACCAACTTGTGCAATATCTCGTTCAATGTAAGTGTTTACATAATTCTTGTAATAATCAAAAGGGGAGAGACCGCTTTGTGAAAAAAGATAGGGCATAAAGCCTGAAACAAGTTGAACATCTCTTTCCAGTTCAATTTCTGCTTCTTTAAGTTCGTGTATTGAAAGTGGTTGCATTTGAACTATGGCAGTTCGTCCTGCCAGCGATTGTGAAACAGAACATTTCAATGAAATTTGCTGGCTGCCTGTAATGAGATACTGCCCTTTTTTTTTGAATTTATCGATTCTAACCTGAACTGTACTCAAAAGTTCTGGCACTCTTTGAATTTCATCGATAATTACAGGTTCTGGAAATCGCGTGAAAAATTCTTCGGGGTCTTCTTTTGCAAGAAGTCTCGTGTTCATATCCTCGAGATTGGCGTAGGAAAATTCCTTGAATAAGTTTTTTGCAAGTGTTGTCTTTCCACACTGGCGTGGTCCAAAAAGTGACACTGCAAAATACTGAGTCATAAGAGTTTGTATATGTTCAGAAATTTCACGCTTAATCATAACTTCAATTTAACATATTTTGGCGGAGATTTAAAGTATCGGTTTAAATTCCCCCTAGTTTAGCAACTTTTATCTTATCCTCTCTTGATTTTCTTCATGAGCATTCCAAGAATCATTCTGGCAGTAGCATGCTTCATAATGATTTCGGCTAAATAATATATCATTGTACCTTCGCAGAGGCCAATTATGATTTTGAGACAGTTACTTGGAATATAAGCTATGGAAAAATGAATTGTAACGAACATTACTGCTGAACCAATCATAGATTTGAAAAGTTCCATAAGGTTTGTTTTATTCCTGATGTATTTCCAGCTGGGAATTAGTTTTACAAGTGGCAGAATGGTCTCAACTATAAGGGTTGCAATTCCTGCTCCAAATACTCCCCATTTGATGATGAAAAAATAGTTGATTGTCATATTTGCAAATAGGGCAATCAATTGAGCATACAGCATGAATCTTTCAAGCCTGTTTGGAGTTAATATGAGATTGTTAAGAAAACTGTTGGCACATGTAACAATAATGCATAATGAAAGCAATTGCATTGTGGGAATTGCGTCAACATATTTGTCTCCACAAAAAATGACCGTCAATGGTTTTGCTAAAACTATTAGTCCTAATGCTGCGGGAATGCTGAAGAAGACTGCAACTCCGAAAACTTTCGTTATCAGCGTTTTATATTCATCACTTTCCTTTTTTTCAAGGAGATAGGATGTTCTTGGCATAAAAGTTGATATTACGGATGTTATTAGTTCCCTGACCATCTGGTTTAGTTTCGTTGAAGCAGAATACAGCCCAACACTTGTATTTCCGCACAAAAAGCCGAGCATTGTGGTGTCGATAAGGTTATTGATTTTTCCAGCGCATGTCATGCCAAAAAAAGTCATAATGGGTTTCACGTGTCTTTTTAGTTCAATTGTTGATTTTTCAAATATATCCACAAATTTTCTTGCGTAGAAAAAATTAAAGATGTTTGCACCAACATTGCTGAATACACCTATTGCGGCGTATGTTAGGTAGTCTTCCTTTGTTTTTACCAGGGAAAACAGTAAAACTAGGCTTATTGCCTGAAAAATCATATGCCTTATTGTGATGTATCCATATTCTTCCAGTGCGGTAAACATCCAGTTTGTACCCAGTGTTGTAAAGAGAATCTTTGTTGAACATATAATCAGAAGGACCCTGTAAACTGAAAAGTGAGGCACGATAAAAAGACTCAGCAGCATTAATAAATATGCTGTAATTGTAGTAATAAGATTGAAAAAAAGAATTTCCCGAGTGAATTTTGTTAGAGCTGCTCTGTTATCTCTAATTCTTGCAGCCTCTCGTGTAGCATAAGTTGAAATCCCAAGTTCTGCAATTAAAATGAAATATTCAATAATTGAATTTGCAAAATTTACGGCGCCTATTCCGTCTGGAAGGAGAACTCTTGAGGCGTATGGAAATGATATAATGGGAAAAATAAGATTTGCAAAACTTTTTATGAAGTTAAATACTGCATTTTTTTTCAGAGATTTTTGTCCTGTCATTTTTTATAAAGCCTTTATGAATTTTTCGATTTTGCAACTATGGGTTTTATCTTTTTCATCATAATTTATTCCGACAAAAAGCAATTCCCCGGAATATTTAGAAAGAGAATCAAAATATATTTTCTGTTTTATCTGACTTAATGCAGTTTCTGCTGATTTATTGTGCTTGAGTTCAATTATCATTGCAGGAATGTCTGGTACAAAGGGAATGAAAACAACATCAGCAAATCCTTTTCCTGTGGTCATTTCTTTTATAACAGTATATTTGTTAAGAGCATAAATGTAAGAAAGATAAATTGCACTTTGAAATACATCTTCGTTATTGTAACTTTTGTTGCTGGAAACATGGATGTGGCTCATATCTAAGGATTTGGCAACGGCTTTTTCATCACAATTGATTGTTTTTTCGAGAAGTTCTTTTGAATCTTTTATGATTTTTGATGTAGTTTCATATTCTGCAGATACTGATACGGCATTTTTCCATTCATCGCGAATTTCCATGTTTGGAATTCTGCAGGTCTGGGATTCAAAGTCATAGACAAGATAGCCTAAGTGAATTAAATATGTAAGTACATCATCCTTTACATTGAAATCTGTAACGGTATTCAAAAACATTGTTACATTGACATCAATAGAATTTCCAGAAAGCATTTTGATTATATCATCTTTAAGACCGTCAAAATTATATTTCAGTCTGTCGGATATAACCTGATAAGTAGAGGTTTTTGACCAGTAATTTGTAAATTTTTTGCTCAGCATTGTCTGAACGACAGATTCCGGGTTATAGATTTCAAATCCATTCTGATAGTAACCGTCATACCATCTTTTGCATTCTTCAAAATCCACATCATATTGCTGACACAGCTCTTTTACTTCATCCTGAGTAAAGCCGATGTATTCAGTCAATTTGTAGGCATCAAGCATTGTGTATTCTCGAAAATTATTAAGCTTTGACTGAACTTTGTCCCTTACCACTGGAAGAATTCCCGTAATGTAAGCCAGAGCAATTGCGGGTTTTAATGTGTCGCTTTTGAAAAGTCCGTTTAAGAAATTCATGTATTCTTCAAAAAGCTGTTTGCTGACTTTGCCGTTTACGGATTCTCGAACCAGCACGTCGTATTCATCCATGAGGATTATGAACTGCTGTTTGGTTTGAGTGTAGACTTTTAATATTCTATCGGGAAGAGTGTCCCATTCATCAAATTCAATAGTGCTAAATTCGTTTTGAAATTCCTTTTTTAATTTTAATTTAAGAAATTTAAGTAAGTTTTCTTTATCATCACAGTTTCTATATTCACTGTTCATGTCAATCTTGATGACATTGTACTTGTTCAAGTTGAGAAGGAATTCCGAATCCGTAGCTATTTTTAACTTGGAGAAGATTTCTTTAGAATTTGCTCCTTTTGAGTAATAAGCTGTAATCATATTCTGTGTGATTGTCTTTCCAAAACGGCGGGGACGTGCTACACAGATATATTTTTCGCTGGGTGAATTTAAAATTCTGTTGAGCTGAGTAAGCATCAAAGATTTATCTACATAAATTTGATCTGAAAGAATGGCCTTAAAATTGTCATTATCTGGATTTAAGTAAATTCCCATAATTTTATTATAACCGATTTTACTGAATCTTTCTACAGATGAGATTTATTGCTGTTTTAAATATTCAATTTTGTACGCATTATTAATTTGAGTTCATCTGGAAAATCCATATAGTTTGGATTCATTTTGAAATTAAGGATTATACTGAGTATTTTTCTTTTTATGAAACTGAATTTCTTTCGTCCAGGGTATTTGAATTTTAAATGCAATTTTTTATTAAAAATGGATTTGTAAAAATCTTTGTAAATGTCTTTTGATGGATGTTCACATTCAAAATACCATGGTTTTTCAGCCTGTATGTAGTGGAGTATACAAATTTTCTTTTTTGCTTCACAGACTTTTTCCCATAAAATTTCAGACATTTCTGATTTGTCTTTGATTTTAAAAATGTGTCATAAAAATTATAGTTAAAGTCAACTGTTTTTGTAGATCCTTCCAAAACTGCATTTAGTGTATCCTGGTCGTGCCAAAGCAGTTTTTCAGAATTGATTCTTATGTATTCAAATGATTTTTCTTCGATTTTATTCTCTCGCCAGTATTTCAAATTAATCAGAAGCATTCCTGCTCCGAAATAATTTGTGTCATTTTTCATTCCCAGCGGTTGTTTTCTTTTTTCATTCTGGCACTGGGAATCAAGTGATGCTGCCAGTGAACAATTATCTATATTAGTTTCATATAAGTCTTTCAGTGAATCAAAACAAAGCATATCACCGTCGAGGTACAGTACTTTATCAATTTCTTCTGGTAAAATTTCTGAAAGTAAAAGTCTGTAATATGTGGCAAGTGAAACATGATCACCTTTTCTTATTGGACAATTCTTAAGTTTCGACGCTTCGATTTTTGTAAAATTAAATTTAATTAAATGACTTTCTAATTTCTTGAATTTGTTTATATACGAATCTGATAGTTTTCCAAATATAATATAAAATTCAATTTTTTTCGTTTTTATTTGTTAATAGGATTGGGTTTGTTAAAAGAAAGCTTGGTTTAAAATAATTGTCGTCCAGACAAATTGCGATGTTCATTTTTTATATCTCGAAATTTGATTTTTCAGGAAGAATTTTTTCAAATGCTTCTAAAATTCTTTTCATTTTATAATCAAAATCATCACATACAGCATCGTTCAAAACAATTTCTGAGAATTTTTTATTTTCGATTGATGTACATATTTCTTCTATATCATTACTTATTTCAAAATATTTTCTGTTTTTTTTTGGATTAATTGCGTAAAAATTTCCCTTACATAACTGCCAGTATCTGAACAGCCATTGATTTACATCGTTGTCAGAACGGAACTTTGAGTGCATAGTTTCATTTAAAACTTCAGGGATTTTTTTCCATACTTCTTCAAGTGTTGATTTTAAATATGGCTGTGCAAGGTGATAATTCTGAAATCCTGTAGTTTCCGGCCAAAGCATGCATGCAAGAGTCCTTATGTTCATTTTTCCATATTTTAAATTTAAATATTTGAAAAGGTTTTTCTTCACATAATTTTTCTTATCAAAAAATCTATTTATTTCTGTAAGATCATTCAATACAATGTTTCTCATGATGCTGCGGTTTGGTTTTTGAATGTTGGATATGGCATAATCACAAGGAAGCCCTTTTTTAAAGAAAAATTCTGAACTTGTAGTATTTGTGAGAAAGAAATCATCATTAAAATAAACAAAATGTTCTGAAAGGTCTTTTATTTTGTGAATGTACATTTCAATGGGATTTGCAGAAAACACAGGGCAACACTCTTTTGGAATATAATCTGAGTGCTTTACAAAATTCAGTTTTTCACAGTTAAGATTAAGCCATTCTGGTAATTGACCGTTTGTTATGAAATGAACTTTTCTAACAAAGGGGGCGAACTTTTCAACTCCCCGAAACCAATATTTCAGAAGTCCGTAATCTCTGTATCTTTCTGAAGATGTGTCAATGGATTTCTTTTTTTCGGCTGGACAATATTTGTTGAATTCCTTTATCCATTCCGGATCAGAACCATCAACCCATGGAATTACAAAATCAATATCAAAATCATTATTTTTATAATACTTCACAAAAATCGTCCGTTTAAAATAAAAATTAGACCTAAATTATATCATAGAATAATAATTAAATCTATCTTGCATAAATGGAGCTTAAAATGATTTATGGATACATTAGAGTTTCAACACAATCACAAACAACAGAAAACCAGAAGATTGTTATTGAAGAATGGGCAAAAAAAAGAAAAACAGCTGTAAATATCTGGATTTCAGAAACAGTAAGCGGAACAAGTCAGATTGATAAACGAAAATTAGGAAAATTAGTAAATCAGCTTGATCAAAATGATGTATTAATTGTTACAGAACTATCCAGACTTGGGCGATCACTTTTTATGATTATGAATGTTCTTCAAAAACTTCTCGAAAAAAACGTGAAAGTCATTGCAATAAAAGAAAATTATGAACTTGGAGATAATATTCAATCAAAAGTACTGGCATTTGCATTTGGTTTATCAGCAGAAATAGAAAGGCAACTTATCAGTGAAAGAACAAAAGCTGGTCTTGAAAGAGCAAAATTAAACAATAAAAGAATTGGAAGACCTCTAGGAAAGAAATCTCATCATTATAAACTTACTGCTTTAAGTAATGAAATAATGCTTGATTATTCCAGTGGATTAAACTGTTCAAAGCTCGCAAAAAAATACAACGTACACTGGTCAACAATGGATAATTTCTTAAAGAATGTTTTGAAAATATAGCATAAAAAACGGACGATTAATGTGAAGAAGATTGAAATTGAAGAACTAAAAGAAATACAATTGGAGCTTTTGCAATATATTCATGACTTCTGTATTAAACAGGGGATTAATTACTCACTCTGTGGCGGGACATTGATTGGGGCTGTACGTCATAAGGGATATATTCCATGGGACGATGACATTGATATTATGATGCCGCGTCCTGATTATGAGAAGTTTCTTTCTTTGTTCAATAACTCTCAGATTCAGAAAAATGTGGATTACAAGGTTATTGATTGTACTAATGATAAGCAGTATTTCCAGCCTTTTGCAAAAGTCGTGAATATTAAAACCAGCCTGGTTGAGACATACGATCGTCCATTGGAGAGCCTTGGTGCTTATGTAGATGTTTTTCCTTGCGATGGTCTTCCTGATGATTCTTCTGAACGGGATTTATACTGGAAGAAAATATTTCGTCTTAGAAATCTGAATACGATTATATATCAAAAAAAATTAGATAATATCAAGGGATTAAAAAAAATCCTAAGGAAAATTCTCTATGTTGTTTTTAAAATGCTTCCTGCAACATTTTATGCAAAAAAGGTGAATGCGAAGGCAAGGCGCAATGATTTTGAATCTGCCCAATTTGTAGCCTGTTCCGTATTCGGTTATGGAAGAAGGGAAGAAGTACCACATTCTGTGTTTGACAGTTATGTCGACCTTACTTTTGAGGGAAGAAAATTTAAGGCCATGATTGGCTATGATAAATATCTTTCGAGTTTATACGGCGATTACATGCAGCTTCCCCCAGAAGAAAAGAGAGTTGCAAAACATGACTTTGAAGTATTTTGGAGATAAAAGATGATTAATTTTACAGTGGGCCCAGTTCAGTCAGACTCTGAGACTTTGAAAATAGGTAATCAGCAGGTTCCGTATTTTCGAACATCTGAGTTTTCTGCAATTATGAAGCAGAATGAAAAGCTTTTATGCAAATTTTTCGGTGCACCGGAAAATTCCCGTACTATTTTTATGACAGGAAGCGGCACGGCTTCAATGGAAGCAGCTGTAATGAATTTTTTTAATGACAAAGATAATGTTCTTGTTGTAAATGGAGGCAGTTTTGGCCATCGCTTTGTTGAACTTTGCAAGATTCATGATATTCCATCTGTCGAAATAAAACTCGAATATGGACAGCCACTTTCGAAAGAAAAACTTTATGAATATAGTGACAAAAAAATTACGGGAATGTTGCTTCAACTTTGTGAAACCTCAACAGGTGTTAAATATGATTTGAACATGGTCGGTGAGTTCTGCAAAAAAAATGGCATATTTCTTGTTGTTGATGCTATATCAGGCTTTTTGGCAGATGAACTTTCGATGGTAGATATGCATGTAAATGCAGCTATTACTGGAAGTCAAAAGGCGCTTGGTTTACCACCTGCTCTTTCATTTATCGTGGTTGATCCCACAGCGCAAGATAGAATTTTTTCAAACAAAGTTAGGTCATTGTATTTTAATCTTGCTGATTATTTAAAGAATGGGGAGCGTGGCCAAACTCCATTTACTCCTGCCGTTCAAACTTTACTTCAACTACATGAAAAATTAAGCAGAATTGAAATGGACGGTGGTGTTTCTGTTGAAAATATGAAGATAAGAAACAGGGCAGAATATTTTAGACGCTCCATCGCAGATCTGCCATTTGATATGTTTATTCCTGATTCTATTGCATCAAATTGTGTTACTGCACTTGTACCAAAAAAAACTTCGGTATCTGCATATAGAATTTTTGAACTATTAAAAGATCGATATGAAATTTGGGTTTGTCCGAATGGAGGGGAATTGAAAGATAAGTTCTTTAGAGTCGGACATATAGGAAATATTTCCAATTCAGATATAGATATGCTTGTAGCTTCCTTCAGAGACTTACAGAACAAGGGGGAACTATGATTGGTGGAAAAACAGTTGTATACACCAGTGGAACTTTTGATATGCTTCATGCAAATCATATCAAACTGTTTGAATATGCAAGGTCCTTGGGAGATATATTGATAGTTGGTGTCAACACAGATGAACTGGTTGAAAGTTATAAGTCAACTCCAATTATACCATTTGAGGAACGCTTATCACTTGTAAAGGCTTTGAAATATCCTGATATAGTTATACCACAGCATTCTCTGGATCATACAGAAAAAGTCAGAAAATTAAATTTTGATGTTTTTGTTGTTGGGGATGATTGGGTTGGAAAATATGATTATTTGAAAGAACTCGGTGTTGATGTTGTCTATTTTCCTTACGGCCAAGGTATCAGCTCTACAAGCCTGAAAAAAAGAATTTATGATAATTATGAGAAAATGAGAAATATAACTGACAATCATTTTCCCCTGAACGCTCAAACTCAAAATACAAAGGAAAAATAACATATATGGTCGAATTAAAGATCAATCTACCTGAATCGTTCTTAAAAGAAGAAGTTCGCTGTGATTATACTGTTCCAGGTTTTATGAAGGAAGCTTGGGCCGTTCAACTTGATATTTTGAACCAAATCGATGAAATTTGTGCAAAACATAATATTACATATTTTGCGGATAGTGGCACTTTGCTTGGAGCTGTGCGTCACAAAGGCTATATTCCATGGGATGATGACATTGATTTGATGATGGATCGGAAGAATTTTGATTTATTTTCAAAATATGCTAAAAAAGAACTGAAAGTACCATACTTTTTTCAGGATGAATTTTCTGAACCTGGTTCACTTAGGTTTATGGGAAAAGTATTCAATTCAAATACTACAGCTATATTAAAAATCGAACAGAAAAGAGAATTCCATTTTAATCAGGGAATTTTTGTTGATATATTCTGCTATGACAATGTGCCAGATGATATTGACGAGAGAAAAAAGTTTTTTGATGAATTGGACCGTTTACGGGATAAATCAAGAAAACTTAATACTTTGACTTATAGGTACAATCCAAAATTGGATCCGTCCTCTCTTAAAAAAGTGATTAAGGTTCTGTTTAGTTTTGTTTATAAGTCTTTACATCTTCCAAATTTTTATTTTAGAAAGCTCAATAAACTTGCACAGCGATATAATGGAACGACCTGTAAGGAGTTTGGTTCATTGCTTTTTAAGGATATTCATGAACCGATTCAGTTACGAGAGGATTACGAAAACTGTATTGACCAGGAATTTGAAATGCGAAAAATCAGAATACCAGGAAATTATGAACGTGTCCTTGTTAAATTCTATGGCGCAAAATGGCGTGAATTTGAAATTGGCACATCTCATCATGGCGACTTAATTTTGGATACAGATAAATCCTATAAGTACTATTTGGATGAATTTAAGAAATCAAATTGAGCTTGTGGAGATAAGAATGGCAAACATAGCATTGATTATAGCAGGCGGTGTTGGTGCCCGAATGGGGCAGGATATTCCAAAACAATTTCTTACTGTAAACGAGAAACCTGTAATCATATATACCTTGGAAGCCTTTCAGTCTCATGCAGAAATAGATTCAATAGGTGTTGTATGCGTAGAAGGTTGGGAGCAGGTTCTTTTTGCGTATGCAAGGCAGTTTAACATTACAAAATTGAAGTTTGTCATTCCTGGTGGAAATAACGGACAGGATTCCATTCGAAATGGGATTTTTGAACTGGAGAAAAGCTTTGACAAGGATGATATTGTTCTTATTCATGATGCAATTCGACCCATGGTAAGTGCTGAGATTATTTCTGATTGCATTGTAAAAACACGTAAATATGGAAATGCAATTACCTGCATACCCTGTGCGGAAGCCATGATTCAGACTGATGATGGTACAAGTTCATCAGGTTCCTACCCTAGAGACAAACTAAAAAGAACTCAAACTCCCCAGGGATTTAAAATCGGGATTATTGCAGAATTGCACAGGGAAGCACTAAAGGCCGGTATTACAAATAGTGTAGCATCCTGCACCCTGATGATTGAGATGGGAAAACAGGTTTTTTTTTCACAGGGTTCTGAAAAAAACATCAAGCTTACTACTGTAGATGATATTGACATATTTAAGGCCCTTCTTCTTGCAAAACGGTCTGACTGGTTAAAATGATTTTCGTCCTATGAGTATTCTTGATTCGTCCCTATATTCAGCTGATTTGAAAAAATGTATTAATGAAGTCTCTTTTTTTTCAAAGGATTTGCATGGTAAAACAGTTTTGATAACAGGGTGTAATGGCTTAATTTGTTCTGCACTTGTTGATTTACTCATTTTTATGAATGACGAATGTGGGCTGGATCTGAAAATCCTGCTTGCAGCACGAAATATTGATGCAACAAGAAAACGTTTCTTGCTATCTAAATATAATTTTGCATCTCCTGTTTTATATGATGCAACAAAGCATTTTGATACTGATGAAAAGGTTGATTTCATAATTCACGGTGCAAGCAATGCCTTTCCTAAGGCTATCGGTGAACAGCCTGTGGAAACATTACAGGCAAATCTTTTTGGAACGGAAGAACTGATTAAGCTTGCTAAAAAAAATCGGGCCCGGTTACTTTACATTTCTTCCAGCGAAGTTTACGGTTTCCTGAATGGGCAAGTAAATCCAATTAAGGAAAACCAGTATGGTTTTATCGATATTTTGAATCCTCGTTCATCATATTCAGTCGGAAAGCGTGCTGCAGAATCCTTGTGTGCAAGTTATAGAGCTGAATATGGGATTGATTTTGTAGTTGTCCGTCCTGGACATATTTATGGGCCAACCGCAAGCATGAAGGATAATCGTGTTTCCAGCCAGTTTATGTTTGATGCAGCCTTTGGTAAAAATCTGGTCTTAAAAAGCAGGGGAGAGCAGGTTCGATCTTATTGCTATTGCCTTGATTGTGCAATGGCAATTTTGACAGTTTTACTACGTGGAAATTCTGGAGAAGCCTACAACATTTCCAATCCTTCTTCAATTTGTTCAATAAAAGAAATGGCTTCTTTTTTTGCTAAGTCAGCAGGTGTTGAAGTCCTTTTTGACCTACCTACGGAAGCCGAACGCCTGAATTTTAATCCAATGCTTAATTCCAGCCTTGATAGTTCAAGGCTGGAGTCCCTTGGGTTTAAGTCATTGTTCTCACTTGAAGAAGCTTTTTTTCATTCCGTCAATATAATTAAAGAGATCTACAAAAAGAACAAGGAATATTAGAAGTTGTATTTTACGCCCAGTTCTGCGTGAATATTTCTTTCGGATCGTTTAAGGGTTTTATATTTTTCGCTATATGGATTCATGATCCATGATGATGCAATTCCGCCATTTACAATAAAATCTTTTGTTAAGAAATATTCTGTTTCTATTCCGTAAGTTCTGATTACCTTGTTTGCTGTCCAATATCGCTTATAGATTGAATTCTCATCCTGTGAGTATAATTCTGCATATCCTACGGCTTTATTGTAGTTGAAGTTTGATTCTGGGGAATTCCTGTGTATGAATATTTTTGCAGTTCCCCTTGGATAGTAAACCTTAAATCCAAGATATTGGCTGTTTCCAAAGTAGCCGCTACCGGCTCCAAGAATTTGTCCGTCCTGGGTATAGCCCTGCATTATATGACCGTGAGCGTAATATCCCATATATTTCCATTGGAGCTGAAAATCCTGGGACATTTCAAAGTTGTTCCATTCAGCAAAGAGTTCACCGTATATTTTTCCGGATTTTGAAAGTGGAATGGATTTTCGTGCACCTACAGTGTAAATGACGGTGTGGAAAGGATTTGTCCACAGGGTTGTAGAATAGTCGTCCTTTCCGATTTCGCCATAGATTTCAAATCCAACCTGGGGAAAAATCCAGTCGGCAAAAAATGCCATTTTCTGGTCTTCCTGTATATTCTGGTCGTTGGTGGAATAAAGAGGGTTAAGGTATTTTACGCTCTTGTTGTTCCAGTTGTTGATGCAGATTTTTGTTCCGCCGATGGAAAGGCCTGGAAGAAAGGAAGGTGAGTATGCAGCCGTAAAGCCTGTAATCTGCCTGCTGTCGTTTGTAGAATCTTCATCAAAGTACTTGCTTTCCTTAAGCTTGCCGATCCAGACTCTTCCTTCAATATGGCCCAGGCTGTACTGGTTTGGAAGCAGGACTTCAGTCTTTCTGAGTCCAATGTCGAATTTAGGGTAGCTTGGTGCGTTGTTTGAGCCAAGCATAGGGTTGAGTTTTGCAGGCCCCAGCCAGATGTGCTGTGTTCCAAGTCCCGTCGTAAAGGTGCCCCATGTGTAGCGGAGTTCCGTGTCTGCCATGTCAATTTTGGTAAAGCTGCTGTCCCCAAAGCGCTGTGGAAGGTCTATGTTTCCTTTCCAGAAATATGAGTATTCGCTTCCGTATACACCCGGCCTGTGGTCAAATTCCCTGTTCTGGCTCCAGCTGAACTGTGGGCGCATGGTGGCTTCTATTCCATATCCCTCAAGGGCAATGCCTGCGCTAAGGCTTGTGTTATAGCCCTTTCCCTGCCAAAGTGCTCCGTCGTTCTGTCCATAAGGCTCTGCCGAGTTATAGCTGTTGAACCACTGGGGTCCGTATACCCTGCATGCAATGTGCTGGTTTATTCCAGGTGCATACCAGGATTCCTCTGGAACAGGATTGTAAAGCAGCTTTGTTGTTCCAAGGTTGTTTCCAGACCACGGATGGATTGCGTCTTTGGCGACAGTCCATCTTGAATCGCTCATGGTCCTGTAGTTTATGCATGGCCGTTCTGCGAGTCCGTTGAGGGCAAGAAAATCGTAGTATTCTTCTTCTGTAGTCTTAAGTGCTTCCTGTGCAAAGATGGTGCACGAGATAAGGAAACAGGTTATGCAAGCGGTGATTTTTTTCATGAAAATAATTTACCATTATATAGAAGTTTATACAATAAAATGTTATATTTTGGTCATGATTGGAATTATCGATTACAATGCAGGAAACATAAAGAGCGTCGAGCATGCCCTTGAGAGCCTTAAGGCTGAATACATTCTATCCGGTAATCCGGAAGACCTCAGGAATTGCGACAAGATAATTTTTCCCGGTGTAGGGGATGCAGCCTATGCCATGGAACAGCTTAAGAAAACAGGCTTTGACAGTTTTATAAAGGAATTTGCTGCCAGTGGAAAGCCGCTGATGGGCATCTGCCTTGGTTCCCAGATTGTCTTTGACTATTCTGAAGAAGGTGATGTTGAATGCCTGGGACTGATTCCTGGAAAGATCCGCCATTTTGAAGGCTGCTGGAAAGAGCGCATTGAATCCGATTCCTGCATGCCGCAGATTCCAAAGGTTCCCCACATGGGATGGAATGATGTTGAATTCTGCAATGGTGGCTCCAGGCTTCTTGATGGAATTGAAAACGGCACGGACTTTTACTTTGTCCATTCATACGTAATCCAGCCCTATGATCCTGTTGTCATAAAGGGTTTTGCAAATTACAGCATGCTTGTTCCTGCCGTCATCGAAAAGGACAACATTACGGTTTTCCAGTTTCATCCGGAAAAATCCGGGGCTGCAGGCCTTAAGATTCTTGAAAACTTTATCAAACTGTAAATCTGGAGAACCCCAATGCTTAAGAAAAGAATCATAATATGCCTTGATGTAAAGGACGGTCGCACCACCAAGGGTGTTAAATTCAAGAACAACATAGACATCGGTGACCCTGTTGAAATGGCTGCCGAATACTACCGCCAGGGTGTTGATGAACTTGTGTTTTACGACATCATGGCCAGTGCAAGGGGACGCGGCCCGATCCTCGACCTTATTGCCCGCGTTGCAAGCCAGGTTTTCATTCCTTTTTGTGTTGGCGGTGGAATCGGTACCCTGGATGACATCCGGTCAACGATTCTTGCAGGTGCAGAAAAGGTTTCATTGAACAGCCAGGCGGTTAAGAATCCCGATCTTATCCGTCAGGGAGCAAGGGTTTTTGGAAACCAGTGCATTGTCCTTGGCATGGATGCGGCAAAGGATGAAAAAATGCCGAGCGGCTACCGTGTCTACATAAACGGCGGACGTGTTGCAACTGAACTTGATGCCCTGGACTGGGCAAGAAAGGCTGTTGAACTGGGGGCTGGGGAAATCGTCCTCAATTCCATCGATGCAGACGGTACAAGGAATGGCTATGAGCTTAACCTTACGCGCATGATCAGCGAAAATGTCGAGGTTCCCGTAATTGCATCTGGCGGTGGTGGAACCGTCCAGCATCTTGCCGATGTGCTGAAGGATGGCAAGGCCGACGCTGCCCTCATTGCAAGCATGGTACACTCCGGTGACTATACGGTTGAAGGCATAAAGAAGGAACTTGCAGGGCTTGATGTTCCGGTAAGAATGTAGACCCATAGATTCCCATGTCATCCCGAACTTGATTCGGGATCTCAAATATGAATTAAATGATATACCTGGCACGGGAAGTGTCAGTTTCAAAGACATCGACTGCGTACAACGATGCGCTGCCGGTGTCATTTTTTTTGCCGTCCAGTGAAGGAATTTCTTCAAGGATTTTTCCTGCAATCCATGTGGCTATCCGTTCTGCACTTGGATTCTGGTCAAAGCATTCAAAATCGTTAAGGTTTTTGTGGTCAAGAAGACCGCATGCTTTCCTGAGGGCTGCCTTAAGTTCCGTAAAGTCAAGGAGCATTCCCCCCTGGTCAAGGTTTTCTCCGCGTACATGGGCATACACCCTGTAGTTGTGGCCGTGGAGGTTTTCGCACTTGCCGTGATAATCCCTTAGAAAATGTGCTGCCGCAAAATCGGCTTCTACTCTGACTTCGTACATGGGCCAATCATATCATGTAGAAACAAAAAAATCAAAATGCTATAATAACATTTATGGAAAAAAAACTATCGGAATTCATTGATTCCATAAAATATAGCCTGGTTTCCCTGGATGAAGGTTCGGCATGCACCCTTGACCTTGCTTCGGTAAGAATCACTAGCCTGGTTTTTGACAGCCGTGCAGTTAAGGATGGTTCCCTTTTCTTTGCCCTTCCTGGAACCCATACAACAGGTAACAGGTTTATTGCCAGTGCAATGAAGAATGGTGCTTCTGCCGTTGTCTTTGAGGGTGAAATCACCGATGAAGAAAAGTCTGCCATCCGAAAGGTGGAAGGTCATGAGAAGGTTGTCCTTATTCATGTTGAATCAAGCCGCTTTGCCATGTCTCCCATGTCTGCCAGTTTTTACGATTATCCTTCCAAAAAGCTATGCATTTACGGAGTTACGGGAACTGAAGGCAAGAGTTCCACCGTTTCCTTTATCTGGCAACTGCTGCGTCTTGCAGGATACAAGGCAGGCTTCATAAGCACTGTTGAATATTCCCTTGGTGGGGAAGCCGTGGCAAACCCGGAACACCAGACTACGCCGGAAGCTCCCATCGTTCAGCGTGAGCTTTATGAGATGGTGTGCAACGGATGTACCCATGCTGTCGTTGAAAGTTCCAGCCATGGTCTGAGTCCTCGTACAAACCGTCTGGGGGATGTTCTCTTTGACTGTGGTGCCTTCATGAACGTAACACTGGAACATCTTGAATTCCACGGAACCTATGAACAGTACAGGGACGACAAGGCAAACCTGTTCCGCGCCCTTGATCGCCATGACCATGTAAAGGTCCTTAACGGAAAGGAAACAAGGATACCTCCTGCTGCCGTTGCCAATTGCGAAGACAAGGCTTATGGCTTTTTTGCCGGATGCACCAGGGTTCCAGTCACTCCATTTACCATTCAGGATGCAGATGTCGTTTCCACAAAGAACGACATTTCATTCATTATGAAAACTGCGTCCGGAGAAAAGATTCCCATTCACGCCCCAATTCCAGGTGCCTTTAATGCCTACAACATCATGGCGGCAGTTAACTGCGTCAGCCTGACAACAGGAAAGTCTCCATCAGAACTTGCTTCCCTCTGTTCAAGCCTTAAGACCGTAAAGGGGCGCATGACTGTCGTTGACCGTGGCCAGGACTTTGAAGTCATTGTTGACTATGCCCATACGCCTTCCAGCTTTGAAACCATTTTTCCTCCCATCAGGAAACGCTGCACTGGAAAGATGATATGCGTGTTCGGTTCTGGCGGTGAGCGTGATGTGACAAAGAGGCCGCTGCAGGGTGCCATTGCTGCACGATTCTGCGACCATGTTATACTTGCAGATGAAGACCCACGTGGCGAGGATGAGATGGCGCTTCTAATGGATATTGCAAGGGGGGCCCTGGAGCAGGGCAAGGTTGAAGGTGAAAATCTTTTCCTGATTCCGGACAGGCCGACTGCAATCCGTAAGGCTTATTCCCTTGCAGGAAAAAATGACATAGTTCTTCTTTTGGGGAAGAGCCACGAAAATTCGATTATATTCAGGGATCATGTAATGCCTTATGATGAAATTCAGACGGCCCAGGATCTTCTTGATGAATTATTAAAGGATGGAAATAAATGAATGTTGTTGTAATTTACGGAGGACGTTCCGGGGAACATGAAATTTCCCTCATGTCATGTGCTTCAGTTATCAGGAATATTAGCAGCCGGCACAAGGTAAGGCTTATCTCAATATCAAAGGACGGCAGGTGGTTCCTTGAAGACGACACCATCCTTGAAAGAATCCGCACGGATGCCGGTGCAGTCCTTTCCATTACGGAAAATCCCGATTGTGCAGTAAGCATGAACTTTGGTCTTGGCAAGGACAGGGCTTTTTCATGCAGGGGAGAATTCATTCCCTGTGATGTTGTTCTTCCTGTTCTTCATGGAACCTATGGTGAAGACGGCACCATCCAGGGGCTTTTTGAAATGGCTGGAGTTCCCTATGCCGGATGCGGCGTCCTTTCTTCTTCCGTATGCATGGACAAGGATACTACAAAGATTGTTCTTGGTGCTGCAGGAATTCCCGTGGTTCCATCAATCTGCCTGACTCGTGCCCAGATAAACGACAGCATGCTCTATGATTCACTCCTGGACCAGGCGGAAGAAAAGCTTGGCTATCCCGTTTTCGTAAAGCCCTGTGCTGCAGGATCTAGTGATGGTGCCAACAAGGCAGGCAACCGCCGCGAACTTTCCTTTGCCCTCATGGAAGCCTTTGCATGGGATAACAAGGTTCTCATAGAAAAGGGAATCAATGCCCGTGAAGTTGAGTGCTCCGTAACGGGGAATGCAGTTTCTTCAGATCCCAATGTCAGGGAAACTGTAGTTACGGCCTATGGCCCTGGGGAAATTGTTCCAAAGCATGAATTCTACGACTATGATGCAAAATACAACGATCCTGATGGTGCAGAACTTAAGATTCCAGCCCTTCTTGATGAAGAAAAGCTTGAATACATGCGCTGCCTTGCAATGAAGGCCTATGAAGCCGTAAACGCAACGGGACTTAGCCGCGTTGATTTCTTCATTGACCGTGACAATGGAAACATTTACCTTAACGAAATAAACACCATGCCTGGGTTTACAAAGATCAGCATGTTCCCAAAGATGTGCGAGGCCTTTGGTCTTGACTATACAAGTCTCATTGACCTTCTTCTTGTGGAAGCCGTTGAACAGTTCAAGTCAAAGTCTGCATTGAGAACAGACCGCTGATGCATTTAGGAATCGTATATGCCGCATATTTATCCTGAAGGATGCGTCTTCAATTCCCTTGAGGACATAAAGAATAAGAAGATTACTGTCATGGGTCTTGGCCTTAATGGCGGTGGTGAAGCCTGCGTAAGGTTTTTCCTGCAGCACGGTGCATTTGTAACCGTAACCGACATGAAGACAGCACAGCAGCTAGCGCCTACAATTGAAAGGCTAGCCAATGACCCGACCCTGGACAGGAGCCGCCTTACCTATGTCCTTGGGGAACATAGGATTTCTGATTTCTCTGAGGCTGACTGCGTCATCAAGAATCCTGGCGTCAAGATTGAAGGAAACAAGTACCTTGGTGCTGCCAGGGCAATTGAAACGGACATCAGCATATTCCTTCATTTTACAAAGGCCCCCATTATTGCCGTAACCGGAAGCAAGGGAAAGTCCAGCACCGTAAGTTCCCTTGCCTATGGACTTAACCAGGCAGGGTTCAAGTGCTTCCTTGGGGGAAACATTACAGTAAGCCCCCTTACGTTCCTTTCCAAGACGGATGGAATGACTCCCGTTGTCCTTGAGCTTTCCAGCTGGCAGCTTGCCGACTTGCGCGGCCGCAGGGCATTGAAACCAAAGATTGCCATCATTACAAAGATCGTTCCAGACCACCAGAACTGGTACGGAAACATGGACAGTTATGTAGAAGACAAGAAGCTTATCTATGCAGACCAGGACGAAAATGACTTTACCATCCTTGACTTTGATGAGGATGACTATCTTCGCGACTGTTCAAATCCAAGGGCGGGATGTCGCTGCTGGGGAGACCTTTTTGCTTCCGAGACACGGGGAAAGGTCCTTAGGTACAGCCGCAACGTGCTTCCAGAAGGAATTTCCGGCGTATTCCAGAAAAACGAGAGCCGTCTTGAAACTTCCGGATTTGTAAGGCTGTCGCAGGAATTGATGAGTTCCCAGGCCCAGAGAAAGAACATTATGGAAGAACAGCTCATGGGTAAGCTTTCTGTTCCAGGCCATCACATGAAGGTTAACGTGCTTAATGCAGGCCTTGTAATGTACCTTATGGGAGTCAATGCCGAGCTTACAATGAACATTCTTGCCGATTGGAAGGGAATCCAGCACAGGCTGGAAAAATTCCATGACTATACTGATGAAAATGAATCGCGCACGGTTGCATTCTTTAACGACAGCTGTGCCACGGTGCCGGAAGCTGCAGCTGCTGCAAGCCAGTCCTTTGACGGAAAGGTGGTCCTGATTACCGGCGGTACGGACAAGGGCCTTGATTTTCTTCCCCTTGCAAAGTGCCTGTCGCAGGAAGACGGATCAAGGTACAGGCCCTATGACATTTACCTTCTTGCAGGAACTGGAACCGACAAGCTTGTTCCACTCCTTAAGGAACGTGGTGTGCAGTTTAAGGGCCCCTTCGATTCCCTTCAGGTTCTGCTTAACATGCTCAAGATGAGCTTCATCTCGTCCTCTTCAGGGCAGGTGTACGGCCGGCCCGACAGGGAACAGGTAATTCCCGTTGTATTCAGTCCGGGGGCAACTTCCTTTGGCATGTTCACCAATGAGTTTGACCGTGGAGATAAATTCAAGAAG
Source organism: Treponema sp. (assembly GCA_045616325.1). Taxonomy (GTDB): domain Bacteria; phylum Spirochaetota; class Spirochaetia; order Treponematales; family Treponemataceae; genus Treponema_D. Next base: position 28,895 of record JAZLGN010000008.1, read on the forward strand.
CTGGTAAAGGAGATATTTTAATTATGGAAAAAATCGCAAGTTTTACAATCGATCACATTAAGCTTGAGAAGGGGCTTTATGTTTCCCGCATCGACAGGTTTGGGGCAACAGCCATCACCACCTTTGACATCCGCCTGACTTCTCCAAACGATGAGCCAGTTCTTAACACTGCTGAACTTCATACCATCGAACATCTTTGTGCAACCTTTGCCCGTAACGACAGTGAATGGGCAGAAAGAATCGTGTACTTTGGTCCCATGGGCTGCAGAACCGGGTGCTATCTTCTCGTTGAAGGGGAGCATACAAGCCGTGACATGGTTCCATTCATCACCAGGATGTTTGAATTTGTCCGTGACTTTGAAGGTGAAATCCCCGGTGCAAAACCTGAAGAATGCGGCAACTACCTTGACCAGAACCTGGCAATGGCAAAATTTGTTGCAAAGCGCTATCTTGAAGGAACCCTCTATGGAATTGATGAAAGCCACCTGGTTTATCCCCAGTAAGTCCTGATAAAGAAAGCAAATTTTTCAATAAAAACAAACCCTCTGTCATAGAATGATAGAGGGTTTGTTGTATCCTTTGATTACAGGGGAAGAATGAATAACCCTTTCGCCACGTTTTTGGAGGAATGAAATGATGTTTGCTTTTAATTGCATAGTTGCAGTAACTTTCGGATGTTTTTGCACGGCCTTGGTCCTGCTATTGAGGGAAATAAGGTTGAGAAGAAAATTTTCAAGGCTCAGGGGATTCATCCAGCGTCTGGAAGAATCCCAGCTGAAGGAAGCAGTATAAAAAGAAACGCCCTGGCATAGGGCGTCTGCAAGTAGCGTTGAGAATTTTCCGCCCATTAGAGCGAAAAAAAACATCCCTCGTCAGGGCATTTATCGTCAACGTTGAGAATTTTAGCGTCAAGATTTTTCCATCCATTAGAATGGAAAAATCTTGAGTGGAAATAAAAACGAAGTTTTTATTTCCACGGATTCTTGCGGATGAAAGTCTCGTTTCTTTCGTAACCAACGCTAACGATTGAAACTGGTGTTTCCGTAAAGGCTTCAATGAATTCAATGTACTTGCGTGCATTCTTAGGAAGCTTGCTGTACTTCTTGATTTCCTTGAGGGAGGTCTTCCATCCGTCAAACTTTTCAAGGACTGGCTTTGCCTTGTTGAGCATGTCTACGTTTGAAGGGAAGTCAGTAACAATCTTTCCATCGATTTCGTATGCAACACAGGCTTCAATCTGGTCCATTGCATCGTAAATGTCAAGGTGAGTAAGGATGAGTCCGTCCATGCTGTTAAAGCGGCATGCATAGCGGAGGGCAACAAGGTCAAGGTAACCGCAGCGGCGTGCACGACCTGTTGTTACACCATATTCGCGTCCTGTGTCGCGTACGTAGCGGCAAAGTTCGCTTTCGCTTTCGTCTGACTCGTTGAATTCTGTTGGCATTGGGCCGTTTCCAACGCGTGTCTGGTAAGCCTTGAAAACACCAAGAATCTGGTCGATTGAGTGTGGACCGATGCCGGAACCTGTACATGCACCTGCAGCACATGAAGTGCCAGAAGATACGTATGGGTATGTTCCAGAGTCGATGTCAAGCATTGCACCCTGTGCACCTTCAAAGAGGATGTTGTCCTTCCTGAATTCGTGCATCTTTGCAACAAGGTCAACCCTCATTGAAAGAAGCTGGTCCTTATACTTGTTGATGTATTCAAGGTCTTCACCGTCAAATTCAGCCATCTTGTCTGCCCAGTCAAGGTCAGCAAGACGAACGCCATCGCGATGAGCTTTTTCTGCATAGGCAATACCCATTCCACGGCCTGTTGTTCCGATGGGGCGCTTGCGCTGTGCATCGCGTTCCTTGTCCATTGTCCTGTATTTTGGAAGAATAAGCTGTGCACGGTCGGAAATGAATACGCGGCCTTCCCAGTCGATTCCGTTGTCCTTAAGCATCTGGAGCTCGTTGAAAAGAGCTTCTGCATCGATTACCATTCCGCTTCCGAGGAATACAGTCTTGTCCTTGTAGAGGATTCCGCTTGGAACCTGGTGGAGGGCAAACTGCTTTCCGTCAACAACGATTGTGTGACCGGCATTTGGACCGCCTGAATAGCGAACGACATACTTTGCATCTTCTGCAAGGTAGTCTACGATCTTACCTTTTCCTTCATCTCCCCACTGGGCACCGATGATTACTACGTTCATTTTATTCCCCCTGACTGTATGAGATGCATTCAGCGCCAGATACAGTCAAAAAATAATTGCAATTTCTAGCTGCGGATTGAAGTGTTGCGGACAGTAACGTCGTGTGCGCTTCCTTCGCTGATTGTTGTCTGGCTTACCAGGGTGATCTTTGCCTTTTCCTGAAGTTCAGGAATTGAAAGGGCACCACAGTTGCACATTGTATGGATGATCTTGCTTGTTGTAAGGGCAACACCGTCGTGGAGATGACCTGCGTAAGGAACGTAAGAGTCAACGCCTTCTTCAAAAGAAAGGGTCTTCTTTCCACCAAGGTCATAGCGCTGCCAGTTGCGTGCGCGGTTTGATCCTTCTCCCCAGTATTCCTTGACGTAACTTCCGTTAATGTTAAGTTTTGCTGTTGGTGATTCGTCAAAGCGGGCAAAGTAACGTCCCTGCATTACAAAGTCTGCACCCATGGCAAGGGCCAGGGTAATGTGATAGTCATGAACTACACCACCGTCGGAACAGATAGGGATGTAGATGCCTGTCTTTGCATAGTATTCGTCACGTGCCTTTGCAACTTCAATTGTAGCCGTTGCCTGTCCGCGTCCGATACCCTTTGTTTCGCGGGTGATGCAGATTGAACCGCCACCGATACCGATCTTGATGAAGTCTGCACCCTGTTCTGCAAGATACATGAATCCTTCACGGTCAACAACGTTACCGGCACCGACTTTTGCGTTTGGCCACTTTGCGTGGATGTCCTTGAGGGCCTTTCCCTGCCAGCATGAGTATCCTTCTGAAGAGTCAAGGCAGAGAACGTCTACACCGGCGTCGAGAAGGGCAGGAACACGGTCCATGTAGTCGCGTGTATTGATTCCTGCACCTACAATGTATCTGTGCTGAGAGTCAAGGTTTTCGTTAGGGTAGGTCTGGTGATTGTCAAAGTCCTTGCGGAATACCATTGAAACAAGGTTTCCCTTGTCATCGATGATTGGAAGCTGGTTTACCTTGTGTGTCCAGATGAGTTCATTGGCTTCCGAGAGGGAGATTCCATCTTTTCCCGTAACAAGCTTTGAGAATGGAGTCATGTATTCGCTTACCTTTGCATCAGGGGCAACATGGTTAATCCTGTAGTCGCGTTCGGTAATGATGCCTTCAAGCTTTCCGTGGGCAGATCCGTCGCTTGTTACTGCGATGGTGCTGTGGCCTGTAGCCTTTATGAGTTCAACAACTTCAGGAATTGTCTGATCTGGGCGGATGTTTGAGTCTGATGTAACGAATCCTGCCTTGTAAGCCTTTACGCGGGCAACCATGGCAGCCTGGTTTTCAATTGTCTGTGAACCGAAGATGAAGGAAATTCCACCTTCCTTTGCAAGTGCTATTGCGAGGCGGTCATCAGAAACAGACTGCATTACTGCAGAAACCATGGGAATGTTCATGGTAAGTGCAGGCTGTTCTCCAGCTTTCTTGTTGTAGCGTACTACAGGAGTCTTGAGAGAAACATTATCCGGAATACATTCTTCTGATGTGTAACCCGGAATCAAAAGATACTCAGCAAATGTGTGAGATGGTTCTTCGTAATAGTATGCCATATTGCCCTCTATAAAGTGAAATAAAAATTTCATCTTATTATAGTGAATTTGGGATTTAATGTCATCATGAAGATTGCAAAAAAAGGCAAAAGACTGCAATAAAAAAAAGGCTGCCTGACAATTCAGGCAGCCTGATGAATGCATTTATGCAGTCTTGAACTATACAGTGAACTTAGCAAGCTTCTGCTTCATTGCGTCGATGTTGTCCTTTGTCTTGAGGGCAAGGTCAGAAACGCCCTGGGTTGCAGTACTGATTTCCTTTGTTCCTGCCGTCATTTCGTCCATGCTTCCAAGGATTGTTGAAGAGATTTCCGAAACAGAGTTCATGTTCTGGGTAACAGACATGATTCCACGCGACATGTCCTGTGTCTTAGAGTTTACTTCAATTGACTGGTTCTTCATGTCGCTGAGGGATTCGAATACCCTGCGGGAAGCGATTTCCTGCTCATTCATTGCACTGTTGATTTCCCTTATGAGGGCATCGGTAGAATCAAGGTGGTCAACGATGGAACCGAATGCTGTCTGAGATTCCTTTGAAAGGGAAACAACGTCCTTGATGGAAGCAGAAATCTGCTTAAGCTCTGCATTGATGTTTTTTGACTGGAGACTTGATGTTTCTGCAAGCTTTCTGATTTCGTTTGCAACAACAGAGAATCCTTCACCGGCCTTTCCTGCATGGGCAGCTTCGATGGCTGCGTTCATGGCAAGAAGGTTTGTTTCAGATGCAATCTGGCTGATGATGGTGTTGGCCTGGATAAGCATCTTTGACTGTTCTGCAATTTCGTTTACCTTTCCGTCTACGTTGGCAAGCTTGCCCTTGCCGTTTTCAACTGTAGTACCAAGTGTTACAAAGCTGTCTGCCATCTTGTGTACCGAGTTTGTAACGGAAGAAATGTTTCCGAGCATTTCCTCGATGGCTGCAGAAGATTCGTTGATGCCGTTTGTCTCGGCTTCCACAAGCTCTGCAAGAACGTCGATGGCTGCAGAAGAGTTTGAAAGGACAGTATTTGTTTCGTTTACTGCAAGTGCCTGGTTTTCAGACTGCTTTCTTACTCCTGCAATGTTTGCCATGATCTCGGCTGTTGCAGATGCAGACTGCTGTGAATTTGATCCGAGGCTCTGTCCGATTTCTGAAAGCTGGTCCTGGGCCTTGTTAAGTTCCGAAACGATGTTCTGGAGCATGATGATGAATACGTTGACATTCTTTGAGATGTCTGCAAATTCGTCGTTGCCCTTGACAGGGAGACGGATTGTAAGGTCTGCTTCCCCGGATGCAAGGCCTCTCATGGCTGTTCCAAGGTGGTTGAGCGGCTTAACAACCTTTGTAAGTATGATTGCGATGAGGAGTACAAAGAGTGCTACAACCATGATGATTGTGACTGTAAGGAGAGGCTTGAAGATTGTCTCCGTTACGAGTGTTACTGCGTGGAGTTCCTTTCCAAGGTAGAATGTAGTAAGGTACTTTCCGTTTGAATCCTTCATAGGGAAGTAGTAAACCACATACTTCTTTCCGCCGATTGTTGCGATTCCGGAAAAATCCTTTCCCTGTTCGCAGAGGCGGATTGGGGCCATGTCTGCAATCTTTGTTCCGCGCATGCCTGAAAGGGTGGTGTAGGCGCGTGTGTCGTTGTCAAATACGGTAACTTCACACTTGGAGAAAGCCTTTACTTCTTCCACGAACTTCTGGCTTGTAAGGATTTCCTTTCCGATAAGTACGCCGACTACGGAATTTCCATGTTTGATTGGAACTGCACGTTCCATGGCAATGTCCTGGCCTTCCTTCTGGATTGTGGTGGAAGTCTGGCCGCTCATGGCTTTTCTGATGTTTTCATTGGTAGGAGAGAATTTTCCCACATTGTCAGGAGTAACCTGGCTGAAGTTTTCATCAAAGACTGCAAAGGCCTGTACGTTAAATACGGATCTTGCACCCGTAATCATGTTTGTGATCGTATAATCATTAAGTTCGCCAAACTGGGTGTATACATTGCCGCATGTCTCTGCAAAATAAGTTTCTATTGTCTCAAGGTTTTCTTCTTCAACCTTAAGTTCCTTGAGCATCAGTTCGGAATAATCCATTACGTCATCTTCAAAGTACTTTACGAGTCCCTTTGTAAGGTATTTTGAAATGAGCGAGAACAGAACGATTGAGAAGGCAATGAGTCCCAAAACGACTGTAGTGATCAGTATTGTTGATACTGAAGTTTTCTTAGCTTTAGCCATATATTCTCCCAAAGAATAAAATTTACACTTTTATATTATTATAAATCAGATTTTTCATATTTCAAGGGTAAAAATTGCTTTTTTGGTCAATCTGATGTATGATTTTTGCCATTGGAGGAATATTATAATGAAAAAACTCGTAAAGGCTGCCATGATCCTTGCAGCTCTTTGTGCAGCTTCCACTGCTTTTGCTGCAAAAAAACAGAAGCAGGTTAAAATTGGTGCCATTCAGCTTGTTGAACATCCTGCCCTCGATGCATCCTACAGGGGATTTGTTGATGGACTTAAGGAACTTGGCTATGTTGACGGCCAGAATGTAAAGATCATCTATGAAAATGCACAGGGTGAACAGGCAAACTGCGTTACAATCGCAGACAAGCTCATTTCCCAG
>JAZLGN010000009.1:0-88106 GCA_045616325.1 Treponema sp.
AATGAAACGTCTTAGTGGCATTGCTGCAGTTCAGACTTTAAGCCGTTTGAATCGTATTTGTCCTCCTTATGACAAACGAACATACATCGTAGACTTCTCAAACACAATCGAAGAAATCCAGGCTTCTTTTGCTCCATATTATTCAAGAACAATCCTGGAAAATCCAGTTTCTATGGAACAGTTAAAAGAAGTTGAGATGGAATTACGCGGATATAATGTTCTGGATTTCTATGATATTGATGAATGTATTGAGAAAACATTAGAGAAGAAAAATGCAAAGGCGTTAGTATCTGCAAAATTGGATAAAGTAAAGATCAAGATTAAACAGTTTGATGATGATACTCAGCGTGAAATAAAAACAAAGATTAAACGTTATGTAAAATACTATAGTTTCTTGGCTCAGATTGTTCCTTTGCAGAGTACAGAAATGCATAAGCTGTATCTGTTCTTAAGCTGGCTTATTCCATATTTGAAAGAAGGAAAAGGAAGAGAAGGTTTTGATCTAAAGAACAAGATTAAGATTGATACTTTCAATCAGAAAAAAGAAAGGGAAATCAATAAACCAAAAATTGAGCCAAAGCCAGGTATAAAAAGTTCAGATCCAAATGCACCACTTCCAACTGTGGATACAAAGGAAAAACTGTCTGAAATCATCAAGAAAATGAACGAAGCTCTTGGCGTTTCTGTAGATGTTGATATGGCTTCACAGTCTGCCATGGGTGTAAAAGACATTCTTGAAAAAGATGAGGACCTTAAAGAAAGTGCATTGCATAATAGTCGCGAAGATTTTACTGCAGCATATTACGATCATCTTGATGATGCCTTAGTTCAGGGAAATGCTGATACTAAGCAGTTCTTCCATTTGCTTTTGAAGAAGCCAGATTTGAAGAAGGAAATTATGGGTATCTTTATTGATGAGCTTTATCAGAAGTTCAGAAGAGATTTGGATGAAGAGTAAATACTATTTTTGATGAATTGGCAAAACTTAACATAACTGAGGATTTTGTCTATCCTGATATGGATAATGTGGTCAATGAAATCGAATTGCAGTTAAATCAATGAGAAAATTTCTTGACAAAGTGCATGATGCTTCCCCTGGGGTGTCACTCTTCGTCGGGAGTTGTTTCCGTGTTTCGCTCAAGGAACATTTCTGCATCTTCGTGTCCGTATTTTTTCTCCCAGCTTTTAAAGGAACCTGGTGTCTGTCCCTGACTTTCGCTAAAGGCGGAACTTGAATTTTTCCTGATCCTGATTGGGTTTGAATATTGTCTTCGCATCATTGAATAGTATTCGTTGTCGTCCATGATTCACTCCGGCATTCAGCAGGATTATATTCCATTTGAAGGTTCAATGCAATTTTATTTCTGTGGTTCTTTTATTCATGCTGAATTAAGTTCGCCCCGAAAAAAAAGGAGCTGCCCAAACACACACAAAAGCAGCTCCCTTAAAAGAATGAGTGAAGTATTTTCGAGGTTTTCTTGTTTTTTATATGGCTTAAAAACAGAAGATTCTGTTAAACAGAATCAGATCACTTATCCTTGTTTATAGTTAGCATATAGCAACTAAAGTTAAATGTCAACAACTCACAGGATGAATTTTTTAATGAAGTCGGCTGCCCCGTCGTTGTTGTTGTCTTTTTCCGTAACGTAGTCTGCAGTTTCCTTTATGGCATCAAGTCCGTTGCACATGGCGATTCCATTTCCGCACAGTCTTATCATGGATTCGTCGTTCATGCTGTCGCCAAAGGCTGCAGTCTGCTCCCTGCTGATTCCAAGTTTTTCCGCAAGCCAAAGAATAGCTTCTCCCTTGCCGCAGTTTGGTGGAAGGATTTCAAGAAAGAATGGTTTGCTTGTGAATACGACGGCCTTGTGGCCGAGCATTGACTTGAGTTCACCTTCGAGGATCCTGATTCTGTCCGGTTCACCTGCAATGAGCATCTTCGGGAATTTTCCGTCCTTAAGGAACTGCCTGTAATTTTCCACAACCTTTCCCTTCACCCTGCAAAGGTCAACGTCCAGCCTTGTCCACCTTGTTTCAACCGGATAGAAAATCGTGTCAGGGGAATAGACTTCAGAATGATAGCCGGCTTTTTCTGCAGCCTCGTCGGCCTTGAGCAGGATTTCGCTTTCCATGTTCCTGAGGTAGATTTCCCTTTTTTCCTGCAGGTCGTAGATGGAGCATCCGTTGATGGCGATGATGTAGCGGCCGGCTTCCGTGCCTTCAAGGTTCAGCTGCCGTACGAAGGGCATGATTCCGTCTTCCATGCGGCCGGAGCACAGGACTACGTAGATTCCCTTTTGAGCTGCAAGCCTTAGGGTTTCTATGGTGGAAGGACTTATGGTGCAGTCTTTTGTAAGAAGGGTGTCGTCCAGGTCAAAGGCCATGAGCCTTACGTCTAGCTTGTGGTCCGGAAGTTTTGCGGAATTTTTCATGAGCCGTATTATATAGGCCGCCCCGTAAAAAATCAAATGCCAGAAGAATGGTTTACATTGTGTAAATCTTGAATTTGACATTTTGTAAATCGGGTGCTATGCTGTTTTCATGAAGGAAATATTAAGGTACCTAAGGCAGACAAATTCTCTTACCCAGGAAGAAGTGGCAAGGCGGCTTGAGATTTCAAGGCAGTCCTACATCAAGTACGAAAATGGTGAGGTGGTTCCGGGCGACAAGGTGGTCCGCGAGCTTTCCATAATTTACGGTGTGCGAGAGGAATTCATCCGCAGGAACCAGGTGCCAAAGCCCGACTGTCATGATGGTGAATGCAGGGCTGAATGCAGGATTGATGAAAATGCAGGTCTTGCGTCTGTTGAATCTCCATCTGCTTCTCAAGCATCCACTGCTTCCTATGGTGAAAATTTTCTTCCTGACGGACGGCGCATTCTAGAGGGAATTTTTGACGGAAGCGTTGTAAGGCTCCTTGGATCCTTGGAAGGGCTTAACCTTAAGAAGGGCCAGAAGTTCAGGCTTTATGTGGAGAATGAAGAAGAGGAAAAGCGAAAAAAGAAAGAAGCTTTTAAAAATATAATGAAGTTTAAGGGCACTTTACCGGCAGATTTTGATTGCGAAAAGGCTCGTTATGAAGCATTGGAGGAAAAATATGGACCTTTTAATTGATACAAACATCATTCTTGATGTATTGCAAAACAGGGAATTCTTTGTGGAAAGTTCTGAGAAAGTTCTGAAGATGATACAGGGCCGGAAAATAAAAGGTGTTTTGGCAGCTCATACCATTCCGAATCTTTGGTACATCATGAGAAAGAACTATTCTCAAGAGCAACGGCGTTTCTTTATTGAATCTTTATTGGACTATTTTGAGGTTTCTTCCCTGGACAGGCAGAAGCTTTTGGGTGCCCTCCATCGCCCGGAGTTTTCTGACTTTGAAGATTGCCTGCAGGATGAATGTGCTGCAGAGCTGAATGCAGACTACATCATCACGCGGAACACAAGGGATTACAGATTTTCCAGGGTGCAGGCCCTTACGCCGGAAGAATTTCTTAGGCTTAAGCCTGGGGCCAGAAAATATTCCTGAACTTCTATTTGGTCGGATTTTATGCCGTGCCGCAAGTGACCTGGACACATAACCCGTGTATCTTTTTTTTTATTTTTTCTATATACTGTAATCTATGACAGAATTACTTGCTCCTGCGGGAAATATCGAAGCCCTTGACGCCGCCATTGGCGAAGGTGCCGATGCAGTTTACATGGGCCTTAAAAGTTTTAATGCCCGTCTCCGTTCATCCAATTTTGCCTGGAATCAGTTTGAAGCTGCAGTCCAGAGCGTTCACAGGCTTGGAAAGAAAATCTACGTAACAGTCAACACTGTCTGTGAAGAAAGCGAGACGGAACGCCTTTACCGTTTTTTAAATTACCTCAATAAGATTGGTCCTGACGGCCTTATCGTCCAGGATTTTGGCGTAATTAGAATGTGCCAGGAATTTTTTCCAAAGCTTGAACTCCATGCCTCAACCCAGATGAATGTTGAATCTGCTGCTGCCGCAAACCTTTTGAGTCGACAGGGCCTTAAGCGTGTTGTCGTTGCCCGCGAACTTGGCCTGGAAGAAATCAAGTCCATTAAGGCAAGGACCAATGCAGAAATCGAGATGTTCGTTCACGGTGCCCTTTGCGTAAGCGAAAGCGGCCTTTGCCTTTTTTCAAGCTATCTTGGCGGAAAGTCTGCCAACCGCGGCATGTGCACCCAGGCCTGCCGTCGTCTTTACAATGCAGAAATCCCCGGCAACCTTTCGACTGGCTACTATTTTTCTCCATGTGACCTTCAGCTCATTGACCAGATTCCGGAACTCATGCAGGCCGGTGTTGACAGCTTTAAGATTGAAGGACGCATGAAGAGTGCAGAGTACGTAGGTGCTGTAACTGCAGCCTACCGCTATGTAATGGATCACTGGGAAAATGACCGTAAGGGTGCCCTTGCAGAAGGAAAGAGAATCCTGAGCACTGACTTTGCACGTTCAAAGACAAACTACTGGTACGGCTTTAAGGATGTAAAGGAAGGTGTTGAGCAGGCCGGCGAAAAGATCCTCAATCCTTCCCAGGCTGGAGGAACGGGAATCTACCTTGGGCGCATCAGTTCCACAAGGCCTGCTTCTGACGAAGAAAAGGAAAGGGCCGCAGCCGTTGCACAGAACAGCGAAAGTGCAACTGCTATCCAGATGGCCCTCATTACCGGTGGAGACTACGATCCTGATCCTGGTGACAGCATCCGACTTCACAAGAAGGACGACAGCGGCCGCGAAAGCCATAAGGTTCGTACCGTAACCGTAGACTCAAAGGAACAGCGCTGGGTTGACGTTCCCCACGGATTTACCAAGGGCGACAGCGTTTACCTTCTGCAGACCAAGAACATGTCAAAGAGGTACAAGCGCATTCTTCCGCCGGACATGTCAAAGTTCAGGAGACAGCCTGGGCCTGAAAAGCTTCCGATCCTCGACCTGACACCGGCTCCAAAGGGCGGCATCAGCTGGTTCCCGGAAGGTCTTTACATTGGCGTTTCCACAGTTGCAGATGCACACCTTGTTGCTCCATTGCATCCAGTCCGTGTCGTTGTTGAACTTAACTGCGAGACAAGCTGGGATCTTATCAAGAAGGATACTCCTGCAAAGCCTGTTCTTCCATACAGCAAGAAGATGGTCATCATTAACCTGGATCCATTTGCTGCCGAGGGAACAATGGACGACCTTGAAGAAAAGCTCAAGGTTCTTGTGGAAAAGGGCTACACCACTTACATAGTAAATAACCTTGCCCAGATAAACATCCTCAAGGGGTACAAGGGTGTTCACATGATTGCAGGGCCTTACCTTTACACCTTCAACAGGTGGGCTGTAAGCTTCCTTGAAAACCTGAACATCATGCCTGTGGTTTCTCCCTATGAAAATTCACAGCGCAACCTGGAATCCATATTTGAGACTGCATCCGACAGGTCCCGCGTCCTTCTGTGCATCTTCTCCTATCCGGCACTGTTCCGCATGAGGTTCAAGCTGCCAAGGGAATACGACTTTACGTATTTCAGCGACAAGGAAAAGATGGGCTTCAAGGTAAATTCCACGGAAGACGGTTCCTTTGTCATGCCAGAATATCCTTTCAGCATCATCGACAAGATTGAAACCCTCAAGAACAAGGGCTGGAGCCGCCAGTTCATCGACTTCTCCAAGACCAAGGTTCTTAAGGGCGATGTAAGGAACATGATTTCCCTGATCCAGAGCCATGGACTTATTGACGGGGCTTCCAGGTTCAACTGGAAGGATGGTTTCTACAATCCGGAAAAAATCGAGGCCTTCAAGGCAAAGTCTTCTTCCGGGGCAGAATCCTTCCAGTCCGGCAAGAAACCTGGCAAGAGGAAGTAGGGGAATTGTCCCTTGACTGGAGGCTGTTTCAGGATCATTTTGGCCGGCTGAACCGCCGCTACGTATTCCCGGGCAGCCTCCATTTCTTTTAAAATTCTATTTCATCCACCTCCTTCTGGGCAGCTGCCGCCGCTTCCTTGAGCATCTTCATCTTCTGGTCCTTTGTTACGCTTGACTGTCCGCTGGTTGCATTTTCCGGCCCGCTGCTTTCTCCTTCATTCTTTTTATAGAAAGGCTTGAATTCAACATGCTCGGCGATGATTTCAACCTTGCTGTTTTTCTTGCCCTTGTCGTCTTCCCAGATGTTCTGCTTGAGCCTTCCGACTACACGGATTCCGCGGCCCTTGGGACACCATTTTTCGCAGGTTTCTGCAAGGGGGCCAAAGGTGGTGACTTCAAAGTAGGATACCTCGTCCACCGGCTGGCCTTCCGGGGTCTTGTAGCGCCTGTTTACTGCAATGGGTATGCTGCAAAGGAAAGATCCGGTGCGGCAGGGGCGTTTTTCCGGCTGCCTGACCACGTTTCCTTCAATAATAACCTGGTTAAGTGAATTCATAATCATAAGCTCCTGTAAAAAATCTGTTCCGGAAAGCAGTCTTCCCTGCGTAGGTGCCAGGGTCACAATCCGGGTGTGGAATAAGCACCGGTAAAAGGCATCGCGCGTTTGCAGTTTATCGGTGGCAAATATGTCCATATATATGATTGTACGTTTTTTGTTTTTTCTGCACGGTTTGGGCCGGTTTTTTGAATGTTTTTGGATTTTTTTTCTGACCGGCCGCGGTTAAGCAGTTTTTCCCGCAGTTTCCTGTTTTCGCCGCGGTTAAGCAGTTTTTGCCGCAGTTTCCTGTTTTTTGCCGCGGTTATGCAGCACAGGTTGCGGTTAAGCTGCCCAAGCTCCGGTTAAACATGTCAATGCTGCCCCGACCGCCTTTTTCTTTTTACCCAATAATAGACAATTTTTCTGCAATCGATTAAAATAAAGCCAAACCTTTAAATTGGACGGTTATGATGAAAAGACTATTTGGAGCAGTTCTGGCAGTTGCCATGGGCATGTTTCCGCTTTTTGCACAGGGAATTACAACCGCAAACGATTTTTTCAAGGCAGTGAGCGAACGCTACGAGCAGATCAACGACTACGAGGCGGACATAGAGGTAAAAATCGGCAAGACTGGCATGGAAGGCAAGGTAAGCTACAAGAAGCCCGGCATGCTCAGGATGGATTTTACGGATCCACAGGACCAGGTTGTCGTATTTAATGGAAGCGACCTGACCATTTACCTTCCTGGTTCTTCTGCAATCCTTGAGCAGAACGTTTCGGGAATTGAGGAAAATGCAGCCACGGCACAGGGCCTTTCACTTTTAAGGCGCTACTATTCCATTGCCTATGCATCGGGTCAGGCTGCCGTTCCCCTTGAGGAAAACAGCGACGAGATGGTTGTGGTTCTTCAGCTTTCAAGACGCTCTCCAACGGAAACTTTCCGCATGATCTTGATTTCAGTTGATCCGTCTTCAAAGATGATTCGCCGCGTAAAGGCCACCACTGCCCAGGACGAGGTTTACGTTTTTGATTTCTACAACTATAAGTTAAATACAAACATCAGTGACCAGCGTTTTATCTATGATCCGCCGTCATCTGCAAACAACTACAACAACTTCCTTATTTCGGAGTAAAAAATGGAAAGCTACGGTGATTTGATCCGCAAGGCCCGTGAGGGTAAGAATTATACATACGAGCAGGTTGAAGCTGCAACTGCAATTACAAAAAGCTACCTTCAGGCAATCGAGAAGGAGCAGGTGGATGAGTTTCCAAGTGAATCCTACTTTCTTGGTTTTCTTTCAAACTATTGTGAATTCGTTGGAGTAAGGCCGGAAGAAGTAATCAGGCTCTACCACGCAAAGAAAATCCAGGAATCTCCGGTTCCCATTGAGCTTACCCAGAAGAAGCCTCCAAAATTCCTCATGCCCCTCCTTGTTACCCTTGGGGTTCTCCTGCTTTCGGCAGCCGGCGTCTACCTTTACATATTCGTGTTCAAGATTCCGGAAAAAAAGCTTCAGGTTGCAAAGGAAGTTGAAGTTCGCGAAAGAATTCACCAGTACCAGTTTACTGGCAAGGCCGAGACAAAAAGGTTCTACAAGGGCGACCAGATTCTCTTTCCTACAAAGTCTGGCGACGGAAACATCGTGCTTACTGTTGCTTCCACTGTCGGGAACTTTGCCCTCCTCATGCCGTCTGGGACACAGATTGTTGAACTTAGCGAGGAGCGCGAGCTGGATGTTGACGGTGACGGTTTTGCAGACATGATCGTTTATCTTGGCGATGTAAGTTCTGATGAAGAAAGTTACGGTGCAGAAGTAAGGCTTCTTGAAAAGACCGGTGAGACTTCCGGCGTGGAAATTGCCCAGGCTTCCGGTGAAGGTGGAACGGAACTTTCCGACATTCCTGCAGCTTCCACCGTAAAGAACAATGCAAACAGGATAGTCATTCACGAAGACACAAGGGCCTATCCGTTTACCATCGAAACTGCATTCCGCGGCTCATGCCTCTTCAGGTACAAGAGCGACAGGCAGACTTACGTGGAAGACTACTACAAGAGCGGCGACAGGGTTTCCGTAAGTTCAAACAACGGAACAAGGCTCTGGATGAGCAATGCCAACGCCCTCAAGATAAAGGTCATTGCAGGATTCACCACAAAGGACCTTGAAGTTGGCAAGGCCGGTGAAGTAAAGGCAGAGGACATCAAGTGGGTGCGCGACAGGGACGGAAAGTACCGCCTTGTCGTAATCGATTTGGACTAGAAAATCCAGGTGATGCACCTTATGCATCAGATACCCTGAGCATTCTGCTTCTGGCGGTTTTGCGCAGGGTTCATT
The DNA here is from genome assembly GCA_045616325.1 of Treponema sp. GTDB lineage: Bacteria > Spirochaetota > Spirochaetia > Treponematales > Treponemataceae > Treponema_D. The sequence goes on from JAZLGN010000009.1 coordinate 8,730, forward strand.
TTTTTTACCATATTGAACGAAAAGCAATACAAGGAACTTATCATGGCTTCAAAGAAATTTTTTCTTGACCAGCACGGCTGTGCAAAAAATCAGGTTGACGGTGAGCTTATCATAAGCCGTCTTCTGGATCTTGGTTACGAGCATACCTACGAGCCGGAACAGGCAGACCTTATCATCATAAATTCATGCGGCTTCATTCAGTCTGCAAAAGAGGAAAGCATCAATTCATTCATGGAAGCAAGGACTGCCTATCCAAAGGCAAAGGTTGTCCTCGCCGGATGCCTTGCAGAGCGCTATGCAGAAATTTTCAAGGGTGACCTTCCGGAAGCAGATGGAATTGTCGGCAACGGAGACCTTTCCCTTATCGATGAAACGGTAAGGCGCATTTTTGATGACGGAAGCAGGCCGGTAATCAAGGCCGAGCAGAAGGGCGTTTGCTGCGGAGAAAGAAAGACCATGCTTTCCTACAAGGGAAGTGCCTTCGTAAAGATTACGGAAGGATGCGACAACCGCTGTTCATTCTGCGCCATCCCAATCATCCGCGGTTCCCTGCGTTCAAGAAAGATTGCAGAAATTGTGGAAGAAATAAAGTCCCTTCTTGCCAGGGGCATTTTCGAGATCAACCTTATCGGCCAGGATCTTGCAGCCTACGGTTGCGGAAAGGACGATGACTTTGAACCTGGAAAAAACTGGCACGACATAATCTACCGCCAGCAGCAGTCCCCCCTCATTGACTGCCCGGACTTTACCGGTGCCAACGGACACTCGCCCCTTTACCAGCTCATAAAGGCAATTTCTGCCCTGGAAGGAAATTTCTGGGTGCGCCTTCTTTACATTCACCCCGACCACTTTAACACGGACATACTGGAAGTGCTTAAGGAAGACAAAAGGTTCCTGCCGTACTTTGACATTCCGTTCCAGTCGGGGGACAGCACCATCATCAGGGCAATGAACAGGAAGGGAAGTGCCCAGTCCTACATAAATCTTGTAAGGACCATCAGGCGCGAGCTGCCCGACAGCTGCATCCGTACGACTTTCCTTACGGGCTTTCCCGGGGAATCCAAGGACAACGCCCTTGCCACGGAAAATTTCCTCAGGGAAATCAGGAGCGACTGGTCCGGCTGCTTTGCATACAGCCGCGAAGACGACACTCCTGCATTCAGCATGAAAAAACAGGTAAGCACAAAAATTGCTCAAGGCCGCGCAGACAGTCTTACTGCAATTCAGCATGAGATAACCGTGGAATCCTTAAGGGCGCGCGTTGGCAGGGAATATGACGTATTAATAGAAGAAATCGTTGAAAACTCCGGGGAAGATGAAAACTCTCGGGACGAAGGACTTGCCATAGGACGGGCATGGTTTGATGCTCCGGAAGTTGACGGCAGCGTTGTCGTAAGGTATGACCTTGATGATGCAGAACGTGCAGCCAGGGTTGTGCCAGGTGCCGTTGTCCGCGTAAAGGCAGTTGCTTCTTCGGAAGTTGACATAGATTCCATTCTATTGTAAAAGGAATTTCATGACAGCACAGGAATATCTTTCGGTACTCAACCCTGAACAGCGGGAAGCCGTTGTTCACGAAGGTTCACCCCTCCTGATTCTTGCAGGAGCTGGTTCGGGAAAGACCCGCGTTATCACTACAAAAATTGCATACCTCATATCCCAGCTTGGCGTAAAGCCGTCTTCAATCCTTGCGGTAACCTTTACAAAAAAGGCGGCCCAGGAAATGAAAGATCGTGCCGTCGCCCTTGAACCCAACGCCCAGTGGTCCCAGATCAGGACGTTCCATTCCTTTGGTGCCTGGTTCCTGAGGACATACGTAAAGGAAACGGATTTAAGGCTTGACCCGAATTTTACGGTCTATGACGACGAGGACATGGTTACGCTGATTACAAAGGCCGTGCCTGGAATGACAAAAAAGGATGCCGGTCATTTTGCAAAGCGCATTTCACTTGCAAAGGATTACTGCATTCTTCCAGACAGTCCTGACCTTGCCCTCATTGATGACGACCCAAAGTTTCCGGAAGTTTATGCAAGGTACCAGGAACGCCTTGAGTCAACGGGCAACGCAGATTTTGGCGACCTGATCCTTCTGCCGTACCTTGTGCTTAAGGAAAACCAGAACGTAAAGAACAGCATCCATAACCGCTTTAAGGTGATCATGGTGGACGAATACCAGGACTCAAACGTTGCACAGTTCAAGCTTCTGGAGGAACTTTCTTCCGGCGGTGCATACGTCTGCGTTGTAGGTGATGACGACCAGAGCATCTATAAATTCCGCGGAGCCGAAGTCCAGAACATCCTCAACTTTCAGAAGGAATTCCCCGGGACAAAAATCGTTCGCCTGGAAACCAACTACCGCTCTACTTCTGAAATCCTTGACTGCGCATCAAGTGTCGTAAGGAACAACCAGGACCGACTTGGCAAGGAACTTGTTGCAGCCCGTGGAAAGGGAAAAAAGCCGGCCCTCGTATTTCTTCCAAACCAGGATGACGAGACTGAATTCTGCATGAGCATAATCGAGCAGGCCCACGATGCAGGAGTTCCTTACAGCGATTGGGCCATACTATACAGGACCAACGCCCAGTCCCTTGGCTTTGAAACTGAATTCCTGCATTCAAGCATTCCCTATTCCGTTGTGGGATCCCTCAAGTTCTACGAGCGCGAGGAAGTCAAGGATTCCATTGCATGGCTCAGCTTTGTGCTCAACAGGCGCGACGAGATTTCATTCCGCAGGATCGTAAACAAGCCTGTCCGCGGCATCGGCAACACCACCCAGGACAAGATAATAGAAGAAGCCCTGGTTCTTGAAGCCCAGTCGGATTCCAGTAACATTGTGGATGCAGGCCGCAGCCTAAAGCTTTCCAAGAAGGCCCGTGAAGGATTTGATTCCTTTGCAGCCCTTGTGGAAAAATTTGCATCCATGCTGCCTGACGTGCCTGTAACTTCTGAAGCCGCAAGCCTTGCCGAACTTGCAATTTCCCCTGAACCGCAGGCCGGGCAGAACCTTGACAGAAAGCTCAGTTCCTTTGTTCAGTCCGTAATCTCTGAAAGCGGCCTTGAAGAATTCCACCGGGAGCAGGATGAAGTTGGCGGCACCCAGAAAATTGCAAACCTTGAGGAACTTGTAAACAGTGCCATCCTTTATCCATGCACCATCCAGGGCCTTACGGATTTTCTTGACCACATAAACCTTGACCGCACGCTGGACAGCCAGCAGGAAGAGGACAATCCTGACAGCGTGACACTGATCACCCTTCACAATACAAAGGGTCTTGAATTTCCTAGGGTAATAATTACAGGCATGGAGACGGGAGTCTTTCCGCGTGATGGAAAGTCAGAAAGCGAGCTTGAAGAAGAGCGGCGTCTTTTTTACGTTGGAATTACCCGTGCACGTGACGAACTTTATTTTACAAGCTGTGCAATGCGCCGAATGTACGGAAGGACAAGCACCAGCGGCCCAAGCCTTTTCCTTTATGAACTCGGCAACCAGAACATCAGGATCCTGGGCCAGGCTCCGGAAAACTTTAAGAGCGGAAGGGGATTTTCTGCAAGGGATCCGATGGAAGAAAAATACTGCAGGGGAGCAATGGTGTTCCACGATGACTATGGCGAAGGCCAGATAGTTGGAACCGACCGCACTTCCGACGGGGAATATGTGGTTACGGTTTCCTTCATGTCCGGGGGAATAAAGAAGTTCCTTCCAAAATACCAGAAGTCAAGCCTGCTGGTCCTTAAGTGAAATCCTGACTGATTCAATCTTTTCGTAGTTGGCCCTGAAGGTTTCGACAACCTTTGGGTCAAACTGGCTTCCTGCCTTGGAAACTATTTCATCGTATGCGTCCTTGGCATCCCATGCATCCTTGTAGCTTCTCCTGCTTGTAAGGGCATCAAAGACATCTGCAACTGCAACGATTCTTCCTTCAAGGCTTATGTCGTCTTTACAGGTTCCCTGGGTGTAACCCTTGCCGTCGTAGCGCTCGTGGTGGTCCCGGGCAATGAGTTTTGCCGTGTTGAGTACCTCGCCGTTGAGCCCCTGTAAAAGCCTGTCGCCGTATGTTACGTGCTTCTTGATTTCTGCAAATTCTTCATCCGTAAGCTTTCCGGGTTTTTCAAGGATGCGCGAGTCCACGAGAAGCTTTCCTATGTCGTGGAGAACTGATGCAAGCCGAATCTCTTCAACCTTTTCCGGCGGCAGTCCCATTCCCTCTGCAAGAATTTTTGAATACTCTGAAACGCGCTTGATGTGCTGCCCCGTCTGGCCTGACTTGTTTTCCGTGATTTCTGCAAAGGAAAAGATAATGCTTTCCTGGTCCTTGATGGTGCCGTCTGCTTTCTGCTGAAGAAGGTTTCCGTAGACAAAGATCCGCGAAAGGGCAAAACTCAGGATTGCGATGCAGAGTGCAAGGGGTGCAAAGATTGTCATGAGGGCAGTGTAAATCGTAATGCGGTTAAGGTGGGCCGTGTTGGTCTCGTCAAAGGGGCGCTCGCCTTTTGAAATGCGGAAGAATATTTTCCTGAAGTGGTGGATCGAAAGAATCGACATTACGGTTATGTAGGCTGTCTTAAGCATGAAGGTGCAGAAGCGGTGTATGTCCTGCATGCTGCGGATGATCCTCGGGTGGGGTCCAGGTCCCATGGGGCCTTTGGGCATGTCCGGCATGGGGGGAATCGGATGGGCCTGCACGTAGCGTTCAACGGCGCCGGTTTTTCCAAGGATGAACATGGTAACCGCCCATGCAAGGATTACAAAAAACAGGATTTCTGCTGCAAGGGCAATCTTTGAGATGATGCTGCAGGAAATCTTCATCTTTGTCTCGTTGGTGTAAAGCCTGCTTCTTATCTGGCCAAGCTGCTTTCTTGTTTCCTTGATGGTAGTCTCAAGGGTTTCTTCTATCTTGGTTTCTGCCGTGTCGATGTTACATACATTCATGCATTAATTTTATACCCAAATGGTGGAGAATTCAAATTTGGAGAGACCCTGAATCAAGTTCAGGGTGACAGAGGCATCTAGATCAGGGTCAAGTTCAGGGTGACACTAGTGGCATGTCCTGTTCTTCCGTCGGGTAGTTCCATTCCTTTTCTTCATATTCAACGGAAGCTTCAACAGTGAGCATGGATGCCGTAAGGTACTTGTACTGGAGGATGCCCGTCATAAAGTCGATGAGCACCTGGTTGTACGTGCTTTTTGCATCAAGGTTCTTCTGGTCCTGCTCGATGAGGGTGTCAGCGTTGATGAATCCTGACGTAAAGAGCACTTCCTGGTTTTCGTAAAGTGAATTCTGGAGGGCAAGGACTTCGTCTGCCGTCTCCACGTTCTTCCTGTAGGCCTGTAGTTTCCTGACGATGTTCACAAGCTGGGTTGCAAGTTCGGTGCGTGCCCTGGTGTATTCGTTCAGTGCGTCGTCATATTCAGCAATGGCCTGCTGGCTTGCACCCCTTTTTTCGTTGTTGCCAAGCTTCATGGAAAGTCCAAGACCGCCGCCGATGTTTGCCCCCGGAATGTTCCAGAAGCCTGAATCCACAAAGTCCACCGGGCTGTCGGAATACTTGTTGCCCGTTGCCCCTATGTTGAAGTTAAGGTTTGCGTCCGGAAGCCTGTCAAGTCTTGAAGAAGCCACCTTCAAGTCTGCGGCTGCGATCTTTTTCTTCATGGCAAGAAAGTCGTTGCGGTGTTCCGTTATGGAATCCACGTATTCGTCCGTAATCATTTCCGGAGTTGGGTAAAGTCCATCGTAAAGGTATGGCTTTACGGCGGTGAGGGAAGGTTCCCCAAGTTCTTCATCCCGGTCGTAGCCCATGACCTGCAGCAGCTTCATCTTTGCATCTGTCCTTTGCACCATGGCATTCTCTATGGCGCGCTCGTTTTCCATCCTGTTGACCTGGATGGTAAGGAGGTTTGCCCTTGACCTGACTCCGCTTGCCTGAAGTTCCTTCATGTTTTCATATCGCTGCTGGATCTTGTTCCTAAGGCCCAGAAGCTGCTTGTAGTTTTCGCATGCGCAGTAATACTGCCAGTAGGCCTTGGAAGTTTCAAGGACGGTTTTTGCCATGGTGTCCTGGAGCTGGTAGCGCATCTGTTCTATCTGTGCCCTTGCACTTTCCATCTGCATGTGGGTGATGGAATTCTGGAATGACTTGAAGAGTGGCAGCGTAAGCTCAAGGCTGAGTTCTCCGGTGTTGCGTCCCTTTTCCTGCCTGTATTTGTCCAGGTTGTAGTTCTTTGAGTAGGTGTATTCCGGGGTGTCGTTGTTGCGGCGGATTGAATACGAAAGCTTTGACTCAAGGCCAAAGGAAAAAAGCTTCTTTATGTATACGGAACCCGTCGTCTGGCGGCTGATGGTGTTGTCAAGGTAGATTCCGTTTTTTGAATCCTCATTATAGAATGAATAGGTGTATGCGTAGTGGGGATCCTGGGGGTCAACGGGATTGTTCTTGATCTGGTACTTTGCCTCCGTCCCGATTTCGATGTCGGTCTTGCCCTTTACGGCCATGTACTGGCCTTCCGCCTGTGCCAGTGCATACCGCTGCTTTTTTATGTCGCTGTTGCGTTCAAGGGAAATGTTAAGGGCCTGCTCAAGGGTCATGTTTTCCTGGCCAAAGCAGAGGGAAGAGAATAATGGCAATGCGGCAAGCAGAAGCATCTTACGCAAATACATTTGCAGGCAGTCCTGCCTTACATTGTAGCATGATTTCCTTCTCTTGGTATAGGGAAGGGGGCGGTGGGACTGTTGCTAATATGTATAAATCTCAAACATCCTTGAAAAATAAGTCGATTTTCATGGAAATTTATGTTATATTAATTCTGATAATAATGGAGGATTTATATGAGTGAAAAGAGACTTAATAATACCATCTATCTTATGTATCTTGTAACTGAAAAATATAAATCTGCTCGTTCCTTATCTACCGAAGACTTTTTAAATTTAGATGAAAAGTTTCATATTATTAATTTTATTGGTGAATGTCCTGATATTTTTGATTCCATGACTCCCACCGAGATGGTGGAGGAAATTGACCAGTATGTTGCAGCAAGCTGACATTATTCTTTTTCATGGAACTGCTGAAAAGATTATTAACATCGATGTAACTCGTGGTAGAAATAATAAGGATTTTGGAAAAGGGTTTTATATGGCTGTTTCAAAATCTCAGGCAATTGGTATGATGCACAAAAAATATCGTGAATCAATTGCCCGTCGCCCCAATGCACCAAGAGATAAGTTCTCAGAGACTTTGTATGAGATTTTAATTGATACCGATTATCTAAAGACATTGCAGGTTAAAGAATTTTCTTGTGCAAATGAACAATGGCTTGATTTTATTTTAATGTGTAGGGAACAAGGCGGACTTCCTCATTCTTATGATGTTGTTGTTGGTCCAACTGCAGATGATGATACGATGGTATGTTTAAATTCCTACTGGCGTGGTTTTTACGGTAAAGTTGGATCTGATGAGGCAAAAGAAAAATTGCTGGAGTATTTAGAACCTGAAAATCTCGGAATACAGTATTTTATTGGCAAACAGGAAATTGCCAATAAGTTAATTAAGAGTATCAAGGAAGTTCCATGGAGTTAATTTATGGATGAATTAAAAGTTGAACATTTAAAGGGGCTTTGCGTAATTAATTTAACAAAATATCTTATGGTAAAAGACCATTTAAATCATGAAGATGCTTACAAAAATCTACTGGCTTCCGAAACATACAAAATCTTAATGAATACAGATTCTTCACTTTATTTAGAACCTGATAGCTATATATTAAAAGCTTTCGAGATAGAAGCTTCAGATGGCAAGGAAGGATTATACTCATTTATCAGCAATAATTAGTTTAACCTAAAGCCCCTTCCTTTCTCCCTTACCATAGACTTTATTATGTGCTATCATAAAAATCATGAAATACAATGGTAAAGGGTGATGCCATGAAAACTAAGAAGACCTTGACTGTCCTGTCCATATCTGCGGGTTCAATTATTGCTGCCTTGCTTTTCTTTTATTTTGCTGCAGGCCGTACCATCCGTCTTGCGGAAATTTCCGACTGCGTGTTTGAAACTGGGGTGCTAAAAAAGACAAACCAGAAACTGTATGACATGTTTACAAAGTATGTGTTTTGTGGAAATGCCAGCGGATGCAGCTGTGCCGTAAAGACCCTTGATGGCGGTGACACGATTGTCGGCCGCAACATGGATTTTTACATATCAAACAAGCCGGCCTTTATTGTTCGCACTGCGGAAAAGAACAAGTACAGGACTACGGGAATTGCCTATTTCAATGAATTTATTCCCGATTCCAAGGTTGTACGCAAGCATGGCCTCCCGCGGATTTTCCTTATCATGCTTCCCCTGTTCTGCCAGGATGTCATGAACGAGAAGGGCCTTTATGTTGAAGTCAACATGAGGTATTCGGAACCTGATGAAAACGGAAACCTTAAATTCCTTAATACCCATACAAATCCAGCTTCCAGGCAAAGGTCCTGCACCTCTGGACTGAACACAAGAATTGCCCAGAACTGCGCCACTGTTGAAGAAGCCGTGGAATACATCAGGGGCCTTGATTTATACAGTCCCTCTTCTCCTGACATGAGCTGGAACTTCTGTTACATTCTTGCTGATGCAAATGGAAAATATGGCCTTGTGGAAGTTGCCGACAACAAGGTGTACTATCAGGAAGGTCAGCCGGCACAGACAAATTTCTATGTTGCAAAGGAGCTTTATCCAAGGCAGCAGATGAAGTGCGGCGTGGGCAGGTATGAAAAGCTGATGCAGGAATTGCCCCTTGTAAAGTCGGAAGGGGACATGTTCAGCCTCATGGATTCCGTTACCTATGCGCAGAGCTATAATTATGAGGAATGCAGGTTTGATGCACGCACGGAATTCATCGGGGAAAAGCCGGGCTGGACCTATGATTACCTTATGGATGAAAAGAATCAGGCGGAAGTGACTGCCTACATGAAGTCGGAATCCGAAAGGTTCAAGGCATATACGAGGCAGGGTCTTATGGATGACGGATCATTCTGGGAAAGTTCCTTTACTACGGTTGCCAACTGTACAAGAAAAACCATGCGCGTCAGGTTTTTTGAAGACAATGGCAATGTTGTTGCATTGGATGCCTCACGCTAAAATTCCGCCCCTCCCTTTCTCCCTTACCATAGACTTAATTATGTGCTATGATTAGGTCTATGTACAAGCATAAGAGCATTTTTGGCATTGCATGTAAATTCTTTCTCACTGCACTTCTTGCATCTGCGGTCATGGCTTTTTCTGCCTGCCGTTCCGAGGTGCCTGTGGAAGACGAGTCAAGCATTGGCCTTGCCTCAATCCAGATTACAAAGCCTGCAGACAAGATAATATACAAAAAGGGCGACACCCTTGACACCAAGGGCCTTGAGATAACCGCCACATACAGGAACGGTGCCACCAAGGTTGTAAGCGGCTGGACCGTAAGCGGCTTTGATTCTTCCCAGGATGTTGGCAGCCAGAACGTAATTGTAATGTATGCAGAAGGTGAAACTTCCCGCTTTACGGAATACAACATCCAGTATGCAAACCTTAGCGGAATTTCCATAAGCCATCCTGCAAAGAAGACCATTTATTCCAAGGGCGACGAGCTTGACACCACGGACCTTGAAATTACCGCAAACTACAAGAACGGCATGAGCCAGGTCGTAAGCGGCTGGACCGTAAGCGGCTTTGATTCTTCTGCGGACGTGACAAGCCAGACCCTGACCGTAACCTATGGGGAAGGGGAATCAAGCTATTCCGTGCAGTATTCGATCCAGTATGCAGACCTGACGGGAATTTCCGTAACGACCATGCCAAGAAAGACAAAATACCGCGTTGGGGATTATGCAGCCATTGATGACTACAAGAACAGGGACTTCATAAACCTTGCAGACCTTGTGCTTACGGTTTCAAAATCCGACGGCTCAAGCGAGAGGATTGACTTTAACAGCGTGCAAAGCGATGTCCTTGTGAGGGATTCCAATGGAAGTGTAATGGTTGAATTCCTTAATGACGCCATGACGGGTCCTTGCACCAACTACTATGACATCCCAAGGACAAAGGCCATTGACCTTGGGGGTGGCAAGTCCATCGTCATGTCGGGTTTTGCATTCATCAAGGAAGACGCAAACCCCCAGGTAATCATTGAATACACGGAAGATGTAGGCGGAACAAAATACAGCCGCTTTGGTAGCCTTACCCTGGCAGTCAACTATGAGCCGCCATATAAGTTTACCGATGGCCCTGTTGCCGTAAGCGGTGCCGACGGCCATTACTATCTTGGCGACTACCCTCAGAGTGCAAAGGCTGATGATGTAATCGTATGCAAGAAAAGCATGGATAGGGGTTACTTTAAGTATTATGCAGGAAGCGACGGTAACTATTACGTAAAACTTGAAAGTGACGGCGAATACTATTTTAAGGTTGAACCAATTGAATGGTATAAAAAGAATGTAGAGACAGTTACAGGAAACCATTACCTGCCTGTAAAGGCTATTGATGGGGGAATTCCTTTTAAACCTGGTACAGATTGGAATAGTAGTACAGGTTATTTTGATTGTATTCAAAAGAATCATGAGTATACTGATGGCAAAAAAACTAATTATCATTCATATACAGATAAGTATTACTTTTTGGCCGGTACATACAAAAAAAGTCATATCGGGGATTTTCTAAATGGTACAAGCGAGTATGGCTCTGGTTTGTTTAATGGCAGAGGATTTTATCAGACGGCTTTTTCCAATGAAGCAGCCAGTTATGTTATTGGAACTGAAGTATATGAAACCTTTTATTATTCTCGAATGGATGTATACACAGATGTTACAAATGCAGGTAATAATTATTGGGAGTATTTTGAAGACTGGGCTCCTGAGCCAATAACATATATCCAAAACGTAGCATTGGCTGATACTCTTCTATGTTCTGGCGATTCTGCATGGGCATTGACAGACTATGCAAAGAAGAAAGAATTAGCGAATAAATACATGGTTAATAACACTGAAGATGTCCAATATCCTAGAGCGATGATGATTAAGAATCGCTATAATGATGGGGCAACTAGTAGTGAAACAACAAGAGGGTGGAATGTATTCTATCTGGACGAAAATATGACCTTGCAGCATACTGAAGTTTCAGCCGATAATCTTTGTGTCATTCCTACCATCAGAATCCGCGGAAAATAGGGGTTAACTTCAACAGTATTTAAAAAAATCAAGGAGAACTGCCGCCGTGGCAATTCTCCTTTTTTTGTCATGCCCCTCCGTCATGCTGCAGCCCAATAACTTCCGTCATGCTGAACTTGTTTCAGCATCTGCATATCCGGCGCCATATCGTGCCCAATAATTTCCGTCATGCTGCACTCCACCCTGTCATGCTGAACTTGTTTCAGCATCTGCACTATATTTACCATAGAGATTCCGATACAAGCCGGGTTTTGCAATGATTACCTTACATTTACACCAGCCTTAAGCTCTTCTGCAAGCTGTTCCACAGTTTCCTTCGACAAACCTGAAAGTTCGCATATTTCTTCAATAGAGTAAGTTCCTTTTTGAATCATTTTTTCCGCAAATTCTACATTTCTTTCTGCAAGTCTTTCTGCGGCCCAAGTATTTCCCCAGTCTTCAACAGCTTTACACATAGTCTTTACTCCTTCAGTTTCCTGCTTGTAATACCTTACCTTTTGGGCAAGCGCGGCGTATTTCATATCATCTGGGTTTGGGCAACTGAAGTCATGCATCAAATCCCCCAGAGAATCCTTTCCCCTGTATTCCCCGTTTACATATAAGATATGCAAATCGTCTTCAAAAGGCAAATCAGTTCCCTTGATTGATTTTTCAACCGCGTAAACTGGAAGGCCTTTTTTCCAGACATCATTTTCAGTAATGAAGATGATGTAGGTGTTCTTCAGTTCTTCAAACTTTGTGTTCTTTGCAAGAAAGTGTGAATCAAGCATTGCCGCATGATACCTGGCTCTCTTTGCGCTGGCACCTTTATCTGCCCGCTGGATTTCTACATTTATCAGGTTCCGGTCTGAATCTTCTGCAAGAATATCCAGCTTAATGGAACGGCCAAAAATATTTCTTAAATCACTTTGACTGTGACATTCCAGAACTTTCAGATTGTCATTCTTCATCAGAATTCCGAGAATAAAATTCTCAACGAATAAACTGTGTTGCTTCAAGATCGTCTGAAAATACTTTAGTCATCAGATCATCGTCCATAAGACGAAGACCCATAACTTTTTCAATAATTCTTGGATCAAAAAGCTTCTGCAGATTTTCCATATTTATAATATAGCATAATTTTTGGATTTTGTAAGGAGCTCAGGCTGCTTTTGCAAAATGTCATGGGAGATGCTGACTTACTTGGCATGACGACACATGCCTTAAGCTTATCTGCGATTATAGTCCTTACCCCTTTAATTATTTTGCTTAAAGGGGTAAGATAAAGGGGTAAGATAAAGGGGTAAGTAGATGGCATTGCCTATAAGCATACCGGACGCTCTTGCTACGGCTTACGTTTCAGCATCTGCACTATAAATCACCCAGAGAATCCTTTCTTGTAATGAAGATGATGTAGTGTTCATGCAAAAAACACTAAAACAGTTCCCCATTTTTCATAAGTTCCGGCATATTTTTATGAATAATACCGTTTCTGTGCTGGATTGGGTCACTTCGAGTCAGAATATATTTTGGATAATTGTCCTTTATGGTTTCCAAAGGTCTGTATTCACGTTCTTCCGTTTCTATGCTAGACATAATTGTCATACAGATTTGAAGGTAACTGTAGTCCAAATCCTTACGGAGAATAAAATCGCATTCCAGTTTTCCAATGCGACCTATGCTAACTGCATAATCATTTGAACGGGCATAAACAAAAGCAACATTTTCCATAACAGGACCGTAATTAATTCTGTTGTCGGTGTTTGTTGCGTAATAAAAGCCCAGATCGGAAAGATAATATTTTTTTTCTCCTGCAATGGATTTTTTTGATTTTAAGTCAAATCGGTTGCATTCATACAAGATTTTTGCATCACACAGGATTTTTATATAAGTATTCAGAGTTTCCCGCCTGATTTTTGTTCCGGTTTTTTCAAGTTCCTCCAGCATGTTCTGAAGGCTTGTGGTTGCCCCAAAATTATTTATCAGATACTGCTGAATCTTCTGGAAAGCAGAAACATTTCTGATTTTTACCCTGTGTTTTATATCTTTCTCAAAAATTTCAGTAATAACACTTGAAATATATGTTTTTTTGTCCTGAAGTGAATCATATTGAACAGCCTTTGGAAATCCTCCTTCCATAAGGTAATTGTCAAATTCCTGAACAAGATTAGGATTAACGCTCTTTTTGAGGAAAGCTTTCATTCCAAGATATTCCTGGAAATTTAAAGGAAACATTTCAAATTCAATGTAACGACCTGTAAGTTTTGTTATGAGTTCACCGCTTAAAAGGTATGAATTGAAACCAGTAATGAAAATCGAAAAATCGCCGTCACCACGAAAGCCGTTAAGGACTTCCTCAAAACCTGTAACATTCTGAATTTCATCTATGAAAAGATATTTCATTCCTTTTGCAGTTGAAGAATCCTCAATTAGTTTTTCAAGCTGGTCTGGTGTCTTTATGCTTCTGTATCCTCGTTTGTCCAGGTCAAAGTAAATTATATTTTCGTCTGAAATACCTTTTTCCTTAATTTCCTGGGCAATAGTCTGCATGAGGCTGGATTTGCCGCAGCGACGTACACCTGTGATGACTTTTATGATTTCCGTGTCATTGTAAAATCCGCGGATTTTCTGCAGATAAGATTCTCTTTTGAAATATTTCATGCCAGCCCTTTTAATTCATATTTTATGAAAAAAATGCGTTATTTGCAAGTTAAGGGGGTATGTTTTGTGTTTATTTGCAAATTTACCCCTCTTAAACCGCCGATAACATATCTTTACAATACCTTACCTTTTGGGCAAGGGCGGCGTATTAAAAATAAAAAAGGAGAACTGCCGCCGGGGCAATTCTCCTTTTTTGCTGTTCTCAAGAACCTCAACTGCTGCAATCAGTTTTTGAATGCGTCTATAAGGTTTTCTACGGTGCCCTGTTCACCAACTGCAAAGTGTCCAAAAGCTTTTCCTACAATACCAAATCCGCCTGTGAAAGATGAGAGGCCGGAAACTACCATTCCACTGGCAAGATCCTTAAGTCCTTCCTTGATGTTTCCGTTTGCAAAGGCCTTTACTGCCTTTATGGAATCGCTTACCAAAGGCCCGATAACAGGAATAAAGTCCGTGATTCCCACAAAGAACTTAAAGAGGTCAAAGCCGCCTACAACTGCATCAAGCTGCTCTTCAGAAAGTTCCTTAGTCTCTTTTCCTTCTTTTTCTGTCTTGACTTCGTTAGCTACGGCCATGATTTTTGCAATGTCCTTGAAGGCGGAAGAAAATTCTTCAAAACTTACATCGGTGTAGCCTGCTTCCTTGTATGTGTCGTAAATTTCATATTCTGTCTTGCAGGCCTTTACCTTGTCCAAGAATTCCGTGTCGTTCTTCATTTTTTCGCTAAGTGCGCCATATTCCTGTTCTGTCATAATGTTTATCTCCTTAAAAAAAAAAATTGCTTAAATTATTTTGATTCCGAAACCAGTTCGGAATGACATACCGACTTGTCATCCTGAGCTTGACTCAGAATCTGTACTAGAAGTTCCCCGCCTCATCAAGGGCTGTTGTTATACCGACTTTTGCCATTCCAATTCCAATTGTGGCGGCAAGAATTTTTCCAGCTGTAAAGGCTCCGCCAAAAATCGGTATTGCTCCATCTGCAAGCCCCAGGGCAAAACCTGTAAGAATGTCTGCTGCCACCCTATGGTCGCCCTTGCCTGTTATTCCATCCCTTATTCCCTTTGCAATACCACCAGCCACCGGCCCGATGCCAGGAATGACGGAAACCAGGTTGCATACAAGGTTGAATATGTCCAGTCCTCCAACAATCTGGTCAAGGTCTTCCTCGGAAAGTTCCTTTTTTTCGCCCATCTTCTGTTTGTAGGTGTCAAAGATGATGGATGCCCTGGCTTCAAATTCTTCCATGAAATCGTCGTAATTCATGTCTGTATACCCGTATTTCTTGTATACTTCATAAATCTGGGACTTTTCCTTCAAATCCTCAAGTTCCTTCATGAATGCCTTGTCAGTCAGCATTTTCTTGTAAAGTTCCTTGTACTCTTCTTCTGTCATGATTGAATCTCCTGTAAAAGGGTCCTGGTCCTGCAATCCGGTTTGGCTTGACGGATGACCCCTGCAGTTCTATGGGATTTTTTATTCAAACTGTGATACTGCGAGATTTGTTTGATGACGGACATCCTTGCCGGGATGCCTCGCGAAGGATGGCGGCTCAACGGGTCACCATTCACCCTATATCCTTAAGTCTATAGCGGTTTTTTCATTTTTCAACCCTGCATCTCTTTTTTTTTAGTGAAAATGTTGGATTTCTGCCTTATAATTGAACCATGAACAGAGATATCTTTCGTAAATCCGCACTAGATAAAATTGCATCACTGGACCAGCTTGACCAGTGCATGACAGTGGTAAAGCCGGCTTCCGTGCTGACTGCAGTTGCCGTGGCCTTGGTTCTTGGTGTTGCCATCTTCTGGGGCTTCATGGGTTCCGTTCCCGAAGTCGTAAAGGGCAATGGCGTCTTTGTAAATTCTGAAAACATTTTCAGCGAAAAGTACGGCAGCCAGGGAACCATAAAGAACGTCTTTGTTGGCCGCGGGGATTCCGTTGAGACGGGACAGGTCATTGCCAGGGTTGAACGCCAGGACCTGCTGGATCAGATAAAGAACAATGAAAAAAAACTGGACGGCCTAATCAAGATGAAGCAGCTTGTGGTGGAATCAAACAAGCACGGTTCCTTTAGCGCCGGTGCATTGAAGAACCTTTACGAGAGGGGACTCATCACCCAGCAGGAATACTACAATTCCCGCCAGACGGAAGTAAACCTTGACGGACAGATTACGGAAGCAAAGCAGCAGCTTTCCATTGCACAGGAAAACTACGAGACTGCAACCCAGGTCGTGAGCAATTATTCCGGCACCGTAATAGAAGTTCCAGTTCGCAAGGGTGATTTTGTTCAGGCTGGAACCACCATAATCGTAGTTCAGACGGAAGCTCGCCTTGATACCGTAGAGGCACTGCTTTACTTTCCTGCCACCGACGGAAAGAAAATTGAGCCTGGCATGAAAATTGGCCTGATTCCTTCAACGGTGAAGCAGGAAGAATACGGATACATTCTTGGCATCGTGAGGGACGTTTCCGAATTTCCAGTTTCCGATGCATACCTTTCCTCAAGGCTTCAGAATTCATCACTTGCAAATGCATTCCATGAAGTAAAGAGCCCCATCGAGGTTACGGTCAGCCTCATGCCGGACTTTGAAAACTATTCAGGCTATAAATGGTCTTCCTCTAAAGGCCCCCAGCAGAAAATCGGTGCCGGCTACATGTGCAGTGCTACGGTGACCACCTCAAAAAAGCGCCCTGTTGACCTTATAGTTCCTGCCCTTAAGAAAAAGCTTTGGGGGATTGGCGAATGAATGTCAAGAAGCGAGTAAAGACTCCCACGGTCCTCCAGATGGAGGCCCTTGAATGTGGGGCTGCAAGTCTTGCCATGATCCTGGCTTACTTCCATAAATATGTTTCCCTTGAAGTTCTGCGTGTTGAATGCGGCGTTTCCCGTGACGGAACCAAGGCTTCCAACATCCTTAAGGCTGCAAGAAAATTCGGCCTTGAATGCTCGGGCTACAAGATGGACATCGACGGACTTAAGACCGTTAAAAAGCCTGCAATCCTTTACTGGAACTTTAACCATTTTGTTGTCTTTGAAGGTTTCAGGGGCAAGGCTGCCGTAATCAACGACCCGGCACTGGGCAGACGGTACATAAGCCCGGAAGAATTTGACGAGTCCTATACTGGCGTCATCCTTACCTTTGAAAAGGGGAAGGACTTTGTTGCAGACGGTGCAAAGCCTACCATCTGGGCAAGGCTCAAGAGGCGCATCAAGGGATATGAAAAGGTCTTTGCGTTCCTTTCGATGATCTGCATACTTCTTTTTATTCCGGGGTTCGTCTATCCAACCTTCTCCAGGTTTTTTGTAGACGATATTCTTGTTAAAAATGAGATGAACCTTTTGCATCCCCTTGTCACCCTAATGTGCATAAGTGCGGTCATAAACACGGTTCTTTCAATTTTACAAAAGAGGGTCCTCATACGCTTTCACATGAAGATAGGGCTTTCTTCTTCGGCAAAATTCATCATGCGGCTCATAAGGCTTCCGGCCCAGTTTTTTACCCAGCGTCTTCCGGGTGAGCTTTGCAGCAGAATTGTTTCCTGCGACAATGTTTCGACCCTGATTTCAAACCAGCTCATAAGCATTGCAATAAACCTCATAAGCACCGTGTTCTTTCTTGTGCTCATGTTTTTTTACGATGTGCCACTTACCCTGATTACCATAAGCCTTACCTTTGTTACGGTGGTAATCTTCCTTGTCACATCCGAGAGGATCAAGAACAAGTCCTACAAGATACAGATGGAATCGGGCAAGATGAGCGGCATCACCATGTCTGGAATTGGCATGATTGAATCCATCAAGGCCTCCGGTTCAGAAAACGACTTCTTCATGCAGTGGGCTGGCCAGCAGGCAAAGGTGCTGCAGGAAACCCAGCGCATGGCAAAGACGGATACGGGCAACTCCGTAATTCCTGCCGTCGTTAATTCCATCCAGAGCATCCTGATTCTTACCGTTGGTGCAATCCGCGTCATGGACGGATACCTTACCATCGGCATGCTCCTTGCTTTCCAGACCCTGCTTTCAAATTTCACGGGGCCAATAAATTCCTTCATGTCACTGGGAAAGGCCCTCCTTGGTGCCAACGCCGACATGCAGCGCATCGATGACGTAATGGACTATCCTGCACCTAAGGTTTTCAAGGAACAGGTTGAAGGCACGGAGGATGAAGCGGAAGATGAATTGACGCCGGTGAACAGGCTTGAAGGTTATGTTTCCCTTAGGAACATTGTCTTTGGCTACAGTCCGCTGGCAGCACCCCTTTTAAATGACTTTAGCCTTGAGCTTACCCCGGGAAAGAGGGTTGCCCTTGTTGGTGCAACCGGTTCCGGAAAGTCCACCATCGGCAAGCTGGTCAGCACCCTTTATTCCCCATGGAGCGGAGAAATTCTTTTTGACGGCATGCCCCTAAGCCAGATAAGGCGACGGGATTTTACCGCATCAGTTTCTGTCGTGGACCAGTCCATATTCCTTTTTGAGGGAACGGTCAGGGACAACCTTACCATGTGGAATTCAACGGTTCCGGAAGAAGTGTACATTCAGGCTGCAAAGGATGCATGCATTCACGAGGAGATTTCTTCAAGGCCTGAAGGATATTCTTCCATGGTTGCAGAAGGGGGTCACAATTTTTCCGGCGGACAGAGGCAGCGTCTTGAGATTGCACGCGCCCTTGCCACAAACCCACGCATACTCATCATGGATGAAGCCACAAGTTCCCTTGATGCAATTACGGAACAGAAGGTTGCCCGCAACATCAGCCGCCGCGGCTGCACCAGCATCATCATTGCCCACCGACTGAGCACCATCCGCGACTGTGACGAAATCATTGTCCTTGACCATGGCAATGTGGTTCAGCGTGGCACTCACGAAGAGCTGTACAATGTTGAAGGAACCTATAGAAATCTAGTTAAGACAATGTAAATATATGGAAGAAAACAGACTTAAGATCGACAACACCAATTACCTCACTTTTGATGGAGACGCTGCAAGAGCCGTAAGGATTACACGGGGGACCGGGTACCTTTATGCCGTCAGGAAACTTTCCGACGGAAGGACCGGCGCAAGGCATGAGGTTTCAGTCTTTAATGAAGGAGACGTCTGCCCCAATGTGAGTCCATCGGAATTTTACACCTTCATTCTTGCAGGAACAGGCGACACGGAAATCCAGTTCCTTTGCCTGGAGGGCGAAGAAAAGGCAAGGCTTGCCCAGGAAGCACTGGAACTGTCCCGGAGGGAAACTGCACGCATCCAGGAGGAATCTTCCCTTGAATCCATCCGTTCTGTCGAGCAGCAGAGGCGTTCCCGCGACATTTACTGCGAATCAATTGCAAGCATTTCTTCCGTGGTCAACGGCCGCAGGGACATGGATGTTTCCTTTGGTGCCGACGACTCCCAGGTTGTCAAGGTTTTCAGGATCATCGGAAAGAGGATGGGACTTACCGTAAAGACCATTGACGGAAGGAAATATGAAAGCACCAAGGCTGGAGTTCACCTGCTTGCAAAGGACAATACCATCCGTGTCAGGGAAGTTGCCCTTCGCGGCTCTTGGCATAAGGAAGATAACGGCGACCTGATTGCATTCTATAATCCAGATGGAGAAATCGACCTTGGGGAATCTGGAGGGGAGCTTGGCTCAGGCCTTAGGGCAGCGGCTCTTCTTTTCAGGAAGAATTCCTATGTGCTGGTGGACCCGGAAATCGGCAGCGAGATTCCCGTTACAAAGAAGGTTGCTGCAAAAATACATCCCATGGCATTCATGGCATACCGTTCCATCGTGGAAGAAAAGATAACCATCAAGACTGTCTGTGCCTTTGTATTCTCGCACATTAAGGCCGACATTTTGCGCTATGTCATCATCGGTCTTCTGTGCACCCTGATTGGACTTATCACTCCTTCCATTACGCGCCACTTCATCGATGAAGTCATTCCGCAGGCTGCAAGGAACACTGCCTTTCAAATCTGCTTTGTAGTCTTCATGACAAACATTGCAAGCCTTGTTGGTGGAATTGCAAAGTATTTTGCAAACCTTCGCATGGATACCCGTGCAGATTCCGACCTTCAGGCTGCAGTCACCGACAGGCTCCTGAAGCTTCCCGTTGACTTTTTCAAGGACTATTCCGCCGGGGATCTGTCTTCAAGGCTGCTGATGGTGAACACGATCCAGAAAAAGGTTTTTGACATTGCCCTGGGCTGCTTTACGAATTTCATATTCAGCTTTGTCTACCTGATCCAGGAATTCAGGTACTGCGGATATTTTGCAAAGTGGGGAATTCTTTTCTGCTTTGTCCCCCTCCTGATTTCCATCTGCTCAAGCCTCCTTGCATTCAAGTGGCAGAAGATTCTCCTGGAAAGCCAGGGAAAGCTGCAGGGGCTTATGCTCCAGATTCTTAACGGAAATGAAAAGATCAACGTTTCAAATTCCCACAGGCAGATTTTCAACGTGTGGACAAGGGAATTCATTCCACAGACACGGCTTGGAAGCAGGCTCCTGAAGATTGAAAACGTGACTTCCATCATTACTGGAGTTTTCCCGACCCTTGTAAGCATCATGTTCTACCTGCTTTATGGAATTGCCATCCACCACAAGAAGATTGAAGGTCTTTCGACCGGTTCCTTCATGGCGTTCCTTTCTGCATTCGGTTCTTTCCAGGGTGCGTTCCTGGGCCTTGCCAATTCACTTTTTTCCATCAAGGATATTGTTCCAATGTACAGGCGCGTAAAGCCCCTTCTTGATGAAAAGCCGGAAATTGACGGATACAAGCCAAGCATAGGCCACCTTAAGGGAGACATTGAAGTAAGCCATCTTAACTTCCGCTATTCCAAGGACGGCCCCCTTGTCCTCAAGGACATTTCCATGACGGTAAAGCCCGGTGAATTTGTTGCCGTTGTCGGTTCTTCCGGGGCAGGTAAGTCAACGCTCCTCAGGATGCTTCTTGGCTTTGAAAAGCCTGAAAGCGGTTCCATCTACTACGACGAGACTGACATTAATTCCGTTGACATAGGATCCCTTCGCCGGCAGATGGGAGTCGTGCTTCAGAACGATACCGTAATGTTCGGTTCCATCCAGCAGAACATTGTCGGCAGTTCCGGCCTTAAGGAAGCCGATGCATGGGAAGCCGCAAAGAAGGTTGCCTTTGACAGGGACATCCGCCAGATGCCAATGGGAATGCTTACCATGATTCCTGCAGGAGGCGGAACACTGTCCGGCGGCCAGCTGCAGCGACTGATTATTGCAAGGGCCATCATCAAGAATCCAAATATCCTTATCTTTGATGAGGCAACCAGCGCCCTGGACAACATTACCCAGGAAGTTGTACGCAAGAGCCTTGATGAACTTAAGATTACGAGACTTATCATAGCCCATCGACTGAGTACCATCATTAATGCCGATAGGATCTATGTAATGAATAACGGTCAAATCGTGGAATCAGGAACCTACGAAAGCCTGATGAAAGCCGGCGGATATTTTGCACAGCTTGCAAAGCGCCAGAGCCTGTAGGTCAATAGAAAGGAAGTGTTTATGAAGATGATTAATAAAACAAGCATGCTGCTGTCGGGCCTCCTTGCCCTTGCACTCTTTGCATCATGCAGCAACGACGATCCAGTCGCACAGAGAAAAAAGGCCATCAAGAAACTTTATGAAGAAAATGGCACCGTAAAGATTGCAGTGGCCAACAGCTACGAAAAGCACATTTCTTCCGAATGGAATGGAATAGAGCTTGCAAAGGAAGTCATAGAACAAGGGAATCTTCTTGGAAAAAAACTTGAGGTCGTTAAATTTGATGACGGAGGGGATGCAATCAACGGGTCCAACACGGCATACAGGATTGCCTCGGACAATGAAATCTGTGCAGTCATCGGCCACGGCTATTCGGACATTTCCATTCCCGTTTCTACGATCTACCAGTATTATGGAATCCTCATGTTCAACACTTCGTCTACGGCACCACGCCTTACCATGAACAACAATCCGCTTATCGTGCGCAACATTCCCGACGACAACCTGCTTGGAAAAAAGGCCGCGGAACTTTGTGCAGAAAACAAGTACACTCACGTGCTGATCTACTACCTTAACATGGCGGCGGCCAACAGCCTTGCAAACAGCTTTGAGTTTAATGCCATCGAAAGGAAGGTCACCATTGTCTCAAGGGACAGCTACGAACTTACGACAGCGGAGGCTGATTTTAACGAGGTCTTTGAAAAGTGGAAGAACGACTTTATCTTTGATGCAGTTCTTCTTGCAGGAACAAATCCTGGAATCGGTACCATCGTCAAGCAGATGCGCAAGTGCGGAATCACATGTCCTGTAATCGGTGCAGATTCCTTCGAGGACCATGTATTCAGGAAGCAGTTTGGCAGCGAGGAAAACGGCAGGATTTTTGCCGTGACGAATTTCAACCAGGATTCTGAATACCAGCCCTACAGGGAATTCCATGATGCCTATGTTGCAAAGTATTCTTCGGAGCCTGACTATGAGGCAATGCAGGCCTATGATGCCATGATGGTTCTTGCAAAGTCCATTAGCGCTGCAGGTTCAGCCCAGCCGGAAGACATGGTTACGGTGATCAAGGGTGAACTCTGGAAGGAAGCAGCCGGTCCCTATGCCTTTACACCAAACGGCGACATAACGAAAAACGTGGTTTACAAGAAGGTCTTCCAGGACGGGGAATTTGTCCTCATGAAAAAATCGGCCATGTAAAATCCAGCGGAACCGCGGCAGGAAAAGGATTCAGCCCTGGAGCCTTTCAGTTTGCCAGGGCATCAAGTTCTTCCACGGCATTCCCGTGATTTTTCCTTGCCCTGGATTTGCCGTTTCCTTCAATGTGAATCATGACGCCGTTGGGCATGCATGCGGCCCACTGCCGTTCCATGGTAATCTTGCCGGTTTCCACGCAGATCCTGTTGTCGCATGGTGAATGTTCAAACCAGGCATACCCATCCTTGATTATGATCCTTGACTGCCCAAATCTTCCTTCAATTTCTACGGTCATGTCCCTGTCCATGGAATAGGCAAAGCGTCCTTCCGGCGAATGGATTATGAGGGTCTTGCGCGAATTCCCCCGGTAAAAAAGCAGCGAAACGGAAAACCAGATGGCTGCACCAAAAACTGCAAGGGGAACAATGTCCAGCGGACGCAGGGATTTAAGCAGGAAAAAAACTTTATGATTTTTCACATCCCCGATTATGACACACTGGGCCTCTTTGTGCTACAATGAAGGAACCATGAAGAACGCAGATTTTTTGGCTGATGAAATTTTTTCAAGATACGGTAACATCAAGCGTGCCCGCGGACCGTTCCTTTATACTGCAAAGGGCAGGAGGCTTACGGACCTTTACCAGGAAAGCGGAAGGGCCATCCTTGGGTGGGGCGGATGCAGTGCATACACCATGCTAAAGAATGTCCTTGGCCGTGGTGCAACGGGATTCTACAGGACTGACCACACATACCGTCTTGCAAAGGCAGTCAACACCCTTTTTCCTTCAGGGGGAACAAAGAGGGCTGTCCTTGTTTTTCCGTCAAAGAAAATTGCCGTGGAAGAAGGCCTCAAGATAAGTGCAAGGACTTCTGCATACCACCCATGGCACCAGGCAGAAGTGGATTGGGCTGGTGTGGACTGCATTGTCTTTGAGCCAACCCTTGCATGGGCCGGGGAGACGACTGTTCTTGCCGTAAGGGAAACTCCAGAAAATGCTGAACTCATAAGGCAATCGGCCGCTCGCCAGGTTCGCCTTGCTTCCCCATTGGAGGAAGCCTTTGCACGAAGCATCTACGACCTTATTGGAGCCTTAAGGGACCGCAAGGAAAAGGACTGGTTCATTTACGATAACCTGATTTGTTCATACTGGACAAGAAAGGGACCGTACCTGTTCCCGAAGGTGCCGGAGGAAAGATACCGCGACTTTGTTCTTCACTGCCTTGACCTGGGCATCGTAATCAGCCCTGACTATAACCAGCCGAGCATAGTTCCCTTTGGGGCAGACCGCGGTGTGTTTGAAGTCTTAAAGAAAAATCCATTCAGCCTGAACTAGGCCCATAGCCGGAGGACGTCATGGAAAGAGCAGAGATGATCATGTTCATCATAAAACTTGTCTTGGGGGGGGCTGCAGCCTTTACTGCCATCCTTCTGTGGAGCCGTAACGGTGATGCCGCCTGGATCTGCATGATCTGTGCAGTTCTCGTAAGCTATGCCGGAACCGTCTATTCCTTTCTTGTTGAACTTGGAATCCTGGTCTATGACAGGCTCCGGTTATTTTCCCTGCCGCTTACTTCCCTTGTTTTTTCAGCACTGCCGCCGGTTTTGTTTACGGCATCCTTTATCATGATGCTTCTTCGCGACAGGTTTAAAGACTGAATGTAAGGTCTTCCCCACCGTGGGCATCTTCCAGGGCCGGCTTTAGCTGCTCGTACCAGAAGCGGTCTTCTATCTTGCTCTTGCCTGCCGTGTGGCCTATTTTCCTGTCTGCACGCACCCTTTCCCCGTGAAAGTCGCTGCCTGCCGTTGCAATCATTCCAAGCTTTTCTGCAACTTTTTCAAGCCTGAATCCTTCAGAAACCCTTGTTCCCGGGTGCCAGGCTTCAAGACCTTCTACACCCTTTTCGTGGATTTCCGTCATGGTTTCTTCCATCTTGCCCCAGCTTACGTAAATGGAAAGGGGATGGGCCTGCACTGGAATTCCCCCGGAATACTTGATGGCCTTAACTGCTTCTGCAAGGTTTGCACCCTGGCGTTCCACATAGCATGGCCTTCCCTTGGCAAAATAAAGGTCAAAGGCCTGCTGTCGCTGCTTTACGATTCCTTTTTCCATGAGGAGTTTTGCAAAATGTGGGCGGCCGATGGTTTCTGTGCCGGCTGCTGCCCTAACTTCTTCCCATGTTATGTCCACACCCTGCTCGCGGAGTTTTTCCAGCATTTTCTGGTTGCGGTTCAACCGTTCCTCGTTTAAAAACTGAATTATGTCTACAAGTTCGCGGGATGGCTTTTTTAGGCCAAGGCCAAGCAGGTGGAATTCCCCCGTGGGCCACTGAATGGAAAGTTCAATGCCGGGCACAAGAACCGATTCCTGTTCCCTGGCTGCTTTCTGGGCTTCCTCAAGACCTGCCACTGTATCGTGGTCTGTAAGGGCCATGACATCTATTTTCTTGGATTTTGCATATTTTACAAGTTCCGAGGGCGTAAAGGTCCCGTCAGAAGCTGAAGAATGTGTGTGAAGATCAATCATTGTTTAACTCGGGAATAAATATAGCATAATTTTCATACTTATGGTACACTATGAGGTAGTAAAAAATTTGGAAACTGCACTTATTACAAATTGAGGTAAAAGAATGCCAAAAACAGCTCAATATTCAAAAGGCTCCATCATTTTTTTCCAGGGCGACAGGGATGAAAATATTTACATCCTTCAGTCTGGCTCTGTCCTTTTAAAGAGTCTTGACCTGGAGACGGGCACCCAGCTTTCTGAAGTTGTTCACATCGGTGAATTCTTCGGTGTTAAAAGCGCCCTTGCCCGCATGCCTAGCCTTGTTACTGCATCTGTAGCTGCCGATTCCATTGTTGTTTCCCTTACCATTGGTGAATTTGAAAAGCTTTTCAGCACCAAGCAGGCAATTACGGAAAAAATGCTCAGGGTTTTCTCCAAGTCCCTGCGCGACATTCACAAGAAGACTGCTGAATTCCTTAATACCGGTGTAGCCTACGTTATGCCTGAGACCGGCATGTTTAATGTTGCACAGGCTTTCTATAAGGATGACATGTTTGTTACGGCGGCTGATGTCTGCCAGAGAATCTATAAATTCAATCCTGAACCTGCACTCAAGGCAGAAATCGACAAGCTTTATTCCCTTGCAAAAAAATCCATTGGAAGGCAGGCACCGTCGCGCACTATGGCTTCTGATGAAACAAGGACCATGATCGGAAACATGACGCTGAACCAGTTTAGCCTTCCGGCCTTTGACAGGTTCACAAAGGTTTATAAGCCTGGCGAAGTCATCATCAGCGAATATGAACCTGGTGAAACTTTCTACCTTATAAAGTACGGTGATGTCCAGATTTCAAAGTGCATCAACGGCCAGAACAAGAACCTGGACATTCTTAAAAGCGGTGCATTCTTTGGGGAAATGGCAATCCTTGACAGCTCGCAGCGCAGTGCTTCATGCATTGCACGTACGGAAGTTGCATGCCTCGAATTCAACAAGGCAAACTTTAAGGCCCTTGTCCTGAGCAATCCACAGATTGTCATGAACCTGCTCAAGCTTTTCTGCAAGCGCATTTACGACCAGAACAGGCAGTTCAAGATCATCCTGATTACGGAAATCCCTGTGCGCATCTGCGACGTTTTCCTCATGTATGAGGAACTGTCCGGAAACAGCCTTAACAAGGATGATGAAAATTCAAGGCGCACCTATAATGTCAAGATTTCCGACATTGCCGGTTGGGCTGCCATTCCGCTGGATAAGGCTCGTGACGAGCTTTCAAGGCTTATGGACCGCGGCAAGATTGAAATCTTTGAAGAAAAGATTGTCGTTACAAACATTCACGACATCCGCCGCATTGTTGACAATTACTACATGAAGGTTGAGGCTGCTGCAAAGGCTGCAAGCACCCTGTAGATTGGATTTAATTCCTGTAAGCCGCATGCGAAGTCATGCGGCTTTTTTTATGTGCGAACTGCTGATAAAAAAGGGGGGGGGCAAGGGTCTCCCTTGAACGCTGCAGGTTGCATGGCGCTCACACTTTACTCGGGAAATAAAAAAAGCACGCTACGCTTGTAGCATGCTTTGACAATAGCCAACTAACAGAATCGAACTGTTGACCTGCTCTTTACGAGGGAGCTGCTCTACCATCTGAGCTAAGTTGGCAATTTTTTCTTTGCTCATTACTCGGGTACAACGCTACGCACCTGCTTGCGTTGTATCTACCATCTGAGCTAAGTTGGCAATTTTTTCTTTGCTCATTACTCGGGTACAACGCTACGCACTTGCTTGCGTTGTATCTACCGTCTGAGCGATTTGGCAATTTCTTGCTCAACTAATATAGCAAATTTGTAAAAAAAAATAAAGTGGTTCCCTATTTTTTCCAGAAGGCAATTGTCGTAAAGATTGCTATGGTAAAGAGTTCAAGACGGCCTGCTATCATTGTCAGGCAGTACCAGTATTTTACAGGGGTGGCAAGCCAGCCGCAGTTGCATGAAGGGCCAAGCATGTTGAATCCAGGCCCTACGTTTCCTACCATGGTGACTGCCCCGGAAAAGGCCGTCATGATGTCCATTCCAAAAAGGGCGCCGATAAAGGTTGTCAGGATTACAAGCAGGAAGTACAGGAAGAAGAATGCAGAAACCGTGTAGATGATTTCCGGCCTGATGACTTCCTTATTGAGCCTTACGGAAAAAATTCCATGGGGGTGAATGGTCTTCATCATCTCGCTCTTAAGCTGCTTGTAAAGGATGACCCATCTGATTACCTTGACGCCGCCGGAAGTGGAACCGGAGCATCCGCCGATAAAGAAAAGCATGAATATGATGACCTGGCTTGCACTGTTCCACGTGGTGTAGTCCCAGGTGGCATAGCCCGTGGTTGTCAGGATGGCGCTGACCTGGAAACTTGAATACCTGAGGGACTGCATGAAGGAACCGTACTGTGGCAGTTCAAGGATGGTAATGGCTGCAATGGCAAAAAAGTTCAGTCCAAGATAAACCTTGAATTCAGTGCTGGTCCTGATGCCGGTAAAATTCCTGATGATGGCATAATAGTAAAGGGTAAAGTTTATCCCTGCAAGGAACATGAATGTAAACACGATGGTGTCAATGGCTGCAGAATCATAGGCTGCGATGCTTGCGTTGCGTGTGGAAAATCCGCCGGTACCCAGGGTCGAAAATGAATGGGAGAGTGCGTCGATAAAATCCATTCCTGCAAGTTTTAAGAGAAGGGTTTCTATGGCAGTTAGCCCCATGTAGATGAACCAGAGGATTTTTGCAGTGGTGGTGATTTTCTGGGTGAACTTTCCTTTTTCCGGGCCGGTGGTTTCGGCCTTTACCAGCTGGAATCCCCCGATTCCCAAAAGCGGAAGGAGGGCAACCGTAAGGACGACGATTCCCATGCCGCCAAGCCAGTGTGAAAGGCACCGCCACATGTTGATGCTTCGTGGAAGGGTTTCAATCTCGGAAAGGATTGTTGCACCTGTTGTAGTAAAGCCGGAGACGCTTTCAAAAATGGCATCCACCAGGGAAGGAATTGCACCGCTTGCATAAAATGGAATTGCTCCAAAGATGCAGGTTCCAATCCAGGCCGTTGCAACTATGACAAAGCTTGCCCTGATGCTCAGGCTGTTCTTCTTGTTTCTTCCTGCAATCATGAATGCGGCTGCCACTGCAATGCTTATTCCCGTTGGAATCAGGAATGAAGGAAGAACCGAGTATTCCCTGCAGTAAAGGGCCACGGCTGCAGGCAGCAGGAATGAAATTCCCACTATGGCAAGTATTATCGAAAGAACCTTGAAGACTATGAATACCATGGAGTTTTGACTTTTCATTTGCTGAACCTGTCCAGGACTTTTTTGTCGCCGGCCTTTTCTATGATTACAAGATGGTCTCCGGTGGAAAGGGTGGTGTTTCCGCTGGCCATTTCATATTTTGTGTCGCCCGGTTTCTTGACCAGAAGGACAAGGTACTGGCCCGGGTTTGCAATGTCCTTAAGCTGCTTGCCTACAAAGCGGCTGCCTGCAGAAAGATCGCATTCAACGATTTCAAATTCACCGCCTCCAACAGTGTGGATTCCGGTAACGCTCTTGCCGTGAAGGTGGCTTATGATGGAATCAATCAGGGTGTCGCGCATTGGAATTGCAACCTCGATGCCCAGTCGGCGTGCAATGTTCTTGAACTGGGTTTGGGCTACAAGAACGATGGATCTTTCAAGG
The DNA here is from genome assembly GCA_045616325.1 of Treponema sp. Taxonomy (GTDB): domain Bacteria; phylum Spirochaetota; class Spirochaetia; order Treponematales; family Treponemataceae; genus Treponema_D. Next base: position 37,456 of record JAZLGN010000009.1, read on the forward strand.
CCAAGGGATTCAAGGTAAGCAGAAATTACCATGTTCAGTTCGTGGTTATGGGTGGCGCATATCAGAAGGTTGTACTTGTGCAGCCCTTCCTCTTCTATTATGACATCGTCCGTAATGTCTGCATTAAGCACCCGTGCCGAAGGAAACTTTGCTTCAGCGGCCTCGCACAGGGCCTTGTCCGTGTCGATGATGGTAATGGACTGGGATGGCCGGCTGTCCTTCTTCATCAGTTTCTTAAGGAGGGAATTCTTTTCCTTTTCGATGATGCGTTCTGCAACGATGGTACCGACACGACCGATGCCTACAAGACATATTTTCTTGATGCGGTCGATTTTTGCGCCTGAAAGTTCAACCAGGTCCGGAAGGTTTTCCTTGGAAATAAGGATTCCGATCCTGTCGCCGGCATGGAGGATTGTTTCTCCGCTGGGCAGGCTTGAAATCATGTTGTCGCTTTCCGGAGCCTTTGTTTCAAGGTATGCCACAAGGAATTTCTTGTCCGTAAGGTTTCTCAGGTCCTTGAGTGCAACACCGTCCATGGAACTTTCCTTTTCCACCGTAAGGGCTGTAAGCTCAAATTCGCTTTCTTCCCCAAAGTCCAGGATGTCGCTGACTGCACCGTGTTCCACAGCCTTGACTATGGCTTCTGCAGCCTCAACGTCAGGATGGATCATGTAGTCTATTCCGTAAAGGGGCCTGTGGTTGCCCTTGAATGTTTCTGCGTGGTGTCGGGCTGCATCGTTGGTGTTTACGTAGTATGCATAGTTCCTTACGCGGGCAATCTTAAGGATGTCCGGATAGACTGCATCTACAAGCGAGCAGGTGATCATGTTTATTTCATCGCTTTCCGTCAGGGTGACCAGGGCGTCCATCTTTGCTATTTCGTGGCGTTCAAGGTTTTCAAGGCTGTTGCCGTCTTCAAGAAAAACCTGGCATTCCAGGCGGCTTTCTGCACTTTCCTTTGCGTCCTGATTGTTTTCGATGAGGATTACCTTGTTCCCTTCGTTTATGAGTCTTTTTGCAAGCTGAACTCCGGTAAACCCGGCTCCGATTATCATTACGTTCATAGGGATAATTATACATAAATTGCAGAAAAATGAATACTTTAGGACCATAAATGCCGATAATGATGTACAGGTGTTTTTATGGCAAAAAAAAGTTCTTATAAATTCGTAGTTGACGCACACGTGTCACTGGTGTTCTGCATTGCGTGTTCCCTGGTCTTTATCCTTGACTCTTCTTTCTTTAGGGGAAAGCTTACGGAATCGGTCTTTACGTGTCCCGGTGCAAAGGTTGCAGTTCCTGCATTCAACTTTAAGGCTCCCCTTGATTACCTCCGCATGCTTCTCTTCTGTCTTGGAAACGGCAGCTGGGAGGAATTCTTTTTTTCCGTGGTGATAATCCTTCTTCTTGGGCCTGCCATGGAAACGCGCTATGGTTCAGGAATCTTTGCCCTCATGGCCTTCATCTCGATTCTGGTGAGCGGCGTCATGACCGTCTGCATCAGTCCCTATGCCGTAACCGGTTCTGCTTCAATTGTCTTTACCCTTGTGATTCTTTCGTCCCTACAGGAATTCAACAGGAAGAAAATACCTGCTTCATGGGCGGGTCTTCTTGCGGTTGCTGTCTGCGCCCAGCTTTACTTTAACAGCAGGGCACGCAATGCCGTTGGCTTCATTCAGGTAATGACCTTTGGAATTCCGGTTTTCATCCAGATGATTGCAGGAATCTGCGGAAGCATCTTTGGGTTTCTTGTCCTTCCAAAAAAGAAGAACTCAAGGGCTGCCCGTGACGAGGAAAAAGAAGAAGCCCCCGTACAGGACAGGGGCGGTTACAGTTCTTCCGACGAAACTGTCATCGGAAGCATTTCACTTTGACAGTGCATCCCTGATGGTGGTTTCAAGAAGGGCGTTACAGTTTTCCTGCATCATTTCGTAAAGCTTAGGCAGGATTGTCTGTTCCACGGTGGCGTCAAGTCCCTGCTGTCCGGAATAGCCGACGAACATGAAAACCATAAGGTCGTCTGCTCCGTTATTTATGGGACGTGTCATGAACAGGACGGCACTGGTCCTTATGTGGGCGCCCTTGATGGTCATCTGGATTCCGTCAATCTTTTCATATAAAGGCATGGTCAGTGCCCCATGGGGAGACACGATGGAAAAGTGGGAGATGGAAATGTCCTGCAGCTGGCCTGTATGGGCCGCCTTGTTCCACACCATGTTGTAGGAGCAGTTGTTGTTGCATATTGCGCGCACCTGCTTTCGCCTTCCGTTGGCCTGGTTTGCAAAAAGGGTCTGCTCGATGATTCCAAAATTGTTCTTTCTTGTGTATTCAAGCTGGATGCAGCCGCACATGATTCCTATGTTGAAAAGGTAAGTCTTTTCGAGCATTGCCTTTTCTTCCTTGGACTGCCTCTTAAGGTAAAGGACTCCGATCAGTACCTGATGCTCGTATTTTGTGTTTATCTTGTTTATGAATGAAGGCCATGGTTCCCCTGGTTCCGGTGCATCAATGTTAAAGAACAGGATCAGGTCCTTGAAGGTGTCCACGAGAAAGTCTATGTAGCATTCCAGGGATATGTGCTTTGGCGGATTTGCAAAATAGCATTCGTAGCCGTGCAAAAGGTATTCTTCGCAGAAATTTTCCGGAAAAAGGTTCATGTCCGGCTGGATGAAAAAAGTTTTTCGTCCTGCAAGAATTGCGTTTGAATCTGCTGCCATTGGTTCTCCATATTCAATATTTCTATAATTGTAATCCAAAAATTCACTTTTGTCTTGTGGGTGCCTTAAAATTGGCTGTATAATCTTTTTTATGGAAGAATCAAGGAAATGCCGTATCTGCAGCGTTTGCCTGGGGTACGGTTGCATTGGACAGCTGCCTGGAATGGGCGGAATAAGGAATAACGAAAATTTCATACTTAACTGCAAGGGCTGGAAGCTTCTGCCTGATGGCCCCTTTGAACCAAGGACCGTTCCGGTGCGCCTTGCACCCATGACCGGCGGCCAGATGAACGTAGGCCATCCTGATGAAGAACAGTTTTACAAGGATATGGTGGGCGCATGCGTCAGGGGAGGCATCGAGCTTTCCATTGGCGACGGAAGCCCGGACTCAAAGCTTTTGTGGGGAATCAAGGCCGTAAGGGAAGCCGGAAAAAAGGCTGCCGTATTCATCAAGCCCTATGAAAACATCAGGGTCATGGAGCGTCTTGAATGGGCACAGGAAATTGCAAGTCACGGTGGAATCGACATTGATGCCTATAACATTGCCACCATGCGTAACCAGGCCAAGCTTGAAAAAAAGACTGCCGCCAACTTGCAGGAAGTAAAAAAGTTCCTTTCCGGCCGGGGACTTCCCTTTGTAATCAAGGGGATTTTCACCAGGGAAGACATGGACCTTGTGAGGGAACTTAAGCCTGATGTTGCCTTTGTCTCAAATCACGGCGGAAGGGTTGACGGCCCTGCGCTAAGCACTGCGGAATTCCTTTCCAATAATATGGAAGAACTTAAGAACCATTGCGGCAAGGTTTGGGTTGACGGTGGAATCAGGGACAGCACTGACTATGCCAAGGCAGTTTCCTGGGGTGCTGATGAGGTTTTAGTCGGCAGGCCTTTTGCCACGGCTGTTCTTCCAGAATTCAACGGCGTCTTCCCGGACAAGAAGTTTTTCTGCGGCCAGTAATGCATCCCTTCCGTACAGGAGGGGGCTGCGGTTTACAATGACTGCAATCCTGCTTGCGGCGCTGGAAGGGCATTCGGGGACAAAGTCATTTCTGCCCTTGTAGATGAATGCCTTTCCTGGAATAAGACCGCCAGTCAGTTTTTCCAGGTCGTCCTTAAGGGTGCCGCTTTTTGTGCTCAGGTAGTTGTGCTGGGTCCAGTAAAGTCCGTCAGGATTTTTCTTCCATGCTGAATTGGTGGAATCTTGCGGCAGGTTCATTTGGCTTATGGCCCTTGCATACACATTAATGCCGGTTTCATTTTCGTATTCGGAAAGAAGTTCCGCCATGCCACCACCTATGCGGCATGCAAAGTCGATGGGAACAAAATCTTCAGATTTAGATTGTGGAATTGTTTGGGCTGCAGTTTCAGTCCGATTTCCAGTTCCTGAGTCAGGTTCTGCCTGTGTCCCCGGGGCTGCCGTCACTTCCGGTGCATTGCTTGCATTGCTTGCATCGATGAAATCAAACTGGCCAAATGTTACGTCCTCTTCGCCAAATATGGCGTGCGCCCATCCTTCAATTGCACGGACCATGGCATCGCTGCATTCCACCAGCTGGCAGATTGCAGTGCATGGACTGTCGTGGATTTCTGCTATGACCTTGCGGCACACCCGGACGATGGAAATCCTTCCATGATGGAAAAAAATGTCGGCACTGTATTCCGTTCCCTCAAGGGCCTGGGTAATCATGGCACTGCTGCTGCTTATCCTAAAAAGCTTGATGGCGTTGTTCCGCACGTTGCATGCATTGTATGCATACAGGTCAAGCTTTTCCAGGTTGTCATGGCCAACAATCTTTACACCGTAGCCTGAAAAAAGTCCCTCGGGTTTTACGACGACGCGGTTTCCTTTTTTTGAACGGATGAAATTCCTGGCTTGGTCTGCACTGTCAAAAATTTCCGGCACTGCAAATCCTGCCTTCTTAAGGTGGCCGTATAAAAACTTCTTTGACCTGCTTGCCTTGAATGCAGTGTCGCTTATGGGGCACCATGTCCTGCTTTCTGTCCCGGCCGTGGAATCAAGTTCCGCACACCTTGAAATCCAGTATTCGCTTAGGGGAATGACCATGGCTTTTTGTGCGGAAGGCAGGTCAAGGTTTTCCGTAAAGACAATCTTGCAATCTCCACCGTCCCTTCCAAGGGTTTGCCCGTGGTTCTGCTGGGACATGTATTTTTTTACGTAGGGAACTTCAATTAAAACCGGATCAAGGCCAAGGCTCCTGAAGGAATCAAGAATTTTTTCATGGCCAAAAAGGCTTCCGGCTCCTGCAAGAATCACTTTGCCGTTCATCATGAAAGCTTTTGTGCAATTCTTGAGCAGGCGTTTTCTCCGTCCATGGCGCTGCTGACGATTCCCCCGGAATATCCTGATCCTTCTCCGCATGGGTAAAGGTTTTCAAGTCCCGTGCATTCAAAGGTTTCCCTGTCGCGCATGATCCTTACGGGCGTAGAAGTCCTTGTTTCCGATGCAATTAGGATTCCGTCGTCGCTTATGTAGCCCTTCATGGTGTCCCGGTTTATGTAGCGGAAGCACATCCTCAGGCGGTTGGAAACCTGTTCCGGCAGCCACTGGTCAAGGCGGCTTGGAATTACGCCCGGCGTGTAGCTTGTCTCGATTAAGGCGGTGCTTTCCTTGCCGTCCACAAAGTCCCCTATCATCTGGGCAGGGGCTTTCTGTCCTTCTCCGTGGGCAAAGGTTTCGTGCTCAAGCCATGACCTCCATAAAAGTCCTGCAAGGGCCTGGCATCCAATGGACTTTGCTTCCTCGATGAATTTTTCCGGGATGTCTTCCGGCCTTGTTTCAACTACAACTGCCGCGTTGCTCCATCTGCTGTTGCGTCCGCTTGCAGACATGCCGTTTACGACAATCTGCCCAGGCCCTGTCTGGCTTGGAACCACAAATCCTCCCGGGCACATGCAAAAGCTGTAGACGCCGCGTTCCATCTGCTGGGTTGTAAACCTGTATTCTGCGGCTCCCAGGTTTTCCTGTGCCTTTCCGTGATAGCGGATGGAATCAATGAGACTTCTTGGATGCTCCACACGCACTCCCACTGCAAAGGTCTTGGCCTCAAGGCTTTGCGGGCTGCATTCTGCAATCATTTTGTATATGTCGTCTGCCGAGTGACCTGTTGCAAGGACCACTGCATCCGCCATGAATTTCTTTTCCTCGCCGGAAAGAACATCCACGGCCCTGGCTCCTGTGACCTTTCCCTTTTCCACCACAAGGCCCGAGCACTTTGTGTTAAAGTGGAATTCTCCGCCGCAGTCAACTATCATCTTCCTCATGGAATTTATGATGGCAGGCAGCCTGTCGGTTCCTATGTGGGGATGGGCATCCGTAAGGATTTTTTCGTCTGCGCCAAAGTGTGCAAAAATCCTGAGCACGCTGGAAATGTCTCCGCGCTTGTTGCTCCTTGTGTAAAGCTTACCGTCAGAAAAAGTTCCGGCTCCACCTTCGCCAAAGCAGTAGTTGGAATCTGCGTTTACTGTTCCCCTGGTGCTGATGGCTGCAATGTCGCGCTTTCTTGCAGAAGTGTCGCAGCCACGCTCCATGATTACAGGCCTGATTCCATGTTCCAAAAGCTTAAGGGCGCCAAAAAGTCCTGCAGGCCCGGAGCCTATGATGAGTACGGTTTTGCTTCCGTCTGCTTTTTTCCACTGCGGAATTTTTTTCAGTGCATCTCCCGGCTTTTCCCCAATGTAAACCCTGTAGCGCATGAAAAGCTTTATGTTCTTGTGGCGTGCGTCTATGGATTTCTTGACGAATACAAGTTCCGTCTCTTCCGCCTTGAATTTTATGCCGTCCCTCTTAAGCTGTTCAAAAATCCTGTCCCTGATGAACTTCTGGTTCTTTTCCTTGTCCGGCGTAACTGCAACTGAAATTTCCTTAATCATGCTTTTATTATAGAAGAAAATGGTTCCATGCACAAATCACCTGGGGACTCAAAAAGAAGGTGCAGTGAAAAATATGCATCCCTATAATATTCGTCTAAAATATGCTATACTGAGTCCATGCAGGAAAGACGCTACCCGGTAGGGATTCAGACATTTAAGGACATTATAGAAGGAAACTATCTCTACATAGATAAAACAGACCTGGTTTATAGGTTGACCCATCACTATAAGTGCGTTTTTTTAAGCCGCCCTCGCCGTTTTGGAAAGTCGCTTCTTGTTTCAACAATGAAGGAATATTTTTCAGGAAGCAAGAATCTATTTGCCGGTCTTAAGCTTGCTGAACTTGAAAAAGACTGGATTGAATATCCTGTTTTGCATTTTAACATGAGTTCCCTAAAGCGTGAGACTGTTGAAGAAATAAGGCAGGGAATGGGTGTTAAGCTTGACGAATATGAAGCTAAGTATGGAATCACGGAAAAGGTATCAAATCTTAACGACAGGCTTACTATTCTTATAAAGCTCGCTCATGAAAAGACAGGCCGTAAGGTTGTCATCTTAATTGATGAATATGATGCGCCCCTTCTGAATGCTTTGTATGAAGACAATATGAATCAAGTGCGCCAGATCATGCGAAGCTTTTACTCTCCAATCAAGGATTGCGACGAGCACATTCAGTTTGCATTCATGACGGGAATTACAAAATTCAGTCAGCTTAGCATTTTTAGTGAGCTGAACAATCTTGCAAAAATCAGCATGGACGACGGTTACAGTTCCATCTGCGGAATCACACAGGCGGAACTTGACACCTGCATGAGGGATGACATGGAAATCCTTTCCCAAAAGCTGAACCAGACTTATGAAGAGACCCACGGACAGCTTAAGTAGATGTACGACGGATATCATTTCAGCGAAAAATCAGAAGACATTTACAATCCTTATAGCCTGCTAAGTTGTTTTGCATCCGGTGACATCAGAAACTTCTGGTTTGACAGTGCAACACCTTCATTCTTGATTAAGGCCATGAAGCATTTCAATTTTAGAATCAGCGAGACGGAAAAGCTGGAATGTTCCGCTACCCAATTTGATGTGGCTGCCACCGACCTTGAATCCGCCATTCCTCTTCTGTATCAGTCGGGTTACCTGACCATAAAGGGATTTGCCCCACGCTTTAGGAAGTATCTTCTGGACATGCCTAATGATGAAGTCCGTTATGGCTTAAGGTCACCCTCTTCAAGTCTCCACTTATTGAAGGATTATTGAAAAAAATTCTATAATGTAGAGTTGTGAGAGTTGGAATTAAAAAAGTATTTTCTAAGATTTTATTATGGGGCTGTCTTGCTGCGGTTTTTGCACATGCCTTGACTTCATGTTCCTTTTTTCAGGAAGAAGATGTTGACGACGATGTTGTAGCATTCAATGCCATGCAGGAAGCAGCCATTGCCCAGGGAGTGGCACTTGACCTTTTGCCGTCAGGAGAGTCTGCTCCTTTCTATGCCACCATATCCGGTACGGCCTCGTCTCCAGCAGGCTTTACGCGTACGGCACTTCCTTCCATAAACGTAACAGCCATCGTACTTAGGAATAAGGCCACCGGTACGGATGTTTCCACTGCAGATGTAACAACCTCATCCAATTTTACCTTTAGCAATGTTGCTCCGGGTACGTATAACTTTTATGCAGTAATTGGTGGAGTCACTTCTGGTCCATACGGCTATACCCTGGCAAGTGGAACGGAAGATACAGACCTTGTCCTTAGTGCAGGCCAGAATTTTTCCGGCATGACGGTAAACATCGTGCCAAGGGTTACGGCCGGGGGAAGGGGCGCCATCAATCTTTCTGTATCCAGGAAAGCCGATTCTGGCATTGCCAATGTAAACTACTCTTTTTCCGGAACTGTTGGATCAGGCTCCCTGGCTTTTGATGATTCTGGAAAAGCAATCATATCGGTTCCTGACATTGCAAGCGGAACATATACACTTTCCCTTACCTTTATGGCTGGATTAACTCCTGTCTATCATGCCGTTGAGGTGGTTAACGTATACGACGGACTGACCACAGATACCTGGCAGGGGAACAGCGAGTACATTGATGGCAGTACCGGTGCATTTACTGTTACCAAGGCCATGGTTGACAACTTTGCACGCACAACGTTTTACGTTAGTGGAACAGGCGGAGCCTATGCATCCGTAGCAAATGATGGCAATGAAGGAACTTACTTTAAGCCCTTTAAAACCCTTACCAATGCTGTTGCCGCTGTAAGCAGCAGCACTCTTAATCCGGGCACTGGCGGCTTCAGGATTTTTGTTGACGGATCCCTGTCTGAAGCTGGCATTGATTTTTCTCCGGCGTCTTCAAAAAAACTTACCATATCTTCCATTGGCACAAGCACTGTTACAATCGATGCAAAAAAATATGGGCGTCTTTTCATAGCCGGAGAAAATGCAGACCTTACCCTGGTAAACCTGGTTATGCAGAATGGAAAATCGGAAGAAAGGGGTGGCGGCATCTATGTAAGCCCTGGGGCTTCCCTTACCATGACTAATTGTACGGTAACTGGCTGCCAGACTACAGATAGCGTTGGTGGGGGAATATTCTGTAAATATAAATCAGGTACGTCAACGACCCTTTCCATGACCAATACCAAGATTACAGGAAATAAGATTGTCTATGGAGGTACCACCTTATCTGGTGCAGGCATTTTTATTGAAAACCAGGCCGGGAATTACACCATTGGCCAGGGATGCGAAATTACGGGCAACGTTATCGACTGCTCAGGTTATACCACCGGTACCACGATAATAGACGGTATTGGTTATTGGACAGGAAGCAGGGGAACACATACCTTTGCGTCGGATGTAAAGATCGACGGCAACTATTTTAACTATGCTTCATCAAAAGAGCCTGTCGTTCATTCAACGGGAATACATGAAAATGGCGCCACTCTTTCCATTGGTGATACTAACATAAGCACTGGCAAGGAAAGTGTCCTTGATGCCATCGGCGATTCCGTTTATTCCAAGACAGGAAAATTTATCAGGGTTAATGGATGCCGCATTACTCCAGAACAAAGAGCCGTGCATTTGAATGGAGCTGCCAATGCACTTCCTGGCTTGGAAAATGGAGCAGTGCTTTATCTTGGAAAGCGTGGTGATTCTGCTACTAGCGATTTTGGTTCTTATGGCATTATTAATATTACAGGTGGTAATGCTGCACATTCCTACACCATACAGAGAACCAACTGGGATAATGTTACATCTCCTTCAGTCTTCGCCACAATTAATGGATATGGCAGTTCAAAGGCTTCTTCTTTTGTTGTCATGGGAGACGGGTCAAAGGGCAACTGGTCTTTTAATGGAATAGAATTTTATAGGGGGCCGTCAACAGGTAAGGGTGCATTCAGAATTGAAGGCAACAGTGCAGCAGCGGTTACTTTTAATCAGTGCAGGTTTAGCATGTGCTACGCTTATGAAGGTGAAAAGATGGGTGGTGCCATTTACATGAATGCTTCTGATAGCTCGGTTACTTTAAGCCAGACAAGCATTACTAAGTCTTATGCAAAGACTAGCGGTGGTGGTGTGGCTGTTTGCGCAGGTACATTGACGGTAGGGGTCGGTACTTCTATTGATATAGAAACAAAAATCTCCGGGTGTACTGACAGGGGCATCTATGTAAAGAGCGGGGCAACCTTAAACATTGGTAACGCGTATGTAAACGAAATCTATCTTGATGATAGTGCAAGTGTCAATGTCAACGCCGTTTTGACAACCACAAAGATTATGACCATCATCCCAAAATCCTATGTGGTTGGTAGCCAGATTGTGACGGGAACAAACTTGGCCACAAACGTGAACAAGTTTGCAATTGATAATATCAATTACACCATTTCTTCTACTGGAATACTTCAACTTGGGGCAGTCGAAGGTCTTGCAAAGCTTACTAATAACCTCAAGTCTGGGGATAATGTATTGGTGAATTTGGATAGGGATATTACGGGAATTTCTTTATCAAGCAGAATTATAGGCGGTATTGATACAGGTGAAACTGCAATAATTTATGTACCTTCTGGAGCCAATCTTACGCTTACGGGAAAAAATGCTAGAACGAAGATTAGCATAAATATGAATGGCAATAATGCAAATTTAATTTACGTTGAAGATGGCGGAACTCTTACTCTTGAAAACTTAGAAATTGCGGATAGTAATCGTTTTGAGGCTATTACCACAAGTGGAAATGTAACTCTTAAGAATTGTAGGCTGACTAATTTGGAGCCAAAGGGTGGATCTAGGAAAGGCAGTGCCATTGTAATGTCAGGTGGTACAGTTATTATGGATGGCGGAGAAATAACAAATAATAGGAATACAAATGATACTATTATTGAATATGGAAATGTGGTTTACATAGGCAGCGGATCTTTTGTTATGAAAGGACAGGCAAAGATTTCTGGTAATACTGTTTCATGTGCAGATGTTTACATAAAATCTGGCACCTTTACCATGGAGTCAGGTTCATCTATAACTCATTCGGGTACAGGCTACGCAGTATACAAAAATAGCGGAACCACCTTCAATCAAAACGGCTGTACGGTTAGCGGTTCCATCTGGCCTTAATTGACACAATGTCATCCTGCGACACTAGGTCATCCTGAGCGCTACGCTGCGCCGGGCGCCCTTGCTACGGCTTATGGCTCAGGATCTCTTCTGGGAGAGATTCCGAATTAAATTCGGAATGACAGTAATCCGTGTGAAGCCGCCGAAGGCAACGAGTCCGGAATGACAGAGGTTTTTATGACTTGCTGCATATCCAGTCCAGTGCATAAATTTGCCTGATTCCATCATGGGAAGTTTCGTTACATTCATCCAACGTAAGAAGAAATTTTGGATAGGAATCCTTGATTGCCTTGAGCGGTCTTAATTCCCTGTTCAACGTTTCTTCATTTGTTACGGAAAGGGAAACCTGATAGTATTCCGGTAGTCCGTTTTTTATTGCAACAAAATCGACTTCCATATCGCCAAATTTTCCTACGTAAATTTCATATCCTCGGCGCAACAATTCAAGATAGATGATGTTTTCAAGAATAAAACCTTCGTTGCCTGTTTTGCTTCCCAGCATAAAATAGTGAAGTCCTGCATCAACGGCATAATATTTTTCAAGGCTTTTCAAGAATTCCTTTCCCTTTATGTCGTAGCGGGTTGCCTTGTAAAACAGGTAGCTTTCTGTCAGGGCCGTGTAGCAGTTTTCTACAGTTGCGCTGGCAGTTTTTCTTCCTCCAGAAGTCAGTGTGTCGCTTACTTTTTTGCTGGAAGTCAGATTGCCGATGTTTGAAAGACTGTATTTTGTGATTTTTTCAAGGACATCAGAATCACTGATTTTTTTCCGCTGAAGAATGTCTTTTAAAACGATTGTTGAATATATTCCCCGTAGGTAGTCCCTAATCATTTCCCTGTCATTTAAAAGGTTCGGGATATATGGAAAACCGCCAAACATAACAAACTGGTTGTAGGATTTTCTGTTTGCTTCCATTTTACTGCCTGAAACTTCCGAACATAATTCACAATATTCAGGAAAAGAAAGGGGCAGCATTTTTATTTCGATATACCGGCCGCTTAAAAGTGTGGCAATTTCACCAGACAGCATGTAGGCATTTGAACCTGTAAGATAAAGGTCTACATTTTCCTTGAGAAACAAACTGTTGATGGCCTTTTCAAATTCTGGAACCATCTGAATTTCATCAAGAAAAACATAATTCTTTTTTTGAGGAATGAGATTTTCCGTTATCTGCCTGTAAAGTTCGTGGTAGTCGTAAAGATGTTCGTTTTCAATTGCATCAAGATTAATGGACTGAATGCAATCTGGTGTGACACCCTGAGCCAAAAGCGTTTTTTGAAATTCCTGAAGTAAAGTGGATTTTCCGCATCGTCGCACTCCCGTCACAACCTTGATGATTCTCTTATCCTGCCATTTAAGCAGTGTTTCTTGAAATTCTTTTCTGATTACCATACAGAGATTCTATAATGCTTTGCTTAAAAAGTAAAGTTTTTTAATTGTAAGTTAAAAACTTTAGTTAAGTGGGTAATTTTTAATTTTCAGATTAAAAACTTTAACTGACCCGCCGAAGGCATCGAGTTCGGCCTGACAGTGGCTTTTATACCCGGCGGCGCTCGATGCCGGATTCAACATAGAACTTTGTCTTGTCCTTGTACATCCTCTGCTCGGCTTCCTTTTCCAGCTGCTCAAGGGTGTAGTCCGGGAATTCCTCATGGCTTGCACAGCCCTTTGAGATGCTCAGCCCGGAATTGTACTTTCCTTCCCAAAGCTTTGACCTGACGTTGATTTCCATGAATGCATCCTTAAGCTGGTCTTCGGAGGCAAGGACGATGGCAATGTATTCGTCACCGCCCGTCCTGTAAACGTAACCGTACTGTTCAAGGACTCCGTTAAGGCAGTTGGCAGATGCAATGATAAGCTCGTCACCGGCTGCGTGTCCCTTGGTGTCGTTGGCTTTCTTAAGGCCGTTAAGGTCAAAGGAAATGATGGCAAAGTCCTCTGGAATGCCGTCGGACTGGATCTTGTTGATTTCCTCCTCGTAGGCGCGGCGGTTGAGCAGGTTTGTAAGCTCGTCCGTAATGGAAATCTTTATGAGGTTTGATTCCTTGTTCTTTTCTTCCGTGCAGTCCGTAAACATCAGCTGGAATCCCTTGATCTTGTTTGCGGAATACAGATGGTTGAACACCACCTTGTAGTACTTGCTTCCCTGTTTAAAGTAGAATTCAGACTTGATGTTGCGCTTGAAGAATTTTATCCAGGAATACAGTTCCGTAAGTTCCGGGTCCGTTATGTCTATCTTGTAGTCAACAACAAGGTGTGAAAGCTGCGGGTATATTTCCCTTGCGCAGGCATTGCATCCCAGGTAGCGGTAGTTTCTGTCAAAGGCAACGACGCCAACGGAATTCTGCTTGAGGAAGGAATCGATGACCGGCCTGTCGATGCTGTAAAGGTTCAGCTTTTCGTCAATGATAAAGAAGATGATTGTAGATGCCGTAAACCAGATTGGCATGATCTCCATGTTAAGGAACAGGTGCTGCACGATGTAGCATAAAAGACCGGCTCCCATTACGGAAAGCACGATGCTTATGATCTTTACGGATATGTCCTTCTTTTTCTTGATTGCAGAGAAAAGGACAACATTGCACATGGCGTAGAAGGCAAAGAGGAGGATGAAAAACAGTGAATGCAGGATGCCGTTGTCCTTTACGAGGACATATTTCTGGCCGTCAAAGAGAAACTGCATGTTCCTGTAAAAATAGGGCAGCCTTCCGATGGTAAGGCAGATGCCGAAGTTTGTGGTGCTGATTACGACAATGAGGGCGCGGATCTTCTTTGTTATCTTGACCTTGCAAAGGTAAAGGATGATGAACACGATGGAAAGGGAAGAGTAGCATTCCCCGATGTAGGAGATCTTCGTTGCAAGGATGGCTTCCTCAAGGCTTACCGCCTCGTTACGCTGCCACAGTCCAAGGATGGAAATGGAAGTAAAGATAAAGTAAAGGGACATGTGGACCGTTCGCTTTGAACTTTCCTTAAAGGCAAAGGTAAGGGTGATGCATAGGGATATGATAAAGCATAGAAGATAATAGTCCATTTTCTACTCCTGGCTCCATGGGGAATCAATCTATGGATGTTCAATAAGATCAACCTGCTGTCCCTTCTATTGTAAACCATTTTTTACTTAAAAACCACGAAAAACCGGCAAATTGTGGAATTTAGAATTCGGTTTTTTATTCTCCGCGTGGCCTTGAATTAATTTGAAAATACTAGTATTATAAATAGTGAGGTAAATATGGAATACAAGATCAGGGTTGCCCGGGAAAGTGATGCGGCTGCATGCCATGACATTTACGGAGCCTATGTTGGCTCAACCAACGTTACATTCACCATTGAAAATCCCTCTGTGGAAAGATACAGGCAGAAAATCATCGATACAAAAAAGAAGTATCCCTTTTACGTTGCCGAAGATGAAAATGGAAGGATCCTTGGCTACTGCTGCGGCGAACCCCTGCGCCCCCACGATGCCTACAAGTGGAACGTCGAATGGACCATTGTCCTTGCCCCTGATGCTCCACGCAGGGCCGGGATTGCAACTGCATTGTACCGGCGCTTTAGTTCAACATTAAAGAAGCAGAATTTCCAGTACATTTATGCGGTTATAGTTGATACAAACGCACCAAGCCTTGGATTCCACAAGGCCCTGGGATTTACGGAAGCAGGCCACTTTTACAATGTGGGAATAAAGAAGGGCACCTGGCTTGGCATAGTCTGGATGAATAAGTTCATAGGCGACCCGTCATCTTCCCCCCGGCAGGTCAGGGAACCCGTGTGGTACGAGGAATACGCAGGGACTGCCGGCGACCAGTAGGGTCATTGCTTCTGCGGAAAAATGAATTGGAGAAAAAGCCGTTATGATAGACAAGCCAGCAATAGAAAAAGCCATAAGGGAAATTCTTGTTGCCCTTGGTGACGATCCGGAAAGGGAAGGCCTTAGGGACACGCCAAGACGCGTTGCCAGCATGTATGAGGAAGTCTTTGAGGGAATGAACTATTCCAACGACGAAATCGCCTCCATGTTCAAGAAGTGCTTTGAGACAGGGACCGAAGACCTGGTGGTGGAAAAGGACATTCCGATTTTCAGCTACTGCGAGCATCATCTGGCCTTAATGTACAACATGACAGTTTCAGTTGCCTATATTCCCCATGGAAAGGTAATTGGGCTTTCAAAGATTGCACGCATCTGCGAGATGGTTGCAAAAAGGCTCCAGCTCCAGGAACGCATCTGCAACGACATTGCCGACATAATGCAGAAGGTTACGGAGTCTGAAGACGTGCTTGTTGTGGTGGAAGGTGAGCATTCCTGCATGACCGCCCGTGGAATAAAGAGCCGTGGATCCAAGACAAAGACTGCTGCAGTACGCGGCCATTTCCGCGGCAACCTAGCATTGCGCCAGGAAGCCTACAGCCTCATGCGCTAACCTTCCAAAATAAATGATACAAATAGAAAAAACGTGGTGGATAGTGGTCATGTTCAGTCTTATATTTAAGCCATAAACTTCAATTCAACAAAAAAAGGAAGATTTAATGAAGTACGGTTTTTTTGACGATGCAAACAGGGAGTATGTAATTACAAATCCAAAGACACCGGGGCCTTGGGCAAATTACCTTGGCGACCCTGAATACGGTGCCCTTATTTCCAACAATGCCGGCGGCTACAGCTTTGCAAAATCAGGTGCAAGCGGAAGAATCCTGCGCTATGTGTTCAATGACTTTGACCAGCCTGGACGCTACATCTACATCCGTGACAACGAATCAAGGGATTACTGGTCTGCTTCGTGGCAGCCTGTGGGCAAGGATCTTTCCCAGTACAAGAGCGAATGCCGCCATGGTACTGCATACACAAAATTCAACGCAGATTACAGCGCCATCCATACGGAAGCCCTTTACTATGTTCCAATCGGAAAGTCCCATGAAATCTGGAACCTTAAGGTTACAAACAATGACACAAAGGTGCGCAAGCTTACACTTACAGGCTATGCTGAATTCACGAACCACAGCAACTATGAGATGGACCAGGTAAACCTTCAGTATTCCCTCTTCATCTCAAGGACTTCATTCGTAAAGAACAGGATCCGCCAGACTGTCCACGGAAACCTGGACACCCTCAAGGAAGGTGAATACGTTGACTGCAAGCGCGCAACCGACAGGGTGTTCTGCCTCGTTGGGGAAAGTGTTTCATCATGGTGCGGTGACAAGGAAGAATTCCTCGGCCTTTACAACAGCTATGCAAACCCGGTTGGCGTTACAAGCGGCGACTGCGGAAACCACGAAAGCTACAATGAAAATTCATGCGGTGCCCTTTCATGCGTTGTTGAACTCAAGCCTGGTGAGACAAGGGAAATTGCATTTGTTCTTGGCCTTAAGGAAAATGATGAAATCGAAAAAATTCTTGCAGGCTACACTGACGTAAGCGCAACCTGTGCCGCAGAACTTGCAGAAATCAAGAAGTGGTGGCATTCAAAGCTTGAGGCATTCCAGGTCAAGACACCTAGTGAAGAATTCAACACCATGATCAACACATGGAATGCATACAACTGCTTCATGACATTCATCTGGTCACGTGCAGCATCGTTCATCTACTGCGGACTTCGCAACGGGTACGGTTACCGCGACACGGTTCAGGACATTCAGGGCGTGATTCACCTTGCCCCTGAAATGGCAGTGGAAAAAATCCGCTTTATGCTTTCGGCCCAGGTTGACAACGGCGGCGGACTCCCCCTTGTTAAGTTCACCCACAATGCAGGACATGAAGACACTCCGGATGACGCTTCCTACGTTAAGGAAACAGGCCATCCTGAATACCGCGCGGATGATGCCCTCTGGCTTTTCCCGACTGTCTACAAGTATGTTTCGGAGACTGGAAACCTTGCATTCATCGATGAAGTGATTCCTTTTGCAAACAGGGATGAAGGAACCGTATACAATCACCTTCAGCGTGCAGTACAGTTCAGCCTTGACCACCTTGGAAACCACGGAATGCCGGCCGGACTTTATGCAGACTGGAACGACTGCCTTCGCCTTGGAAAGAAGGGTGAATCTTCATTTGTCGCCCTCCAGTTCTACCTTGCATTCTCAATCCTCAGGAAATTTGCCGAATACAAGAAGGATGCAGAATACATCAGGTTCCTTGACGAAAAGCAGGCTGACCTTGCAAAGAAGATCGAGACCCTCTGCTGGAACGAGGACCGCTTTATCCGTGGCTTTACGGAACGTGGTGAGACCATCGGCCGCCGTGACGACCCGGAAGCAAACATGTGGCTCAACCCGCAGAGCTGGTCAGTCATCTCCGGTTATGCAAGCGATGCCCAGGCCGATGCAGCCCTCGACAATGTTTACAAACAGCTTAACACTGAATTCGGTGCAGTCCTCATGGATCCACCATATCATGCCCATGCCTTTGAAGGTGCCCTTGCAGTCATCTACAATCAGGGCGTAAAGGAAAATGCCGGAATCTTCTCCCAGTCACAGGGATGGATCATTCTTGCAGAAGCACTCCGCGGACACGGAAACAGGGCATTCCAGTACTTTATGGAAAATTCTCCTGCCGCCCAGAATGACAGGGCAGAAATTCGCAAGCTTGAGCCATACTGCTACGGTCAGTTTACGGAAGGAAAGGCAAGTCCTCACTTTGGACGCTCACACGTTCACTGGCTTACGGGAACTGCATCTACGGTAATGGTTGGATGCGTTGAAGGAATCATGGGCATGCGCCCAGACTTTGGAGGACTTAAGGTTGCCCCTTCAATTCCTGCTGAATGGGATGGCTTTGAAATCAGCAAGACATTCCGCGGAAAGAAGCTGCACATTGTCGTTGACAACAGCCGCCATGTTGAAAGCGGATGCACAAGCCTTACGGTCAACGGAAAGCAGATGGAAGAAAACTACATTCCGGAAAGTGCAATGACCGACACTACGGAAGTTGTTCTTGTAATGTAATGGAATCGGGACGCCTTGCGGGGCGCCCCCTTTTTTTTTCTTGTGCCCAGCACTTTGTAAAAATCGGAACAGGTGGAAAATTAGGCTTCAAAATTCATTGACTTTTTTTCATGACAGGTCTAAAGTGACGGCATAAGAAAACAAGAAATTGCATCAAAGGCGATGTAAAAGTTTTTTGCTTTATCGGCAGAAGATTTTTGCATCGCCTTTTTATTTTTATTGCATAAGGAGTTTGTTATGGCAGTAAACGTACCAGAATTGTTCGGAAGCATGGTATTCAACCAGAAGACAATGAAAGACCGTCTTCCAAAGGAAACATTCAAGGCCCTCAAGAAGACCTTGGATAATGGCGAACCACTTCAGCTTGATGTTGCAAATGTTGTAGCACATGCCATGAAGGAATGGGCAATCGAAAACGGTGCAACACACTTTGCACACTGGTTCCAGCCTCTTACTGGAATTACTGCAGAAAAGCACGACAGCTTCATCAACCCACAGGATGATGGAACGGTAATCATGACATTCAGCGGAAAGGAACTGGTAAAGGGTGAACCTGACGCTTCTTCTTTCCCTAACGGCGGTCACCGTGCAACATTCGAGGCCCGCGGTTACACAGTTTGGGATCCAACATCATACCCATTCATCAAGGAACACACACTCTGTATTCCAACTGCATTCTGCTCTTACACAGGTGAAGCCCTCGACAAGAAGACTCCATTGCTCCGTTCCATGGACGCACTCAACGTTCAGGCAAAGCGCATCCTCAAGCTCTTTGGAAAGGATGTAAGCCGTGTTGCAACAACAGTCGGACCTGAACAGGAATACTTTATCGTTGACCATGAACTCTGGTCACAGCGCAAGGACCTTCGCATGGCAGGCCGCACACTCTTTGGTGCAAAGCCTTCAAAGGGTCAGGAAATGGAAGACCAGTACTTTGCAGCCCTCAACCCAAGAATCGTAAAGTACATGGAAGACCTTAACGAAACACTCTGGAAGTACGGAATCCTTTCAAAGACGGAACATAACGAAGTTGCTCCAGCCCAGCACGAAATGGCTCCAATCTTCAGCACGACAAACCTTTCAGTTGACCAGAACCAGCTGGCAATGGAAGTAATGAAGAAGGTTGCAAAGCGTCACGGTCTTGAATGTCTTCTCCACGAAAAGCCATTTGCAGGAGTAAACGGATCAGGTAAGCACAACAACTGGTCCATGTCTACAAACGATGGTGAAAACCTTCTTGAACCGGGAAAGACACCTGAAAGCAACGCACAGTTCCTTTTGTTCCTTACTGCAATCCTCAAGTCAGTAGATGACAACCAGGACCTCCTTCGCATCTCCGTAGCATCTGCCGGAAACGACCACCGTCTTGGAGCCAACGAGGCACCTCCAGCAATCATTTCCGTATACCTTGGAGATGAACTTTACAAGGTTCTCGAGGCAATCAAGGACGGAAAGCCATACGCAAACGACAAGTCATCAAAGATGACAATCGGTGCAGATGTTCTTCCTGCAATTCCAAAGGATTCAACAGACCGCAACAGAACTTCTCCATTTGCCTTCACTGGTAACAAGTTCGAGTTCCGTTCATGTGGATCTTCACTTTCAATCGCAGGTCCAAACACGGCATTGAACTCAATCGTTGCATACACACTCAAGCAGTATGCTGACGAACTTGAAAAGGCATCTGACTTCGAGCAGGCACTCAACGCCCTCATCGAAAGGGAAGTAAAGGCACACTGGAGAATCGTATTCAACGGAAACGGTTACGACGAATCTTGGAAGGCAGAAGCAGCAAAGCGCGGACTCATGGAACTCAAGACAACTCCAGATGCAATGGCACACTACATGGATGCAAAGAACGTAGAGCTTTACACTTCACTCGGAGTTTACTCAAAGGAAGAAATGGAAGCCCACTACGAAACAAAGCTTGAAAAGTACAGCCAGATCCTTAACATCGAAGTAAACACAATGATCGAGATGGTCTACAAGGACATTCTTCCTGCAGCATACAAGTACATGGATTCTGTAAGCAAGACTGTAATCGACCTTAAGGCAGTTGTACCAGGTGCTAAGGCAATGGCCGAAACAAAGGTTCTTGCAAAGCTTGATGAACTTGCAGATACAATCTCTTCTAAGGCAGAACTCCTTGAAGCAGAACACGTAAAGGCAGAAGGCGCAGGCGACACAATGGCTGTGGCACGTGCTTACGTTGATGTGGTTCTTCCTCTCATGGGTGAAGTTCGCGCAGCTTATGACGAGATGGAAGGACTTCTTGGTGAAGGCTACAAGCCATTCCCATGCTACGAAGACCTTCTCTTCCGCGTGTAATTACATCGTGAATCTGTAAATCCAGAAAGAGTTTTGTGGAAAGCTTTAGGTGGCATCTGAATCAGGTGCCACCTTTTTTTATGCAGCAGTCAGCCGGGCGTTGCGGGCCGGCGATTGAGGTCCGCAGAAGGGGTAGGGGGCAATCGAAGATTGCAACCGTAGGGGAAGGCTTTCCCCCTTGGATTCTTTATGCAGTTACCACCAGGAGCACTGAGAACATGATGAGTGCAACTATGATTTCAAGGCTTATGACTGCAGACGAGAATTCCACAGCCTCCTTCTTCTTTGAATAGATTGAAATGAGGAAGCTTGGCGGACAGCTGAAGTACATGAGCAGCGTGACGAGCAGGATTTTGTTCAGCCCGATGGTAAGGCGGATCGTAAGGAGTACGATGGCTGCTATGACAGCCTGTACTGCATATCTTACCAGCGTGAACTTGATTCCCCTTGAAAGAACCGCCCTGTCAAATACAAGGCCTGCTCCGATGGAAATCAGGATCAATGAAGTGAGGGGAGAGGTAAACATGGTGATGACCTTGGAATAAAGTTCTGCATATTTTGAAGAGTCGATGGTTTTGCCAAGGCCAATGGCTGCTCCACCAAAGCCCAGGACAACGGCAATGATGAGGGGATTTTTTACTATGGAAACTGCAATCTCCTTTTTTGAGGGGGATTCTCCGTTGATCATCTTGTAGCCTACGTACATGACCGTAAAGCCGAATACGCCGCTAAAGATGTCCATGCTGACAATGTAGTAAAGGTTCTGTGCGCCTACAAGAATTGCAATGAGGGCCCAGCCAAAAAGTCCGCCCTCGTAGGTTCCCATGGCGTATGGAACGTAGTCTTTTATGGAGCCGTCAAAGAACCTTTTCAGAGGGAACCCGATTCCCCAGGCGGAGAAGAGCATGAAGAATTCAAGAAGGATAAGGATGATGGAATCCCTGGAATAGGTTCCGTGAATCAGGGCGTCAAAGGCCATGACAGGAAGCAGGACTGAAACGCACAGGCTCTTTATGTCTGCAATGCCGCCGTCTGTAATGATGTTTTTTGCGCGGAGGAATTTTCCCAAGGCAATCATCATGAATACTGGAATTATTGTCTGTAAAATCTGCATTTGGTAATTATATATGAATGGAATCAAATATGGTAGGCCGCAGGTGTTTTTTCCAGTACAGCAGGTGTTTTTCCAATTGAAAAATCACTTTCTTCCATATATACTATTCAGACACAAAATTTAAATTTATTTTCGAGGCAATACTATGGCAAAGAAATCAGACAACGCATGCAAGGGAGTTGCACGCGCACCACACCGCTCGCTTTATTACGCATCAGGATACACTGATGAAGAACTTGACCAGCCAATGGTTGGAATCATCTGCGCAAAGAACGAACTTATTCCAGGTCACATTGAGCTTGACCGCATTTCAGAAGCCGTAAAGGCAGGCGTTCGCATGGCAGGGGGAACTCCAATTGAATTCCCTGCAATCGGTGTTTGTGACGGTATCGCCATGGGACACGAAGGAATGAAGTATTCCCTCGTAACTCGCGAACTCATTGCCGACTCAATCGAATGTGTTGCCAAGGCACACCAGTTTGATGCCCTTGTCATGATTCCTAACTGCGACAAGATTGTTCCAGGCATGCTCATGGCTGCAGCCCGCCTTGACCTTCCTACAGTATTTGTTTCTGGCGGCCCTATGATGCCAGGTCACCTTGCAGGAAACGATCCTTCAAATCCATACAGCGGAAAGAACCTTTCACTTACAGACATGTTTGAAGCTGTTGGTGGACTTGCAGTCGGAAAGGTAACGGAAGCACAGCTTAAGGAAATGGAACACCGCGCTTGCCCTGGTTGCGGTGCATGTTCGGGCATGTTCACTGCAAACTCAATGAACTGTCTTACAGAAGTTCTCGGTCTTGGATTGCCTGGAAACGGAACAATTCCTGCAGTTACCGGTGAACGCATTGCCCTTGCAAAGCACGCAGGTATGGCAGTTATGAACCTTTACAAGAAGGGAATCACTGCACGTGCAATGATGACAGCAGAAAACTTCAGAAACGGTCTTGCAGCCGACATGGCCCTTGGATGTTCTTCAAACACAATGCTTCACCTTCCAGCCATCGCCCACGAAGCCGGAATTGAAATTGACCTTCACGAAGTAAATGAAATTTCTAACCGCACACCAAACCTCTGTCACCTGGCTCCAGCCGGTCACACATTCATGTGTGAACTTGACGATGCAGGCGGAGTACAGGCTGTCCTTGCAGAACTTGCAAAGAAGAACCTCATCAATACAAGCCTTATCACTGCAACAGGAAAGACAATTGCAGAAAACATTGCAGGCGTAAAGAACCGCAATCCTGAAATCCTGCGTCCTATTGAAAATCCATTCAGCGACAACGGCGGTATTGCAATCCTGTTTGGAAACCTTGCACCAAACGGTACGGTTGTTAAGCGCTCTGCCTGTGCAAAGGAACTCATGCTCCACACAGACCCTGCACGCGTTTTCAATGATGAATCGGAAGCTATGGATGCAGTCCAGAAGGCACAGATCAAGGCCGGCGATGTTGTAGTCATCCGTTACGAAGGTCCAAAGGGTGGTCCAGGCATGCGCGAAATGCTCGCAGTTACAGCAGCTCTTGCAGGTCAGGGACTTGATAAGCAGGTTGCCCTCATTACAGACGGCCGCTTCTCAGGTGCAACACGCGGTGCTTCCCTCGGACACTGTTCTCCGGAAGCAGCTGTTGGTGGTCCTATTGCCCTTGTTGAAGAAGGCGACATGATCACTTTGGACATTAACAATTACAAGATTCACCTTGACGTATCTGATGAAGAACTTGCAGCAAGAAAGGCAAAGTGGGTATGCCCTGAGCCAAAGGTAGAGACAGGCTACCTTGCCCGCTATGCAAAGCTAGTTAGTAGTGCAGATAAGGGAGCTATACTCCAGTAGGTAGTTCGCGAGTTTTGCTGTTTTTTGCGTAAGCAAAAATGGGAGCCTCTTGCGACCAAAGCAAAACTCGGTAAGCAGGCGCAAGCCTGCGACCAGATAAGGGAGCAATCTTACAGTAGACATGTCTTTCATATTTCTGCTTAACAGTGTCTTGCTGGGAGTAGGTCTTGCAATGGATGCATTTTCCGTGTCCATTGCCAATGGACTTAACGAGCCCAGAATGCCTGCCCTAAAGATGGCCTTGGTTGCGGCAACCTATGGATTCTTCCAGTTTGCCATGCCGATGGTGGGCTGGATTTGTGTACATACCATTGTTGAACATTTTACGGCCTTCCAGAGTTTCATTCCGTGGATTGCATTGATTTTGCTGCTGTACATTGGCGGAAAGATGATTTTTGAAAATGTGTTTTCCAAGGATGATGGGGAAGAGTCTGTGGCAAAGCTTACGCCGCTGGTTCTTCTCCTCCAGGGAATTGCTACAAGCATTGATGCCCTGTCGGTGGGCTTTGCCATTGCCGATTATGCTCCGGTTCTGGCTGTAATCTGTGCCCTGATAATCGCCGCCGTCACCTATGCAATCTCATATTCGGGACTGGTCATAGGAAAGAAAGCCGGCGGAAAATTCTCAGGCAAGGCCGAAATCTATGGCGGCCTCATACTGGTTTTCATTGGAATCGAAATCTTCGTCCGCAGGGTTTTCTTCTAGCAAAAAAAATGGCGCGGAGTGCGCCAAACAAAAACTCTAAAAATAGAAAAGGCTTCAACATCGTTGATTGGTGGATTATGAAGAAGAGTTTTTGAGTTTTTTTCGAAGGAAAAAATGGCGCGGAGTGCGCCAAACAAAAACTCTAAAAATACAAAAGGCTTCAACATCGTTGAAGCCTTTTGTATTTCATTCGCTGAACGGGTTCAGCTTTTTTATGTTTACTCGCTGAACCTAATTTCCTGCCAGATTTCGTTGTACTTGTCCAGGTCTTCACCAAGGTCAACCTTAAGAACGCAGTTTGCCATCTGGTCTGCCTCGTACATTGGCTTTGTCGTCATGAATTCTTCCGCATACTTGTTTACAAAACATGGGAAGTGGAATGCATCAAGGAACTTTGCATAGACTTCCGGACGGTGGATGTAGTTGATGAATTCATTTGCAAGCTCATAGTGCTTTGAATCCTTGAGGATGCAAAGACTGTCCATGTATGAAGGTCCTCCTTCTGCAGGAATAAAGAAGTCGATGGTTTCATCCCATTTTGCCTCCGGTACTTCACCGTGGGTTACTTCTGCATATCCCTGGCAAAGCCAGAAGTCGCCGCTGGCAAAGGATTTTCCAAATCCTTCCGCATCAAACTTAACCAGGTTAGGCTTCCATGTGCTTATGATAAGTTCCTTGGCCTTGGCAAGCTGTGCATCGTCGATGGTGTTGATGTCGTAGCCAAGCTGTGCAAGGGCGTCTCCCATGACTTCGCGCATGTCGTCCATCATGGTTGCGTGTCCGATAAAGCGTTCATCGGCAAAAATGTTCCAGCTGCGGTCATAGTTCCAGTTTACCTTTGTCTTGTTAACGGAAACGCCTGCAGCCCCAAAGTAGTATGGAACGCAGTACTTCATGTTCGGGTCGTAGGTGGCCTTTTCAAGAACTTCAGGGTTGATGTACTTTCTGTTTGTAAGCTTGTCCTGGTCAATTTCACGGAGCATACCCTGGTTGATCATGATGGAAGCGTAGTCCTGGCTTGGAACAACGATGTCGTATCCCTTGGCGCCAGCGCGGAGCTTTGCATACATTTCCTCGTTGGAAGCATAGTTGTCAAGCTTTACGGTACAGTTGAATTCCTTCTCAAAATCGCGGAGAACTTCATCCGGTGTGTAATAGGTCCAGTTGTAAAGGTAAAGGACACGCTCATTCTTCTTTCCGCATGAAGAAAGAAGGGCAAGGCTTGCAGCCAAAAGGGCGGCGAAAGTTTTTTTCATATTGTTTCCTCTGTAATATGGTGTATGATTTTGAACCAGTCCGGGAGAGCATTGTGACTGCACCGGTAGCCGGACTGATTTATTTTTATCAATGTGAAGCAGCAAATGTCTTAAGACGGCTTCTCAGGAGAACTGCAATTGCACAGATGGCAAGAATGAGAATGAATGAAAGTGAATTGATTACGGGACTTACCCCAAAGCGAATCATTGAATAGACGTAAAGGGGAAGAGTGGTGCTTCCGGGACCTGAAACCAATGCCGTGATTACGTAGTCTTCAAGGGACATGGTGATGCTCATCATGAAGCCGGAAATGATGCCGGGGAAAATAGCCGGAATGATGACCTTGGTCAGGGTCTGCATTTCGTTTGCACCAAGGTCGTGGCTTGCTTCTATTATTGAATAGTCAAATTCATCGATGCGTGCGCTTACCATAAGGTACACGAAGGGAAGGCAGAATGTTGTGTGTGCAATGAAAATCGTAAACAGGCCCAGGCTAAGCTTTATTCCGCTAAAGAAAATCAGCAGGGAAATACCCATGATTACTTCCGGCAGGACCATAGGCAAAAAGCTTACGGTCTGAATGTAGGAACGTCCCATGAACTTGTACCAGCTTACGCCGATGGCGGCAAGGCTCCCGAGGATTGTTGCAACCAGTGCCGATGTAACTGCCACAAGAAAGCTGTTGAGCAGCGAAACCCAAAGGGGCTTTGAGCTAAAGATCAGCTTTTCGTACCATACAAGGGAAAAGCCCGTAAAGGTGGTGTCCTTTGATGCGTTGAAGGAAAAGAACGTTATTACGAACAGGGGCAGGAAGAGAAAGAGTATGGCCAGGAGAAGAACCGTGTTTGAAAAGCCGAACCTGGCCTTCTTCTTCCAGTTTCTCTTTGCATGCCTTGCGTTTTCCGTATTGGATTTTTTTGTAAGTTTCTTCAATAAATAGAGGGCTGGATGTTTCATTTTTCACCTGCTGTAGAAACGCTTGTCGTGGCTGCCGGAACTGTTGCGGCTGCCAGTGATGACAGTGGAACGGTTGGGTCTTCCTTGCCTGATTTTTTGTTAAGGGCTGCCTCCTTCTTGCCGGAAGAAAGCATCAGGAGAACACCTGCCATTGAAACCAGGGTTATGACAAGGCTGAATGCAGAAGCCAGAGGCCAGTTGCGTACCTTCTGAACCTGGTCAACGATGATGTTTCCAAGCATGTAGCTGTCCTTTCCGCCTACAAGCTGTGGAACCGTGTAGTTTCCGAAAATCGGGATGAATGTAAAGATTACGGCGCTGATGATGCCGCTCTTGATTCCCGGAATGAGGATCTTTGTCATGGACTGGGCCTTTGTTGCCCCAAGGTCACGGGCAGCCTCAAGAAGGGTAAAGTCAAACCTGTCCACTGCAGTGAACACCGGGAGGATTGCGTAGGGCAGGTACATGTAGATGTTTACAAGAATGACCGCACCCTTTGTAAACATGAACTTGTGTGGAACAAAAGCTTCCGACCTGCCGGTAATGGCGTTGGTCATGCTGTGGAATGCGGCAAGAATCTGGTTGAGGATTCCGTTGTCACCAAGAATCGTTATCCATGCAAAGATGCGGATGAGGCTGTTTGTAAGGAATGGAATGACAACAAGAATCAGCAGTGTCGTCTGGTGCTTGCTTTTTGCCATGGCATATCCACATGGAAGTGCTATGAGGATCGTGATGAACGTTGCAACGACGGTAATCCACAATGTCCTGAGGAATATGATTCCGTAGGCAGGTGAAAGCATCTGCTGGTAGGCCTTGAGGGAAAACTGACTTACGACACCACCGTAGACGTCGCGCTTCATGAAGGAATAGCAGACGATGATCACCAGCGGAATTATGAAGAACAGGGAGAACCATGCTCCCATGGGCCATGCATAGGCAGGGCCAGGGTTTGCCTTCTTGAATTTATGGTTGTATGCTGCAGACGCAATCTTAAGGTCTGCACTTGTTTTTTCTGCCATATAGACTCCTAAAAAGAGTGCTCTTATTTTTCAATGTCTTCTACGATGTAACCGTCTTCAGAAGACCAGGAAACGTAGACTTCATCCTTCCATTCAATTTCCGGACCGTCATCAAGGTAGTTTGTGTGCTGCTTGAACACCTTGAGCATGGCTCCGTTTTCAAGCTTTACATAGAACTTTGACTGGAATCCCGTGTAGACAGGTTCCTGGACGAATCCCTTGAATACGTTGATGTCCTTTCTTCCATGAACGTCAGGTATGTCCTTTGAAATCCTGATTTTTTCAGGGCGGATGGTGAATGCAACCTTCTGGCCCGGCTCCGTGTGGTCGTAGTCAGTGACCATCATGAACTTATCGCCTGCTGCAACTTCCGCCGTGTCTGTTGGAAGGGGAGCCTGCTTTCCGAGGGCTGGAACGGAACAGGTAACCATGTATTCCTCGAGTCCCTTTGAATTCGTATATGGAACGCATTCAGAAACGGTGGCTTCAAAGAGGTTTGTCTCACCGATGAACTGGGCAACAAACTGTGTGGCCGGGCTTTCGTAGATTTCAAATGGAGTACCAACCTGGAGAACTTTACCCTGGTTCATGACTGCAATCCTGTCGGAAACAGCAAGGGCTTCGCTCTGGTCATGGGTAACGTAGATGAAGGTGATTCCAATCTGGTCGTGGATGGCATCAAGGTCAAGGAGAAGGCTTGCACGCAGCTTTGCATCAAGGGCAGAAAGGGGTTCATCAAGGAGAAGAACCTTAGGCTCGTTGATGAGGGCACGGGCGATGGCAACCCTCTGGCGCTGTCCGCCGGAAAGCTGGTTGGGCTTCTTTTCCATGTGCTGTTCAAGCTGGACAAGCTTAAGGTACTTGCGGACTTTTTCGTCGATTACGGCCTTGTCTTCTTTTTTTAGGCGCAGGGGGAATGCAACGTTTTCATAGACAGAAAGGTGCGGAAACAGTGCGTAGCTCTGGAAGACCGTGTTGGAATGCCTCTTGTTTGGCGGAAGGGGAACAACGTTTTCGTCGTCAAAAAGAACCGCCCCTTCGTCCGGAAATTCAAAGCCTGCGATAATGCGGAGCAATGTTGTCTTTCCGCAGCCAGATGGACCGAGAAGAGAGAAGAATTCTCCCTGCTTGATGGTAAAATTGACATCATCAAGAGCATGGAACGAGCCAAAGTGCTTTGAAACGTGGTCAATAGAAACTGTACTTCCTTTCACTGATGTACAACTCCTGCATATTGAAATTTAGTTAGTTTTTCCGTTATATACAAAATTGTCAATAGAAATTTTCAATATATTTGTAAATATTTTTTTGCATCTCTGAAAATTGCAATTTCCAGGGATGCCATTTTTTTTCATATTTTTAGGTTGAAAAACTGCGTTTTATTAATTATTATATATATCATGGCACTTGTGACATCTCAGGTAATAAATAAGTACTATAATGACTACCAGTCAACAGAGGTAACATTCTCAAAGGAAATCATGCACGTCCTAAAAATGGATCCGCGCCAGATTTACATCAAGAGCGGCGGTCTCCAGTGGCCATGCATCATTAATTCAACTTCTTTTATCCAGGCAAAGGTCATTCTTGGTACAAAGAGTGGCGCCTATAAGGTGATTTCCCAGAAGAACCCGGCTCCAGTAAGCTTGAGATTCAGTTTCTATCAGCCGGACGGACAGCTCATGAGCTTCTTCGTTCAGGCTAAGGTTCAGCTTGTGCAGCCATACATGAACAGTTCCGACCTGTCCATTGTAACCCTTTTCTATACCCAGCGTCCCCCGGATGACTTGATTTCGATGATAGGAACCCTGCTTGATGCCAATGTAAATGCCGTGCGCCGTAAGGAAGAACGCATCCTCATCAACCAGGAATCCATCAGAAAGCTTAACCTTTCAAGAAAGGAAGTAAAGGCTTCCGTTCAGAACGTTCCACGCAACTGCATCCTCCAGGATCTGTCTTTCAGCGGATGCCGTGTAGTTCTTCTTGGGCTTGCACAGTATCTTCTTAACAAGGAAATACAGCTTCAGTTTGAATTTGAAGAGCCTCACGAGGTCATCAATGTGACCGGTGTAATCGTACGCGCCAATTTCATTGAGGGCCGTAAGGACATCATTTCTGCCAGCATTCAGTATGCCGAAGGTACGGTTTCCATTCCGTACAAGATCCGCATCAACCACTACATAACCACAGCCCGCAAGAATGAACTTGAAGGTGGTAACGGAGAAAACCTGCCGGAACTTGGAGAAGCAAAGACTCCTCAAGAAAAGACTGCACCAGCTCCCACCCAGGAAAACGCAGCCCCGGCAGATGCAGCACCTGCCCAGGCAGTACCGGCATCTCAGGAAGCTCCTGCTCCAGAAGCAAACTAAATTTTTAAGGAAATCACCATGGCCTCATCAAACCCGTTGGATTCAATTTATTTTGTAAAGATCCCGGAAGGGAAGGTTTTTTCTTCTGCAGCAATGCAGATTGACCCTTCTGTTGAACTTCCTGTCCAGAAAAAGAATGTGGACGATCCCATTGAAAAGGATTTTGCAGCCCTTACGGAAGAACAGGTGCTCTCAGGAATCCTTACGGTTCTTGCCTATGACAAGAAGAATGCAAATGCAGCCTATTACCGCAAGCTGATTACGGACGTACGCCCAAACATCAAGAAGGAACTGGCAGAAGCTGCAATCCTCAAGACCCGCAACGAGGAATGGGACCTGGCAGAGGAAATCTGGCTTGCCGTTAATGGAATTGATCCAGAGGACCGTGCCGTAATATTGAACATGGCCGTCTTTTACGACCAGAAGGCAGACAGCTACAGGAAGAATTCCCTTGGCGAAGATGCCGATGCCTACGACGACCTTGCCCAGCGCTATTACCGTGAAATCCTTGACGGAGAGAAGGATATGCCCGATGCCTACTTTAATGCGGGATTCTTCTATCTTAAGAAGCGCGACTACAGCGAGGCAAAGGCATGCTTTGAAACCTTCATTGCCCTTACAAGCGATCTTAAGGATGAGGAACTTGGGGAAAATGGCCTTTACAAGAAGGAACGCGCCCAGGAAATCATCGACAAGATTTCAAACAGGAACCTTGAAAACGACAGGTTCCATGATGCATACAACTTCATTGCCAATGGCCAGGAAGAAAAGGGACTTGAGGAAATCCGCAAGTTCATAGCAGACAATCCTGCCGTATGGAATGCATGGTTCCTCCTGGGTTGGGGACTGAGAAAGCTTGGACGCTTTGATGATGCAAAGAAAGCCTTCCTTAAGGCCCGTGAATGCGATGGTGGGGATGAAAATGCAGACACCCTCAATGAGCTTGCCATCTGCCAGATAGAAACCGGCGAGGAGCACGCTGCCTTTGAGACGCTGCGCGAAGCCCTGACCATGGACGGCGAGAACACCAAGATCATAAGCAACCTTGGCTACCTGAGCCTTAAGACGGGAAACCTTGAGGATGCAAGAAAATACTTTGAGGTTGTCCTTGAGATTGACCCTGAAGACAAGATTGCCCGCGCCCAGCTTGAAAGCCTGAGCTAGGCTTGGTTCTAGGGAAGGGTCACCATGTCGCCCGGGGCTATGCCGTTTTCTGCGTACCAGCCCTGGGGAACTTCCAGTGCATACCTTACGCTTCGGGTGCTCATGATGGAAGACAGGCTGTAGGGTGTCATGTCGAATATGTCAATGATCTTTCCCCTGGAATCTATGTATGCGATGGAAAGGGGAGTCGGCGTGTTCTTCATCCAGAAGCTCAGCTGCTGGTCGATTTCAAAGACAAAGAGCATTCCTGTTCCTGAAGGAATCTTCTTCCTGAACATGAAGCCGTAGTTCCGTTCTTCCGGTTTTGCCGCGATTTCCGATTTTACCATGAAGGTTGTTCCATCGGTCCTGGTTATTTCCAGGTCGCGTACTGGAAGCCTGTATTTCCCCTTTTCTGCACATGCTCTTGATGGGGCGCCAAAAAAAATGGCGGCAACAAGTGCTGCGGCCATGAGTGTTTTCCTAAGGTTTAATGCTGTCATTTTTTATCCCGTTACAGGCTGTCGAGAAATTCCTGCCTGTTCTTTTCTTCGTTTGTCTTTTCCACTCGCACCTTAGACCTGAGTTCTTCAAGGACACCCTTGTCCGTGTACTTTATTACAAGAGGACGCTCAAGGGACATGATGGTGCCGTCGTTTTCCCACTGGATTTTTTCCGGGCTAAGGAAAGTCGGCTTTCCGTACTTTTTTTCCAGGGAAGAATAGATTGAATAGTGGTCCAGCTTGCTCTGGCGGAAGTTTATGGTGATGGTGTAAAGCCTGTCTTCGTAAAACTGGAACCAGCATTTTTCCAGGAATGAATCGGGGGCAGTGCGTGTCGTGTCGGTTTCGATAAGGATGCGGTTTTCACCGGGAAGAAGGGAAACATCCCTGTCGCCCCTGTAGCCGAAGGACCTGTCTTTTTTTAGTTCATCCTTGACGTTGCTTACGGACATACCAAATGTTATGTTCCTGTAGCCTTTTGGCAGAGACTCTTCACTGTGGCAGAAAACTGTGGCAGCCGCAAGGACTGCAGCCAAAAGCCATTTACGAACCATGCTTTGTACTCTGCTTCCTGTAGAATGCTGCCTGCTCGATGAGCTGCCTTGCATCGGGAACGATAATCTTGTTGTTGACAATCTTTATGGTCTGGTCGCGCTGGAGTTCCAGGTAGGCCTGGTTCTGCTTTTCAGATGGAATTGCACACATCTTCATGGCGTCGATTACGCTCAGACCCGTGTTGTATGCTTCTCCGCGGATAACGTTCTTTGCCTTTTCCACATGCAGGGCAATCATGTCTATGAGTTTTTCGCGCGGTTCCGACAAGAGGGTGTTTGCCAGCTGGCGGTAGACTGACCAAAGGCGTTCTGCAAATGTTGTGGTAAGCTTTGATATCATCTGGGGCTGGGTTGATACCATCTGGTTAAAGTTTGCGTGGTTGATTACCATGAGCTTGCAGTCTGAATGGGCAATGGCACAGGCGGAACGCGGCTTGTTTTCAAGAAGTGCCATCTCCCCAAACATGTCTCCCTTCTTGAGTATGGCAAGGGTGATCTCGCTGCCGTCAATGACCTTGGAGATTCTTACGGTTCCTTCCTGTATGATGAACATGTCGCTTCCAGTCTGGCATTCGGAGAAGATCATGGTGTTAATCGGGTATGTGCGTATTGCATCTGCCGTAGGTTCCAGGTAAACGGCACGGGACCTTTTGCGCAGCGTTTCAAGTGCAGTCCTTGCAGGAACAACATTTATTCCCGTAGGGCAGTGCTTTATGTACTGGTAGAATCCGTAGGCTGCAATGTCCGTAAATCCTTCCCTGTGATAGTAGTCGGCAATCATGTAGATTGCTTCCGGGGAATCTATGCTTGCCTTGAAGAGGGTAAGCTTTGCCAGCTGGTCGTTGACCTTCCTCATGTCGCGGGCAAATGACTTTACGATTTTAAGGGCAACAGGAGTGTTGTTTACGATAAGATCCGGGAATTGGGCCCTTGTAACCATGATTGCAACAACCGGCGTCATGGCGATCATGGTCTTTGTCTGTGAATGGCCAGAGAAGCAGGAAATGACTCCGAGAAAGTCTCCCGGTCCCAGGATTTCCTGTGGAATTCCTGGAATTGGCACTTCGTTGTAAGAACGCACCTTTCCGCTCTGGATAATGAAGAACCTGTCCGTTGCCGGTGTGTTTTCAACCAGTATGTATGAGTTTTGCTTAAAATTTACAAACGAAAGCTGAAGCACTTTCCACCACCTTGGGTTTGCCCTTACATGAATATAATCTCAGGTTCCAGCGTGAATCCGGTTGAACTCCTGACCCTGTCCTGAACCTGCTGCACCAGCATCCTGATGTCCGTGCCCGTAGCACTGCCATTGTTGATGATGATGTTTCCGTGCCATGGAGCAACCTGTGCCCCACCAACGGCCAGTCCCTTCAGTCCTTCCCGGTCAATGAGGATTCCGCTTGGTACACCGATGTTTCTGTCGTTCTTAAAGACGCTGCCTGCACTTGGAGCCCTGAAGTGACCCTTCTGCCTGCGGTCTTCCACGTATTTTTCACATTCAGCATGAATTCTATCCTTCATGGAAGGCTCCGGTGCCTTAACCTTGAATGTTACTTCCGTTATTACGCAGTTCATTCTGGAAAAAGGCGAGTTCTTGTAGGACCAGTCTTCTCCCGAACTGTCATTATGATATATTTTTGCCTTACATTCAACAAAATTATGGGAATTAATGGGATTTTTTTGGAACTCAATGTAGCGTGCCGAATGGAGGACGCTGCTTGCTTCCGTGCCATAGCACCTGGCGTTCATGTATGCTGCCCCTCCCACGGTGCCGGGAAGTCCTGCAAAGGTTTCCATTCCACCCATGGCCCTGGAAGCACAGAATTCAACAAGGTCTGCAGTCTTGCAGCCTGCACCGCACCTTACAAGTGCAGCTCCGTCTTTACTGTGATTGCCGGATTCCCCAGGAAGAAAAGGTTCCTCAAGGGCTTCCATGGAATCAAGGGCTTCCGTTGAAATAACTATTCCATCGTAACTGCCGTCCCGGGCTATGACGTTGCTGCCACCGCCAAGAATGAAGAATTCGGTTTCCGACTCAAGGGCAAGGTTCAGGGCAATGGTAAGGGATTCCTCGTCTACAGGCTTAAGAAAAAGTCCTGCACTACCCCCAACTTGCATGGTTGTATGGTTCTTAAGGTCCTCGTCACGGATAATCTGGCCCCGGAACATTGTTTTATTGATATTTTGTTCAAATTGCTGTATTTTTGACATTATCTATTATTATAGAAGAATAAACGACAATTGTCATCAATTTCAGATCCGGAGAATAAAAATGGCACTTAAACTGTATAATACAATGGGACGCAAACTTGAGGAATTCAAGCCGCTTACTGAAGGTTTCGTAGGCTTTTACGGCTGCGGTCCTACAGTTTACAATTATGCACATATAGGCAACCTTCGCGCCTATGTTTTTCTCGACACCCTTGACCGTACCCTCACTTTCCTTGGATATGACAAGAAGCACGTAATGAACATTACCGACGTTGGCCACCTTAGCGGAGACAGTGATGACGGTGAAGACAAGATGGTAAAGACTGCGGAAGAAAAGCACCAGAGCGTAATGGAAATTGCAAAGTTCTACACTGATGCATTCTTCAACGACATCGACAGGCTGAACATAATCCGTCCGGACGTAGTATGCAAGGCAACCGAGCACATTCCGGAAATGATTGAACTCATCAAGAAACTTGAAGCCAACGGTCACACCTACATGGCAGGCGGAAACCTTTACTACGATGTAAGCACTTACAAAGATTACGGAAAGCTTGCAAACCTTCAGCTTGATGAACTTAAGGAAGGGGCAGGCCGCCGAAAGGAAGTGGTCATTGACGAGAACAAGAAGAACCCGCAGGACTTTGCCCTCTGGTTCACCAAGTCCAAGTTTGAAAACCAGGCACTCCTTTGGGATTCCCCATGGGGAAGGGGATATCCTGGATGGCACATTGAATGTTCTGCCATGAGCATGAAGTACCTTGGCCAGCATTTTGACATTCACACTGGTGGAATTGACCACGTTCCCGTTCACCATACAAATGAAATCGCCCAGTCGGAAGGTTCCTTCTCTGCAGAGGAAGCTGCAAAGGGCCCTTGGGTAAACTACTGGATGCACAATGAATTCCTTGTCCTCCAGGGGGCTACAAAGATGTCCAAGTCAAGCGGTAACTTCCTGACGCTCCAGTCATTGGTAGACAAGGGGTATGATGCCCTGGACTACCGCTTCTTCCTTTTGGGGGCACATTACCGCAAGCAGGTTCTCTTTAGCTGGGATGCCATGGACGGTGCCAAGAAAAGCCGCGAGGCCCTGGTTGGCCGCGTAGCAAAGCTTGCAGAAAAATCCGATGTCCTTAAGGCGGCTGCTGCAAAGGTGTATGCAAAAGGACAGGCTTCAGATCTTACGGGGCTTTCAAAGAAGGCTGCTGAATTCATCACAAAATTCCGCGAGGCTATGGAAAACGACCTTCTTGCTCCTGTAGGACTTTCCATGATCCAGAAGGTAATCAAGGAAAATTCCCTCTCCAATGAAGAAAAGATTGAGCTTGTTGCAAGGATGGACACTGTCATCGGACTTAAGCTTCTTGAGAAGGCTGCCCTTGTTCTTGAGGAAGAGGAAAAGGCTGCCAGCGTAAATCCTCATGAGGGAGACCCTGAGGCTGCAGAAATTGATGCCCTTGTTGCAGAAAGAGCTGAAGCAAAGAAGGCAAAGAATTTTGCACGCTGTGATGAAATCCGTGACATACTTAAGGCCCGTGGAATTACCATCATCGACACTCCAAAGGGGCCTGAGTGGAAGAGGGACTAGGAAGCCTGAGTTCTGGATGATCCGCCCTTTAGGAAATTCCGGAATTCACGGATTCTTGTGTAACCTTAAGGATTCTTGATTGTTATTCAATAAACGGGAAAACCCTGCCCTCGATTGCAGTGACCCTGGTGATTTCAGAAAAATATACGACTCTGTTTTTGTATCGCTCTTTAAGGTTGCCTATCGCATTGTAAGCGACGAAGAGGCTGCCGAAGACCTTGTTCACGATACGTTCATCAAGGCAAGCGAAAAGAAGATGGTCTTTGACACTATGAACGATGCCACTTTCTGGATGATCAGGGTTGTAAAGAATGCAGCCTTGAACTATGCAAAGAGAAAGACCATCGAGGCAAATGCATACCATAAGGTTTTGTATGAAGGCCGACAGCACATGGAAAGCGGTGAGGTTGACCTTCTTAGGAAAGAGACGGTAAAGGCGGCAACAGATGCCCTGGCCAAGCTTCCTGACAGCCTGAAGGAAGTCCTTGTGCTTAAGGAATATGCCGGCATGAGCTATAAGGAAATCGGCGACCAGCTGGGAATCACGGAAGGTAACGTAAAGGTTCGCGTGTTCCGGGCAAGGGCCAAACTTCTTGAACTTTTAGGAGAAGACGATGTCTACCTGTCCTGAAAACGACATTCATTCAGTGTATCTCGATGGAGAGCTTCCAGATGAATTTGTGGAGCAGTACGAAGCCCATGTTTCATCCTGCAGCAGGTGCAGTGCAAGGCTGGAAAAACTGCGTAAGTTGAATTCCATCATTGCTTCCGATGCGTCTTCCATCATGTTCACCAGGGAACAGCTTGATGACAGCTTCAAGAGGCTTGAGGCAAGGCTTTCATATTCGCGCTTTGCTGCTGAAGAAAGAAAATTCAACGGCAGTATATATAGAAGAAACAACCTTAACATGGCCCTTAGGTATTTTGCAGCCGGGGCTGCGGCGGTACTGGTTCTGGCACTGCTTCCCGGCAGCTTTATTTTCCGGGGCAAGTCGGCCGGAGGGGCAAGACCTGGATTGGCATACGCGGAACGCCAGTTTACTCCCGTGGCCCGCAGTTCCATGAGCAAGAAATCCGACATGGTTCGTTTTGATGGCGGAGTTGATTCTTCCCACCTGTCTTCCTTCCTGTCGTCGGGCAGCAGCCTGAATTCCGCCAGGGGCTATGCAACCCTGGTTGGGGACAGGACTTCAAGACCGGTCATGGGCATGGCAGTTTCCAATCCTTACCTTGACCACGGACGCTCAGGTTCCCTCCTGTCTGACTACGATGTCTTCTGTCCGGAAGAGTATTCAAGGAGAAGGCAGCCTGTTTTCCCGGACGGGGATTCCTATTCCCTGCCGGTGCCTTTGGTTGACATGTCTTTCATTTCTAGCAAGTAAGGATTCATGAATTGAGCATCTTTTCGGAATATAAGTATCTTATCAGAAAGTCGCCTGCGGTGCGCACTGTTACCGCCGTTGCATTCATTCTTCTTGCGGCTTTCCTGCTGAAGGTTTTCTCCACCAATGTAATCAGGAAGCCGGTCATTGCCTCCGTTGATCCGCAGATTGGGTATCCGGGCGATGAAATGACCATCAGGGGTTCCGGCTTTGGAACTTCCAAGGATTCTTCCTATGTGGAAATTGCAGGTTCCAGGGTAACTTCCAGTGCATACAAGGTCTGGCGTGATGAAGAAATCCGCCTTGTTCTTCCTTCAAACGTCCAGGATGGACTTGTAATCGTAGGCACTTCTTCCGGCAGGTCGGACCCGGCTTTCTTTGCCAATGAGGCTGGGATTCCCGTAGCCGTCAGAATGGACCCGGGCACTTCAATTCCTTCCATTGTATCCGTTTCTGTTGAAAGTGCAGTTATCGGCCAGACCATTACCCTTAACGGCTCCAACTTTGGAAATGCCAGGGGATCTTCGGAAGTTTACTTTTCTGCCGCCGCCGATGAGGGACATTCTCCTTCTGGCCCGGACCAGAATGGCGAAAAGAACGATGCATGGATTGCCGCAAGCGAGACTAACTTTGACTATGTTGCATGGTCTGATTCTGAAATCCAGGTAAGGGTTCCGGACGGTGCCACGACGGGTTCCGTATACATTCAGACTGAACGCGGTTCAAGCGGTACAAGGAAGCTGGGCATATCCTTCCCGGCCGGGAAAAAGCAGTATTCCAACAAGAGGACCTATGTCATCCAGACATGCGCTGACATTTCGAATCATGTGGCAACCCAGGAAAGTACCATCCTGCTTTACATTCCAAAGCCCCAGGTTTCTTCCTTCCAGCCTTCTGCTGAACTTAACGAAGTGTTCCCCGATCCATTTATCGTGGACGACATGTATAACATCATTCATAAGAAGCAGCTTAACGAAATCGTGAACAACAAGCAGAGGTTTAGCCAGACTTATGTTGTAAGTTCCTACTGCATCAAGAGCAGCGTGAATCCAAAGGGAATCACCTATTACAAGAACCGCAACTCTCCGGTGTTCCAGCGCTTTACGAGTCCGGACATGTGCGTTCAGAGCGACAGCCAGCTGGTCAAGGACTTTCTTGAATCCATCGACACCACGGAAAAGAACCCCTATCTTTTTGCCCGCAGCATTTACGACTACTTTATTGCAAACTTTAAGGTCAATGCAAAGGTGCGCGCAGGAGATGCAGTCTTTACCGACTTGATCCGCAGGAAGAAGGGAGATGCCTATGACTTTGCAATCCTTTATGCTGCAGTTCTTCGCGCAAAGGGAATTCCATGCATACCGTGCGGTGGAATCCTTGTCCACAGCAAGTCTACGGTGACGCCCCACTGGTGGGTTGAGGTATACTTTGAAAACTACGGATGGCTTCCGGTGGATCCTGCCTTGGGAGCAGGCCTTGAATTTGAACCCTTCATCACCATTGATAACCGTGCAGATTTCTATTTTGGAAACCTGGACAACCAGCATGTTGCATTTAGCCGTGGATTCAGGCAGATCAAGCAGTCACAGGAAAACAGCCGCATAGTCTACAGGCCGCGCACCTATGCACTGCAGTCCATCTGGGAAGAAAGCGGAGATGCAACGTCAAGCTACAGTTCCCTGTGGAATAATCCGATTATTCAAGGTATATATTGAGGATATAAAATACCCGTATATATTAAGGATACAAAATACCCCGTTTTTTTTGGAGGAAACATGAAGACTAAAGTTTTGAGCGTAGGTGGATCAATAATTGCTCCTGATGGAGTTGATACGGACCTTCTTTTGAGTTTTTCCAGGATGATAAACAGGTGGCTTGATGAAAATTCTGACGGCCGCCTTATCTTTGTTGCCGGTGGCGGAGCTCCTGCCCGTGTTTACCAGAATGCATACAGAAAGGTTGCATCGGGTTTTGATGAAAGCCAGAAGAAGAACCTTTCCTTTGCCGGTGAGGAAGAGACAAACTATGCCTGTGACTGGATCGGCATCATGGCTACAAGGCTCAATGCCCAGATACTTAAGACATGCTTTGGCCCTCTTTGCAAGGAAGAAGTTGTTACGGACCCTACAAAGGCAGATGACTTTACCGGAAGAATTCTTGTAGCTGCAGGATGGAAGCCGGGATTTTCAACGGACAACGATGCAGTTCTTTTGGCAGAAAAATTCAATGCAGATACGGTTGTCAACCTTTCAAACATCGAAAAGGTCTACACCGACGATCCTCGCAAGAATCCTGACGCAAAGCCGATTGACAGCATCAGCTGGGCAGACTTCCGCAAGATGGTTGGCGATGAATGGGTTCCTGGAAAGAACTGTCCATTCGACCCAATTGCATCCAAGAAGGCACAGGAACTTGGACTTAAGGTTATCTGCGCTGCAGGCAAGAACATTGAAAACCTTGAATCCATCCTGAACGACGGTTCATACGTTGGAACTACAATCGCCGGCTGATCCATGAAGAAGCATCTGTTTTTAATCTGTGCTGCAGCTGCCCTCATCCTTACTTCCTGCATTTCATCCAACCGGGGGAAGGGTGCGGTTTCCAGAAACCTGGGTGACAGGGGAATAAAGACTGCCAGGCAGCTTACTGAATTTTTCATGAGGAACAATCCTGATGCCGACATCCAGCAGGTAAGACGCCTTGCCCAGTATTACATAGAAGAGGGCAACCGTGAAGGCATTAACAGCGACTGCGCCTTTGTCCAGATGTGCCATGAAACCGGGTTCCTTAAATTCGGGAACCTTGTTACGCCGGAGATGCACAATTACTGCGGACTTGGTGCCATAGACGAAAACCAGCGCGGCCTGTATTTTGAAACGGAACAGCTTGGCGTGCGTGCACATATCCAGCACCTTCATGCCTATGCAAAGCCGGAAGGGTTCATACTGAACAATGAATGCGTGGACCCCAGGTACAGGTACGTAAAGCGCGGCCGTGCGCCAACCATCGAGGGACTTGCCGGAACGTGGGCTGCCGACAGGGAATATGCCGTAAAGCTTGAAAGCAAGCTGACCCAGCTTGAAAGGATAAGGTAGGGTTACCGTAAAATGGGCAGCGGGATGTCCGGTAAGCATTAATGCCGGCATTTTTACTGCCCATTTTTTATTGGAGGGTTGAAGTAAAGTATTCGATCAGGTGGTTTATCTGTTCCAGGTGCTTTTCAAGGACATCCTTCTGGTTTTCTTCCGGCGTGTGGCGTCCAAGGATCATGTGGCTCTTTGTCAGGTCAGACAGGGCTGCACAAAACCATACTGCCGCAGAATGAATCCTGTCTTCCTGTGCGGAAATCTTTCCGTTTTTTTCCAGGGAAGTCAGTACCGTGATTGTCTGCTGCACCAGCTTGCGGCTTTCTGCAGAAACTATTTCCTTAGCCTGTGGGTCAAAGTATTTCTGGCTTTCTAGGAACGTGCATATTTCAAGCATGGGGCTTTTTTCGTGCATCTTGATGTAGCGGCCTGCAATGCCCTTGAGTACCGTGTCTGCCGGGTATTTTCTTGCAACGCCATCCATGTTTTCCGGGATGAAGGAAATTGCTTCCATATATGAGGCACAGGATTCCAGGGTCTTTTTGATTATGTCCTCGCGGCTTTCAAAGTGATTGTACAGCGAGGCTTTTTTTATCCCCAGCTGGGATGCTATGTCCGAAAGGCTTGCGGCTCCGCATGATTTTTTGTATGAAGCGTCAAGAAAGGCTCTGATGACTCCTTCCTGTGTGATTTTTTCTGACAAATCATCCTCCGTTGACTGCTGGGATTTCCTGAAGACGGCAGGTTCTTGCCCCATGCATCCGGTTCAATTTTATTACAGCTTGGTCTTTCTTTCAAGGGAAGTTTTTTCCACAAAGGATTGGAGCAACTGCGAAGCAGTCCACCGCAAGGAGTGCGGGGGATGGAGCGAAAGCGGAATTGCGCAAAGCCTGGTTTTTGCGCCAGCAAAAATGTGGCCGCCTGATGCTATAGCAGAAAAACAATTCTAGGTGTATAATAGAACATCTTTTTTTAATGGAGATGTTATGTCTGAGATTCATGAGTCCGGCGAAGATTATCTTGAGGCAATTCTCGTTCTCAAGAAGGAAAACGGTGTGGCACGTTCCGTTGATGTTGCAAAGCATCTTGGAGTTTCAAAGCCCAGTGTAAGCCGCGCCATGGGAATCCTGATTGAAAATGGTTACGTTGTCCTAAGTTCCATCGGTTCCCTTGAATTGACGGAAAAGGGAATGGAAAAGGCCCAGTCAATCTATTCCCGGCACATTCTCCTGACAAAATTTCTTCAGGTCATAACCGGTGTAAGTGAAGAGCAGGCTGAAGAAAATGCATGCCGCATTGAGCATGACATCGATGATGACATAAAGACTGGAATTGAAAAGTGGATGAAAAAAAATGGAGGAAAGATTTAATATGGCTGCCAATAGTCACGGAACACATACAGACGACAACCACAAGGCACTTTGGTCTGGACGTTTTGCGGAAGGCCCTGATGCCGCTGCAGTAGAATTTGAAACTTCAATATTTGTTGATGAGCGCATGGCCCTTGATGACATTCACGGTTCCATTGCCCATGCAGAAATGCTTGGTGAATGTGAAATCATCAGCAGGAAGGAAAGTGCAGAAATCGTTAAGGGTCTTAAGTCCATTGAAAGGGATCTTGAAAGCGGTGCTCTTAAGATTGACTACAGCGCAGAGGACATTCATTCCTTTATAGAGGCAACGCTGACTGACCGCATTGGCGAGCCTGGAAAAAAGCTTCACACTGGAAGAAGCCGTAACGACCAGATTGCACTGGACGAGCGCCTTTACCTTAGGAGAATCATTCCATGCCTTCAGAATGAAATCATCACCCTGATTGAAACCCTGGCTGACATTGCAGAAAGGAACAGGAAGACCCTGCTCACGGGTTACACCCACATGCAGCATGCACAGCCTGGAACTTTGGCACAGCACCTCATGGCATGGGCAACAATGCTCAAGCGCGACTGGCTCCGTCTTGAAGACAGCCTTAAGCGTGTAAGCCTTTCGCCTCTCGGGGCAGGTGCACTCCAGGGAAGCACCCTTCCATTGAACCGCGAGCTTGTTGCAAAAAAACTTGGCTTTGAGGGTGTTACGGAAAATTCCCTTGACACTTCTGCCGACCGCGACTATTGCATCGAGTTTACATCTGACTTTGCCATTTTGCAGAGCCACCTTAGCCGCATGTGTGAGGAAGTTGTCCTTTGGTCCACCACTGAATTTGCCTTTATTGAACTGAGTGAAAAATGGTCAACGGGTTCTTCCATCATGCCGCAGAAAAAGAATCCTGACTTTGCGGAACTTATCCGCGGAAGAACGGGAAAGGTTTACGGCGACCTGATCAACCTTCTTACAATGGTAAAGGGGCTTCCACTTGCATACGACCGCGACATGCAGGAAGACAAGGCTCCGCTGTTTGAAGCCCTTGATACTGTTGAAGGAAACCTTAAGGTGTTTACTGCAATGATTTCTTCTGCCAAGTGGAATGTGGAAAATCTTGCAGCCTCATGCGAGGGCGGATTTGCAAATGCCACGGACCTGGCAGAGTACCTTGTGCGAAAGGGCATGCCGTTCCGCACGGCCCACACCGTTTCTGCAACTGCCGTAAGAAAGGCAATTGAGGCGGGACTTGAAAAGATTGAGGACCTTTGCATTGAGGAACTGCAGCAGTGCTCAAAGCTTATTGATGAAGATGTGTACGACTGCCTGTCACCGGTTGCATGTGTTGAACACCGTCAGACGACGGGAGCCCCTTCTTCCAAGACTGTGGGCGTGCAGATCCGCAACATGAAGAAGTTCTGCGCAAAAAGCGCCAAATGATTTTGTAATTTTCAGGGCATGGTCCCTGGTTTTTAAAGAGGTATTAAAATGAAGAAAATTGCTGCCATTATCTGTGGCCTTATGGTTTGCCTTTCCATGGCAACTGCAAAGAAGAAGGAATCAAACAAGTTTGTTCTTGGTCTTGATGATGCATTCCCTCCAATGGGATTCCGCAATGCAGGAAATGAAATCGTAGGTTACGATGTGGAACTTGCTGCAGAAGTATGCAGGCGCCTTGACCTTGTTCTCGTCTGCCAGCCAATCGACTGGTCTGCAAAGGAAATGGAACTTAACACTGGCAAGATCGACTGCATCTGGAACGGTTTTACGATGACGGAAGAACGCCAGCAGAAGATGCTCTTTACTGAGCCATATCTTGAAAATGCACAGGTTGTCGTTGTACGCAAGGATTCCGGCCTTTCAACTCTTGCTGACCTTGCAGGAAAGAAGGTTGGCGTTCAGGCAGGTTCTTCTGCACAGGATGCAATCGATGGTGATTCAGCATTCAAGTCAAGCCTTAAGGAAGTTGTTGAATTCCAGGAAAACGTTACTGCATTGAATGACCTTGAGACAAGGAACATCGATGCTGTTGTCATGGATCTTGTTGTTGCAGAGTACAGCATCAAGCAGGGAAAGAAGAGCCTTACCGTTCTTTCGGAATCCCTTGCTCCGGAAAAGTACGGCATTGCATTCAGCAGGAAGAACAAGGTTCTCCGCGACAAGGTTCAGAATGCACTTGAAGAAATGGCAAAGGATGGAAAGCTTGCTGAAATCACGATCAAGTGGTTTGACAAGGATATTTCTAAGATCGGAAAGTAAAAATTGACTGAATATATTTCCAGCCTTAACCTGGACAGGCTGATTCCGGCAATGCTCAAGAGCACCGGGATCACCCTTGAGGTTTTTGTTCTTGTACTGCTCTTTTCTGTCCCCCTGGCCCTGCTCATCTGCTTTGGACGAATGTCCAGGTTCAGGATTGTGGCCGAGGTCACAAAGTTTTTTCTTCTTGTGATTCGCGGAACACCCCTGATGCTCCAGCTGATCTTTGTTTACTTTGCTCCCC
The DNA here is from genome assembly GCA_045616325.1 of Treponema sp. Taxonomy (GTDB): domain Bacteria; phylum Spirochaetota; class Spirochaetia; order Treponematales; family Treponemataceae; genus Treponema_D. The sequence continues at coordinate 81,524 of JAZLGN010000009.1, forward strand.
AGATGATTTTTCAGGTTGGCTTTGACCGCTTTACTGCCGGCATTGTTGCCATGGTGATAAATTACGCTGCATATTTTGCAGAAATCTATCGCGGCGGGATCCAGTCAATTCCACAGGGACAGTACGATGCCTCAAAGGTTCTCGGCTTTACAAGGAACCAGACTTTCATCCGCATAGTAATGCCTCAGGTAATCAAGAAGATAATTCCTCCAATGGGAAACGAAGTCATCACCCTGGTAAAGGATACTGCCCTGATTCAGGTTCTTGGTGTTGCCGAGCTTTTCCATGTTGCAAAAACCCAGAGCGGTGCCCTTGTAAGCGTAGTGCCGCTGTTTATTGCAGGCCTTTTCTACTTTGTCATGAACTGGGGCGTTTCTAAAGTCTTTGATGTTACGGAGAAGAAACTTGACTACTACAACTGACGAAATCATTCATGTTGAAAAACTGGTAAAGAATTTTTCCAGTCTTCAGATCATCAAGGGAATTTCTTTTTCCGTTCACAAGGGAGAAGTCCTTGGCATCATCGGTCCATCCGGCAGCGGCAAGTCCACATTGCTAAAGTGCCTTTCTCAGCTTACGGAAATTTCCGGCGGCTCAGTTACAATCTGCGGCCAGGAGATGATAAGGGACGGAGTTTATGCCCCAAAGGACAAGCTTAAGAAAATCGGACTTAACGTTGGACTTGTCTTCCAGAACTTTAACCTGTTCCCCCATTTTTCCGTCCTGAGGAACATTACGGAAGCACAGCGGGTTGTCCTTGGAAAGTCCAGGGAAGAATCGGAAGCCGTTGCCATGGACCTTCTTAGGAAAATGGGTCTTGAGTCAAAGGCTGCAAGCTATCCGTGTGAGCTTTCTGGCGGCCAGCAGCAGCGTGTGAGCATTGCCCGTGCCCTTGCCTTAAAGCCGGAGGTTCTTTTCTTTGACGAGCCTACATCTGCCCTTGATCCTGAGCTAACGGGAGAAATCCTTTCTGTCATCAAGGAGCTTGCTGCAGAAAAGATGACCATGGTAATCGTTACCCACGAAATGGCCTTTGCACGCGACACCAGCGACAAGATCATCTTTATGGATGGTGGCGTGATTGTTGAACAGGGAGATCCTGAGCAGATAATAAACAATCCGAAGGAAGAAAGAACCATCCAGTTCCTCAAGAGGTTCAATTCAAACTAGAATGAGCAGCAGCGCCGTTACGGAAAAAATCAAGGTCCAGTGCCTTTCCCTACTGATAGAAACTTCTCCACAGGCACTGCCTCTTGGTGCGGCTTGCATTGCTTCTTCAATAAAACATAATCCACGTACAAAAGATGTTTTCCATGCTGAACTCAAGTCATTCAGCCTGGAATCTGAAGCCCTGTCCGGAAAAACCGAAGGTCAGGTTGCCCAGGCAATAGCAGATGAAATCGATGCACCTTATGTGCTTTTCAGCGTTTTCGTGTGGAACAGGAAGGTCATGGAAAAAATCTGTGCCATGGTTAAGCAACGCAATCCCGGGTGCATTTGCATAGCAGGCGGCCCCGAGGTAACGGCAAATCCATTTACCTTTGAAAACTTTGACTACACTGTTTGCGGTGAGGGAGAGATTGCAGTGCCGGAACTTATTGCAGGACTGGCATTGGCATCAGGCGGCGACATGCAGGGGCAAGCGTCACATCTTCCAGCGGGTTCTCATCATCCGCAGCTTCCGCAGGGAGTTTTTGCACGGGAAAATTTTTCAGGCAGCCTGGACTTGCAGAACTGGCCGCGGGCAAAGGCTCCTGATGTCTCCGTCCTTGAATCCCCATACCTTGACGGAACCATAGACCCGGGATTTTATGGGGGCGCCCTCTGGGAACTTGCACGGGGATGTCCATTCAAGTGTTCATACTGCTTTGAAAGCCGTGGAGAGAAAACCGTAAGGCCTTTTTCCAGGGAACGCATTGAAAGGGAACTTGAACTTTTTAACAGAAAGAAAATCAACCAGGTCTTTGTCCTGGACCCTACATACAATGCCAACAAGAAAAAGGCTCTTGAAATCCTTGAGCTTATCAGGACAAAGGCTCCGGGCATGTTCTTCTATTTTGAGGCACGTGCTGAATTCATCGACAGGGAACTTGCCCGGGCCTTTACAAAAATCCCATGTGCCCTTCAGTTTGGATTGCAGAGTGCAAACCCGGAAGTCCTCAAGCATGTAAACCGCAGCCTTAACAAAAAGGTCTTTGAAACCAATGTGGGCATATTGAACAGGCAGGGGGTGGTCTTTGGCTTTGACCTGATTTACGGTCTGCCCAAGGATAACCTTGAAGGATTTAAAAAGAGCGTGGATTTTGCATTGCGCCTTTATCCCAATAACCTTGAAACCTTCAGGCTTAGCGTTCTTCCAGGGACGGAGCTTTTTTACAAGGCCGAATCCCTTGGGCTGGACTTTGAAAACACTGCCCCTTACCACGTTACAAAGACTGACTGCTTTAGCGAAGGTGATTTATGCAGGGCCGAGAAAATCAGCCAAAGCTGCAACCTTTTCTACAACGACGGAAGGGCTGTTCCATGGTTCATGAGCGTGTGCCAGTGCCTTAAGGTCAGGCCTGTGGTGCTCCTTGAAGACTTTTCAAGGTGGCTTGCTCAGAAATCCAAATCTTCCTGCGGCGAAAAAATGGAACATGCCGAAATCGAAAGGATGCAGGTGGAGTTCCTGAGGGAATTCTTTACTTTACGTGGAAAGAAGAATATCTTTGAGGCTGCAGAAAACATCATCCGCTTTAACGGTGCCTTGAGCCGTGTCAGTGACGGCAAGGGCGAGCAGAAAATTCAGCTTGCCTACCATCCCGACGACCTTGCCAGCATGTATGCAAGTGACATGGAATTCTTTTCAAAAAACTGTGGGCGCCACAGGTGTGCTGCCATCTTCTTTCCTACAAAAAACGGCCCTGACTGGAAACTTGCCCCCAAAGGATGAATTTTGATATACTGAGGTCATGTTTGATTTTTTTTATCATGCAAAGCTTCAGTGCGTGTGCCTTCTTTTTCTTGTATATACCCATGTGCAGATGCTTCTTGCAGGACGAAAGGAAAAGCTGAATTCCTATGCCGTGTCACTTTTTTACATTGGAGAATGCGTCCTGTTTTTTGACGGACTTACGGCATGGTCGGTTAATTTCATTCCCCAGGTGGGAGTTGCATGGAACATTGTCTTTCATGCTTTCTTCTACATTTCCCTGGAACTGATTCTCTGGAACATACTGCTTTATTTTCTTTCCGTCACAAATAACATTCCAAAAAGGCCTTCGCTTCAGCTTTTTCTTCTTGGGGTAATGGTTGCTTGGGGAATTGCCACACTGTATTTCCTGAAGGATATAAAATTCATCCATGGCATGACCACCTGGTATTCCCACGGGACTCCAGTAATGATGGTCTTTTCCCTTGTACCGGTGATTCTCGTACTGGCCCTTATCCTTAACTTTAAGCGGATAATCCATGCAGGCTGGGAAAAATTCCTTCCGTTTTTTACCTTTTTTGTTGTCGTTGTCTTTTTTTCGATCATTCAGTTTGTATACAAGGAAGCTTTCTGTTCCTGCATAACCGTCACCTTTACCATTCTTTCCATTTACATGAACAGCGAAAATCCCTTTGGCAGAAAGTATGATTCCCTCAGAAAGCAGTTTGAGATGGAAAAAAAATATTACCAGCGCCTTGATGAGATAGAAAAGGAGCAGGCCATAATCCGTCATGATGAAAAGCATTATATTGCAGCCCTTTCCGGTCTTTGTTCCGAGGGAAAAATTTCAGAGATGGAAAAGCTTCTTAAGGTCATGGACATGACCCTCAAGAAATACACTCCAAAGAAATATGTCCGCAACAGTTTCCTTAATGCCCTGCTTAACGAAAAGGAAAACATTGCCCTTAAGGAAGGGGTTTCCATAGAATTCCAGATTGAACCCGAGGTCGACCTTGAGCTGATTTCCGACGTTGACCTGATTGCCCTTTTTGGAAACGTCATCGACAATGCAGTCCGTGCCGAAAAGGAATACTGCGAATGCAGGGACGATTCTCCCGTCATTTACGTAAAGCTTTTTGAAACCAACGGAAACTTCATCATGTTTTCCGTGGAAAACCATTACAGGAAAATCGGCTACGCAAATGGCGGCCTTCTTTCAACAAAACCACAGCCGACAGGCCATGGAATTGGGCTCAAGAATGTCCGGAGAATCTGTGAAAAGTATGGTGGCGTCTTTGACCTGGATATTGGGGAAAATATTTTTTGCGTAAACATCTGCCTTCCAAATTCAGCTGCAAAAATTGCCGAATAATCAGATGAATTTGCCACATGGGGCTACACATTTTGCTCCTTGTACTAAGATATTATGGAGGACGAAAAAATGTACAGTATCGCCATAGTTGATGACACTCAGACAGACATGCTTACTCTCAAGGCCTTTATCGAGGAAAGCCCTGAGTTTGACAGGTCTACGATGACAATTTCGACTTTTAATTCAGGCCTTAGCTATCTTGAGGAAATGAAGACCAATACGGATGTTGTTTTCATTGACATGCAGATGGAATTGATGAACGGTTTCGAGACTGCCCTTGAATTGAGAAAGATCAACACGAGTGCGGTGCTCTGCTTTTGCTCGGCAGTTGTCAGCCCCCAGTCGGAACATTTTGAAGTTCAGCCATACAGGTACATTTTAAAGAATTCGGACAGGGACAAGATACGGCAGACCGTGTCGGAGGTCCTTGCGGAAATGAAGCGCTGTCATCAGCAGAAAACTGTTGAGATTGTTACGGAGGGCGTTTCTTCCAGGGTTCTGGTCAATGAGATCCTTTACATTGAGAAAGCAAAACACGGAAGCAGGGTTGTGCTGTCTGCTGCATCGAAGCTTTATAAGGAAGGTGAAAGCCTGGTCTGCCGCCAGAAGCTTTCTGAACTTGCAGGGGAACTTGCAGGGGAAGGTTTTTCTTCTCCACATAAGAGTTACCTTGTCAATGTCAGGAGAATCATTAAGGTTGCTAACGATGAGATTTTAATGGAAAACGAAAGCAGGATTTCCGTCACCAGGTCCTGCAAGGAAAATTTCCAGCATGAAATCTCAAGGTTCTTCAGCAAGAAATACGGCAGGTGATTTTTGAAAGGGTGGACTGTTGCCCTCTTATTTTCATAGGATAAAATAAAATGAAAACTCTCTCTTCAGGAAAATCAAGTTACCTGAACAGCATACTTAAGATTGCAGTTCCCATAATTTTGGGGAACATCATAAACCAGATACAGATGCTGGTTGACAGGTCTTTCCTTGGCCACGTAAATGATCTGTACATGAGCGTCCTTGGAAACGTAAGTACTCCGGTGTGGACCACATGTTCGGTGATTTTCTCCCTTGTGTCGGGTGCATCGATTCTCATAAGCCAGAAGGTTGGATCAAAGGATACGGAAAAGTGCATGGAATATTCTTCCTCACTCTTAAAGTGGATAAACGTACTGCCGGTTCTGCTTTTCTTCTTCTGGATTTTGTGCGGAAAATTTGTCTTCAGGAAAATGGGCATCTCGGAAAACATGATGCCAATGTGCCTTGAATACCTGTACTACTTTTCGCCGATTTTTCTGCTCATCGGGTATGAGGCTTCCACCATGGTTGTAATGCAGACTTCAAACTACACAAAGCCAATGGTCTGGTTTGGACTCGTGCGTTCCGGCCTGAACATAATCCTTGACTGGGTGATGATATTCGGCCATTGGGGATGCCCTGCCATGGGAATCAAGGGTGCTGCCCTTGCCACTACAATATCTGAATTTGCAGGATGCATTTACTGCACCTTCATTTTTGTGACTACAGACAGGCTCTTTACTCGTCCGCCGTTGATGCAGGTCATAAAGGCTCCGTTAAAGCCATTCCTTGTTTCTGCAAAGCTTGGAATCAACACGGCTTTTGAGGATTTTGCATGGAACCTGGGAAACCTGATGCTTATCGTCATCCTTAACGGCGTAAGCGAAAAGGCTGCCGGAATCTATTCCATGATTTTTGGAATTGAAATTCTTGTTGTCGTGGTGATTGCTGCAGTGGGCAGTGCAACCATGACCTTGAGCGGCGAGGCGCGTGGAGCAAGCAATAGGGAAAAATATGTTTCCGTATGCAGGGTAGCCTACCTTTTGTCCGTGGGCGTTTCAATCCTGCTGCTTGCAGTCTGTCTTGCAATACCAAGGCAGATAATCAGCATATTTACCAATGACCAGGAACTTGTTTCCGGCTGCGGCCTTTACCTTACCCTCATGTGCCTTAACCTGTTTTCAAAGTCAGGTAACATCATCTTTGGAAACTGCATCAGGGGTGCCGGTGACACTGCATGGATGTTCATGACCCAGATTTTTGGAACGGTTCTTGTAATAAGCTGCGCACTTTTGTTCGTAAAGATTCTTGGATTTGGCATTGCCGGTGTTTTCCTTGCCGTAATTACGGACGAATTCTGCAGGGCACTGATAAACTTCCTGCGCGTAAGAAGCAAGCTTAAGACCTTTGAAAAATAGCCTTTGGCTGACCGGCAGGGGAATGGCTGGCCTGTGGTTGAGGTCCCTGGAAATTCAATGCATTGAATTTCCAGGGACCTCAACCACAGG
>JAZLGN010000010.1:0-9813 GCA_045616325.1 Treponema sp.
TAACCATTGCGTTCATTGTGTTTTTCATGTTTTCCTTCCTTGCCGTCTTTCCGGCTGCCTTTTTTGTTCAGTCTTTGGGAACTCATGTTCCCGTTCTTTATGGCCTCAGTATATGACAGCCATGTTGCCAACTGTAGGACAGGAAACTAGGAAAAAAGTTTTACAAATAATGAAAAAAAAGCTGAAATTCTATAAAATAATGGTGATGAACAGGGAAATTTTTAGAAAATCAGCATTGGACCAGATTTCTTCCATGGACCAACTTGACCAGGCAATGACTGTAATCAAGCCTGCAAACAAGATTGCATTGCTTTCATTTTTAATAATTGTAATCGTTGCCTTTATATGGGGACTAACCGGTTCCATTCCAGATACGGTTACCGGTTCCGGTGTGCTTATAAATAGCGGTGAAATTATAAGCATCAAATATTCCAATCAGGGAACCGTAAAGAATGTTTTTGTCTCGGCTGGAAACACCGTGGAAAACGGACAGATTATCGCGCGTATTGAACGTCAGGATCTTTTGGATGGAATCCTCGTTCAGGAAAACAAGCTAAGCGGACTTCAGAAACTAAAGGAAGTAATTCTTGATACGAGCACCGGCACAAATTCAAAACAGGAATTAAAGAAGCAGCTGTACAACCAGGGGCTCATTACTCAGGCTGAATATTCATCTTCCATCCAAACTGAAATGAACCTTGAGCAGCAGATTGTGGAACTTAAGCAGCAGATTCTCATTTCGCGGGAAGAATACAAGACGGCAACCCAGGTAATATCACACTGTTCAGGCACCGTAATTGAAGTTCCCATAAAGAAAGGTGATTTTGTTCAGCCGGGCAATACCATCATTCTTGTAAAGACCAATGACAATGATAATGTTGCCGAAGCCCTTGTGTACTTTCCTTTATCTGATGGAAAAAAAGTTCACTCTGGAATGAAGATTGGGGTAATTCCTTCAATCGTTAAGCAGGAAGAATTTGGATACATCCAGGGAATCGTTACCGCCATTTCTGAATTTCCCGTAAGCTCATACTATTTAATCAGCAGCTTGCAAAGCGAATCCCTTGCTTCCGTTTTCGCAAAAGACGGTCCTCTTATTGAGGCAAAGGTCAGCCTTGTTCCGGACCCTTCAACTGTTTCTGGATTAAAATGGTCTTCATCAAAAGGTCCGTCACATGCAATCGGGACAGGACTTGTCTGCACTGCGGTCGTATCTACATCTTCAAAAAAACCGATAGAACTTGTAATTCCTACAATCAAGAAAAAATTCATAGGAATCGTGGAAACAAATAAGGACTGAGAAGTGAATATTTTTAAAAGGGAAAAGATTGCAAAGACTCCAACGGTATTGCAGATGGAAGCCCTTGAATGTGGTGCTGCAAGCTTGGCCATGATTCTTGGCTACTATCACAAATACGTATCCCTGGAACTCTTGAGAATTGAATGCGGGGTTTCGAGAGACGGAACAAAGGCAAACAACATAGTCAAGGCTGCAAAAAAATTCGGACTTGAAGCCTGTGGGTTTAAGGTCGAAATTGAAGACCTGAAGGAAGTTGATCTGCCTGCAATCATTTTCTGGAATTTCAACCATTATGTTGTCTTTGAAGGATTCAAGGGAAAACAGGCTGTAATCAACGATCCTGCCGTCGGACGCCGCTATGTAGACCCGGAAGAATTCAGCGATTCCTTTACGGGTGTCGTCCTGTGCTTTGAGAAAACTGATGAATTCAAGCCGTCCGGGGAAAAACCCTCCATCTGGCCAAAACTAAGCAAGAGGCTTACCGGGTTGAATTCAATTCTTACCTATCTATCAATCTTAAGCGTGCTGCTCTTTATTCCAGGATTTATATACCCTTCATTTTCACGATTCTTCATCGACCAGATTGTAGTAAAGAATTCCATGGGGCTTTTAAAACCCCTGCTATTTGCCATGGCAATTACGGCAATAATTAACATACTGATGAGTTTTGTACAGGACAGGGTACTCATTCGGTTTCAGTCAAGATTGAGCCTTTCTTCAGCTTCAAAGTTCATCGCCCATATCCTTGAGATGCCGTCACAGTTTTTTGTTCAGCGCCTTCCTGGTGAACTTTGCAACCGCATATCCTCCTGCGATACCGTTTCAAGCCTTATCTCGGGCCAGCTCATTGGTGTTGCCATAAATTTTCTGACTGGACTTTTTTTCTTGGTCCTGATGTTTTTTTATGACGTGCCCCTTTCCCTTATCGCCGTAGGACTTACGTCTGTCCTGATAATGGTATACAGGATTTCATCTGACAAGATCAAGAATAAATCCTTTAAGATTCAAATGGAAAGCGGCAAGCTGAGTGGAATCACCATGTCCGGAATCGAAATGATTGAATCACTGAAAGCATCCGGTTCAGAAAATGATTTTTTCATGCAATGGTCAGGACAGCAGTCAAAGGTAATACTCGAATCCCAAAAACTGGCAAAAATCAGCACAAGCATTTCAGTTCTTCCCAGCATCATCACCGCAATTCAGGGAATCCTTATCCTTACGATCGGTGCCATCCGCGTCATGGACGGACATTTAACCATAGGCATGCTGATTGCATTCCAGACTGTAATGGCCGGTTTCCAGGGACCGGTAAGTTCATTCCTTGGACTGTCATCACAGCTTCTATCTGCCAATGCCGACATGCAACGCATTGATGATGTAATGGAATATCCTGAGTTACAAGTATTCAAGAATCAGGCAGCAGATTCAGAAGACCAGGCAGCTAAAGAATACAGGCCTATTAAAAAACTTGAGGGATACATTTCATTCAGGAATGTCACTTTTGGATACAGTCCTTTGGCGGCACCACTGCTGAATGATTTTTCCCTGGAGCTTTCCCCCGGAAAAAGAATAGCCCTCGTTGGTGCAACCGGATCCGGAAAATCAACAATCGGAAAACTTGCCAGCGCCCTTTACCAGCCATGGTCTGGGGAACTGCTTTTCGACGGAATGCCACTGAACCAGATTACAAAGGAAAGATTCTATTCTTCCGTAGCTGTCGTTGACCAGAACATTTCTCTTTTTGAAGGAACCATCAAGGACAACATTACAATGTGGGACACCACGATTCCAGAAGATGTCTACATTCAGGCTGCAAAAGATGCATGCATCCACGACATGATTACATCGCGTCCAGACGGATATTTTGCAAAAGTTAGGGAAGGTGGAAAGAATTTTAGTGGCGGTCAAAGGCAGCGTTTGGAAATTGCAAGAGCCCTGTCCACAAATCCACGCATCCTGATTATGGACGAAGCAACATCTGCCCTGGATGCAATTACTGAAATGACTGTTGACCAGAATATAAGAAGGCGCGGCTGTACATGCATAATTATTGCCCACCGATTGAGCACCATCCGTGACTGCGACGAAATCATCGTTCTTGACAACGGCCATGTGGTTCAGCGAGGAAGCCATGAAGAACTTATTTCCACCGACGGCTATTATCAGGCCCTAATCAAAACCATGTAAGGATAAAAACCATGGAAAACCAGAAATACAGAATCAGCAACAGCAATCATCTTGTCCTTGACGGAACAGCCTCCGAAATAAAAATTCTTTCTGGGCGCGCATTTTTATTCATTTCCAGAAAACTGCCGGAAGGTTTGCTTGGAGCCCGCAATTCAATAGATACGTTTGATGAGGGGTGCACCTGCCCTAATATCCCGGGCAATGATGAATATGAAATCTACCTTGTAGGAACCGATGGTACTGAAGTCGAAGCCACACCTGTTGAAGATGACAACTATTGTTCGCAGATGATTTGTAAGCGCGATGAAATCATTGAAAAAATCGAAGTCGAAGAAAAAGCCGAGGAAGCACGGAATGTAGAACGGCAGAAGCTTTCGGACAAGAATTATTCCAGTTCCATTACAAACATAGCCTCAGTAGTAAATCCAAAGCTGGAAGAAAAAATGATCTACGGTTTAGAGGATCAGCCCATTGTAAAAGCCTTTAAGGTACTTGCAGAAAAAATGGGTGGTCTTTCAATCAATGTATCTCCTGACAAAAAATATGAGACAAGTAAAACCGGATACCAGGCATTTGCAAAGGATAACACAATACGCATCCGAGAAATAATATTGCGTGATACATGGTACAAAGAAGATAACGGTCACCTGCTTGGATTCTACAATCCGTCTGAAAAGTTTAACATCAAGAAACCCATTGAAGAAACAAGTGGCGTCATTCCAGTTGCCTTGATAAGGGACAATGAAGCCGACACATACATTATCGTTGACTGTGAAAACCAGAAGAGTATCCATGTAACCATGGAAAATGCAAAAAAAATCCATCCGATGGCTTTTATGGTTTACAAACACTTCGGAAAGGATAAGATTACGATAAAGGATGTATGCAAATTTGTTCTTGCCGACATTAAGAAGGACCTTGCAAGCTATGTTGCCATTGGTTTTCTGTGTACATTAATCGGTCTGATTACTCCATACATAACCCGGCATCTCATAGACCAGGTGATTCCAAATGCACAAAAGAACAGGGCAATCCAGCTTTGCGTTCTTACATTTTTCTGCAACATTTCTGCAATGGTTGGCCAGATTGCAAAATATTTTGCAGGCCTAAGAATGGAAACAAGGGCAGATTCTAATCTTGAGGCGGCAGTTTTTGACAGGCTTCTCAAGCTACCGGTAAATTTTTTCAAGGACTATTCAGCAGGAGACCTCGTAAGCCGAACCATGGCCATTACCACTGTCCGCAAGCAGATTTTTGGCATAGTCCTTTCCTGCTTCATGAACTTTATCTTCAGCTTCGTTTACCTTTTCCAGGAATTCCAGTTCTGCGGTTATTTTGCAAAATGGGGCGTTATATTCTGCATAGTTCCCATCCTTATTTCTATCATTTCATCCTTCATCACTTATAGCATGCAGAAGATGCTGGTTGAAGCCCAGGGTAAAATCCAGGGCATGCTTCTCCAGTTCTTCTCCGGCATTCAGAAGATTACAAATTCAAATTCTGAAAAACGCGTTTTTGCACAGTGGTCAAAGGAATACATAAGGCAGACAAAAATAAACTACAGGCTCGGTAACATAGGCATTTACCTAAGACTGATTACTTCCCTCTATCCGACAATTGTTACAATCATCCTTTACTTTCTGTTTGGACAGGCTTTAGAATCCAAGAAGATCGAAGGACTTTCCACCGGTTCTTTCCTGGCATTCATGTCAGCATACGGTTCCTTTCAGTCTGCTTTCCTTGGCGTGGCAGGTTCTCTCATTTCCATAAGGGACATCATCCCATTGCTAAAGCGCGTAAAACCAGTTCTTGAGGCAAAGACTGAATACGAAGAATCAAAGCCTGCAATCAATAACATAACCGGTTCAATTGAAATAAGTCACCTTAACTTTCGATATGAAAAAGATTCTCCCCTGATACTTAAGGACATCAACATCAAGATTGAACCGGGGGAATTTGTTGCCATCGTAGGAACTTCCGGTGCTGGAAAATCCACACTCTTAAGAATCATTCTTGGCTTTGAAAAGGCGGAATCAGGTTCTGTCTTTTTTGACAACCAGGACATAAATTCCATCGACATCGGTTCCCTCAGGAGACAGATGGGAATTGTATTGCAAAATGACTCTGTCATGCAGGGAACCATTCTCCAGAATATTGTCGGCAGTACGGGACTGAAAATTGAAGATGCATGGGAAGCTGCTAGAAAGGTTTCCTTTGACAGGGACATTCAGGAGATGCCCATGGGAATGTTCACGATTATTCCTCCAAGGGGATTAACTCTTTCAGGTGGCCAGCTGCAGCGTCTTATAATTGCAAGAGCCCTTATCCGAAATCCAAAGGTTCTGATATTTGACGAGGCAACTTCTGCCCTGGATAACATTACCCAGCAGGCGGTTCGGCAGAGTCTTGACGGCATCGCTTCCACAAGAATAATTATTGCCCACAGGTTAAGCACCATTATAAATGCCGACAGGATATATGTCATGAAAGACGGAGAAATTGTGGAAACCGGAACTTATGATGAACTTGTAGGTAAAGGTGGATATTTTACCCAGCTTGCAAAACGCCAAAATGTATAGAAAAGGAAAACTGGACATGAAACTATCAAAACTCTTTTTATTACTATCAGTATTCACGGTAATGGTTCTTGCTTCATGCAGTTCTGATGATCCCATAAAGGAACGCAACAAGGCCATTGAAAAACTTTATAGAAAGAACAGCGTCAAAGTTGCCCTTGTTACTTCATACGGAAAGGAAACTTCCCAGGAAATCCTTGGCGTACAGCTGGCACTTAAGAAAATCAGGCAGGAAAAAATTTGTTCTGCAAACATTGATCTTGTAACCTTTGAAGACAATGCAAAGCCTGCCAATGCCATGAACATTGCCTACCAGATTGCAGCCGACAAGGAAATTTCTGCAGTCATAGGTCACGATTATTCCGACATTTCAATTCCATGTTCAGTTATTTATCAATATTACGGAATCCTCATGCTGAATCCCAATGCTACTGCCCCCACATTGACAAACAATAAAAATGACCTGATTTTTAGAAACATTCCTACGGATACTGATTCAGGCACAAAGGTTGCCGAACTGTGCCAGCAAAACAACTTTAACAATATTTTGATTTACAATGCCAACAGCACTTATGGAAACAGCCTTGCAAATGCCTTTGAATTCGTTGCAGGAAGATTAGACATCAATGTGGTCAACAGGGACAGTTTTGAACGCAAGTCTCCAGAATCAAGTTACAGTCAGAAAATAAGAAGCTGGACTAACAACTACATCTTTGATGCGATTTTTCTTGCGGCTACGGAACCGGACATCAGCGTAATCATTGACTGTATCAGGGACAACGGTATCACGGTTCCTGTCATCGGTGCCGACAGTTTTGAAAACTCAAGATTCCTGCAGCATCTTTCCCCAAAAGAAAATGACAGGGTGTTTGCCGTATCAAATTTCAACATTAATTCTGAAAATCCGCAATTCAAGGCCTTCAGAAAAGAATTTAAGGAAGAATACCAGGAAGAACCGGACCTGAGTGCATGCCAGGGATATGACTTCATGATGGTATATGCAAGATCCCTTCAAGAGGCAAATTCTGCAATCCCAGAGAAAGTGGCTCAGGTCATGGTATCCATGTCATGGAACGAAGCTGCCGGCCCATACAGCTTCACGGAAAACGGTGACATAGAGGGAAAGAAAATATCAATAAAAAAATTCAAGGATGGAATGCTTATTGAAGAGTAAGCATCTGTGCCGAATGGTACTTGTATTCCAGGACGGAATTGAGATAGCCTGCAAGATTTTGATAGTATGAAATTTGGGCTTCAAGATAATTCTGGTCCTGCTGAATCAAGCTGTCCACTGTTATGTATCCTGCAGTGAAGCGCTTCTGTTCGTTCTCGTAGAATGACTTCTGCAGTTCAAGGACTGCCCTGGAATCATCCACCATGGTCCTATAGAGGCTGATGTTTTCCACGGCATTCGTAAGTTCAAGCTTCAGGCTGTTCCTTGCCCTGGCCAGTTCAGCGCATGCAATGTCATAATCCGCCTGTACCTTGTCCACAGCTCCACGTTTCGTCCCGTTTCCAAGCTTGATGGAACTGCCTACGGTTCCAGTGACATTAAGGCCCCTTATATTATCCATCCCGGACCCAAGAAAATGGCCGGCGCCATCAGCATAGCTGGTTCCTGTGGTTCCAAGAGTCAGGCCAACATTCAAGTCCGGCAGTTGGCTTGCCTTTTCAATTTTCAGTTTAAGCTCGGCAGAATCCACTGCCTTCCTCAGTGCTGCCAGGTCATTCCGGGTGGAAAAAATGCGGTCAATCAATTCATCATCAACATTAGCAGCTTCCGGAAGATCATCCATGTAAAGCCCACCCTGGGAAAACTCCACGGCAGGATAGCCGGGAAGCTGGGACTCGGGGCATCCCATGGCCTGAAGCAGCTGCATTTTTGCATTTCTGAGGGAAACTTCCGCATTCTTTATGCGATTCCTGTTCTGCATCAGGCTTACCCTTACGGCCAGTAAATCATTCCTGGAACGAACTCCGGCCTTGATCAGGGAATCCATGTCGGAATGCCTCTTTTCAAGAACCCTGTCCAGCTCCAGGTGGTATTCATGATTCTTATGACAGATGAAATAATCCCAGTAGGATTTTGACGTACTGATGATTACCTTTGAAATGGAATCTTCAAGAAGATGTTCCATCCGCTCAATGTCATTCTGCTCAGCTTCCAGCTCCATCCGCACGGGCGAATTGTTAAAGGCCTTCAGGAGCGACATGTTCAGGTCAAGGGAAACCTCACCTTTGTTGTCGTATGGAGGGTTTACAAGGTCATCGTATCTTTCCTTGAAGATAGTGTCATCCGTTTCAAGACTGTATTTGCGCTTACTCCTCTGAATTGAATAGGAAAGTTTTGACTCCAGACCAAAACCAAAAAGCTTTCTTATAAAGACGCTGCCGCCAGCAGAATGGGACTGGACATTGTCATTGGCAACACCATAGCTATAATAGGATGGATTCCTGCTATCGACTGGGTTCTGGGTTATCGAATACCGTCCCTGCACCCCAAGTTCAGGATCCAGCCCACCCTTGGTCTGCATGTACTGGGCCCTTGCCCGGGCAAGACCTGAGGCTTTTTCCCTAATGTCAAGACTATTTTCCACGGCAAGCTGGATGACTTCATCCAGTGACAGGATTTCCTGGCAAAAAACGGGAAAGGATAAAAATAGTAATGAAAGGGTTATGATTATTCTATTCATGGCATTAACGGCATCCAGCCAACGGTACCAACATGCTATCACATTTATGCCTAAAAATCTAATGCAAAAAAATAATTCATGGTCCTACATCTGGCAACACCCCCAATATACCATAAGGCCATAAATCAGGGGCAAGGAGCTCTTGAAGATCAAACATGGCCGGAAAACCGGCAAGGAAGGAAGACATGAACAAAATGATTAATGCAAGAAAAATGGACGAGCAGGAACTCGCCATGGTATCAGGTGGAAGGTGGTCAACGGATCAGTTGAAGGACATCATAAACATGTGCATCAAGGATGAAAACCATTCATGCACTTTTGACGGGGTTCGCATCCAGTTCAACTTTTCAACGAAGGCTCCCATTGTAGGTGACATGATGCCGCAACTCATCCAGGCGGTAGGATCCGGGGAATTAGCAAAATTCTCCTCTAGAGGTGTAATATGCAGGGAAGTCCACAGCATTGACCATAAGGATAGGTCAATCACAGCAACATTCTTTAAGGAATGATGAAAGCCTGAAAAAGTGTCCTACAGTTGGCAACAGGGCTGTCATATACTGAGGCCATAAAGAACGGGAACATGAGTTCCCAAAGACTGAACAAAAAAGGCAGCCGGAAAGACGGCAAGGAAGGAAAACATGAAAAACACAATGAACGCAATGGTTATGGATGAACAGGAACTTGGCATGGTATCAGGCGGCGCTTGGGGTTACCACGGCTACCACAACGAGGATGAGTACAAGGCAGTCGGAATCAAGACAGACTGGACATTGAATCCATTCAAGTTTGACAAGTTCACATTCCGCGGAACTGGCATCAATAGCGAAACGGCATCAAAGATCGTCTTCTTCGTAAGGGCCACAAATCCAGTTGACGGTAAGTTCAGCATTTCGGATGCACTCAACTACGCCGCAAGCCACACTGACCAGTACAAGAAAGACAAAGAGAACGCAAACGCCTAGGGCCAGGCTGACATGAAGTTTTGACGGAGGCAAGGACATGAACATGAACGGAAAAACGCTTTTAAGCGAAACGGAAATGAACGGCGTCGTCGGCG
>JAZLGN010000011.1:0-23077 GCA_045616325.1 Treponema sp.
TCTATATAAAGTGCAATAATTCGCCATAATTTCAATAATATTTAGGAGTTCAATTATGGCAGCAATTCACGGTGCTTACACAGCAATGATTACGCCGATGAACGCTGACGGATCTGTTGATTACGACGGATTTGCCAAGAATGTTCAGTTTCAGTTGTATCAGGGAATTGACGGACTTTTGCCTTTAGGAACTACAGGTGAAACTCCAACCCTCACGGAAGATGAAGAAGACAAGATCATCGACATTGCAATAAAGCAGGTTAAAGAATTCAACGCAAAGACTGGCAAAGACGTAAAGGTAATGATTGGAGCCGGAAGTAACTGTACCCTGGATGCCGTTCGCTATGTTGAACGTGCAAAGGCTAAGGGAGCAGACTTTGCCCTCGTTGTTACTCCATACTATAACAAGCCTAGCGATGAAGGTATTTTCCGCCATTACGAGGCAGTATCAAAGGTTGGAATTCCAATCGTTGTATATAACATTGCAGGACGTACTGGAAAGAACATTCCGACTGCAACCCTTGAACGCATTGCAAAACTTCCAAATGTTGTTGGCGTAAAGGAAGCTTCTGGAAACATCAACCAGATGATGGAAGTTATCGAGAAGATCAAGCTTGCAAATCCTGAATTCAGCGTAATGAGCGGTGATGACGGACTTACGCTTCCACTTATGGCAGCGGGCGGAGACGGAATCATTTCCGTTGTTACAAACCTTGCTCCATCCCTGGTTACGCAGATGGCCCATTACTGTCTTGACGGAAACTTTGCCGAGGCACGCAAGATTCACTACAGGCTTCAGCCTTTCTTCAAGGCAGCTTTCGTGGATGGAAACCCAACAAGCATCAAGTATGCAATGAACTACAGGAAGATGCCTGCCGGCAGCGTAAGGCTTCCACTTGTTGAAGTTACAGACTCTGCAAAGAAGGTTATTGAAGACGCTCTTGCAAAGTGCGGACTCTAAAAAAAATTATTGTAAAAGGAAAGTGTTATGGCAAATAAGATTAAGGTAGGTGTTCTTGGTGCAACCGGTATGGTTGGCCAGCGTTATATTAAGCTCCTGGAAGATCATCCATGGTTTGAAGTTACATACGTGGCAGCCTCTCCCCGTTCAGCAGGAAAGCTTTACAAGGATGCTGTTTCTTCGCGCTGGCTCATTGGTGCAGACATTCCTGCAGCAGTTGCAAACCTTACAGTTGAAGATGCAAATGATGAAAAGAAGGCTCTTGGAAAGTGCCAGTTTGTTTTCTCTGCCCTTGAAATGGGAAAGGACGAGATCAAGGCTCTTGAAGCAGCTTATGCTGCAGAAGGAATCCCTGTAGTTTCAAATGCTTCGGCAAACCGCTGGACGGAAGATGTTCCGATGCTGGTACCGGAAATCAACTACGCACACCTTGACGTAATCGCAGACCAGAAGAAGCACCATGGCTGGGACAAGGGTTTCATTGCAGTTAAGCCTAACTGTTCCCTCCAGACATACATGATGCCTCTCCATGCCCTCATCATGGCTGGCTATCCAGTAAAGAGAATGATCGTTACAACTCTCCAGGCAACATCAGGAGCAGGATATCCAGGTGTTCCTTCATTCGACATGATTGACAACATCGTTCCATTCATCGGTGGTGAAGAGGAAAAGACGGAAAAGGAATGCCTTAAGATTCTCGGAAAGGTTTCAGACGGAAAAATCGTAAATTCTGAATATCCAAAGGTTTCTTCTACATGTACACGTGTTCCTGTAATCGACGGACATACTGCTTGTGTTTCCCTTGAATTCGATTTGCCGGAAGACAAGAAGCCATCCATGGAAGAAATCAAGAAGGTTTGGGCAGCATACAAGTCTGTTCCACAGGAACTTGACCTTCCATCAGCTCCTGCAAAGCCAATCGTATACCGTGAGGAAGAAAACCGTCCTCAGCCACGCCGTGACCGCGAGACAGAAAAGGGAATGGCATGTGTTATCGGTCGTCTCCGTCCATGTAATGTATTCGACGTTAAGTTTGTAGCCCTCAGCCACAACACAAAGCGCGGTGCAGCCCTCGGTGGAATCCTCAACGCAGAATTGCTGAAGGCAAAAGGTTTTTTTGATAACCTGTAGAAAGTATTGTGGCGAGTTTTGCATTGGGCAAACCTCGGTGAGCAGGCCCAGGGCGGCTGCGACGATATTTTGATAATCTGTAGCATTACAGCGAGTTTAGCATTGAAATTTCCGGAACTGGTGGTTATTGCCGGTTCCGGGTTTCATCTTGACGGTAAAATGAGAAAGTTTTGTTTAGTTTTACATTTGGCATTATTCTCTCTTTTATTCTATTCCTGTAGGACCACCAGGGCGGAATACTATCATGCCCTTGACGACTATAGGATTAATGAAGAAATAACCCGGGAGCAGCTTGATTCCGAGGATTATGTCTTCATCAGGTTTTACGACGTTGTCTATGACCAGCCCCTGAGACCTGGGAACTATCTCAGGCGTCCAATCAGGATTTTTGGAAAGGTCCCAGACGGCACAGTCTACAATCATACGGCATTAAGCAACTATATTACCGACGACAGTTTTGTAGGCCTGACCCTCTCAAAGGAAAGGAACATGGCCCGCTATGAAAGCGTCCTTGATAAGAATTCCAACGACTTTATGGTCACCAACAGTGAATTCAAGTCCCGTTGTGCGGTCGTTGCCATTCCTTGTTCGAAAATCGATGCACAAAACCTTAAGCGCACACTGGACTACGTAACAGCAAAGGAAACAAAGTTTACCTACGGTATAACCTATAACCTTGGAGTTCCTCCGCGCCACTGGAAGAACAAGAAGAAGTACGAAAAATACAGGAATTTTCCCATCGAATACGCCTTTGACAGCGTTTCCCTTGAAGAAGGGGAGGAAGAGGCCTTTTCCAAGAGGACTTTCGTGTGTTCCACTTTTTCTGCATACATCCTGTCAAAGTCCGTTACAAGGATCCGCACCAATTTCCGCGAGTGCAACATAAACCCATTCGGCTTTACGCCCGTAGACCTGTACTATATCGACGGTGCCTTTGAGCTGTTTAACTGCCGCTATATTGACTACGACCAGGCATGTGACGAGTTTATGGCAAAGTATCCAGGATTCAGAAAATACCTTAAGGATTATGATGGTAATGAAGGGGATGCTGATGAATCCCTGCCAGGCTTTAATCTTGCTCCAAACAGGTTTACAAAAAAGAGAATTGTTGCCCAGCAGCACTAGTTTTAAAGATTTTTCTGCATAGATAATTATTCCGTATTCAATTTTCACCAGACAAAAAAAGCCGTCGGAAAACCGACGGCTTCAATTTTTTCAGTTAATCATGTACGGCAAGCAAGTTAACGAGCGTACTCGATGATTCTTGTTTCACGGATCATTGTGATCTTGATTCTTCCAGGGTAGCGCAGGTCTGTCTCAATCTGCTTTGCAATGTTTTTTGCAAGTTCCTTAACCTGGTCGTCTGGAATCTTTTCGTTGTTAACAAGGATTCTAAGCTCGCGTCCTGCCTGGATTGCGTATGCCTGTTCTACACCATTGAACTTTTTTGCAGTCTCTTCAAGGTTTTCAAGGCGCTTTACGTAGTTGTCCACGGTTTCGCGGCGTGCTCCAGGACGTGCTGCACTGATGGCATCTGCAATCTGTACAATGACGGCTTCCAGGGTCTGAGGCTCGCAGTCGTTGTGGTGTGAGGCAATGGCGTTGATGATGCGAGGGTCTTCTCCCATCTTGCGTGCCATTTCTGCACCGACCTCTGCGTGGTTCTGGTCACTGTCGTTTTCTGCACCCTTACCAATATCGTGGAGGAGGGCTGCGCGTTTTGCCAGTTCCTTGTTGGCTCCGACTTCTGCTGCGAGGATGCTTGCAAGTTCTGCAACTTCGCGGCTGTGGTTAAGGACGTTCTGTCCGTAACTTGTACGGAAGTAAAGGCGTCCGACAGCCCTGACGGTTTCCTGGCTCATGTTATGGATTCCAAGGTCAAAGAGGGCCTTTTCACCTTCTTCGTAAATCTTCTGCTGGATTTCCCTGGTAACCTTCTGTACGATTTCCTCGATTCTTGCAGGGTGGATTCTTCCGTCGATGATGAGGCGTTCAAGGGCTACGCGGGCAATTTCCTTGCGAACCGGGTCAAAGCAGCTGATTACGACTGCTTCCGGTGTATCGTCGATGATGATGTCTACGCCTGTAAGGGTTTCAAGGGAGCGGATGTTGCGCCCTTCGCGTCCGATGATGCGTCCCTTCATTTCATCGCTTGGAAGGGAAACTGTAGCAACCGTTATGTCGCTTGTGGCTTCCGTGGCTACGCGCTGGATTGCTGCCACAAGGACTTCACGTGCCTTCTTGTCTGCACTTACCTGGGCTTCCTGGTCAATCTTGTTGAGAAGAGCCTGGGCATCATGGCGTGCATCATTTTCCAGGTTCTTGATGATGAGGGCTTTTGCTTCTTCTGCAGTAAGGCCGGAAATGCGCTCAAGTTCCGAGCGGAGCTTTGATTCGTGTTCTGCAAGCTCTGATTCCTTCTTCTGCATGTCCTGCATCCTTGCAGCAAATTCCTTGTCTTTCTTGTCGAATTCCTGAGCCCTCTGGTCCAGAAGTTCTTCTTTTTTGTTGACACGGCTTTCATAGCGCTGCAGTTCTGTGCGGCGTTCGCGGTTCTCCCGTTCCTGCTGGTTACGGTCCTGAATGAGTTGTTCTTTTGCCTGAAGGAGAATCTCTTTCTTCTGAGCTTCTGCTTCTTTTATAGCATCTTGTCTAACGCGTTCGGCTTTCTGTTCCGAGGCGGAAAGTTGAAATCTGGCATAAATCCAGCGAATTGTCCATCCAAGAAGTATTCCTGCTACGGGGAGAACAATGAACAATATCATGTTAAGTGACATTTACATTTTTCTCCTTCTATTCAGATTAGAATAATTCATATTCAATAATAATATATAGAAGAAAAATTGTCAAATAAAAAGAGAATTTTAGGCTTCTGTTTACGGACGTTTATTTTCTGGTGGCGGGACTTTTCTGGAAGTGGAGGCTGTTGCGTTCCCAGAAGACGCCGTCGGCGTATCCCTGGATTGTCCTGTTTTCGTCTGCAAGGGCAAGCCTTTTTGCCCCGTAAAGGCAGTATTCCTCGTTAAACTCAATGGCACAGTACCTGCGGCCAAGCTTTTTTGCAACTACTGCGGCAGTTCCGCTTCCGGCAAAGGGGTCAAGCACCATGTCACCGGGCCTTGATGATGCAAGAATCAGCTTTGCATAGAGCTTTTCGCTCTTCTGGGTGGGGTGGTCCGTGTTTTCCGGCATGGACCAGAAGGGGATCGATATGTCGTCCCAGAAATTTGAAGGATATGTCAGGCGGAATTTTCCCCCTTCTTCCTGTTCCCAGTCCTTTGCCTGGCCCTTTTCCCTGTAGGGGGCAATGACGCGGCGCTTTACCTTTACCGATTCAACGTCGAAATAGTAGTTTTTGGGGTCCTTTACGGCAAACCAGATGTCCTCCATGCCGTTCTTCCAGTTGGATTTTGCACCGCGGCCCTTTTCCCGCTGCCAGGTGATGCGGTTGATTACGGTAAGCTGCCTTTCCAGGGCACGCTGCAGGCTTGCAGTGCACTTCCAGTCGCCGCAAAGGTACAGGCTTCCATTGTCCTTGAGCTTGGAGCACACCAGGGGCAGCCAGCTTTCAAGGTATGCGTCGTATTCTTCCGTTTTCATGGCATTGAAGGAAAGTCCGTTGAAGTTTTTTGACAGGTTGTAGGGCGGGTCGATGATGATGAGGTCTGCAAATCCGTCCGGAATCTTTTCCAAGGCTTCCATCATGTCGCCGTTTATGAGGGAATTTTCAAGGATGCCGGTGGAACCGTCAAGTTCAGCAGGAGAAAGAATGCCTTTCCTTAGTTTTGGAACCTCATGTTCCCCCACCGTCAGAGTCCTGTTCTTTTGGGCGCGAATTTTATTCAGCATGAAAATAGACCAACCTTCCTGCACATTCTAAAGCACATTGTTCTTTTTAATCGTACGCTTTCTTCCATAATACTTGATTTGTAGGTTATGTTCAATTAAAATTGCTGGTATGAAAATGAGCGACTACGGCCTAAATGCCTACATGGCAGGTTCAGGAAAGGGCCAGGATGATAAAGGTGACGAAGGGAATTCCATGGCAGAAGCCCTTGCAATTCAGGCTGCATTGAATGGACAGAAGACCCAGTCTGTTTCAAGGGACATAAGGAGCAGTCAGAAGCCGGGACATGTTCCCCTGGTGCATAAGCCGATATTCGAAAACGTAAACAGGACCCTTGCCAAGGCGGAAAAGGAAAATGCACGCCAGCTTGACAGGCAGACCATTGAGAAGGCAAAGGCTGCTGCACGCACAGGCACTTGGTTTGAAAAGAAGCATGCCGCCACCTCGGAGGATGTAAGGGAAGCAGTGCGCCCCCTCATGAATGCAGGACTTATTAAGGTTCCGGGGGCAGCTCCCGGTGAGGAAGATTCCATATACCGCAGGGTTGCAAAGTTCCTTGTAATAATCGGGATGGATGAGGCTGCAAAGATAATTCCCCACCTTACCCAGGAACAGACCGAGCGCATCATACCGGAGATTGCTTCCATCCAGAAGATTACGCCGGAAGAAAAGGCCGCCATCATGGAAGAATTCGATTCCCTCCTGGAAAGGGCACGGGAAGAAGGCGGCGTTGAGACTGCGCGTAACATACTGGAAAAGGCTTACGGCAGGGAAAAGGCTGATGAAATGCTTGAAAAGTACGTTCAGTTTGCCGACGGTAAGCCCTTTGAATACCTGTCCGATGCCAATGCGGAGCGCATAAAGCTTCTTGTCGAGGGGGAATCGGTGGGGGTGCAGGCCATAGTCCTTTCCCAGATTGAACCAAAGAAGGCGGCCCAGGTCATCAACATGATGGACGTAGAGGGCAAGAAGAACATAGTGCTGCGCCTTGCAAAGATGGAGGCCGTGTCGCCTGAGGTAATGAAGGAGATTGACCGCAGCCTCCATGAAAAGCTCCTTACCCAGAACACGGAAAACAGCCAGAACCTGGACGGCCGTGGTGTCCTTGCACAGATTCTTAAGAGGATGAATCCCGGTTCCGAGCAGGGAATCCTTGACGTGCTTAGCGAGCAGGACCCGGAACTTGGGGCAGACCTTAGGAAGAGGCTTTTTACGGAAGAAGACGTGGTAAACTGCGACAACAAGTTCCTGCAGAATTACCTTCACGATGTGGAAAACAGGGACATTGCAATACTGATCATAGGAAAGAGCGAAGACTTCCGTTCCAAGCTTTTGTCCAACGTTTCAAAGAACAGGCGCGAAGACATTCTTGAAGAAGAAAGGATTCTTGGAAGGATAACCCGGGCAGAAAGCGAAAAGGCAACGGCCCATTTTTATTCGATTTTGAGGCGTGCATGGGAAAACGGCGACCTTAGGGTTTATGGCCGTGATGAGGATGAGATTTACGTATGAAAAAAGGTGACGTTTACAAGGGATTTCGCGTATTGAGCGCGGAGAAAGTAGAGGATTTTGGGGCGACAGCCATATACCTTAGGCATGAAAAGTCCGGCCTTGAGGTTTACCACCTGCTTAATGCTGATGAGGAAAACCTGTTTGCCTTCTGCTTCAGGACTCCTTCACAGGACAGCACCGGGGCAGCCCATGTCCTTGAACACAGCGTATTATGCGGCTCGGAAAAGTACCCTCTGCGTGATCCTTTCATTCAGCTGGCAAAGCAAAGCGTTAATACATACCTTAATGCATTTACGGCCTCGGACAGGACCGTGTTTCCGTCAAGTTCCCTCATAAAGGCTGACTACTGGAACCTGATGTCTGTGTATGCTGATGCAGTTTTTTTTCCCCTTCTCAGGGAGGAAGTGTTCACCCAGGAATGCTGGCATTTGGAGAGTGACGAGGAGGGAAAGCCTGCCATATCCGGTGTAGTTTATAACGAGATGAAGGGAAACTATTCCTCATTCATCAGCGTTGCAGGTGATGCCGTAAAGAATGCCATTGTTCCCGGTACCAATTACGAGTTCGACTCGGGTGGCGATCCTGCCGTGATACCGCAGCTGACCCATTCAAGGCTCAAGGCATTCCATAAGAAATACTATTGCACCAGCAACTGCCTTGTTTTCCTTTATGGAAACATTCCCACGGAAGAACAGCTGGACTTTCTTGATGAAAACGTGATTAGCCGGGTAAAGGACTACGGAAAGAAGTTTGAATTCCCGAAGAAGAAGATTGCCCCTGTCGTAAGGTTCCAGAAGGCATTGGCTCCATGCGAAAATGATTCCCCGGAGGGAGAAAGCAGGAGCACCGTTTCCCTTTCCTGGAGAATAGGCCAGCCTGTGGACATGTGCGAAAAGGGCTGCACGGACGGATTTGAGCTTATGTTCCTTGGGGACCTTATTTATGGCGGCGACAGTGCACCTTTATCCAGGGCTTTGCTTAAGAAGTTTCCGGAATCGGGCCTTTCCTACCTATCGGGAACCAACACCACTACGCGCCACCTTAGCGTGACCTTTGCCCTGAAGGATTTTGACCCTGCAAGAATTGAAGAGTTTGAGGAAACCGTTGATGCCACCATGAATCGTCTTGGCGAGGAAGGCTTTGATGATGAAGACCTTGAGCGTGCCTTCAACGACTTTGAGTTTTCCAACAGGGAAGTAAAGCGCAACGTTACGGGCGGCCCATTTTCCATTGTGCTTTTGCAACGCGTCCTCAGGAGCTGGACATATGGTGGGGAACCGGCCCTGTTCCTGTCTTTCAGGAAGCTTTCTGAGGGATTCCGGGGCAAGATTGAAAAAAATCCCGGCTACCTTAAGGAACTCGTCAAAAAGTGGTTTATTGAAAATGAGGAGCGTTCACTGGTGCAGGTTGCCCCGTCTGCAGAATATACGGAAAGACGCACCACGGTAGAACGGGAGCTTGCCCATAGCCTGTACGAGAAAATGGGAAAGGCCAGGGTTGAAAGGACCCTTGCAAAAATGGCTTCATTTCAGAATTCGCCGGAGTGGGACAGGAGCGACCTTATTCCAAGCATTGGCATGGGGGACCTGGAGCCTGCCGTTGAAAAGATAAGGACTAGTATGAGGGACTGCGCAGGTGTTCCCATGTATGAGAACGTGGAAAATGCCGGGGGAATAGTCTATGCGTCCGTTTTGTTCCCTGTGGATACCCTGAAGCCGGAAGACTACGTGTGGCTGCCGGTTCTTGAAGCATGTCTTCCTGACTGCGGATGGAAGGGCGTTTCCTGGGACCAGGCCGCATCATTGATAGACAGGTTTACAGGCAATTTCAGCGTTTTCACCAGGGTGGAAAAGGTTTCCGCCGATTATGAGGAATATGCCAGGAAAAATCCGCTGATCGTTGGCCGCGAGTGGCTTACGGTCCATTTCAAGTATCTGGAAGAATACGGGGACCAGGTTTTTGACATGGCGGGGCAGATGCTTTCGAAGGTTGATTTTTCCGACCTTGAAAGGATCAAGACCCTTGTTACGGGGCTTAAGTCTTCCATGGAAAACAAGCTTGTTCCATACGCCCTCCGCTATGCCGGTGTAAGGAGCCGCAGGAAGCTTAGCCGATACAATGCCGTAATGGAACTTGTGGATGGCCTTACTTCCGTTGCAAACATAGGCAGCATAAGCCGCATGGAGCCCGGGGAGATTGCAGGAAATTTGCGCCGCATATACAGGAAGATATTTTCTTCCGGGGCTGTGTTCCATGTGACTGCCGACAGGAAGGGATGCATCAAGGCACGCCGTCAGTTTGAAAAATTTGCAGGGGAACTTAAGCTGAAATCTCCTGTTGCCAGACGGAATTCCAGGGTTTCTGACTTTATAAGGCTTGCGGAACTTGAAGGCTTTGTTTGTTCGGTTCGTGCTCGTGCTGTTCCTTCAGTCCGTGGGGGAACCGGTGCAGCTTACGGGGCCGGCAAGTCTCCTTCTTGCGGCGCAGTGGACGAGGTTTTCCTTATTCCGGGAGACATAGGCTTTGTTGCTTCCTGCATCGAAAGCTGCAGCGGAATTAACCGTCAGGCCATTGCCGACTACGTTTTCTGCCATCTTCACGAAAATTCCCGCCTGTGGCACAGGATCAGGACCCAGGGTGGGGCTTACGGCGTTTACATGAGCGAAAGCATGGGGGCCGGCCTCACCATGTTCATGACATACAGGGATCCAAAGCCTTTTGACAGCAGCCGGTATTTTGATGAGGACGCAGGTTTTGGGGAAGAACTTGAATTTTATAGCGATGAAGAGGTGGAAAAGGCAGTTTGTGGCGTTTTTGCAGGGGAAATTGAACCCATGACACCAGGACAGCGAGGCGGAACCGGATTCATGCGCGTATTATACGGCGGAAGCGATGCCGACCAGAGAAAGATGCAGAAACTGATGCTTTCCATCAGGACGGGGGACATAAAAAAGTCCATGGCACGCTATGCTCAGCGAAAAAAGATTGGTGAAACGGTCATACTCTGCGGAAAAAGCCTTGTTACCGTCGAAATCAAAAAAAATTGTGGAAAAATAATAAAACTTGGCATATAATTTACTGAAATAAGTATACAATTGGTTTTACAACTGATTCGGGAGTGGAAAAAATGAATAAGGATAATGTTGAACAGCTGGTTAAGCTCATGAGGCAGCTTGTTTCTGACGTACAGGGAGCACCTTTTCCTGGCCCTGATTTTGAACCGGAACTTTACTCGATCTGGTATGAGCACGTACAGCGCGGAGCACAGAACTGCTTTGAATACCTTGATGAGCACTTTCCACTGGACAGCTCGGAATTTACAAATTCATTGAACAAAATGTTTAAGTAGGAAATTTCTTCTGCCGAAAATTTCATATAGAACCAGTGGAATTTTTTCAGAAAATCTGGAATGAGACCGGTTGCCTGATGATTTTTTTGGCGGGGAAATATGGCTTCAAAGAAATTACATCTACATCGAAGTGAACGTATAAACTTAAAGGGATCAAAGCGTAAGAACGGTTTTGAGCGTTGGCGTTTTGTAACCAATGGTGTCAGCAGTATTACTGGGGAAGAAAGAGTATTCTTCTTTGAGTTTTACTGCGTGAATCCTTCCGTTTCACCGTCCAAGGCCGTTCTTGGCTTCTGCAATGAATTTGATTCAAACCTGTCGGAAAACATTCAGAATGTTCTTGCTGGAACCGAATCGGCAAAAAACCTTAAGTCCCAGGTTTTTGTAACTCCATCCTTCCTTATGGTAAGGGCAGGTAGCCTTTCACCGGCTGGAAGAAGCATCAACAACTACTATTCCATCAGTGAAGCCGATTTTGAAAAGGCAGATTCCGTCATTTCCATCAGGAAGCCCGGAGCGGAAATCGTTTTGACGGACAGTTTTACTGCAGGTTCCGTCAGCGTTACGGAAGACGACCTGAGGAATCACCCTGAATATCTTGGAAGCATAGGGGCCTTTACCTGGAACCTGAATTTTTCAAGGAACATAACATTCACCCCTGACTACAGGAGCCGTTCAATCAACTGGTCCGTCATCGGCGGCAAGACTGACTTTGATGGAACCGTTATCTACAATGGCGATGAATTTGCCGTCACCCCAAGGAATTCCTTTGGCTACTACGACAAGAACTGGGGCAGTGATTTTGAGAATCCATATTTCCATCTTCATTCATCTAGCATAACAAGCAACATTTCCGGCGCCAGGTGCGATGATTCTGCAATTGCCGTTGAAGGTGAATTTAATGGAAGACTTAATGTTCTTGTTTGCATAAACGGGCGAAACATTGAATTCCACGCGGACAAGAAGAAAAACTACAACATTCTCTTTGACTGCCAGGAACTCAGTGACGATGACATGGGCCCAAAGCTCCATTGGTCCGTAAGCGTAAACGACCGCAGGTATGTAATCGACATTGACGTATATTGCCGTACCAAGGACCTTTTCCTCAGGGATTACGAAAGCCCTTCCGGTGGCAGAAAGGTCATGCGCGTTCTTGGCGGCGGTTCTGGAATCGGCAAAATCAAGATTTACAGGAAGGTCAGGAAGGGCCTGGAAATTCTTGAGCAGGCTGAAATCACCAAGTGCGTTTGTGAATACGGAAACCTTGAGGTTCCAGAAGCATAGAATTTTTTCCTGAAAGTTTGCATTGTGGAGTTTTTTTTATTACCTTATGGAATAGAAAGTATTTCGGAGGTGAAAAATGAACTACGGCAACATGACGATCAAGCTTCAGGAAGCATTGAACGATGCATGCATCATTGCACAGCAGAAAGACCATTCCGCAGTAGGTACTGAACATCTTTTATATTCACTCTTAAGACAGAAGGACGGAATCGCAGGTCCCCTTGTGGAACGTATCGGCGTTCAGCGTGAAGTCCTTATCCGGGAACTTGAATCCCTCTTTACACGAATGCCCCAGGTAAAGGGCAATGCTCAGTTTTCTTTTACATCGCCTGCACAAAAGGTTATTGCCAATGCAGAAAAGGAAATGGATTCCCTGAAGGACCAATTTCTTTCCGTTGAGCACGTACTTCTTGCCATGACTGGTTCTTCAGACGACACCGGTTCCCTGCTTAAGAATCACGGCATCACACGAAATTCCCTGATGGATTCCCTTAAGTCCGTGAGGGGAAACCAGACCATTGACAGCCAGGATCCGGAAAGCAAGATGATGGCCCTTGAAAAATACTGCATTGACCTTACGGCACGCGCCCGCATGGACAAGATTGATCCCGTAATCGGACGCGATGAGGAAATACGCCGGGTAATGCAGGTCATAAGCCGGCGCACAAAGAACAATCCCGTTCTGATTGGTGAGCCTGGTGTCGGAAAGACTGCAGTTGTTGAGGGCCTTGCCCTGAGGATTGCATCTGGGGACGTTCCTGAAAGCTTAAGGGACAAGAGGCTTCTTTCCCTCGACATGGGAAGCCTTGTAGCCGGTGCAAAATTCCGTGGTGAATTTGAGGAAAGGTTCAAGGGCGTTATCAATGAAGTTTCCAAGAGCGAAGGGCGCATAATTCTTTTTATCGATGAGCTTCACACCATTGTTGGTGCAGGTGCTGCTGAAGGAAGCATGGATGCAGGAAATCTTTTAAAGCCGGCCCTTGCCCGTGGCGAGCTTCACGTCATTGGTGCCACGACCCTTAATGAATACAGGAAGTACATAGAAAAGGATGCTGCCCTTGAACGAAGGTTCCAGCAGGTCTTCTGTGCAGAGCCTACGGTTGAGGACACCATTGCAATTCTTCGTGGACTTCGCGACAAGTATGAAATTCACCATGGTGTCAGGATCAACGACGAGGCCCTTGTTGAAGCAGCATTATTAAGCAACAGGTACATTACTTCTCGGTTTTTGCCGGACAAGGCAATTGACCTGGTGGACGAGGCAGCAAGCCGTCTTAAGATGGAAATTGAAAGCCAGCCTGTGGACCTGGACAAGCTTGAACGTCGAATCATGCAGCTTAAGATTGAAAAGCAGTCCCTTTCAAAGGAAGATGACCAGGCAAGCAGGGAGCGGCTTGAGAAACTTGAAAAGGAACTGGCAGACCTTGGCAGCAGGCGTGATTCCATGAAGCTCCAGTGGCAGAACGAAAAGTCTGTCATCGAGGGTTCCAGAAAGGCAAAGGAAGACCTGGAAAAGGCCAGGTTTGATGAGGAAAAATATACACGCGAAGGAAACTATGAAAAGGCTGCGGAACTTAAGTATTCCATCATTCCACAGCTTGAGAAAATTCTTGAAGAGTCGGCTGCAAAAGGCGGCATGCCAGAAAGCGAGGAACGTCAGTCTCTCTTAAGGCGCGAGGTTACGGAAGAAGACATTGCCCGTGTCGTCAGCAGCTGGACTGGAATTCCCGTTAGCAAGATGATGACCGGGGAAAGGCAGAAGTATCTTATGCTTGAGGAAGTCCTTCATAAAAGGGTTATAGGCCAGGACAAGGCAGTTGCTGCAGTTTCCGATGCAATAAGGCGCAACAGGGCAGGACTTTCGGATCCCAACAGGCCCCTTGGTTCCTTCATGTTCATTGGTCCTACAGGTGTCGGCAAGACGGAACTTGCAAAGACCATCGCAGATTTTCTGTTCAATGATGAAAAGTCCCTTACCAGAATCGACATGAGCGAGTACATGGAAAAATTCAGCGTGACCCGTCTCATTGGAGCGCCTCCGGGATACGTCGGTTATGATGAGGGCGGTCAGCTTACGGAAGCTGTAAGGCGAAGGCCCTATAGCGTAATTCTCCTTGATGAAGTTGAGAAGGCACATCCTGATGTATTCAACGTCCTGCTGCAGGTCCTGGATGACGGAAGGCTTACTGACGGTCAGGGAAGGGTCGTTGACTTTAAGAATACCATCATAATCATGACAAGCAACCTTGGTTCTGACATGATACTGAATGCAGCGGAATCTGGAGACGATGACTCTTCCCTTTGGGAAAAGCTTGACGGTCTTTTAAAGCACACATTCAGGCCTGAATTCCTTAACCGTATTGATGAGGTTGTCATGTTCAACCGCCTTGGAAAGGAGCATATTTCTTCCATCGTTAGGCTGCAGCTTGAAAGGGTTGCCAAAAGGCTTGGGGAAAAACGCATTGCCATTGAATTTGATTCCAAGGCAGTGGACCTGATTTGCGACCTTGGGTTCAATCCTGAATTTGGTGCCAGGCCGGTTAAGCGTGCAGTTCAGTCTGCCGTGGAAAATCCCCTGTCCCGTCTTCTTCTTGACGGAAAGTTCCCGGAAGGTTCGCGGATTCAGGTTACGGCAAAGGACGGCAATCTTGAATTCCTTGGGCAAAGTAATTAAACTGTAGGGATGAATATCGCACTCTTTTCTGACAGCTACATACCTACAAAAAGCGGAATCGTAACCGTAGTGGTTCAGCTGCGCAACATACTTGAGCAGATGGGCCACCACGTTGTCATCGTCACGGTTTCCAACCACCGTCACCATAATTATGGCCTTGAAGACCCGAATATCTTTAAGGTTACTTCAATTCAGTCTCCGGTTGGTGAAGGGCAGTTCATGGGACTTCCTCACAGAAAGAGCATCTGCGAATTCCTTCAGAAGCACAACATTCAGATTATCCATGCCCATACGGAATTCTTTGTCGGCCAGATTGCAGTGGCCTGCGGAAAGAAGCTTCACATTCCCGTCATTGCCACAACACATACCATGTGGGAAGACTACTACCGCTACTATTTTTCCTTTGGAAACCTGGTACCGCGCAAGGTTGTCAGGAAAATCGTAAAGAGGCTTTACAAAAGGTATTTTGCTTTCATCAATGTATCCGACAAGGCAAGAAACTATTTTACTCAAGGGGCCATGCTGCCAAAAACTCCGTGTGCAGTTGTTCCCAATGCAATAGACTTCTCAAAATTCAGCGACAGGAAGGTTAGTGCCCTTGAGCTTGCCAGGATCAGGAAGTCAATGGGCCTTAAGAAAAATGACCAGGTGATTCTCTATGTTGGTCGTGTCGTGGAAGAAAAGCGCGTTGTGGAACTTCTTGAAATCATGATGCGTGTCGTTCGCGTGAGGCCCAATGTAAAGATGGTTTTTGTAGGTTCTGGTGGTGCCCTTGAGGAACTTAAGCAGATGGTTGAGGAGGCAGGTCTTGAAAAGAGCATAATCTTTACCGGCTTCATTGACTGGCAGAAAGTCTACACCTACTACGCCCTTGGAAACATTTTTGTCACGACTTCGCTTTCAGAGATGCATTCCATGACAATACTTGAAGCAATGAGCATGTCACTGCCGGTTGTTTGCCGCAGGGATTCCAGCTTTAACGATACGATTTTCCACGGTAACAACGGGTATTTTGCCGACACCGATGAGGACATGGACGGCTATCTTTACGACCTTATTGACAATCCAAAGAAGGCAGAAGAGATGGGGCGCAATGCAAAGGAAATCGTCCAGGACTTTACCCTCCAGAAGCACGGCCAGAGAACCGTAGCCTTTTATGAGGCATGCCTTGATTCCTATCCAAGAAGGCCGACTTCTGCAGCCCTAAAAAAGGCAGTAGACAGTGTAAAATAAGGGCGGACTGAGGGAAAAAAAATGTCGCGGACTGCGACAATCAAAAACTCGCCGCATGAAAACTAGGCTTCGAAAGAAGCCTGGAAGAGGGAATTGAGCTCCGAGTTTTTGAGTTTTTTTCGAAGAAAAAATGTCGCGGACTGCGACAATCAAAAACTCGCCGCATGAAAACTAGGCTTCGAAAGAAGCCTAGTTTTCATGCCCTTGACTAAAAAAATAGTTTGATATAAAACTATTTCTATGAGTTATGTTCCACAGCCCAGGTTCATGCTGCATGCCATCGAGCTTGCAAAACTTGGTGGCGGCCATGTACATCCAAATCCTCTTGTTGGTGCCGTTATTGTCCGCGGTGACGAGATAGTTGCCGAAGGATATCACCACAGGTATGGCGACCTTCATGCAGAAAGGGATGCATTGAGAAATGCCCAAGAGGCCGGACTTGACCTTGCAGGGTGTGTTATGTATGTAACTCTTGAGCCATGCTGCCATACGGGAAAGCAGCCCCCGTGTACCCAGGCTGTAATCGAAAGTGGAATTAAGACTGTCGTAATCGGCAGCCGGGATCCCAATGAACTTGTAAACGGCAAGGGTGTGGCCCAGCTGGAAGAAGCGGGGATTACAGTCATCCGCGATTTCATGCGTGCTGAATGTGATTCCATTAACAACGTTTTCTTCCATTATATTCAGACTAAAAAGCCCTACGTGATCGTAAAATATGCCATGACTGCCGACGGAAAGACTTCACTTTCAACAGGAGAAAGCAAGTGGATTACCGGTGAAGAAGCAAGGGCCAATGTTCATCGTACCCGTGGAACTGTCAGTGCCGTCATGTGCGGAGTCAACACTGTTATTGCCGATAATCCAATGCTTAACTGCCGTGTGGATGGAGACATTTACGCCCAGCCTGTGCGAGTTGTCCTTGACAGGAACCTTAATCTTCCCCAGGACTGCAACCTTGTGAAAACTGCAGGTGACGTTCCGGTGCTTGTTTTCTGTTCAAGGTCCATGGAAAAGGTGGCCTGCGACCTTAATTCCCCATGGAAAAAAATAGGGGGCCTGGAGGTTATTGCCGTTGGAGAAAAGGACGGACACCTTGACCTGGAAGAAGTTTTTGAAATCCTGGGACATCGCAAGATTGACAGCATTCTTGTTGAATCGGGGGGCGGCCTTAATTCTTCACTCTTCTTTGGGGGTAAGGATGGTAAGTGCCTTGCCAACGAAGTTCACTGCTATGTGGCACCAAAGATTGCCGGCGGTGTCAATGAAAAGATCCACAGTCCGGTTCAGGGACTTGAATGCATGGACTTGGACCAGTGTGTCAGAATGGGCAGACCCCAGGTGGAATTTTTTGGAGATGACATCCTGCTTAAGTTCAAAGTTGAACATGTCGGGTTGCAACTGGATGGGAGAGAGTAAATGTTTACTGGAATCATAGAGACGGCTGGAAGGATAAAGAACATTTTTCGCAATACAAAATCCCTCACCCTTTGCGTCAGTGCATCCTTTGAAGGTGGATTTGTTCTTGGTGAAAGCATTGCCGTAAACGGGACCTGCCTTACAGTCACTGATTTTGGGGACGGCTGGTTTTGCGCTGATGTTACTCCGGAAACCTTTGAACGTACTTCCCTGGGACAGCTTCATTCTGGCAGCGTGGTAAACCTTGAACGTGCCATGAAGGCAGACGGAAGGTTTGGCGGCCACATTGTTTCTGGCCACATCGACGGAACCGGAAGGTATGTCTCTTTTTCAAGGGAAGAAAATGCAGTTAATGTTTCCATCGTGATGAACAGGAAACTGGGTGAATACATGATGGAAAAGGGTTCTGTTGCAGTGGACGGCATAAGCCTTACAATTGCACGCGTAAGGCAGGAAGGCAGTGACTATGTGATTACTGTTGCCGTCATTCCCCATACGTGGGAACATACGACCCTTTCTTCAAGAAAAAGCGGCGACATCGTGAACATTGAATGCGACGTCATCGGTAAGTACGTAAGGCATTTTTCCCTTCTTGGGGAACATAAGGAAAGTTCGGCACTTATGCAGGACTTTGAATCCTTTCACTGATAGCTGGAGTTGATTATGAAAAAAGATAGATTTGATCTGGTAAAAAAAGCCCTGGAAGACATAAGGAACGGCAAGCTGATTCTTGTGACGGATGATGAAAGCCGCGAGAACGAAGGCGACTTTATTTGTGCAGCCCAGTTTGCAACTCCCGAGAACATAAACTTCATGGCAAAGCATGGGCGTGGACTCATCTGCATGCCATGCAGCATGGAAGTTGCAAGGCGCCTTGAACTTGATCCCATGACCTTTACAAATACGGACAACCATGAAACTGCATTTACCGTTAGCGTTGACCACATGTATACCACGACGGGAATCTCTGCCTTTGACCGCTCGAGAACTGCCATTGCCTTTGCTGATCCTGAGGCATTGCCAAGGCACTTTCGTCGTCCGGGCCACATGTTCCCCCTTGTTGCCAAGGCCAATGGAGTCCTTGAACGCAACGGCCACACGGAGGCAACCGTGGATTTCTGCCGCCTTGCAGGACTTGAGCCGGCTGGTATCTGCTGCGAGATCATGAGCGATGACGGTTCCATGGCAAGACTCCCGGAACTTACGCAAAAGGCAGGGGAATGGGGAATTACCATGCTTGCCATTGAAGACCTTGTTGAATACCGAAAGCAGACGGAACAGCTTTACCGGTGCGTTGCAAAGGCAAAGCTTCCAACAAAGTACGGCGAGTTCACCATGTACGGCTATGAAAATGTGATTAACGGCGAGCATCATGAAGCCCTTGTCATGGGAGATGTTGCATCCCAGGAAAGTGTCCTTTGTCGCGTTCACAGTGAGTGCCTTACGGGGGATGCCTTTGGGAGCCTTAAGTGCGACTGCGGTCAGCAGTTTGATGCTGCCATGAAAAGGATTGCAGAAAACGGAAGCGGTATCCTTGTTTACCTTACGCAGGAGGGCCGTGGAATTGGAATACTTAACAAGATCAAGGCTTATGCCCTGCAGGAAAAAGGCATGGATACGGTTGATGCAAACCTTGCCCTTGGCCTGCCGGAGGATGCCCGGGACTACACATGTGCCGTTCAGATCCTGAAGGATCTTGGTGCATTCAAGCTCAGGCTCATGACCAATAACCCTAAGAAAGTTGACGCCCTTAATTTTGAGGGGACGGGAATTGAGGTTGTTGAGCGCGTTCCCATTGTAATCCAGAGCCAGAAGTATGATGAGTTATACCTGAGCACCAAGAAAATCAGGATGGGACATCTGCTGTAGGGTAACATCATTGCCTAGGGTAAGCCGAATATGCTGATTATGTCATGCCGAATATATTGATTATGTCATGCCTAATGTATTGATTATGTCATGCCGAATTTATTTCGGCATCTAAATTATGGAGGATATTTATGAAGATTTTGGAAGGAAAAATGGTCGCCGGAAAGGGCGCAATGAAGGTTGGAATTGTTGCATCACGCTTTAACGAATTCATCGTTTCAAAGCTTATTGGCGGAGCACGCGACGGACTTTTGCGCCACGATGTTGACGAAGATGACATCGACCTTGCATGGGTTCCAGGTGCATTTGAAATTCCCGTGGTTGCAAAGAAAATGGCAGAAAGCAAGAAGTATGATGCCATCATCTGTCTTGGAGCTGTAATCCGCGGTTCAACAAGTCACTATGACTATGTATGTGCAGAAGTTTCAAAGGGAATTGCACAGGTTTCCATGTCGGCTAATGTTCCGGTAATGTTTGGAATCCTTACAACGGACACCATTGAACAGGCAATTGAACGTGCAGGAACCAAGGCCGGCAACAAGGGCTATGAATGCGCTCTCGGTGCCATCGAAATGGTCAACCTTCTCAAGCAGATTTAAACTGTCCTGCAATGTGTGAATTGATTTTTCTTGAACCCGTCCTTAAGGAAACAATATGGGGCGGTTCTCGCATAGGACACTTTGGAGTTTCTCTTCCTTCAGACCACGTTGGGGAATTATGGGCTGTCTGTGCCCATTCCAATGGTGACAACAGGATTACAGAAGGTCGGTTTGCAGGATACACTTTGGGTTCCCTTTGGAAATCTCACCCTGAGCTTTTTGGTGAAGATCCCTCTGCATGCAGGAAATTTCCACTGCTTACGAAAATCCTTGACGCAAGGGATGATCTTAGCATTCAGGTGCATCCTGATGATGAATATGCCGCTGCCAATGAAAATGGAAGCTTCGGAAAAACTGAACACTGGTACATTCTCGATGCTGAACCAGGCACCTCCATCGTAATAGGCCATAATGCCTGCGACAGGGAACAGGTGCGACAGATGATTGAAGAACGCAAGTGGGATCAGTTCATCCGCCAGGTTTCAGTAAAAAAGGGAGACAGCTTTTTCATCGAGCCTGGAACCGTCCATGCCATCAAGGGCGGAACCCTAATCCTAGAAACTCAGCAGTCAAGCGACATCACTTACCGGGTATACGACTACGACCGCATGCAAAACGGCAAGCCCCGCCAGCTTCACCTTAAGGAAAGCATGGATGTAATAACAGCCCCCTTTGTCCAGAAGCAGGCCCCATTGAATCCAGGCAAGTCCATTGCTGAATGCAGTCAGGTCCAGCAGATTGTAAGCTGCGATAAATTTACTGTCTGGCATGCAGATGTTGATGGAAGAGTCCAGATCATGCAGAATCAGAAATTTCTCATTGTGACTGTTGTCGAAGGCAGTGGCTCCATAGACGGAACAAGGCTTTCAAAGGGTGACAGTTTCATTATGCCCCATGGGTATGGAACAGCCTGCTTCGAAGGTTCCATGGAACTTGTAATCAGCTGCGAGTAAATTGGGTTAGGTACAATAAAACCTAGATTTATTCATTTTATTTCAAGCACCTTGCATGAGGGGTGCTTTTTTTATTTTGCAGATGCAAGATGAGTTCCAAGCTCAAAGTAGATTTGCTCCAAAAACATCCTGTCATTGTTTTTTTGAATTGATGCACTCAATTTTTCTAAATATTTATCCGTGGCAAAAAGCATTGCCGGGTGAATTCCCAATGTAATTGAAATTTTTATTATTAAATCAAATGAAGGTTTTGCCAGACCGCATTCTATATTTCCAATGGTTCCAGTTGTAACGTCACATTTTTCTGCAAGTTCTGCCTGTGATAAATTATTTTCCTGCCTGTATTTTTTTAGATTGGAAATAAAATCAATTTGATAATCGGTCATTGGTAATCAGTATAAAATGATAAAATAGTATTTGAAATATAATTAAAATGATAATATAATGACTGTTATCAGTTTAATTGATAATTTTTCGGAGCATACAGTGCCAAAATGTAAAGTTTGTGGGTCTAGAGTTGAGGAGAATGTTGCAAAATGCCCTCTATGTGGATCATTAGTTAATGCAGGTTCACCCGTTGTAACTATGAATAATAATAATCCGAAAAAAGATTTCCATAATCAACCTTCTGCCTCTCAAAGTCAGATTCCTACTTATTCAAATGGAACAAATAGTAATATGCCTAAGCCTTATGTTCCTCCAGCAAAGCCAGTCCAGCAGCATGTACCTTCTGGACGAGATGCTACAGATGATGAGCTAGAAGATGCTTATATTACTGGGAGTGTAAGAAAACCTTTTAGAAGTTCTGCATATATTCATTATAAAACTGCATTCGGAAAGTTTGAAAATGGAGAAGAGGTTGCTTTCACATATCGTTATGGAACCATGATAAATCTTCCCTATAGAAAACATTATGTACGTGGCTTCTTTTTAGGTCTGTTCTTTTGGATTTTATGGATTCCTTTTTTCATGACTAAGAATAAGAGAAACAAGATGATTTATGGAACAGGTGTCGGGGTAACCTTGACTGTTCCCATGATAAATAATGATTGGTATGTGTTTAACCGGTATAAAAAAATAGCTTACCGAGCATTAAGAAAATTCCCGGGAGACTCAGATAGGCAGTTGTTGTATGTTGCTAAAAAGGGTGGAACAAATTTTTTTGCTGCATTCATATTTGTTATTTTTATTAGCATACCATTATTTGTGCTTATATATATTGGCTATTTTATTTATGAAAATGGACTTTATTGAGGAGATTAATAAATGAAGAAAGTAGCTACGGTTATTACTGCTACCTGCCCAAGTTCTGAAAAAAAATATGGCATTCGAATTGAATTGCGTAATTCAGTATGGCATAAAACATGGGGTTTTTTAATTCCCGTTCATTCACATGAAAATTTTTCTGCTGAAGTTGATATTAGTTCTGGTTTACCAAATGACAGTAAATATAATGGCTGTCCTTCTTGTAGGGCTGTCGAATTGGTTCAGTGTGGTAACTGCAATACCATGATGTGCTATAAAGGTGAAGATGCTATTACCTGTCCTGACTGCGGACGTAATTTGAGGATAGTTGAAGGTGATTGGGATAATGTATCTGGAGGAGGATATTAATGGCTAAGTGTAAGATTTGTGGTTCAAGAGTTAATGATTCTGATGTAAAGTGTCCCGTTTGTGGAAGTGCAATATCTTCTGGGGAAGATACAGTAATCACCAGAAATAATGTGTCTTCTAAAGTTGATTCTTCACCGGTTGTAGAGCAGGTGAGACCAGTTGAAAAAAAAGTAGTTACTCCACTAAGTAGTCCAGTAGTTTCTCAGGAAAGTTATACTAGTAAACTTGAGATTAATAACAACTACTCTAATAATCAGACTTTCCAGATTACTAATCAAAGCAATAGTGGTAATTCCAAAGAAAGAGAGATGAAATTTAACTGGTATGCATTCTTCTTTATGTTTGCTAACTGTGGATACAACAGAAATTTTAAGGACTTGTTTGGAAACCTATTTTTTTATTACGTATTAGGTTTTCCTTTAATTTCCTTAATGCTAAGCGGACTTTCTCCAGAAGGCTTTGTAATTCTAATGTGGCTTGCACAAATAGCTGTTCAGGTAACCTTTGGATTTACTATTAAGAAAAGTGTAGAGAAAAGCGTTATAGGTTTATTTGTTGGACTTTTGTTTAATGGAATATGTTCATGTATTTTCGCATATGTCGTTAATTATGGATGGGAAGGAATTGAGTACATG
>JAZLGN010000012.1:0-2770 GCA_045616325.1 Treponema sp.
TAAGTAAGTAAGTAAGGGAATTTCTTGTGTAACTGCTTATGGAATCAAAAGATACGACACCCGCGAAGGCGAGTTGCGAACAGATTGTTGCGAGTGTCAGCATTGTGTGTCTCTTGGTTTAGCGGTTACAGATACTTTCCTGGGAAAGGGTAATTTCCTGCTCATCAGTGGATGGGCATTACTTAGTATACAATCCCCCAAACGAATATGCAAGCGGAATAAGGCATTTTCCAGCTCTGAATAATCAAAATTGTAAAAGACCGATTTGAAAAAGCTACGGAATAAGGCACAGTATTCCCCGAGCCGTCGCAAAAGTAGCTGGCTAACAGGCCAGGGGATTGTGTATTCTACTAGCTGGCGGCTTTTTCTCTTATTTAAGTTTCGAATTAGTTGCCTGGAGTTGGCGCAAAGCATGCGGAGGGGATAATACGGCTGCCTTTTTTTATCCATAAGCCCAGCGGACGCGGAGAGTTTTGATAATCCTCTCTTCAAGTGGCTCCATTATTCTGCCCGTGAGTTCTTCAAGAAGCTTCAGGCTGATGACTGATAGGCTGGAGAACATTTCACGCATTGTTTTTTTTCGCTTGTTGTTCCATGTGCTACAGCCTTCATCGTCTTCCACTGCGCTTTTGTTCTTATCATCCCCCGCATTCGGCATATTGCAGACCTTCCCGTCTGTCATGGTAGCATTGTCTATGTTGTCTCCAGCCTTTGCAGGGATTAATTCCTTTTTACTGAACAGATCTGTTTTTCCGGCAAGCTGCATGATGATGAAAGCAATCATCTGCAGCAGGAAATGATTTACTACCGCCTCTCCTTGGCAGCCGTATGCATGCTCTATGTTAAGCCCCAGGTTCTTCATCTCGTTAAAGCCCTGATTTTCCTCACACCATCTTGTACCTCCCAGATATTCAAAAAAACATTCAATGTGTGCCGATGACAAGGAAAAGTTGGTAATTCGTTCGTATGTCTGAATTGTCGTTTTCCCATCAGCGCCTGTTGACGTCACCTTCATTTTTGCGTATGTAACGGGGAAGCCTGTATTTCCCTTTTCATTCGCCTTTCCGAAGTCATAGGTCAATTTGAACCAGGTGTATTCCCTTTCAATCTTCGTTTCGTTCTTGAGGGAACAGCACCGCTTGTGTTCTATTTCAGTCCCGTCCTTGAGACGTGAACCTATTCTTTCCGCCAGGCCCTTGACGGCCCCGTCCCTGTATGAAATGACAAAATTCCAATTTTTTTCAATGCACCCGTACATCTGGGTGTAGTCCAGCGACAGCGCATCCAGCAGCATCGTGACAGGCAGCCTGGGGTGCTGATCATGAATTCTGCTGAATAGCTTGGTTTCCGCTTTGTGCTCACAGTCCTGCTTGTCAAATTCTTCTCTGTAATCTTTTCCATTCTCAATGAACTCTGCCTGAAAGGGAATTACGATGCCATCGGGAGAAAGAAAGGGGACAAGAAGCACATACACATGGTTGGTGCATCTTCCATCCCTGTGATGGCGGGTCGTTGAATGGCCGATGTTCCGCACAGTACTAATGAGTCCAGTCCCGTCCGCACCGAGTATGAGAGAATTTTCCAAAGGTTCACGGCATATCTCCAGCTTTTTCCCGTCCAAAAGCGTCAATGCCATCTTTTCGAGGATTCCCTTCAGTCCATCAGTTGAAAGCATGCTGAGCCAGTAGTTGATGGTCTGGCCCCGGGGGACATGCCTGGCACGATGGCCCGTCATGCGGCACAGGTTTGCCAGAAACTTGTTGTCCGCACCATTGAATATGCTGTCCATTTCACGATGGCTTCTTAACGATGCAAGGCATCTGAGGAGTTCTGTTCCTGCCAGAATCCTTTGGGAATACTGGCATCTTCCCGGTACCTTGCGTGGTTCACTAAGCGCGTCTATCCACTTCCAGAAGTCCGGGAAGAAATGCCGGATGGTTACATCATAAGTCTCAAGCAGACCTGCCGTCTGCGGCGAAAGGGACTGATGGCGGCTCAAGGCGTCACCTGCGAGCCCTTTGCGCTTTCCACTGCCTTCCTTGCAGCAACATGACTGCGGATGATTTCACCGCCAAGCCGATCTATTTCCTTCAGGAGAAGCTTAATCCGTTTATACTCCTTAGCCCATTCCTCAATTTCCGCTTCCATTTCAACGGGGACATAAATGGCCTTGGTTTTGCCGGCAACCTTGCTTGTCAGAAGGCAGCACGGATGTTTTTTACCGCCATTGGCGCACTCACATGTCTTGCTTCCGCACTTGCGCTCCGTATGCACGAATGATCCTGACATGAACAGCGAAGCCTGCCCCAGCTCCCTGATGCGTGCCTTCATGGATGCCCTCAACGTGTTTTCGGATTCCAGTTTGATTTTCGTCTTTGCCCTGCCTGTCATGATGTTTCCTTAAAAAAATGGTCGGTACTAGTGGAAAAATAGCTTATATTGATTAGTATGATTACTAATCAATATAAAATACTTCATTTTTCCTGTCTTGCAAATGCGTTGGTAAAAAATAAGGAGATGTAAAATTACTAATCAGATTTCAGACATAAAAAAAGACCGCGAACTATTTTAGTTCACGGCCCTAAATAGAGCGAACTATTTTTGATTATTCAGTGCTGCCTTCATCACAACGCGTTGAAAGTGGAAAAAGTAAATGCACGCTTTTCGAGCGCTGTGTATTTGATTTTTGACTGACATTGAACTGAGCGAGGATGGCGGTGGTGGACTTGATCTGCTTATTGCTGGACGTTTAAGTCGCCGATGTATTTTA
>JAZLGN010000013.1:0-56258 GCA_045616325.1 Treponema sp.
AAGCGTGTTGTGATTTCTGCAAGTTCATTGAGCTTTACGCCCTTTGCCTTGACAGTAATAACGCTACCGTTAATGCTTTCGATTTTGCTGTATACTTTAGCCATTATTCACCGTCCTTGAGAAGAGTCTTTACATCTTCACCGATCTGTGCATTTTTTTCTGCAAGAGTTGCGTCGATTGTCTTCTCTGCCTTTTCAAAGTCAGGAGTCTTGAATGCCTTGTAGTTCATATCGCGGAAGTTCTGTGTAAGCTTGTTGAAGAATGTACGGGCATCGTCTTTTTCTTCAAAGTCGAATGTAGATCCAAGAATGCCTACAATCTTAGCAAATACATACTGCTGGCGTTCAATTGAAGTTGCACCTTCGATTTCATCGAAAGAATCCTGCTGCATGTAAATTGCATCAAGGAATTCACTCTTAAGATAAAGGATGAAGTCTGCAAGGCTTGTACCTTCTTCACCAACAACCTTCATCATCTGGTTAACTTCTGCACCGCGCTTGTAAATTCCACGGGCATAGTCTACCCATGACTTTGTAATTACTGGCTTGTACTTTGACCATGAATCAAGTGGGTCAATAGCTGGGTAACGGCGTGCATCTGAACGAGCACGAGAAAGACCGTGGAATGCACCGACAACCTTAAGTGTTGCCTGTGTAACTGGTTCTTCAAAGTTACCGCCGGCAGGAGAAACTGTACCACCGATTGTTACTGAACCTGTTTCACCGTCACGGAGCTTTACGATACCAGCACGTTCATAGAATGAAGCGATTGTAGATTCAAGGTATGCTGGGAATGCTTCTTCACCAGGGATTTCCTCAAGACGACCAGACATTTCGCGCATGGCCTGTGCCCAACGAGATGTTGAGTCTGCAAGAAGAAGAACGTTAAGTCCCATCTGGCGATAGTATTCAGCAAGTGTAACACCTGTGTAACAAGAAGCTTCGCGGGAAGCAACTGGCATTGAAGATGTGTTACAGATGATGATTGTTCTTTCCATAAGTGAACGGCC
Organism: Treponema sp.; assembly: GCA_045616325.1. GTDB lineage: Bacteria > Spirochaetota > Spirochaetia > Treponematales > Treponemataceae > Treponema_D. The sequence continues at coordinate 1,010 of JAZLGN010000013.1, forward strand.
AGTTCTTGGGTCCTTCAACTCTGGGAATTCTGTAAGTGTTTCAACAACTTCACCTGCACGTTCACCACAAGCTGCGATGATAACGATGTCTACGTTTGCATTGCGGGATGTTGTGTGCTGGAGAACAGTCTTACCTGCACCGAATGGTCCTGGAATACAGTATGTACCACCGCGGGCAACAGGGAAGAATGTATCGATAAGGCGAACCTTTGTTTCCATTGGTTCATCTGGGCTCAAGCGTTCTGCATAGCAGTTTACTGCACGCTTAACTGGCCACTTGAAGCTCATTGAAATGTTAACTGTCTTGCCCTTTTCATCAGCAAGAGTTGCAATTGTGTCGTGGATCTTGTAAGAACCGGCCTTTGCAATCTTCTTGATAGTGTATGTTCCAAGGAAACCGAATGGAACAAGAATCTTGTGTGTGAATGGTCCTTCTGGAACTGTACCAACGCTGTCGCCGGCAAGCACCTTGTCGCCTTCCTTTGCAGTTGGTGTGAATTCCCACTTCTTTTCTTCGTTGAGGGCTGGAAGATAAACACCACGCTCAAGGAAGTAGCCTGATTTTTCAGCAAGCAATGGAAGTGGATTCTGAAGACCATCGTAAACCTGACCAAGAAGACCAGGTCCAACTTCTACAGAAAGAAGATCGCCGGTAAATTCAACAGAACAGTCTGTAGAAATACCGTTTGTCATTTCATAAATCTGCATCTGTGCTGTATTGCCGCGGATACGGATAACCTCACCCTTAAGGCTCTGACCGTCAACTTTAACGTAGCCTACTTCGTTGAGAGAAACCTTTCCGTCAAATTCAACGGAAACCATGTTTCCGTTTACAGCTACAACTTTACCTTTTGTATCTGTCATTTGTTTTCTCCAAGAATTTCATCATAGATTTTGTGATAAGAAGCCAAACCTTCATCCCTGTTAAACTTCTTCATGCGCTCCGCAAGCATAAGCTTAAGTCCATAATTGTAGACGGCATCAACGGAAAACATGTCCATTGGAGCCAGCCTGTCCAGAACACTCATTCTGTACTGATTAAGGAACTGCTCGGCGCTTAAAGGACTGTCCATTCCCGTGGCAGTGCGGGCTGCCTGAATGACCTCGCCATCACTTGTCTGAGGAAGATCCTTTGTGTCCTTCTTCATCTTCAGTGCGCGAAGCTGTGCCAGGGCAAGACGAAGGTTTCTTTCCTTCTCATACCACTGGTCAAGGAATGAAGACCCTGTGCTTTCTGATTCCAGTGGAGGCTCAAGGGTAAGGTTCTGGGCCACTTTGTTTGCCTTTTCAGACATGAAGCGTGAACACAAATCCTTGTAGTACATGACAGTCAGCGGAAGTTTCTGCGAACTGTCATCATTCACTGAGAATGCTGGGAGCTGGGCCACTAAATAATAGAGATGTTCCACTATTTTGTTTCCTTCTTCGTCGTTCTTGCTTTTGTAGTCTTGGCAGCAGCCTTCTTTGCTGGAGCCGGTTCTTCTGCAGGTTCTTCCTCAACAGAAACCTCTTCTACAGGGATGCCAGCAGCAGCCTTCTTCATGATTTCCGTTGTTTTTGGATTAAGGTAGGCACTGAAAAGAGAGGCAACTTCTTCTGCACTGAAGTCATAGAAAGCAGCCCCACCCTTTGTACCAATCCTGAATCCTGCCGAAAGGGAAGCATCGCTCTTGATTTCAACTCCCTTGGCAAGCTTTCCCTTAAGAGCAGTCTTAACTGCCGACTCAAGAGCCTTGAGATCCTTTGCAGGAAGAAGAACAGACACGTCAGTTGCATCATTGTTTGCAGCCCATGCCTTAAGGGTGTCAGGAATAAGCTTCTTGAGCACATCCTTATCCATAGCCTTAGCTGTTTCTGCACTTACAAGGGCTGAAAGTTCCTTATTGATTCCGTCCCTGAAAGAAATGATAAGATTGCGGCCAGCCTGTGCAATTGCATCTTCACTGGCTTTTTCCATGCGTTCTGTCTCTGCCTTTGCAGTCTTGATGATGCTGTCAGCCTTGGCTTCTGCGTCACTTACAATAGAGGCAGCCTTTTTTTCTGCATCAGCAATAATCTTTGCAGCAGCAGATTCAGCACTTGCAACTCCGTCCTTTTTGATCTTTTCGATCAGTTCTTGTAACTGAATGTCCATTACAACCTCTCTATTTGATGTGATTATTTACACAATAATGCTTTAAAAACCAAAGCCATACACTGTAACTTCGTGATATGGCTTATCCGGTGTCACGATGCAAGAAGGAAAGTTCTTCTGGTTTGGAGTATCAGGGCAGCTTTCCGTTTCAAGGCATACAGCATCATGCCTTTTGTGAACATATCCATTCTTTCCGACAAAACCTTCTATATAATTTGCCGTATAAACCTGACATGCAGGAAGTGTCGTAGACACAGACATGGACCTTCCGCTTGCCGGATCCTTGAGAAGGGCAAACTTTTTAAGAGAACCGTCAAAACCGTCAACACAGAAGGCATGGTCATAGCCAACACCAGTCTTTGCAATATCTTTGCCCAAAAGCTTTGGCTTCCTGAAATCATAGGCAGGATTATCATCAACGGAAGAGAATTTTCCAGTAGGAATGAGGGCTTCGCTGACTTCCACAAATGAAGAAGAATCAAGCTGCAGTTCCTGGTCCTCAATTGCACCACCATTATATCCCTTAAGGTTGAAATATGCGTGATTCGTAAGGTTTACAGGTGTCGGAGCATCAGATTCGGCAGAATAGTCAAGGGTAAGCTCATTCCTGTCGTTAAGGGTATAGACAACCTTAACCTTAAGGTTTCCTGGCATTCCCTGCTCTCCGTCTGGGCTGAACCTTGTAAATTCAATGCCCTTTCCGGAAGGTGTTTCCACTTCCCTTGAAGCCCAAAGCTTCTTTTCATAACGGTCAAATCCACCATGAAGACAGTTGTTTCCGTCGTTCTTGTCAAGACTGTAAGTCTTTCCATCAAGTGCAAAGCATGCATTTCCGATTCTGTTGGCAAAACGGCCTACAACAGTACCAAAGCTCTTGTCATCCCTGACACAACCATCAAGGGTGGAAGGGCCAATAAGGATGTCAACATTCTTTCCGTTCTTTCCTGGAAGAATGATGCTGGTGAGAGTACAGCCATAATCTGTAGCAGAAAAAGACATCTTACCGTTAGAAACGGTATACAAAGAGGCTTCCGTGCCGTCGCACAAAACCCCGTAAACAGATTTTTTAATCGATAGTGAACACATATATGAAATTATAATGTGGTTTTTTCGATATTTCAAGAAAATTTAAAGAAATGTTTAAAGACTGGGGAAAACACCAAATCCAGGAAACTATGAAATTTCAAGGATAAGGACAACTTCCTGTACGGTTTTTCCAGTACGGCTTGCAATTTCCTCAACAGGAAGACCGGCACGGCTCAATTCCTTGATCTGCTGTCGGATATCTTTCTTTACGCTGATCTGGTCCTTGGCCTTGTAGAATTCAGGCTCGATGACGGGAATTTTTACGACGGCAGCCTCATTGGATTCCCCAAGGGGAAGAATCCCAAGCTCAGCCTTAGCCTTCTCCGTGAATTCAAGTTCCCTCTGGTGGGAATCGCTTTGGTAGGAACCCTTCTGCTGCGACTTTTTTACCTCTTTCTGGGAAACCTTCGTGCTTTCCTTATGACTTTCATTCTTCTGGTCGAAGGCCATCTTCTTCTGGTATTCCCAGGCACGTTCGGTAGTGTCAAGTTCCCTCTTGAGGACAGCAAGACGCCGTTCAGCATCCTTTGTAACAGACTTAAGTTCCTTAATCTTGGCATCTGCAAGTTCAAAATTACGGCTTGTAACGCTGTTAAGCTCCCTGATATGGGAAGCAATAGTGGTGTTTACATCCTGCATGACCTTGTCAACAGAAAAAGTGGTCTTGAACTTTACCTTGAACTTATGGAAAAGAATCACCCAGGAGAGTACATTTATGATTGTAACAAGAAGAACAAAAACAGAAAGGGCCGTCATATCACTCTACAGTAATGTCCACATGTCGTCCAAGCTTAGGGTCACGAATCTGGTATGTCTTTTTAGGAAGAACCTGGTCAACATCCTGGGCCGGCTTGCCTTTTCTTTCGGAACCACCACCACTTCCCCCGTCAATGAGGCCCTGACCGGCTCCACCACCCTGGTTAACGTCGGCCTTGATCTTTGCAGAATCCTTGTTTTCAGCAGCCTGCTGTACAGCCTGGGATTTCTCCGCATCCTGCCTTGCAGCCTTTTCCACATGGGATCGTGCTGCAGAAGAAAGGTTTTGTGCCTGAGTTGCATTCATCTGACCAATTTTATCCATCTGCGAATATACAGTGGACAAATCAAGAGGTTGCAAAGCCATCTGGACCTTCTATCTCCTGCTGCTGTGTCGGATCAAATTTGCCGCGCTTGACAAATCCATTATCATAGTAGAAAGTTACGCCCTTTGTTTCGGAGCGAACCTCATCAAGTTCATCTCTAACATAAATCTTGCATCCTGGATAAACGGAACCGCTTGCATTTACACAACCAACAGTCTTAAGTTCCCTAAGGCGTGAATTGATGTCATCCATTTCTGCAGTCATCTTCTCACTTTCATCCATAAGTTCTATGCGCTGGGCACGGAAGTTATTGAGGGCTTCTTCCTTCTCCTTTGGAAGGGAACGCCTGACCTTCTTGTTATTTTCAAGGGTCTGAATGTTAAGGTCAACCTCTTCAAGCTGCTTGAGGATGTTTGCATGCATTTCCGAAAGTTCAAGGAGACGCTGCTTCTTTCTTGGATCATATCCAACTTCAAGGATAGTCTCAATTCCACCACCGGAAGAACCAACATTCTTGGCCGTAATTTCTTCTGTGGCAAAAAGATGCCCACCGATAATCTGGGCACGCTTTCCCTTGAGGAGAATTTTCTTCATGGCGGTAACTTCACTGTTCATGATGTTGTCATTGACAACAATGTATTCTTCCGCCGTAACCTTCACGTTCTGAAGGAATCGTGCCCAAACGGACTTGCTGCTGATGATTTCACCTTCATCACGCCCCATGACACCCTGGGAAATTACAATATCACCACCAGCCTCAATGTGGCAGTTTCCAACGGAACCGTAAATTTCAATGTTTCCGTCAGCCTTGATGCTGAATCCATCGTCCACGTTTCCACGGCAAACGACAGTACCCATGTATGTAATGTTACCGGTCTTGATGTTAACTCCAGGAACTTCGTAAACTTCTTCAACAGTAATCTTGTCTCCAACAAGAGTAACATGACCACTTTTTTCTGCAATTATTGTCCTGCCATCCTTGTCAAGCTTTGTATTCTGACCGATTGGGATTGGAACGTCCTTTCCGTTGCGTGCCTCAAGATAACGTCCCATGATGGTCTTGCCACCCTTTCCGCGCTGAGGAAGAATCTTGATTGCAAGAGGCTGTCCTTCCACAACATTCTGGATAAGGTTAAGTTCCTTGAAGTCAACCTGTCCGTTTTCAGTTTCCTTAAGCTTAAGCTTAGTCCTGTCTGTCTCGAACTTATATTCAATATAGGCGTCAGTACCGTGTACTGGCTGAACTGCAGCTGCAACTTCGTATGGAACATTGTAAACCGGCATGTCGACAAAGGCTTCAATCTTGTCTTCTTCAATACCGGCGACAACACCCTGCCCCTTGATGGTATTGATGATTTTTTCGGCAGGAATGTCGCTTCCACCAGGCGATGGTGCGGAAACAGTAATTGTGGCCTGCATCTCATCCTTGGCAATATCGACGGCAAGAATGGCATCGGCAGCCGCAATGTGATTGTAGGCTCCAACTTCAACGTATTCGCCTGCAGTACCGTTTTTTGCAAGTTCCTTAAGCTTTTCTTCGTCAAGGGAAGTATTGTCAGGGCGACGGGCTTCGCTGATAAGATCCATCTCGTCAACAGGAGAACCTGTCCCCTGGGGAAGGACAACCTTGACAAATATGCCGGATCCAAACCTGCGGATATAGAATTTTCCATCCAGGTTCAGGATTTCAGCTTCAATTACCTCATCCTTGGAAGCGGAATCTGATGCAGCCTGCTCCTTCTTTTTTTTCTGAACAACAAAAGGATTTTCGTATACGCGGATTTTCCATGGCTTTTTCATCAGGCCCATGATTCCAGGATAACCCTTTTCTTCCACTTCATACTCAAGATTCCGGACAACGGTTTCAAGCTGAACGGCAGCATCATCCAGACACTCCTCGAGGGTATCTGCCTGAACAACGACCGTATGTATTTCCTTGTCCAGCTTGAGCTGCTTTTCCATGTCAATGCGAAGTTTTTCCAGAGTTACCATAGATCCTAGAAAATTCCCTTTCTTACGCTGGTAAGTTTTGCACGCAGGCGCAGGTTTGCCTTTGTATGCAGCTGACTGATGCGGCTTTCGCTAACATCAAGAACCTTTCCAATTTCCTTGAAAGAAAGGTCTTCATGATAATAAAGGACAATAACAAGCTTTTCATTCTTTGGAAGCTCATTGATTGCTTCTATGATTACCCTTCTTATTTCTTCCCGTTCAACAATTACGTCCGGATTAAGGCTGTTTGGAGCCTCAAGACTGTCAACGATGGAAATATGCTCGCTGTCATCACCAGAATGCCATACGTCGTTAAGTGAAAGGACGCTTGTACCGCTAACCTTCATGATGGTGGACTGATACTCGGACTCCGTAAGGTTCATTGCCTTTGCAATTTCCGAATCAGTTGCAGTTCTTCCAAGGCGTGCCTCAAGATCAACAATGGTTTCCTCTATTTCACGAGACTTCTGCCTTACAGAACGCGGAACCCAGTCAAGTTCCCTAAGTTCATCAAAAATGGCACCACGAATTCTTGTCGTAGCATAGGTCTTAAACTTAACATTCTTATCAACATCAAATTTGTTAATGGCGTCAAGAAGGCCAAACTGTCCAAAACCTACAAGGTCATCAAATTCAACACTGTCAGGCATACCCGTAGAAATTCTGCCTGCAACCCATTTTACAAGAGGCATATACTGGCGGATAAGCCTGTCCCTAATAGCAACAGATTTGGTTTTCTTGTATTCACGCCAGAGTTCGTTTTCTTCGTTTTCGTCTAAATCCTGTACAGCCATTTATCCCCAACCCTTGATATCATTCATCGCTTTTTAAGAGTGTCCTGATTGCACTGGCTATAGTCTTTGAATTCTGGTTTACAGATTCAATACCTTCAGTCATGGCAGAAGCCGTATGCATGGTCTCGCCTTCCTGTGCAAAATCAGAATCACGTATTACTTCAACTTCCTGCCCGCTAGACCCGGAACGGGAAGATTCAGCATCCTGGAATTCACCGATATCAGGAAGATCTTCCAATTCGGAATTTGCAGGGGCCTTGCCTCCACTATCTGCGGGAGAAACATCATTTTTTACAGTTTCATTCTTTTTTATGGGAGTACCCAGGGAGACGGGCTTAAATGAATCGCCAGCTGTCGCTGAGCCCTCTTTAGGAGCAGTCTGAACCGGAGCTGTCCCAGATGCGGATGATCCCCTGATGCCAGCTGCAGCACTGGATGCAGCAGAAGAATTGTCATTATCAGATGAGACGGCATTTTCCATGGCAATCTGCGACACAGCATCTACCGAAGAAGAAGCCGGTGCACTTGAGTTCCCCATCTGGACAGAAGCATTACCGTAGGATACAGGGCCCCTGACGGAAGAAGAAACATTGAATGCCGGAGCTGACTCATCTTCTGTCAGCGGCTCGTCCTCTATGACATAGTTGACCCTAGTACCGCTCTTTTGAGCCTGGGCCTTCGGAGCCGGAGAAGAATCAAAGGACGATGTATCGACTTCGAGGAATTTTGAATTAAGGAAATCAAAAAGAAAACCGATGATGGCAAATACAAGAAGAAAAACAATGCCACGAAATAAAGAAGTGAATAGCCTGTGAGTAGAAAAAATGCTGATCAGAAAAGAAAGCACAAATCCAAACAAAGCTGTAAAAACAATATTCTTTACTTTGAACATGCGCTTCCTCCCAAAAGCTTAAATTTCAAATAGAAAAACTATTCAATAATATAGTTTAAGACATAAATCGCAAGTGGTCAAGAATTATTTCTTCTTGCTGCCACCCATGAATTTCTTCAGGAAGTTGGAAACTCCAGCATCAGAAGGTATTTCTGTCTTCTCGATTCTTCCGACAATGTGCTTGAGGCACACCGCAGGCTTTGACGTAGGATTGATAATCATGAAAGGCTTCTGCCTGATTACCGATGCCTGCACAACCTGATCGTCATAGACAAAGCCAATATATTCAACCTTGTAATTCAGGAACTGGCCTACAATATTGATGATAAGGTCGGAAATGCGCTTTCCTTCATCGGCAGAATGAACTCGGTTCACGAGAAGCTTAAGGTTAATCGGCCTCTGGTCAGAAAATTCCGTGGTGATGATCTTTATGATTCCGTATGCATCAGTAATTGCAGTAGGTTCCGGAGTAGTTACAACATAAACTTCATCAGCAGCAGCCAAAAACTGAAGTACGTTGTTTGAAATGCCGGCACCAGTATCAATGATGATTATGTCGGCGTTTGAAAGGGATGAAAATTCCTTTGCAAAATAGTCAAGCTCATCATTTGAAAGGTTTGCAATCTTGGCAAAACCGTTGGCACCTGCAATGAACTTAAATCCAAATTCAGTGTCAATAATGATCTCGCTCATCGTCTTCTTGTGGTTAAGCACGTGCATCAGGTTATACTGTGGAACCACGCTCAGCAGGACGTTTACGTTAGCCATTCCAAGGTCACCGTCAATAAGAATGACTTTCTTTCCAAGCTGGGCATAGGCAATGGCCGTGTTTACCGCAATGTTTGTCTTGCCGACACCACCCTTTCCGCTGGTAATGGCAATGATTCTTGTTTTATGTTCACTATTCTTGCTGTAATTTCCATCATTCATAAGGGCACGAAGTTCTTTTGCCTGTTCTTCCATAACTGTTTTCTCCCAAAAAATTTTTTAAAGACCTTCTGTCATTATCACTTATCGGCATTTCCATAACGTTTTTCAATATCTTTATCATCGATTTTAAAACCTGAAAGTCGCTTTATGAACCATGCCGGAGTTGGTTTTTCTATGGTGCGCATGATGTCCTGCCCAGTTGTAATCCACATGAGATCCTTCTTCTTTTCTGAAAGAATGCTTATGACCCGACCATAGGCTGTAGTCTCGTCACACTTGGTGATTATGATCCCTGAATAATTGAAAGCCTCAAATTTACGCAGTATGTTTTCAAAATCCCTTGAACTTACCCCAGCATTTACCGTAAGGAAAATCTTTTCATGAAGGTTCTTTACGTCAAGGATGGAATGCATCTTTGCTATTTTTTCAAAGTCGTTGGGGCTATATCCCGCCGTATCGATAAATATGTATTCCGAATTTGAGGAATAGTTGTCACACAGCTGCTTCAAGTCCTCACAGGTTTCAGCCTTGTCTACCTTGATGTTCATGATTTCTGCCCAACGCGCAAGCTGTTCTTCTGCAGCAACACGCATGGTATCCGTAGTTATCATGCGGATTCTTGGTGGAAACTTGTATTTTTCCGTATCCCCCATGTTGTTCTTGAAATCCAGGGTAATGCTTGCCCCCATCTTTGCAATGGTGGTTGTTTTTCCAACACCTGTAGGACCAACAAGAACAACAACTTCCGGAGATTCCGTCTTTACATCCCTTCCAACAGGAATGCTTTCTGCTATCCAGCAAAGAACCTTCTTCTGCACGTAGTCAAAATCCTCAAGTTCATCAATGGCAAATTCCGACTTCATCCTGCTGGTGATTTTTTCTATGTATTTCTTTGTGAATTCATTTTCTTCCAGAATCTCTGAAATCCTGCGTATTGAAGGATGTTCCTCCTGGGCGGACGTAACCTGCACAATCTGCTGCATCTGCTGTTCCATGTTTTTCTGGAACTCAATGAGCTGCTTTGAAAGCTGGCCGATCTGAAGGCTGCTGGTCACGTTTGCTTCCCCGGACTTCTTTAGTATGGCATCCCTGTTTTCAATGAAGGTGTCAAGGTCATTCTTTGAAGCATAAGGATAGCCACCGTTTGAAGAGAACCTTCCCCCATCCTGAATCGGAGTGCGCATTACAGGCTGTCCAACTTGGGAACTCATTGAGGCTACGGATGTCCTTGACGGATAGGAAACGCCCTGATTACAGTTGTTCTTTACAATGTACTGAACGACAACTTCTTCCTTTGGAAAAAGGCCAAGAAAACCTCCCTTAAGTTTTGGATGGCAGTTTACAATCTGATAATTGGTGCCGTAAAGCTTAAAAAGCCTGTCCCTGCATTCATCCCGGGACGAACCAGTGATAGTCATGTACTGGGCAGTTTCATTCAAAGACTGGTTAACCATTTATTTCTCCAAGTGATTCAACTTTAATATTTGTTCCTGCCGAAAGGACTTCATTGATTGAAAGAACGACAAGTCCCGGCATTTCCCTTTCCGTAGAAGATTTTACAAGACGGCGTATTTCCGACGGACACAGAATGATCGGCATGTAATTTCGCTTTGAAACCTCCGCAACTGCACTGCTGATGGAACTGATGTAGTTTCTTGCATCAACAGGATCAAAGGCAACCATAGGCCCCTTTCCAGGCATGTTTCCGGCATGGTCGAGAATTTTCTGCGTAAGGCTCTGTGCAATGTTAAGAACATGAAGGGTCTTTGTCTCGTCTGCATACTGAAGGCAAATCTGTGCACCGAGGGCTTCGCGCACCTTTTCCGTAAGCATCCACGGATCCCTGATCATCTTGCCATAGTCTCCAAGGGTCTCAAGGATCGTAACCATGTTTCGGATGCTGACACGCTCGCGAAGAAGGTTCTTGAGAACGGCTTCGATTTCACCGTATGTAAAGCGACCTTCCCCGGTGGTGACTTCCTCAACAACAACAGGGCTGGTCTTCTTGATTTCTTCAATAATGGAACTTACGCTCTGGCGGCTGAGGATTTCAGCAGCATTCTTCCTGATGAGTTCCGTAAGATGGGTTGCAATGAGGGTTGGAGCATCAATAATGGCATAGCCGGCCTTTTCTGCATCAAGGCGCTTTGAATCCGGAACCCAGATTGCATCCATACCGAAAGCAGGATCCTTTGTAGGCTCACCGACAATCTGCCTGTCCTTAGGAACAGTTCCAGTGTTAAGGCACATGAAGTGCCCCAGCTTGAGGGAACTCCTGCCGACTTCAATTCCACGGATCTTAAAGGAATATTCCTCAGGCATAAGTTCCATCTGGTCCATGATCCTTACAGGTGGAATAACAAGACCAAGGTCCAATGCTGCCTCGCGCCTGATCCTCTTGACACGTGACATAAGCTCGGCACCCTTCTCGTCATCAACAAGGGGAATGAGGGCGTATCCGATTTCAAGGGAAAGCTCGTCAATCTTTACGACTGGAGAAATTTCTTCCGGACCAGACGCACCCTTCTGAGCCGTAGTCTTTGCATTTTCTGCTTCAAGAGCCTTGGTCTCTTCCTTTTTCTGAATGAAACGTGAAAGGTTGATTCCAACGACGATAAAAAGTATTCCAATTGGAAGAAGAACTGCAGTGGAAGAATTATGGAATGCAATGCCAAGGACACACAATGTTGCGCCCACAATGTTGTATATGGTTCCGCTTGCCGAAAACTGCTCCTTGAACTGGTCCGTAAGCAGGTCGCCATCATTGCTTCCCGTAATAAGGAGACCTGTGGAGAAAGAAAGAAGAAGGGCCGGCAGCTGGGACATGAGTCCGTCACCGATGGTAAGCTTTGCATAGGAATTAAGGGCTTCCGAAATGGATGCACCTGCAATGGAGCCGGTAATGATTCCACCTATAAGGTTAATGACCGTAATTGCAATGCCAGCCTTAACGTTACCGGAAACGAACTTTGAGGAACCGTCCATTGCCGCATAGAAATCAATTTCCTGCCTGAGCTGTGCAATCCTGTGGTCAGCCTCTTCTTCCGTAATGGAACCGGAATTCATCTGCTGCTGGATTACGAACATCTTGTTGTTCATGCTGTCCAGGGTGAATCGAGCCTGTACTTCAGAAACACGGTCGGCACCCTTTGTAATTACCATGACCTGAACAATGGTGATGATGATGAATATGATGAATCCTACAAGGACATTGCTTCCTGCAACAATATTGGCAAAAGCCTGAACCATTTCGCTCTGGTCAGCCATGTGGCCGGACTGAAGGACCGGATGCACGAGAATGTTCCTGGTCGAAGAAATGTTTATGGCAAGCCCAAAGAGGGTTACAATAAGCACAAGGCGTGGGAATGACGTAAAGTCTGCAGAACGCCTCATGTAAATGACTGTCAGAAGGGTGATGAAGGCAATAGAGAGGTTCAACACCATTGCAATGTCAATGGCTGTCTTTGACAATGGAATAAACATAAAGAGAACAATGACAATAAGTGCCAATGCTACCATGTTGTTTTGGATAACAGATAGAATACTGCTTCCTGATACCTGCTTTTCCGGCATTGAGTCCCCACCCTAAACTTTAAAAGCTTTTATAAATATCACGAGAGAATTTGAATTTACCTAAAAAATATACCACATTTCATTGAATTTGAAAAGGGCATCATTGAAAAATACTTTTTAACGATGCCTGCAAGTTTTAATCCTTGAAATTGCAAGGCTTAAATCTCGACCCTTCAAAATTACCGCTAAAAATTGCAATTTTCAAAGGAAGAAGCTATTTTCCGGCCTTGGCCTTCATGGCAGCTTCCCTGTCAAGGAATTTGGTATGGGTGTAAACTGCAGCAACAGCCATGAGATAGGATTCAGGAATAATGTCCCCAACCTGGGTGTTTGCATAAAGGTCACGGGCAAGGGGTCTGTTTTCAACAACGGGAACATCATGTTCCTCGGCAATGCGGCGCATGGTAAGGGCCGTATTGTCAGTTCCCTTGGCGGTAACCATTGGCAGCGGATGCTCGTCGCGCTTCCACTTGAGGGCAACGGCATAATGGGTCGGGTTTGCAACAACAACGTCAGCTTCGCGGACGGCCTTTGGCATGTTCTGCTGCATCATTTCCTTCTGGGCACTTTCAAGGCGCCCCTTTACCTCCGGGTCACCTTCACTTTCCTTGAATTCCTGCTTGATGTCGTACTTTGACATCTTGTTCTGTTCCTTGAATTCACGGCGCTGCATCACGTAGTCAAAGATGCTTATTACAAGAAGAAAGACGGCGGACGCAATCAGGAGCTTGGCAACCATCCTTGCAACAGCTGACATTGCAAGATACGGACCTCCGACCCTGAGGAAATTCAAGGTGGTGTTCAGGTCCGACCTTATGAACACAAAGGCCACGGATGCAAGGACTGCAACCTTAAGCAGGGATTTGACGATGTTAAAAAGCCCCAGCATGGAGGCAAAATGCTGCTTGAAGTACTTGCCCACATTAGGGACAAGTGCCTGGAAGTTTGGCTTGAGGGGTTTCGTGGTAAAAATCATTCCCTTGTTCTGGACAAGATTTATTACAATTCCTGCAATCATGCCGATGGCAGAAAGGATTCCAACCACAGGCAGAACCGTCACGATAAAAAGGTAGAAAAACCTGTAGTCATCCACCTTCTCCCGGGTCACATTGCGGAAAAAAAAGACCATCATGGATGTAATGCGCCTGTAGATCCAGGGGGCTATAAAGACAAGGGCCACACTAATGAAAAGAAATACGACGGAACCGTTAAGTTCCTGGGACTTTGGAACACGGCCTTCTTCACGGAGCTTGCGGAGTTTCTGCTCTGTAGGGTCCTCAGTTTTTCCTTCATCCTCTGCTGCAAACCACTGAAGGTCAATGTATGTGAACCTCTTTAAAGGATATTCAGCACGAAAGTCGATTCCAGACATTAGATTCCCCCCGGTCCCTTTAGACCTGCTACAAGCCGACCAATCTGCACAAAGCCATCGGAAAAAGTACCAACGAAGAATTCCTCAAGATGCGGAATCAGGACCATAAGCAGGAAATAGGAAACCAGCATGAGGATCGGAAAACCCTCGGAAAGCAGGTTCATCTGCGGCGCTGCCTTGGAAAGGATTCCAACCGTAACATTGATCAGAAACAGGGAACCCATTATGGGCAGGGCTATTATGAGAGCATCCCTGAAAAGTATGGTCAGGGACTTCATCATGAACAGGGCAAGAAACCGGGAATTGTCCAGGATGGAAAAGGCATTAAGGGTGACAAAGCTTTCCTTAAGGCCAGTCAGGAAAAGGCGCTGGATCCAGCTTTCCTGTAGGAAAAAGACCATGGCCATAAAGTTGAGAAACTGTCCCATGAGGGGATTTTCAACCTGGCTCAGGGAATCGTAAACTTCGCTGGCACTCAAACCCATCTGGAATGCAAAGAACTGGCCTGCAGTGGAAAAAGCTGCAAAGATGACCTGAATGTAAAACCCTATGATCAGGCCGATGAGGCCTTCACCAAGAAGAATGAAGACGTATTCCAGGGTGAATGAACCGTCAGCGGAAATGTATTTGGCATAGGCAGCATAAACTCCGGAAGACAAATCCATGGAAGAAAAGATGAACCAGCCCATGTACAGGGACAGTGCAATCTTGGCCATCCTTGGAACAGTCCTGGAAGAAAAGAGAGGAAGAGCCATCAATGTTGTAAAGCACCTGAAAACCACAAGAAGAAACAGGGGTGCATGGGCAACCATCTGGTCAAGCATGAATCGTTTCAACCCCTGGCTATCTGCGGAATCATCTGGAAAATCCGCAGGGTGTACTGCCTTGTGGAATTAAGCATGAATCCCCCCAGCAGGGCAATTACAAGAAGAATTACAAGGAATTTAGGAAGAAACGTAAGGGTCTGTTCCTGAATTGAAGTAATGGCCTGAAAAATGGCCACAATAAGGCCGATGCCCAAAGCCGGAATCAGGACCGGGGCAACACACATCAAGACCTGGAGGATTCCTCCCCTCATAAGGTTTACCATTGTACCAAGTGACATAAATACCCGCCTTATCAGTTGATTACAGAAATGAAAAGCTGCTGCGTAAGAAGTCCCCATCCATCCACAAGAACAAAGAGCATGAGCTTAAAGGGCATGGAAATCTGAACGGGTGGAAGCATCATCATACCCATGCTCATGAGAATGCTGGCAACCACCATGTCGATTACGATGAATGGAATGTATAGGACAATGCCTATCCTGAAAGCAACAGTCAGCTCATGAAGAATGTATGCAGGAATGAGAATGTACGTAGGCAGATCATCCAGGGTCCTTGGACGTTCAATCTTTGCCATGGTAATGAAAGTCTGAATGTAGGACATGGACTTACCCCTCATGACCCACTGGCCGTCTTCCGTCTGCTTTGCACCCATCTGGGAAACCATGAAAAGCCTAAGGGGCATCTCTGCATTGTGAAAAGCTTCCTCAAGGGTAATCTCATTCTGGGACATGGGCTTGAAGGAATTTTCATAGATCTTTGAAAAAGTGGGCCACATACAGAAAATCGTCATGAATAAGGCAATTCCATTAAGCACTGCCGTAGGAGGAACCTGCTGCAGGGAAAGGGCACGCTTTATGAAGTCAAGTACTATTGAAAACCTCAGGAAGCATGTCATGAGGATGAAAATGCTTGGCGCAAGGGTCAGAAGAGTAAGTAAGACAAGAAGCTGGACGCTGAATGCAACTTCCCTGCCCGTTCTTGGAGAAGTGGCCGTAAAGGAAATGGCTGGAAAATCAACACCCGTTATCTGCTGACCCATTTCCGTAGTTCCCCTGGTGGATCCATCAGGAAACTGGCTGGCCTGGGCAAAAATACCGGAAACGGAAACAAGTGCAAAAAGACCAAGAAAAATAAAAATGCGGAAGAATCTCATTGCTCATCCTCCGATTCCATTGACTTGTTCTTAAGGGAATCAAGAAGGTCCATGGTTCCCGACGTTATGGCAGATTCACCGGCAGCAACCTTTTCAACAGGCTTTCTTGTACCGGAAAAAACTTCAAGAAGTTCGGCAAAGGATTTTGGCCTGGAAGTCTGCTGCTTTTTGTCGGCATCAAGATTCATGGCCGTAATCAGCTCCTTGTTGTCAACCTTGTCAATCAGGGTGATGCCCTCCTCGGAAACTCCAATGACATAGGCCGCCTCATCATTCAGCGTTACAACCTGAACAGATTTGCCTGTACTGATTTTTAGGGAAGAAACCTTCCTGAGGAACATCTCATCATCATCCTGCTCGGGATCTATCCTGCTTTTCATGAACCTGAAAATAAAGTAGATGGCAACGACTATAAGGGCAAGCACAAGAATCATCTTGACGAAAATCCATATTGTTGAACCTGCAGAAACAGAGGAAAGCTCATCAGTCTCAGAAGAATAGTCCAAGACTACATTGGATTCCTGCGCAAAAGAAAAAAAGGAAACAAAAACAAAAAGAACCGCACTTAAGCGGAAGCGAAAATTAGAAAGCATTTATCCCACCCAAAAACACATAGGGACCCAAGGCAGCCAAAAACTGCGCAAAAGCACCTGATTCTACGGCATGCATTCCGCGTATCCCCCCGCGAAAAAATGCCAAAGGCATCCCGGCAGTTTCACCCTGCCAGAATGCCCCTAATATTACATTGATGAAGCAACGTGTTCAAGAGACGGAAGGATTTCCGTAACACGAACACCGAAGTTTTCATCGATAACTACAACTTCACCCTTTGCAATAGGCTTGTGGTTTACAAGAATGTCTACAGGTTCACCGGCAAGCTTATCAAGCTCGATGATTGTACCTTCGCCAAGACCGAGAATGTCCTTGATGGTCTTTTTTGTACGACCAAGTTCTACGGTCATCTCCATGAAAACATCCATGATAAGGTTGATGTTTCCCTGCTCCCCAACAGGCATTCCCTGTGTAAAGCTTGGATACTGGATGGACTGAACGTTTGGCGGCGTCTGAACCGGCATACCGCCCATCATCGGCATTCCCTGAGGCATACCCATGCCCATTCCCATCATTGGCTGCTGCATTCCCATACCCATCATCGGCTGCTGCATTCCCATGCCGCCCATGGCCATTCCGCCCTGTGGAGCACCGCCCATCATTGGCTGCTGCATTCCCATGCCACCCATGGCCATTCCACCCTGTGGAGCCATTCCAGCTGGAGCACCGCCCTGTGGGGCAAAACCAGCACCACCCATGGAACTGCCTACATCCATGACAGGAGCAGCTGCAGAAACGCCGCCACCGAGAGCCTTTGCCATGCCGTCTGCTACAGGTCCCGAAACTGCTTCCCAAATGGTATATGGAGAACCGGCAACATTAAGATTGAATGTTGTCAAAGCGAACGTTCCCTGTGGCATGCGAATCATTGCCTTTGTCTGGTTTACTGCTTCAGGAGGATTTGTTGCCAGTCCCGGAAGCTTTCCAGAGGCACTCAAGTCCGTGATTTCCGATCCGGAGAATGCAGAAATTACTTCCGATATTACAGAAAGCCCCATGTCATCAAGGGCTGGATTTTCTTCCTGGTTGATGAATCCAACAAGTTTTGTGGCAAGTTCCGGAGACATGAGGAAAAGATGGTCTCCGCCAAGTCCTGCAGAATAATCTGCCATGACACCGATTACAACTTCAGGAATCTTTGCAAGAAGCTGGTCACGGCCTGCAGTTTCAACGGAAGCAGATGATACTGAAACATCCTGCTGGGTCATGCTCTTGATGACTTCAGCAAGCTTGTCTTTCATGCCGTCTGCAAAACCCTGCAAGGTAGGCACATCAATATCCACATCGGGAGCGGATGAAAAGGAACCGCTTGCACCAATTCCGCCTACATCTACGCCAGACAAAAGTGCGTCAATTTCTTCCTGTGATATAGATCCTTCACTCATAGATCATCTCCTTCCGGTGTTAATTCTTCAAAATCTTCTGGATCCTGTTCTTCTATCTTGCTGATAATCTGAACAGCTACTTTTTTACCAATATTACCTGCCTGGCAGAAGAACTTTTTCTTGCTGCCGACACTTAAAGTAAGGGGGTCGCCGACCTTAATGGTATTCAACCTGATGACGTCACCTGCCCTCAGGCTGAGTACATCCTTGATCGGAATGTTGATTGAACCCACGTCTGCAATAAGTTCCATCTCAACGTCAGCAAGCTTTTCCTTAAGGGTGCCAAGATACTGTGTTGTTGAACTTCTCCTGACTGAACTGAACCAGAAAGAAGATGAAAGCTTTGAAACGATAGGTTCAATCGTAATGTATGGGATGCAGATATTCATCATACCTGCTTCTTCACCAATCTTAATTTCAAGGGTTACAAGAATTACCATTTCGCTAGGCGGAACAATCTGGGCAAACTGAGGGTTTGTTTCAATCTGCTGGAGACGTGGGCGAAGGTCGATTACCTGTGTCCACGCTTCCCTCATGTTGGCGAGGATGCGAACGATGATTCCTTCCATTACCGACTGCTCGATATCCGTAAGGTCACGGTTCACCTTTCCGCCAGTATCACCCTTTCCACCAAAAAGGCGGTCAATGATGATGAAGGTAATTTCCGGTGCAATTTCAAGAACGGCATTACCCTTGAGGGGATCCATGTTAATAACCGCAAGAGTTGTCGGTGTTGGAATGGAACGGATGAATTCCTCATAGGTAAGCTGGTCTACAGATGCAACGTGAACATGAACAAGGTTTCTGAGCTGTGCCGAAAGACTTGTCGTTGTCAAACGTGCAAAGGTTTCATGCATGTTGGAAACAGTACGAATCTGTTCCTTGGAAAACTTGTCAGGTCTGCGGAAGTCATAGATTTTTATGCGTCGGGTGTCAGTGACCGGCTTGAATTCGTCGGCTTCGCTTTCGCCTGTGCTTATGGCCTGGAGAAGCTGGTCAATTTCATCCTGTGACAGAACTTCATTCATGTCTTATTCCACCTTGGTTTCAGCTTACTGCTGTACTACGTCTTTTCCCGTGAATCGCACGTCACGAATTCTGGAGTTGCTCAAAATATCGTCGTTGATCTGGTCACGAATCTGCTGACGGATAACCTCTTCGTTCTGAGGGCGAAGGTCTTCAACTGTCTGCTCTGAGAAAAAGCGACGAAGGAAATCAATGATTTCGATGCGGCGTTCAGTGATTTCCGTCGAAGCAGTCTTGTCATCCTTCTTGTAGCCAAGGGCGATTGTTACGCTTACGCTTGCAGGAACAGGATCACTTGTCGATGTTCTGATCTGGTCAAGGGAAGTATACCAGTCGTATGATTCACGCTTAACGGTATACTCTTCACTGATAGGAATGGCCGTCTGGGCACTTCCACCTTTATTGAGAATCTTTGTTGTAATAACTACGATTGTAACGATGAAAATTACAGCTGCAACACCAATAAGAACGAACTTCAAGAGCTGAGGCAAAGCCCCCTTGAGACCGCCCTTCTTTCCGGCTGATGGAGCGTCACCTTCCATGTCGCCCAAAGCTGCTGCGTCGTCTTCTTCTGCCATAACATCCTCCCAAATTTAAAATCACTCACCTATTTTATCGGCATCTGATTTTTTTATGTTAGCAAAAAAAATATACTAAAAATGTCCGTCGTCAAGAATGATTACATCCACACGCCGATTGTATGCCCTTCCTTCTGCAGTATCATTGCTGAACTTTGGCCTTGTGTCAGCATAGCCTGCAATGGAAAACTGCTGCTCGTCGACACCAAAATCCGAAAGATAGTGAAGGACGTTTGCTGCACGGGCTGCAGAAAGCTCCCAGTTGCTCGGGAAATAGCCAAAAGGAGAAACGGCACGGTTGTCCGTATGTCCTTCAATCCTCCATCTTCTGCCGGCAACTTCCGGAGCCTCGAAAAATTTTGCAAGCCTCAGGAGAGTCTCGCGGGATTCTTCAATATTAAGGTCTGCACTGCCTTCCTCAAAGAATGAATCCGAAGCAAGGGAAATGATGATTCCCCTTTCATCACTTGTGATGGTAACCTTGTTGGATTTTACTTCCGGAGTAAAGCTTGAGACAGCCTTCTTCATGGCAGGACCCAGGGCCTTTCCCTTTTCCATGGATGGAAGGGCGCTGACCACATTACCAAGGTCTGCCATGCTTCCAGGACTTACGGAAATACCGCCACCCGGATTGTTATTTGAAAGAGAAGCCTGAAGAGCCGCCATCTGTACGGCATCTGATTCCGTAGGGTCATAAAGCATAACGAAGAAGCAGAGCATGAGGGTGATCATGTCACCATATGTACCCTGCCACGCGGTACTCGGTTTCTCCGGTTCCTTTTTTTCTTTAGCCATTTTTTACCTGCCAGCCGGATTAGTCTTTAAGAACGTCAGCTTCGATAGCCTTTCTTGTCTTAGGATCAAGATAAGTAAGAAGTTTCTGACCAAGGATGCGCGGGTTGTCACCGGCCTGAATGGAAAGAACGCCTTCCAGTATCATTTCCTTTGAGTTGATTTCACGGGAATTCTGTGCAAGAAGCTTTGTAGCAAGAGGACCAAAGAGCCAGTTGGCAAGCATGGATCCGTAAAGTGTCGTAATAAGGGCAACGGCCATGTTAGGACCGAGGGATGACTTGTCTTCAAGGTTGTTCAACATACCGATAAGACCGATAACTGTACCAAGCATACCCCAACCTGGAGCGTAACCTGCCCACTGGTTAAGGATACCTGCCCACTGCATGTGGCGGCCTTCACACTGGGCCATTTCGTTTTCAAGGATGGAACGGATGGCAGAACCGTCGTTACCGTCGATCATGAGGCGAAGTCCTTCCTTAAGGAATGCATCATCAAGATCATCAAGTCCTTCTTCAAGGGCAAGGATACCTTCGCGGCGGGCCTTTTCCGAAAGCTGAACCATATTCTGAACTGTATTTTTTTCGCCGTAATCAAAAACCTTCATTGTACGGCCGATGATTCCCCAGATTCCCAGCACCATGTTAAGTGGCGATGAAATAAAGAGAGCCATGTATGAACCACCGACAACGATGATTACAGACGGGATGTCGACGATACCTCCGACTGAAGATCCTGATGAAATGACACCAAGAAGAACCATGGCAACACCGCCAATAAAGCCGATAATTGTCGCTAAATCCATTTATTCCTCCCAAATAAATCAGAAAGGCTACAGTTCTTGCATACCAATCTTTTTTCTATATTCAACAATTTTTCCTACGAATTCTTCCGGAGTTCCCTTGATGACAACCTTTTTTCCCGAAAGAAGAGTCAAAGTCAGGTCCGGGTTCTGTTCCATGCTTTCTATCTGATGAGGATTAATCCAGAACACTTTCCCATTTAAATGTTCGACTCTAATCATATTCTATAAATATGAACTGTAAATCTCGTTGCGTCAAGTATTTTCTTCCATAAAAGAGGAAACTATGTCAGAAACAGCCACAATATCTTCTGCAGGAACAATTTTTGCCCCGGGAATTCCGCGCATGTAGGTGTACTGCTTTTTTGCATACCTGTGGCTGTGGTTCTTTATCCTTTCCCTTATGGCATCGATTCCAAGGCTCATGAATCCGCCCTCAAAAAATTCACTGTAGCCAATGGCCTTCATGGCAGGCGCATCAATTCCATAGCCCATGGAAACAAGTCCCCGGACTTCCCTTTCAAGGCCCAATTCAAACATCTGGTCAACACGCCGGTCTATGCGGCGATAAAGCTCATCACGGGGTCGGTCAAGTATTATGGTGCAGAAACGGTATTCCTTTCTGGGTTCATCAGGCAGCTTGCATGCACTCAATGGCATTCCTGTTGAATGGAAGACTTCCAGGGCGCGGCATATCCTGTATTCATCATTTACGTTGATTTTTGCTGCAGAAACCGGATCGCACATCTTGAGTTCATCATGGAGAGCCTGCCTGCCAATATCGGCAAGATTCTGCCTTACCATTGCCCGAACTTCCGGACGGCTTTCAGGAGTCCTTGGAAGGCCAAGGATGAAATTGCGGATGTAAAAACCGGTTCCACCTACAATAACTGGAATGTGCCCCTTTTTATGGATGAAAGAACACAGCCCGTCTGTCCTTTCGATGAACTGTCCCACCCCAAACTGTTCAGCAGGATCACAGATGTCGATCATGTGGTGAGTAAGCTTTTCTTGTTCTTCAGCGGAAGGCTTTGCGGTTCCTATGTCAAGGTGGCGGTAAACGGCCTGACTGTCGGCGCTTATGATTTCCGCCTGCCTTTTAAAATGAAAAAGACTGCCCTTGCCAAAAAGATTCATTGTCAAAGCAGTCTTTCCGCACGCTGTAGGTGCAAATATTACGATTACGGGAATCAAGTTAGTCGATTGTAGCCTGTGATTCGATTGAATACTTAACGTCGCCTGAGAAAAGCTGGCGTGCTGCAAGGCTGACTACCTTTCCGTCATTTTCTTCAACTTCTTCTGCAATTTCAGGTTCCTTGTACATGGCAAGCTTTGCAAGCTGAAAAGCGCGGCGGCTGGCAGCTACCGTGATTCCATACATTCCGCCCTTAAATTTTGCAAGTTCTTCCAATGGAAAAATCATGGTTCACCCCTCAAAAAAAGATATTCTCATATACTATTGAAAAACAGGCTGGATGTCAATTGAAAGGACCAACCTAGCCGGGATTGGAGGGGCGGCGCAGCCGTTGCGAAGCAATGGAGTGCGAAGGCACGGAACCCGGGAAAGCCCGTTTAACTGATTGAAGCTGCTCAAAAAAAATCCGCATGGACGAGGGTTCATCCATACGGAAAAAAGTTGGGCTGGATGCTGCCTGGAAAAACCCATGGTTCCCTGACAGCCTGAATATGGGCCACGAAATGAAGGCAATCCAAAACCTTGCCATCACCCATGGCCTGTTAAAACGGATGCAGGTCACGAGGTTGAGCTTCCTGCATTCATGTTTTACCAAGTTCTACTAGCGCTTGAGTCCGAGTACTGTCTCGAGCATGCTGTCGCCAGTCTGGATTGTCTTTGCGTTTGATTCAAATCCGCGCTGTGTTACGATCATGTCAGTAAGCTGTTCCGTAAGGTCAACGTTTGACATTTCAAGGGTTCCTGCAATGATTTTACCCTTTCCTGCAGTTGAGCTTTCGCCGATGTTTGCCATTCCGGAGTTGATGCTTTCTGCATAGGTGTTGTCACCCTTCTTTTCAAGGCCGCCCTGGTTTGTGAAGGAAGCCATTGCAACCTGACCGATGGTGCGTACTGAACCGTTTGAGTAAACGCCGGTGATTACGCCGCTCTGGTCGATCTTGAAGTTGTCAAGGTAACCGAGCTTGTATCCGTCCTGGTAGTTTGCCTTTGTTGTTGACTTTGATGCAGCCTGTGTGATGGTGTTTTCCATGCTGCCGATTGTTCCAAGGTTAAGGTTGAAAGTCTGGCGGTATGGATTTCCGTCACCATCTGCATTTGAGTCTGCAACAGTATATGATGCCTGGAGGACGATCTCCCCAGTTGGATTTGAAGTATTTCCTGCACTGTCGATTACAGACTGAAGCTTTCCAGTGTTGTCAAAGTTGAGAGTGTATGTGTTTGCCTGTCCGTCTGTTCCGCCAAAGCCGATCCTTGTCTGGGTGAATTCAGCATTGTCCGGGTCTACGTTTACGCTTACTGTCCACTGGTTAGGGTTTCCTGGAACCTTTGCAAAGTTCATCTGCACCTGGTGTGCGTTTCCGTAAGTATCATAGATGTTGATTTCTGTCTGCCATGTTCCTTCGAGAACCTGGTCTGCAGTTGGGTTTTCCGGGATTTCAGGTGTGTTCTTGTTAAGGTTGCAGAAATACCTTACGTTTTCCGTTGCCTTTGGCGGATCCTTCTGTCCTACGGGAATCACAAGGTCGGTTGGTGTTGCAGAATTGCGCACGATCTGGCGGCCGTTTACGTTTTCTGCCATCCAACCCTGTACCCGCATTCCGTTTGCAGGATTTACGAGTGTTCCGTTTGAGTCAGTACCGAATACACCGGCACGTGTGTAATATGTCTGGTCTCCGTTCTTCATTACGAAGAATCCGTTTCCCTGGATTGCAAGGTCAGTTCCGTTGCCTGTTGTCTGGAGGTTTCCCTGTGTAAAGATTGTGTCGATGGTTGCGACACTCATACCGAGTCCAACTTCCTTAGGGTTTACGCCACCAACTTCTTCTGTTGGACGTGCAGCACCGTTAAGCTGCTGGCTGATCATGTCCTGGAATGTTGCACGGCCCTTCTTGAAACCGTATGTGTTTACGTTGGAAATGTTGTTTCCAATTACATCCATTCTAGTCTGGTGGTTCTGCAAGCCAGAAACGCCTGCATACAAAGATCTCATCATAAAATTACCCTCTTGATTTGTCTTTTATTTGCCCAATATTTAAAATCTGCAGACTGCAGATTCAATTTACTTTTTTCATTCACCGTATACTGCTGTGATCTGCTTCATGTCGTAGTACATGTTGCCTACGCGAACCTGTGGGTTCTGGCCGTATGTTACGGCTTCCACGACGCCAGTTGTCGTCATTCCGCCAATGTCAAGGTCAACGGTCTTTCCGATGGTGTTTACTCCCTGTGAAGAAACCAGCATCTGGTTCATCTTGGCAAATTCCTGGTTCATGTTTGTCATCTGCTCAAGGGAACTGAACTGGGCCATCTGTGCAATCATCTGGGTGTTGTCAGTTGGCTTTGTAGGATCCTGATGGGAAAGCTGTGCAATCAGGAGCTTGAGAAAATCATCTTTTCCAAGTTCATGGGATGTCTTGCGGCCTTCAACTACAAGGGACTTGTTGAACGTGTCATTCTGCATTGTAAGCTTTGCAATTTCCTGCTGGCTTAGCTTTGTATCAAGCTGGATTCCTTCCATCTTCAATTCTCCTTAAGAATAAACCCTGCGGTTTTATGCGACGATGCTTACCTGTCTGTCCGAACCTGCATCATAGGCAGCCGGTGCGACAGAAGCATAATCGTCTGAATCAGCGGACGAGACATAGTTTCCATAGGCTCTTTCAGAAAGGAACTTTTCGGAACTCTGGTGCTGCTGGCTCTGCTGGAATGACCCAGAACTGTTTTCAGCAAGGCTTAAATTCAAGCTGGCATTTTCAAATCCGCTGTCCTGGAATGCCTGCCTTAAATTGTCCAAATTCTGCCTGAAAGCTTCAAAAGCTTCCTTACTGTGTACGGTAATCTGTCCCGTAATTACATTATCGGAAACATGAAGATTGAACTTAACATTTCCGAGTGATTCAGGCCTTAAAATCATGTTGATTTGGCCCTGGTTGTTATCGCGAAGCACAATTGATCCAGCCTTTACAAAATCAGGTGCACTTGTCTCAATCTGCTGCGTAAGCATCTGCTGGAATGTTGAACCTGCAGCCCCTGCACTCTGGCTGTCAGATGAAAGTATGTTTTTTTCTGCAGTTTCCGTAAGTGTCATGGCAAGATCAAGGCTGTTGGACTGGTTTTCCTGGAACGATTTTTCCATGTCCATGGAAGTGCTGCTTTCCTTTTCAAGTTCTGCAGCAAAGGCGTTTTCAGTTCTTTCATCAGTTACGGTGAAAGTTTCCTCTATGAAGGACTTCATGGTCATGTTCCTGTCGCCCTTCCTGTCAACAACTTCTATATTGAAGAAATCCTTCCTTTCTGATGGAACATTTTCTGCAGCAGCAGCTTGCATCTGCGGAGCACCACCCATGGCTGCAGTCACCATTGAAATGTCGGAATCAGAAGCCTGCCTGTTTTCGTCAGTAACATCCACCATGCCGAGAAACTTCTCAGGGTCGTCAAGGGAAAGATTCTGTGCAGAAGCTACAAGGGTTTCTTCACTGTCAAAGGGAACGAATTCCGATGCGTTGGCAAGAAGGTCATCAATGCTTTCTGCCTTTGCGGAATTCCTTAAAAAGTCAATCTGAATGTCATCCAGGAAGTATTCGTCTTCCACAGCCTGCATGTCGACAATTCTCGGTGCAACCGATGCTTCTGCGGCAATCTGTTCATACTGAATGAAGTCAACCTTAGCCACCTGTTCTTCTGCAGGGAGGACATTTTCCGATGCAACAAATTCTTCAGCCTGGGCCTTTTCCATTTTTTTAGGCTCCACCCTAGGCCTTGGTCTTTCGGCAGAAACTTCCGTCGGGTTTTCGTCCCTGATGCTTTCTGCACTTTCTGCTGTTCTTGAGATTTTTCCTGGATTTTCTGGTTCTGGAATTCTTGTTGCTAGATCCGGCTTTTTCCGTGACATGGATTCAATCATGTCGCCAAAGGATGACCTGGAAGTCCTGATTTCCTTTCTTACGGAATAAGGCTTTGACTGCACCTTGGCAAGTTCTGGTGCGTTTTCACTGTTTGCAATCTGTAGGTTCAAGGCCTGCATGAATACCTCCGGAAAATCAAACATCCGGAACAGACCTTAATGCAACCTAGTTTATTGAAAGGGGCTTGTTGGCCATCTTGCGCTGAATCTCAGCAGCCCGTTCCCCTGGCATCAGGGAAAGCCAGTAAGCGACTGTAGAAGCTTCGCCCGAAGCTGCAGCAACTTCATCAGCCTTGCGCAGAACGTCAATTACGTCCTGGTCATCCATGGCTGTAAGAATTGCAACTGCATTCTTTGGTGGCATACCGTTAAGGTTCGCAACAATCTGTTCGATGTTTACACTTCTATCATCGTATTTTTTTACTAAATTATTAAATGTTTTTTCTCTTTCTGCCTGTGTTTTTTCCCGGTCCTCAAGTTCAAGGGCAACCTGGGCATTGGCATCTTCCTGAATCTTTACGTCCGCCTCGCGCTTTGCAAGTTCCTCCGAGCGAATGTCCAGGGCTTCAAGGCGCTTTGCAAAACGGTCGTTGTCCAAGTCTGCCTCAACCAGTTCCTTTACGGAAGATGCAGAAACGGATGTCTGGGGAGCAAGTCCCACCATGCGGAACAGGGGGGCAAAAGTCTTTTTGGCATGAATAACGCCCAGGTAATCAAACCAGAGCATTCCAAACATGACGAGAATTACAATGAGAATCAAAAGAAGAATCGATTTTCCTAAAACCTTTGCACCTGACACTTTTATTATCCCCCACCTGAAAAGAAAATGGTCCGTCCTGTATTCTTATCGGCAGGACAGACCTGGTTTCTTAGCGCAAATTAACGGGTAATGAGGCCGCCGATGGCTGTTCCAAGGGTAATGTCGTTTTCGCGCTCGATGATGTCGAAGTATATTCCGCGCTGATTTACGAGAACATCCTCAAGATATGCCTTTACGCGGTCCTGAACCTTGTAGAGCTTGTAAAATGTGGAACCGTTGCAGAGCATGCATACAGGCCTTGTGGCTTCCTTTCCTTCCCCGCCCTTGATTGCACAGGCTGCAAGAATGGATGCAGCCATGCGTGCACAGCGCTCGACAAGGGCATCCATAAGCTGGAAGAGGATTTCCTGGTCTTCTGCACCTGCACCGCAGATCATGGCACCAAGCTTGTTGTTCTTGGAATGGGGGGCAACAAGGTATGAAGAAACGTCGATTGTAGTAACTGCATCGAGACTGGCAAACTTTGCAGAGACGGCATCAGAGAAGAGCTTTTCCTTTCCGGCACATGAAAGCATTTCGTAAGCAACTGGTCCAAGGTATGCCCCGGAACAAAGCTTTTCCATGATTCCAACGCCAGGCTTGTCAGACTTGCCGTCAAATGCATAGTCAAAGTCGCTTCTTGCAACCATGCTGAATTTTCCGCATTCGCAGTTGATGATCTGCCTCTTGAGTCCAGGATATGCTGCATCTTCCTTCTGGATGTATGCACCGTTCATTCCTGTTCCAAGGATGAATCCGATGTATGAAGAATATTCCATCCCCTCATCCGGATTTGCAGCTCCTGCCAGAAGGGCGGAAACCGTATCATTAAGGAGCGTTATGTTAAGGTCATCCTTCCACCCGTTGGCCTTGAGGGCGGCAGCAAGTTCCTTTCCGATGGTGCATCCTTCAACTTCAGGAGCCTTTACTTCCTTTGTAAAGTTGATGAGTACACCGTCGCCGTCTTCGAGGATTGTTACGGGATATGAAAAGCAGAAACCGATGTTTGCAGACTTTCCCTTAAGGTGTTCAAGGTTTGAGGCAATCTGGTCAAAGAATTCCTTCTTTGAAAGCTCGCGCTCAATGCCAGGCATCTTTGTCTTTTCAAGGTCACTGATTGTTGGAGTCCCGTCAGCAGCAAAAGAAACAAGGCACGAACGGAAATTTGTTCCACCTGCATCAATCACGATTACGGATTTTCCTGCTGCAGCCTGTGAAGGAGGAGTTGTAAAAGTGCGGATCATTTCAGATCCAGTCTTGTTCCCCTTGAGCCCATTGTCAAAGTCTGCAAGCATTGCATTGACAACGGCATTAACATCCTGATGTTCTGCAAAATTATGCCTTCCCAAAAAAGCCGATACCTTAACGTTCATTATATGATTCCTCCGAATAATTCGTCCCTACACTTTATTGTAATGAATGAAAATTTTCAATATACTGTTCTTCAAATTCACAGATTTGGAGCATTGAATGAAAAACATCAAGATGAACCGCCGCCTTGTCACTTCGGCACTTCCCTACGTAAACAACATTCCACACCTTGGAAACCTGATACAGATGCTTTCTGCAGACGTTTTTGCACGCTTTTGCAGGAGCCGCGGATATGAAACCATGTACATCTTCGGTACGGATGAATACGGTACTGCAACGGAGACCCGCGCCCTCCAGGAAAACAAGACTCCACGGGAACTCTGCGACTTCTACTACGAGGAACACAGGAAAATCTACGACTGGTTCAGGATTGACGCAGACAAATTCGGACGCACATCCAACGACCAGTGCACGGAAATCACACAGAGCCTTTACAAGGATCTTGAAAAGAACGGATACATCAAGGAACATTCCAACAAGCAGCTTTACTGCCCTAAATGCGCACGTTACCTTGCAGACCGCTATGTAAACGGAACATGCCCAAAGTGCGGCTTCGAGGATGCAAGGGGTGACCAGTGCGACGGATGCGGAAGCCTCCTTGAACCTGTTGAACTCAAGAACCCGCGCTGTTCCGTATGTGGTGCAACCCCGGAAATCCGCGACACGAAGCACCTTTACATCGACCTTCCTTCCATCAGCAAGAACCTTGACGAATATGTAAGCAAAACTTCAGTTGAAGGAAAATGGTCTGACAACGCAATCAACATGACAAAGGCCTGGATCCGCGACGGCCTTATCGAGCGCGCCATCACCCGTGACCTTAAGTGGGGAATTCCCGTTCCCCGCGAAGGATTTGAAGACAAGGTTTTCTACGTCTGGTTCAATGCACCAATCGGCTACATTTCAATTACAAAGCAGCTGGCAGACGACCTGATAAAGGCATCAAAGCCTGGATTTGACTGGAAGAGCTGGTGGCTGCCGGAGGAATCCGATGCAGAAGACGCTAAAAAGCCTGTAGACCTGTTCCAGTTCATCGGGAAGGACAACATTCCGTTCCACACGGTTATCTTCCCATGTACCCTCATGGGTTCAGGCCGCAACTGGACAAAGCTGTTCCACATGAGCTCAACAGAATACCTTAACTACGAAAACGACAAGTTCTCGAAGAGCCGCGGTGTAGGTGTATTCGGAACTGACGCAATAGAAACGGGAATCCCTGCCGACGCATGGAGGTTCTACATCTTCTACAACAGGCCTGAAAAGCAGGACTACCAGTTTACATGGAAGGAATTCCGCGAGCGCCTCAACGGTGAACTCATCGGAAACCTTGGAAACCTTGTAAACCGCACCCTCCTCTTCATCCAGAAATACTACAGTTCAAAGATTCCGGAAGCCCCTATTGACGAAGAAATCTGGTCACGCGTCAAGGAACTTGAGGCAAAAGTTACGGAAAACCTTGAATGGGCAAACCTTAAGGACGCATTCCACCAGATCTTTGAAATCTCCGACATCGGAAACAAGGCATTCCAGGACACGGAGCCATGGAAGACAAAGGATACTGACCCTGCACGTGCAGAAAAGCTCATCCACACGCTGGCATACATGATCAAGGACCTGATGATCATGGTTCACCCTTACATGCCACAGTATGCAGAAAAAATCATGTCTTATTTTGGAAAAACAATTTCAGAACCTCACTTCAACGATGAGGACTTCGGAAAGGAATCCGACGGAATAAGGCTCAACTGGAACAACCTTGGTGAAACGGAAGGACTTTCAGAAGTTGGGACAACAGAAGTTTTCTTCAAGCCCCTCGACCAGAAGGCAATGGAAGCATTCCGCACGAAGTTTGCAGGAAAGCAGGATGACCGCGGCAATGAAAAGGCTAAGGAACCAAAGAAGGACAAGAAGGAAAAGAAAGCCAAGGCTGAACCTGTGGTTCTTCCTGCAGAAAAGATGCCTGAGCACTTTAACAGCAAAATTGAACTTCGCGTAGCAAAGATCCTAAAGGTGGAAAACAATCCTGAAAGCGACAAGCTTTATGTTGAAACCCTTGACGACGGAACGGGAACACAGAGAATCATCCAGTCGGGACTCCGCGACTACCTTAAGCCGGAAGACCTCCTTGGAAAGCACATAATCCTTGCATTCAACCTTGCACCAAGAAAGATGCGCGGAATAGAAAGCCACGGCATGCTCCTTGCGGCAGACTACAAGGATGCAGACGGAAAGGACTGCGTAGAGCCACTTGAAGCTCCATGGGCAGCCCCGGGAACAAGGGTAATCCTTGAAGGTGCAGACGTAAACGCAGAAAAGCCTGCAGAAATCACGGCAGACGACTTCTTTGCAGTTGAAATAAAGGCAGTAGGCAACAATGTAACCGTTGGCGGAGTAAACCTTACGGTTGACGGACAGATACTAAAGACCGTAAAGACCGTAAATGGAGACATCCACTAAAAATGCGTTTCCTGCAGACACAATTCTGGGCTGGTTTCAAGTCGCGCCACGGCTGGAAGTCATGCCCGGTTACAGTTGGCGGAAACAGGTTCAGCATCCTCGTCCGCACCCTGAACTTCCGCTTCAGGAAGGCATCCATAGCCTATGTTCCCATGGCACCGGAATGCACCGGATGCACTGGAAAGGAACTGGAAGAAAAGCTTTATTCCCTTGCATCTTCCATAAGGCCGCAGTTGCCGGTCAATACCTTCTGCATACGCTTTGACCCTGCCATGGATTTTTACACCCCGGATGAACGGGATGATTTCCTTAAGCGCTACAGGAGCCGAAAGGTAAGGAAAGCCGGAACAAACATCCAGCCGCCTGACACAACCATCGTCACATTGACAGGAGAAAATGGTCCAAGGCCGGAAGAAGAACTTCTTTCTGCCATGAAAAGCAAGTGGCGCTACAACATAAGGCTTGCGGCAAAAAAAGGCGTTGAAGTATGCAGGTACGACAGTTCATCTGCAGACCTGGAAGAAGCCTATGACTCTTTCCACGTTCTTTTCCAGCAGACAAGCGAAAGGGATGGGGTGCAGTTCCACAATAAGGAATACTACATGGACCTTCTTAAATCCGGCTCCATCCGCAAAGAAAGCCCAGATGGAAACCCTTCCGGTACTGCATCATCCGAAGACATAAGGGTAAACCTTTACCTTGCAAGGCACGAAGGGGACTGGCTTGCAGGCATCATAACCCTCTTTACCCCGTCTGAGGCAGTCTACCTTTACGGGGCCAGCGGTAACCTAAAGAGAAACCTGATGGCAGCCTATCTTTTACAGTGGACGGCCATGAAGGATGCCCAGACCTTTGGAAGCAGGACCTACGACTTTTACGGAATGCCGCCTACAGACGACCATAACCATCCCATGCACGGACTTTACCTCTTTAAGACGGGATTTGGCGGGCAGAACACCCACAGGCCGGGTTCCTTTGACGTCATCCTGAACAAGGGGGACTACACCCTGTATTCAATGGCTGAGAATGCAAGGGCATTTTGGTACAAGGTTGTGATAAAGAAAATTAAGGGAAGATAAGAAAAGACAACTCCGGGCCAATTGGCCTGGATCAAGCAGAATGCAGGTCACCGGTTCCAGCAGGCATCCTTATTTTTTAGGGATGCACGTATTTTTTTTCACAGTCCCTATTTTTTTGAAGGAACATAAGTCAGGCTCACGGTTTTTTCCACTTCCCGCCCTGCATCAAGCCTTATGTTCCAGAAAAGCCGCTGGCAAAGGCTTGTGGAAGAAAGGCATGGAGTGCCGTCATGACCAGGCCTCAAGAATTCTTCAAGGGAACTTTCAAGGCCGCAGTTCTCATTAGGCTCAATGACAAAACTCCGCTTTTCCTTTACATCCTTGACGAGAACGACGGAAACACCCGACGTCTTTTTGTATTTAAAGCCAGAAGCTTTTTCCCCTTCAAGCTGAATCCTGTTTTCATTCTGGATCAGCTCAACGCCATACTGGCAGCCGGAAAGACTTTTGTCAAACCTGGTCTGGGAAAAATTAACCTCAGAGCTGAACACGGCATTTATCTCCCTGTCGCTGCAGTTCTTAAGGATATACTGAACCACAATTCCGCTTGAATTAAAATCAATGTTCTTCCTTACAAGAACTGGAAGCTGCTCACTGGAAAGGCAAGCAACCGTCTCAAGCTGAACCTCATTGCGGCGATAATCGAATTTCCGCTCCACGTAATCAGAAAGGCTGACATAACCTTCCTCATCATCTGCACAGGAAATCCTGTCGGAAAAGAATGCACGCTGGTACCTGTCGGATTTTCCGTCAAAGGTTTCGTTTTTTGAAAGGCCGGCAGCATAGTCAGCCCCACCCTTTATGGCATTAAAGCTGCAAACCTGTCCGCCTGCACAGCCAAGGATTGCACTGAACCGTTCCATCTGGGCAATATATTCATTTCGCCCGTCACCGTTGTAATCATGGGACAGGAGGCCTGGATTCCATTTCTTAAGGGAATCACGGATGAATTTTTCAGCCTCATTCAAAAGCCTGAATGCACCCTGCCTGCGTTCCTGGAGCTGGGGAAGCCCAGTGTTGCAGTTTATCATGTTCCAGCCGGCCTGGGCTTCATGCAGGCATGCAGAAGCAGAAAGCTTCCTCATCTTGTCGGCATTCTTCTTTATCTGGGAAAGGTAAAGGCTTATGTATGCCATCCTGTCGTAAAGCTGACGGCAAAGTGGATAGGTTTCTAGATAGTCAAAGATTGAAGATGGACAGCCAAGGCTGCCGCCGTTCCTGCCTTCCCTATATGGCTCACTAGCCCACCTTGCAAGATTCTGGGAAATTCCAGAAGGAATGTACCCCCTTACAAAGGAACAGGTTTTCTTAAGGTATGGAGACGGCAGGATAAAATCAACCTTCTCGCTTACGGCAGGAAAGAGGTCCTCGTCAAAAAGGGACTCAAGGAAGCCACATTCATTTTCACCAGAAGGTTCAAGGCACCTTTTCATCGATTCAAAGTCAAGGGGAACCGTCACAAGGGGACCGTCATTGCCTGCATCAGATGCAGCAGAATCAAATCCCGTCCTGAACCTTGCAACAGCCTTTTCCAGCCGCCTGAGCCATTCAGAAATGGATTCCTCCCCGGAAGGAACAAAATTCCTGAATTGCGGAAGAATCTTGATGAACTTGCCCTGCTCACCGGTAATGATGGGCTTGTAGACAAGATGGCGTTCAGGAACCACGGAAGAATCAAGGAAAAGGTAATCCATTCCACATGACTTGAATGTAACCGTAAGCCCCGGATCCCAGACGCTGCCAAAAAGATACATGCCGGAAGGCCTTTTTCCCACAAGGCGCCTGAGGACGGAATTCATTTTTTCTATCTGGCTGCTCCTGTCAACGGGATATGCCAGGGGAAAGACAGGGGCATAAAAACCGCCGCCAATTATTTCAAGGCGCTTGTCTGCCGTCAGTTCCCGGATAAGTTCTATGGATTCAGGATGCCTAAGCTCATAAAATTCAATCTGCGGACCCGTAAAGGCAATGCTTATACGTAGGTTTGGATGAGAATATATGAATGAAAGCAGCTTCTTAAAGACTGACTGATAGTTGTTCTCAAGAAGGGACAAATCCTTCCCGCTTTCAACATCAGCCTCAAGCTGCAGGCAAACTGAAATCCGCTTCATTTTTACTTTCTGATAAGTTTATAGCATTTTTTCCACAAAAAGAATACAGGATTGTCTCTGCCTGCAATATTCTCTTCTGCAAGATAGCTGCTGCACTGTGTTGAAAGGTCGTAGGCTGCACTGCAAAGGACAGCCTTTTCCTGGGTGGAAGGAACCAGCTTGATGATCTTCCTGGGGCACCTGTCAATGCACTTTCCGCATCCGTTGCACAGGGAATTGACCACGGCAGTTCCGTTGATGATGGTAATGGCCCCACGGGTGCAGGACTTCATGCAGTCTCCAAAGCCGATGCACCCAAAGCGGCAGTCATGTTCCGAATCCACGACACCGTCAAACATCTTGCAGCTTTTTTCTGCAGAATATACGAACCTTCTGGCCGAAACTTTCTTTGAAGAAGAACACATGACGCAAGCCTTCTTGCCATTGGCCTTTGCATATTTTTCAACGAAGACAGGCTTGATGCGTATCTCGCTTTCAGAAAACATGGTGCGTTCAAGGGTCACATTCTGGGCCTTAAGGGCCGGGAGAAGAACTTCAAAGATGAACACTACAACTGCCGAAATGACGATCAGGAACAGCAGTCCAAACAATATGGCAGCTATCATTGGAATACTCCTTTATTGAGCCATGAAACATTCCATGCCAGGAGAATTATGGCAAAAATTGCAATTGAAACGATGGTATAGTTAAGCTTCTGATAATCCTGCTTGAAGGACGTCATGTCCATTCTGTGGCATACGGAATAAATGAATGGAACAACGGCAAAAAATGAAATTCCGCACAGGCAGGAAATATAAACGCATTCGGCAAAGGTGGAACCTTCACTGACGGCAATAAGTGTAAAGAGGATTGAAACCCCAAATTCCTGGGCATTTATCTTTGTTGAAATCCTGATGATGATCTCGATGAAAACCGACAGGCAGATGAAGAGAAGGATCACGACAAAAGGATAAAGTTCTGCAAGATCAGCAGGAACAAAAAGGGAATTTACAAGAAGATAGGACAGGGCCGATGTCGATGTAATGGTAAGGAAAAGCTTTATGGCCTTGATGAGGATGTCATTGCGTTTCTTTGAAAGATACACCGCCCTTTCAATTCCAACGCCATAGACAAGAACGGCAGAAGAAAAGCATACATAATATAAAAGGGTATACAGCATCAGTCTTCCTCCGAAGTGTCGAGAATTTCAAGTTTATTGAGCACAAAGCGTATGAGGCTTGAGATGAAAACTATGAGTAAAAGTGCTCCTGGAACGGAAGCAAAAAGTGAACCTGCAAAAATTTTCGACGTGTCCTGAACAACCTGAATTTCAAGTATTCCCCCAGCCTTTGGAAGAGAAATGGTTCCGTAGCTGGAAATCTCCCTGATCAGGAAAAACAGGACCGCATAAACAGAAAAGATAAGGCTTTTGATGCTTACGGAAACCACATGCTCCGTCAGGGTGTATTCATTCTTATTGTAAATGTTTCCAAGAACAAAAGCAGATATTGAAGGCATGTAAAAGCATAGGCCAAGGGTGAATGCAACAATGGGACAGAAGGCAATTACGGCCTGCCTGAAAAGAATAGTAAGGAAAACAATGAACACAACGGAAATGACATTCTGCAGGCCTTCGCTTACAAACCTGGCGCACAAGTTCCTGAAGAGAATGCCAAGAACAGTCTGCAGGTACATCAGTACCAAAAGCACGGTTACGTAGCACAGCCTGCCCGGTATGGGAACAAACATGGCAAGGGAAAGCATGAGAAAAACATAAAGTTCACTTTTTTTCATTTTCTGCCCCTCCTGCTCTTTGGTTCAGTGTTATTCCTTGGAATGATCTGGTTCTTTACTACATGGGGAATCTTCTTGCCCCAATAGTCAATCTGGGAATGTATGGAAGCATTCGAGACCCTTTCATGAACGCTCCCTTCCGGAAGCACAAAATCAACAAATTCAGCAGAAGGAGAATTGTCGGAATAAAGGTAGACTGCAGCCATGGGACCGTAAAGGGTCGAAACCCTGGAAATAACGCCATAGCTCTGGGCTCCCCTTGAATCCTTGCATCTGAACACCGCAATACCCACCGTCAGGTTACTCTTAACCCTTACATATTCGTATGGGACAAAATCCGATTCATTCTTTTCAAGAACGGTACTGACTTCTGCCATAAGGCCTTTCTTCCATGAACGGCCTGCAAAGAAAACTGAAACCACAAGAATTCCGAAAACCACTGCAAGGGAAGCGCAAAAAATTCCACCCTTAATCAGGAGCGTCTTATAGTATGCGCTGGTTTCTGATTCAGCATTTTCACCAATGTCATCCAAATCAAGCATTGTCATACTCCTTCATGTATTTTAAGCGCGGAATTATCTTTCTTGAAGTTGCAGAGAAAAGCCTCCTGTCTTCAATAACCTGAATCACGGGAGAAACCAGGTTCATCACGAGAATTGTAAGTGCATAGCCGGAAGATGAAGTTCCAAGGCCGATGATAAAAAATCCGCACAGGCCTGAAATAATTCCGTAGAAAAATTTTCCCACGGAAGAAATGGGAGTTGTTCCAAACCACTGCAGAACGTAGAAGGTAAAGAACAGGGTTCCGCTCGTAAGCATTGCAAGAATGATGTCCCCCTGAAAGGCTGAAGCCCCTACAAAGAAAGGCCCGGCATACCTGACCAGAAGTCCATACACCAGAAGGAACAGGAATGGAATCATGGCATCGATGAGTTCAAAGGAAACAAGAACCAGCGAAGACAGGAGGGTTATGAGATTAAACCTAAAGGCCGGAATGACGGAACCGTTGTCCCAGAAAAGGCTTACATATCCTTCAGGAATTGAAACGCCAAAAAAACGGAACACATTCCTGTTAAGGAATTCCGTAACTGCACCGTCACACTTAAGCACTGGAACAGATCCATTCTGTATCAGCACGAGGGCAGGATTCCTGGACTGCAGGTCTGCGGAAGTAATCTGAAATCCTGGAAAGAAAGATGAATTGACAAAATAAAGGAGGAAAACGGTAAAGGCCGTAAGGTTCACCCATGAATCCGCAAAGTCACCAAAAACAAGCCTTGAAAAGACAAACACAAGGAATACCATGACCAGGACTACATGCCATGGATATGCAGACGGAATCAGAAGGCCGCAAAGGAGTCCCTGCAGGATTGAAATTCTCCATGAATGGGAACCGTACCTCTTCTTCCACAGGAAAAAGTAAACCAGCTCAGCACCGACAGTTCCCAAAACGGAAACCACCACGAGCAGAAGGGAGGAATAGCTTTTTGTAATGGCAAGAAGAATCACCTGCACCATAAGAAGGGCAACTGAAACCGTGGTGATTGTTCCCACCGAAGGAGAAATGTAGCTTATGGGATTAAGGGCAACTCTTGAACAGCCCTTCTTGAGGGTAAAATCAATCATCTTCTTTATCCTTATACTGCTTGAGGGAAATTATGGCCTGGCAAAGGGAAAGCCTTGACGGACACACGCTGTTGCACATGTAGCATTCGGAACACAAGAGTGCTGACGAGAAAAACTTCTTGGGCATGGAATATCCCTTCATGAAATTCAGGTAGAAAACGTCCGGAATCAGATGCTCGGGACAAACGTTCCTGCACTTGCCACACCTGATGCATGGATTGCGCTCTTGAACGGAAAGTTCCCCGGAAGAAATGAACTCAACGGACTTGACGTAGTTTGTAACCGGAATATCCAGGCTTGAAATTTCGTTTCCAACCAGACGTCCATTGACAATTATCCTTGCTGGATGTTCCTTGAAGCCACCGCACTGCTCCACAAGGTCACGGATAAATGTACCAATCCTAACCTTGAACATGCCGCTGGCCTTAAGGCATGTTCCATTGATGTGGACAAATTTCTCCACCACCGGAATGCCGCATACGATTCCCTCGTAAATGGCAAGGCAGGTCTCAGGATCCAGGAAAAGGCAGTTGTGGTTTATGTGCTTAAACACTTCATACCCTGCCATGTGGGAAGTCTTTCTGACCAGCCTCATGAGCTGCTGCATGAAGCCGCATGGATACCTCTGGGAATCTGCAGAAACAACGGCGCAGGAAAGGCCCTCTGCATGGGATTCATTGATGGTAAAATTTGCCTTCTTTGGAACTACAAAGGCAATCCCCTTGGCTTCAAAGGCACGGGCAGCAATCATGGCACCCTGAACAACCTGGTCCGTATATTTTGTTGCGGTAAACAGATCCGTAAACCGGCTTGGGTCTTCGTCAAACATTCTGACCACAACAAACCTGTGGTCCCTGAGGGTACAGTCCCTAATCTGGGTGGCAAGGGGAACCGGTTCCTTATGGAAGGTGTTGACAATTCCCTTGGAACGGAATGAATCCACAAGAGTGGCGGCAGAAAAAATCTTCCAGTCGCATTGATTCTGCTTTTTTCCAAGATAGGTGAATTCCCCTTCCGTCCTGATTTTGACAGCCCTGCAAAGACTGCCATCTGGAGCCGTGCATGTAAATATGGATTCAACCTTTCCAGGAACGGAAGAATGAATCTCAATTCCACCGGAAACAAAGTTACCCTCCGGCACCGCTATGGACTGGCCTTCCCTTACAACATCCCCTTCTTCAACACGGCATTGGTTTTCGCAGATTTCATTCTGGTAAAAGCAAACCGTAGCATGCTGGGGCAAAAGACTTTTAACCGGGGTCTCAAAAAAAGCGTGCCCCGGAGAAACAAAATTATTGACTGTTTTCATTTATTCTTTCCCGGACGTCTGCCCATAGTTTTAAGCATATATATCATAAGCATCACAAGGGGAACAAAGAGAGAAGCAAGCACAAGGACCAGCCCAAGGCCATCCGTTCGCCGGGTTCCCCTGCTGCCCTTTCTATAGACAACAGAAACTCCCCTGTCCTGTTTTTTCATGAGTTTTTCAACAGCACCGTATTCAAGTTCATCAATGAAGGAATCAGAACGGTCCCTGAAATTTTCATCGTACCTCATTACCTCCGAATTCTTTTCCACGATGAATCCGTCCTCGACCTCATACCTGGGAACGACAACAGAATCGTTTTCACTGACAGTGCCATCGTACCTGTCGTTAAGGGACCGGTAAGGAAAAGACTGAACGTTCCATGACCACCTGTAGTAGTCTTCAATGGAAGGAAGCACATCCTCCGAATCTTTCTGCAGTTCATCAAGAACCACTGGCACAGGAAGACTCACATCCCCATCTGCCGAAGGTGCAAATTTCTGGCTCAGGACAAAACCTGCAAGGACAAGGGCCAGGGGAAAAAGACAGAACAGGGTGTGTCTGGCCGTTGCCGTATACATGAGGGGCAGCTGCGGAGCCTGGAAAATCTTTACGACCTTAAAGGAAATGAGGGAATCCCTAAGCTGCTCTGCCATGGCAAGAAGCCACAAAAGCCCGTAGCTTGAACATGCGCACAGGACCAGGAGCACAAGACACTGCCATCCTGAAAGCATTATGGAAACAAAGGCAACGCCAAGGGGAATCAGAAAGTACAGGTTCTTGCGCAAGACATGAATTGCCTTTTTCCTGCCCCAAATGCGTGAAGCCAGGCAGCAGGCCAGCATGTACAGCAGGCACGAGGAAGCCACAGTGTAAAATGGCTGGGAAAAGGAAAGAACCACCATGAAGATGGAAGAAAGTGCAAAGACAATCCTGATCTGGGACAAAAAGAGGAACACGCCAAACATGACGCACACAATAAGGGGAACGATCCACGGATACTGCTTCCTGCCGTCCACGCCACCACGGACTGAAGTTTCCCTGACGATTTCCTCCAGGGCCTTTACGGCATAACCTTCATTTCCCCTGGGAACATAGTAAACTCCAAAAGAAGAAGATTCATCGGAGAAATAGGAAAGGCGACTGTAAAGATAGTCATTCATCCTGCCTGGAAGAACCGGAGTAAAATCCGAAGCAAGTGGAACCCTCTGCTGTCCAATGCTAAGTATGCCGGAACAGCCGTACTTTTCAAGGGTGTCAAGGACAAAGCGCTCGGGAACAGACTTTTCCACATAAACCACGGAATAGCTGTTCCAAATCCTGGAAACTGGAACGCTTCGCAATGCCACGCATGCGAACAGGGAGACTGCAATTACAATGACGGGAACAAAAAATGCCTTTGGAAATTTCATGAAGTCAAAGCACGCTGAATGCAAGGCCGATTATGAAACCCAGCAGCATGCCCATGAGGACTTCTGCCGGAGTGTGCCCCTGCACTTCCTTGATTGGTTTGAATTCTATGATGCCTTTCTCTGCAAGAAGACGGCCCACCTTGTTGAGGACAGAGGCCTGGATTCCATTGGCACGGCGCACACCCACCGCATCCCTGATGGTAACAAGAAAAAATCCAAGGGAAAGGATGAACACGTCGCTGTCAACCCCGGAATGAAAGCCTATGGTAGTGCACAAGGTCGTAACAAGAGCAGAATGGCTTGAAGGCATGCTGCCCGTTCTCCAGAACAAAAGCTCAATAAGTTCCTTAAGGCTGTGAACCTTGCCGGAAAACAGCTTGATGAGAGTCTTTAAAAACTGGGCGGAAAGCCAGCTGAAAATACATGCAAGCAGGGCCGGCTGAGAAAAAAATGCCAGTATTTGATTTTTAAAAGCCATACTCCAAATTATACCACATTTTTACATTCTTTGTGAACACACAAGGGTCAGTTTGCAATGTCCGGGGATTTTCAATAGAATGAAGCCATGGAGTTCAAGAATTTCACCGCAGGTGCCGACGATGAAGGCCGCAGGCTGGACAGGGTTGCATCAAGAATCATGGAAAGTTCAGGCCTACGCAAAAGCCTTTTTGCAGAAATTCGCAAGGGCCTTGTACGCGTAAACGAAAAAAAGGCAAAGCCCGACCAGCACATCACCTTGGGCGACAAGATTTCCATAGCAGCATTTCTCTTTTCCGCCCCACCGGAAGAACCGGCACCGCAGGCAGAAAAGCTCCACCGGACCATTTCAAATGAAGACTTAAAATATATAGAAGAAAATATCCTGTTCAAGAACCGCCACCTCCTGATTCTTAACAAGAAGGCAGGCATAAACGTCCAACCGTCAAAAAACAGCGGCAAAAGCCTTTCGCAAATGGTGGAATTCCTGTGGCAGCAGGACCTTCACCAAAAATCCCTTTCCTTCAGGCCAGGGCCTCTGCACAGGATCGACAGGTGGACTTCGGGAGCCATTGCTTTTTCACAAAGCCTTGAAGGCGCAAAATGGTTTACAGGGGCCATGGCAGAACACAGGATCAGAAAGACATACATCGCCATCACGGAAGGAGCCTACGATAACACTACTGAAGACTACGAGGACTTCATACTGTCGGAAGAAGGGAAACTTTCGGATGGTGGATTTTCTACGGTGGAACTTTATCCTCCCAGCTCTCCATCCATTCCCCGGGAAGCAAGGAAAGCCGTAACCCATGCAAAAGTTCTTGAACAGTCCACGATCGATGGAAAAAAACTGGCCCTTGTGGAAT
The DNA here is from genome assembly GCA_045616325.1 of Treponema sp. Classification (GTDB taxonomy): domain Bacteria; phylum Spirochaetota; class Spirochaetia; order Treponematales; family Treponemataceae; genus Treponema_D. The sequence continues at coordinate 42,416 of JAZLGN010000013.1, forward strand.
TCAACATAGAAACCGGAAGAAAGCACCAGATCCGCGCCCAATCCGCATTCCACGGCCACCCACTCCATGGAGACACGGCATACGGCGGCAGGAAAAACAGGGACGAAATGTTCTATCTTCACGCATACAGGCTGGAATTCCCCGGAGACAACCTCCTTGAACTTCCGGAAGAACTCACTGCTCCAGTCAGTGGAAATTTTCTTCAATTCATAAGGCAGAATTTCAAGGATTCCGCGGAAAGGCTGAAAATATAAGAACAAGCCGATTTTTACTATATGTAAATATGTCAAAATTTGAATTTTACAAAAAATGGGATTATATTTATATATATGAACCTTTTTTCACGACTTTTGAACAATGGAATAAACGTAACTGCCCTCGTTGGTGAAAGCGGAACCGGAAAAAGCTTCCGTGCAAAGCTCCTGGCCCAGAAAAGCGGAATAGAAGCCATCATTGACGACGGACTTTTGATCCGCGACGACAAGATTCTTGCTGGACGCACCGCAAAGCACGAAAAGACCTACATGGGAGCCGTAAGGATTGCCCTCTTTGATGACAAGGCACACAGGGATGACGTTGCAAAGGCCCTAAAGGCAAACAAGATAAAGAAGCTCCTCATCATCGGCACAAGTGAAAAGATGGTTCAGAAGATTACCACAAGGCTCCAGATTCCCCTTCCGTCAAAAATCATAAAGATAGAAGACATTGCAAACCGCGAGGAAATAGAAAAGGCCATCAGGAGCCGCCAGATTGAAGGAAAGCACGTAATTCCGGTTCCTGCCATTGAAGTCAAGAAAAGCTACTCCCAGATTTTCCACGATTCCATCAGGGACATTGCAAAGAAAAGCGCATTCAACTTCCTCAAGAAAAAAAAGGACAAGTCGATCCTTGAAAAATCCATCGTCACGCCGGAATTCAGCAAGAAGGGGCGCATAGAAATCTCAGAGGCAGCATTGAGCCAAATGGTCATGCACTGCATAGAAGAATTTTCACCGGAAGTAAGAGTAAAGAAACTTGGCATCAGGACTGACAACAGAGGCTACCGCCTGGTAATAACCGTGGACGTACCCTTTGGACGCCAGCTTACTGGGGAAATCCACAAGCTTCAGCAGTACATTATAGAAAACATCGAAAAATACACCGGAATCCTCATTGAGGAAGTAAGCATCATCATCGACAAGATTTCAGTTCCAAAGCCTGCAAAATAAAATGGCTTGAACAGATGGCAACAAGTAGCCGGCTGCCATAAGCCCCATATAAAAAAAAGATCCACCCCTAAGGATGGACCTTTCTGAAAGCTTACGTACTATGGCTGCCTACTGCTTACCTTTTAAGGCCTGCTGCAGTCTGGAGCATTGTGTCGCTTGTCTGGATTGCCTTTGAGTTGAATTCGTAGGCTCTCTGGGCAACGATCATCTGCACCATTTCATTTACGACAGAAACGTTGCTCATTTCAACAAACTTGTGCTTTACGATACCCATGCCTTCAACGCCAGGGCGGCTTGCAATTGGATCTCCGGAAGCATTTGTCACCTTGTAAAGGTTGTCTCCCGTGTTTTCAAGACCGACTGCATTTGGAAAGCGGAAAAGTTCAATCTGGCCAATGTCAACAGGTTCAAGTTCGCCGTTTACCCTTACGGTTACGCGGCCACCATCAGAAATGGCAAGAGTTTCAAGCTGAAAGCCTTCCGGCATGATGATTTCAGGCTGCACCCTAAGTCCGTTGGCATTTACAAGCTGGCCTGTTGAATCAACCTTGAAGGAACCGTCGCGGGTGTATGCCCATGAACCATCATACTGCTGCACGCGGAAAAATCCGTCGCCAACAATGGCAAGGTCCGTATCAACACCAGTTGCCTGGAGGCTTCCCTGTGTCATGATCCTCTGGGTTGCTGCAACCTTTACACCACTACCCATCTGGAGTCCCACTGGAGTTACAGTGTCTTCCGTTGCAGGCGTTCCGGAAAGCTTTACGGTCTGGTACATAAGGTCTTCAAATTCAGCGCGGTGCTGCTTGAAGCCTGTTGTATTTACGTTTGAAAGGTTGTTTGAGATTGTATCGATGTTTGTCTGCTGGCCGTTCATGCCTGTTGCAGCATTCCATAAACTTCTTACCATTTATTTTCCCCTATGTTCCCCTATGCGAACTTTTTATCCTATGCCCTCACCCTAGCGGTTGACTGTTACAACCTTTGACCAGAGGGTGTCCATCATGCTGTCTGAAGTCTGAACCGATTTCTGGTTGGCTTCATAGGCACGGTTAACTTCAATCATCTGCACCATTTCGTTTACGATGTTGACGTTGCTTGTTTCAGTGTATCCCTGGAGGAATCTTGGACGTTCATCCCCTTCTGCAATGTGGGGAATGCCAGCAATGTCATTGGTGTTCCACATGGAAGACCCCTGCTTTTTAAGGTAACGTTCGTTTTCAAAGCGGACGACCTTGATGCGGTCCACAAGGCTGTTGTCCTGCCGGTTGTAGATTACGCCGTCCTGGTTTACAAAGAACCTGTCGTCTTCCACATGTATTGGTCCGTTTTCACCAAGAACCGGGTAGCCTTCCTTTGTAAGGAGAATTCCTTCCTTTCCAAGGTGGAAATTTCCGTTCCTCGTATAGCGCTCGCCGTTTGGTGTCTCAACTGCAAAAAATCCTTCACCGCTTAAGGCAAGGTCTGTCTTTGTATCCGTGTTCTTGAATGAACCCTGCTGGAAATCCGTGTAAAGCTCGTTGGTTTCAACCCCAAGACCAATGGAACCGATAATTGGAGCTGCGTCTGCAGAACCGAAGGATGTCCCGTAAACACCGTCAGCCTGAGTTCTTCTAAGGAGAAGTTCCGAGAATTCCTTGCTTACAGGAACTTCCTTCTTGAAACCCGTTGTATCCACGTTGGCAAGATTGTTGGAAATGGCGTCCAGCCTGTTCTGCTGGGCATTCATTCCGCTTGCCCCAATATACCAGCCTCTAATCATATTCAACCTCTCATAACTTATCGGAAAATCCAGTCCCCCAGTTTACAGTTTAGGAAATAAATTCCTTGAAATTGTACGAAGGTAGTATATAATTAAGGCATTAGGAGAGGGGCAATTAATGGTGACTCCCAGGTTATCCTTGGGGATTCATCATGAGTAAAAAAGTTGGAAAGGATGCCAATAAAAGTTACCGTTGCCAAAAAGTATAAATTCATATTCTCGCTGCTTTTTCTTGCCATGGTCATGGAAGGCCTGTCTGCCAGGGAAAAAATACATGTCCTGCAGGAAAGTTCCAGTCATTTTCTGACCCTTGGAATCATCATACAGGTTACCCTCTTTCTTTTTGCAGTAACTTTCATCTGTTTTCTCATCCAGAAGAAGAACAAGCTCATTGACCACGACCCGGTTACAGGCATGGCAAGCTTTTCCACCTTTGAAAAAAACGTGCGTAAGGTTCTTTCCACTGCGAAACCAAATGAATACATAATACTATCCTTTAACATCGACAACCTTAGCCTCATAAATGAAAGCTTTGGCATTCACGGCGGAAACGAGGTCCTGCGCAGGGTCGGAAAGCATCTGGAAAAATGCTGCGGCCCAAGGGAATTTACGGCAAGATACTTTGCAGACAACTTCATTTTCTTTACGAGGAATCCCGACTTTTTCTGGAACATAGAGGAACGGGTCTATGACATGACAAACATCGGCAGCCTTCTGCAGGACATGCTTCCGGAAAAATACAGCTTTACCTTTACCTCAAGTGTCTACTATATAGATAATCCTTCCGACACCATAGAATCAATGGTGGACCGGGCAAACCTTGCCCAAAAGCTTTGCCACAACAGGTATTCCACCCACCGCGTAATAGAATACACCTCGGAAATGAAGAATTCCCACGAGTGGAAGCGGGAAGTTACCCTTACAATGGAAAATGCCCTGGACAATGAGGAATTTGAAGTTTACTACCAGCCAAAATTCCGCTTTGACAATGAGACCATCATGGGAGCAGAGGCCCTCATAAGATGGAACAATCCCAACAAGGGATTTCTAGCACCGGCAAAATTCGTGCCCCTTTTTGAAGATAACGGCTTCATAGAAAAAATCGACAAATTCGTTTTCAACAAGGTATGCAGCTTTCTTGACCTGTGGAACAGGAACCACCAGGAACAGGGCAGCCTGACCATTTCATTCAACCTGAGCCGATACCACCTGTTCAACCCAAACCTCATCAAGGAACTCAAGAACATTGCAGACCGGTACGACATAGGCCAAAACAGGATTGAGGTGGAACTTACGGAAACGGTCATGTTTGACAACCCAAAGAAGCTCATAAAGGTCATGACGGAAATAAAGAACGCAGGATTCCTGGTATCCATCGACGACTTTGGATCAGGCTATTCTTCCCTCAACCTGCTCAAGAACATGCCTGCAGACGTAATCAAGCTGGACAAGGAATTCCTTTCCTCATCTCCTGAGAATTCAAAGGAGAACATCATAATCGCCTCCGTAATCAACATGGCCAAGCAGCTTAACATAAAGACTGTTGCAGAAGGTGTGGAAACAAGGCTCCAGTCGGACATGCTCAAGAAAATCGGATGCGACATTGCCCAGGGATTCTTCTACGCAAAGCCCATGTGCGAGTCAGACTTCCAAAAGCTCCTGATTCAGAAAGCGGCAGTATGAAAGGCAGGTAATCCCTAAAGGAATTCCATAAAATTTAAATGGGAAAATGTTTCCATAGTTGAGGAATTTTGTTGCATTTTGGAAAAAGTGAATTATAATAATTCTAACAACATTTGACAGTTATGGAGGCATTTAAGAATATGGCATCGAAAAAAACACCTGAAGAACCAAGAGTTCTCGCAATCATCCTTGGTGGTGGAAAGGGAACACGTCTTTACCCTCTTACAAAGGAACGTTCCAAGCCGGCTGTTCCATTCGGCGGAAAATACAGAATCGTTGACATCCCGATTTCAAACTGCATCAACTCTGGATACAAGAAGATTTACCTTCTTACACAGTTCAACTCGGCATCACTCCATCTGCACATCAACAACTCGTACAACTTTGACCGCTTCTCTGGCGGATTCGTAGAAATTCTTGCTGCTGAACAAACACTCGAACATTCAGGATGGTACGAAGGTACTGCCGATGCCGTTCGCAAGAACTTCGGTCACTTCCGCGTCCAGAAGCCTACACACTACATCATCCTTTCTGGTGACCAGCTTTATAAGATGGACCTTAAGGAATTCATGAACCAGCACATCGAAAGCGGTTCAGACATTACAATCGCAGCAAAGGCTGTTAACCGCCGCGATGCAACTGGCTTTGGAATCATGCAGGTTGACGATCAGAACAAGATCACTGCTTTCATGGAAAAGCCTGCAGCAGACCTTAACATCGACCACTGGAAGATTCCAGAAAAATCACGCGGCGACCTTCCTGCAGAACTTGAATACCTTGCTTCCATGGGTATCTACATCTTCAATGCCGACACAATGGAAGAACTCCTTAACAACGAAAAGACTGACTTCGGAAAGGAAATCATTCCGATGGCAATCAAGAACAAGAAGGTTTCAAGCTACATCTTCAATGACTACTGGGAAGACATTGGTACAATCCGTTCTTTCTATGAAGCTACCCTTGACCTTACAAACCCGGTTCCTGCATTCAACATGTACGAGGAAACAAAGCCAGTCTACACACAGATGAGCAACCTTCCTCCAAGCAAGATCAACAATGCAACCCTTACTTCTACCCTTGCAAGCGAAGGATGCGTTATTTCTGACAGCAGCATCAAGAAGTCTGTAATCGGTGTACGCTCAATCATCCGCGAAGACTGCGACCTTAAGGGTGTTGTAATGATGGGTGCCGACTTCTATGAAACGGATGAAGACAGGGCTGCAAACAAGAAGAAGAAGGTTCCTGACATGGGAATCGGAAAGGGCTGCAAGATTGAACGCGCCATCATCGACAAGAATGCCCATATCGGTAACAATTGCTGCATCAATGTAAGCGGAAAGACTTACGAAGACGGTGACCATGGCCTGTTCTACAGTGCAGACGGAATCATCGTAATCCGCAAGGGAGCAGTTATTCCTGACGGAACCGTAATCTAATAAACAGGTGAGCATGGGTCGTCAAGGCATCTGACTGTTTGATGCCTGCCATGCTGTAACTATTTTGCATTCAAACCCCAGATTACAAGGCAGTGGGGTTTTAAATAGGAAAGTACAGTGTTTGCTTTGGAATGTGTCTTTACACGTTTAGTTCCCTTGCAAAACTGTACTTTTTTTATTTTTTTGGGGATTGAATTTTCAGGCGATTATCAGCCACAGGCATAAAGGTCCTGCTTTTAATTACTGGACTTTCACTTGGTAAACTTTTACTTCCCAAGCTTTTCCATCAAAAGGTTGTAGGCATCGATTACCTGCATGGTCTTGTTGGTTGCAACTTTCTTCATGATTTCATTCTGTGCATGCTTGTCAGGGTGATAGTACATGATTTTCTGGCGGTAGGCGGATTTTATTTCTTCTTCCGTGGAATCAGGAGTAACGCCAAGTAGACGGCAGGCTGATTCAATAGCCGGATCAACAGGACGCATGACAGTAGCATGATTTGGCCTGGCACTATCCCCTTCCGATGTTTTTGTCCCGGATGAATTCCTTTTCATACCTGGAGAAGAACTGTTCCTCAGGATGCTTTCTTCCGGCACTTCATAGAATTTTTCTTCAGTCCGTTTAATGGAGGTGTCCGGCTCCAGACCTTGAGGAGCAATGTCTTCTTTTTTTACGATCTTTACAAAACCATCCCTAAGGGTCTGGTTCAGAAGGTCTCCAAGCCTGTCATACATTGTCTCCATCAGAATCCTCGTTTTCTTCCATGCCCCATTCAGCAAGCTTTCTCTGAAGGGTTTTTCTTCCTATGCCAAGAATTTCCGCAGTCTTTGTCCTGTTGTTCCTGTTGGCAGCCAGATTCTGGCGGATTATGATCTTTTCCGATTCTTCAAGGGTAATCCCAAGTGGAACCAGGATTCCCATGTCGGCTGAAGTCTGTGCAACCTGCGGAGGAAGGTCTTCCAGACCTATTTCCTTTTCAGAACACATTACGACTGCGCTTTCTACACAGTTCCTGAGTTCGCGGATGTTTCCAGGCCAGTCATATCGGCTCAATGCAGCCTTTGCCCTCGAATCAAAACCCCTAATTTCCTTGCTGTTTTCCCTGCAGAATTCAGCAAGAAAAGCCTGTGCAAGAAGCGGTATGTCGCTTTTCCTTTCACGCAGGGGCGGAACATGGATATGGATGACATTAAGCCTGTAGTAAAGGTCTTCCCTGAACCTTCCAGCCTTGATTTCCGCCTCCAGGTCACGGTTTGTAGCTGCAACAACCCGCACATCAACATCTATGGTCTGCTCGCCGCCTACACGCTCAAACTTACGTTCAGCAAGGACGCGGAGAATCTTTATCTGCACGCTCTGGTTTATTTCACCGATTTCGTCAAGGAAAATTGTTCCACCGTGGGCAAGTTCAAACCTTCCCTTCTGCATGTGGTCGGCACCTGTAAAGGCACCCTTTTCATGGCCAAAAAGCTCGCTTTCCAGAAGGGTTTCGCTTAATGCAGCGCAGTGAACATTGACCATTTTATTGTCATGGCGGGAAGAAAGATTATGCACGGCCTGGGCAACAACTTCCTTGCCAACACCACTTTCACCGGTAATCAGGACACTTGCCCTGGAAGCTGCGGCTTTTTTTATTATCTCCTGAATTTTTAGCATAGCCGGAGACTTGCCAATCATGGATTTAAGAGCCCTGTCAGATTCAACCGACTTGACCAGCTGCTGGTGCTCAAGCTTCATCTCATGGTTTTCGAGGGCACGCTTTACAATGATTCCCAGCTGATCCAGATTAAGGGGTTTTGTCAAAAAGTCATAGGCACCATGTCGCATGGCATCCACTGCAGAATCAATGCTTCCGTGTCCCGTCAATACAATGACAGGAATGCCTGGCGTAGTAGCGGCCACATGCTTCAGGACCTCTTCGCCAGTAATCCCCGGCATCCTCAGGTCAGTGATTACAAGATCAATGTCACCCTTGGAAATAAGGTCAAGGCCTTCTTCGCCGGAAGCTGCTGTCTTTACGGCATATCCTTCAAGTTCAAAGTTGGCAGCAAGGCCTTCGCGAATGTTTTTTTCATCATCAATGACAAGAAGCGTAAATTTCATTTTCTACTTCACCTGTTCAAGAAGCATTGTTTCTTTCTGGGGCACAGGGAGGATTATCGTAAAAATTGATCCCCGGCCAAGTTCAGAAGAAACCGTAATTTCCCCATTGAATTCCTTGACTATCTTGTAAACCGTTGTAAGTCCAAGTCCGGTTCCATCTGCCTTTGTAGTATAATATGGTTCAAAGACACGGTCCATGGTTTCCCTGTCCATGCCGCAACCGGTATCTGCAACGGTAAGAATGTACCGGTCGTTATTTACAAGGGATGTTACGGCAATGGTCATGTCATCCTTTTCTGCTTTTCCGAGGGCAGCCTTTGCATTCTGAACCAGGTTCACAAGTACATCCCTGAACAGTTTTTCATCAAGAAGAATCTTTACGCCCTGATCACCAATCTTCAAAATCAGGCTGATTCCCTTCTCCTTAAATTCCGGAGCAAAAAGATCAAGCGTTTTTTTAATGGCTTCATCGGGGTCAGCAAGAACAAGTTCAGCCTTGACGGGACGCACGGCAAAAAGAAAATCCATCACTGTGGAATTAAGCCGCTCGATTTCCTCGTTTACAACATCAAGATACTTTTCCATGAATTTTTCATCAGGAAGAATGCCGTCTCCTTCCCTGCTTTTCTTTACAGCCTTCTGCAAAAGCTGCACGTGAATGCTTATGGCACCAAGGGGATTCTTTATTTCATGGGCAACGGAAGCCGCAAGATTAGTCAGCGACGAAAGGCTTTCCATGCGGTGGGTCAATATCTGCTGCTGCCGCTTAGCCGTCACGTCACGGAAAATAATTATGGAACCGCAGATTTCACCCTTGCGGCAAAGGGGAACAATGGAAACGACAACAAAAAGAGTCTTGCCATTGATGTAAACGGAAAATTCCTCTTCCACGTGGGAAATGTTCTTTTCAAGGTTTTTCCTGATGAACTGGCTGATGTCATCATCAAGAAGACAGTCCCAAACGGGATTTTCCTCCTCAAAAAGGCTTGAGGAAACAGGAACAAACCGCTTAACAGCCCTGTTGATTTTCTGAATCAGGAACCTGTTGTCAAGGACAATTATTCCGGAATCAAGGCTTTCAAGAATGGAATCAAAAACCTCGTTTTCCTCATTTATCATGGAAATGATGCGTTCAATCTGCTCCTTCGACAGCTTCTGGATTTTTTCAGAGGCCTTGCCCACAAAGTCAATCATCGCTTACCTGCCTGAATATGCCGCCATTGACATAATTTATCTGCATGATGCTTCTTGTAAGTTCCTCAAGGCAAGCCTGGGGTTTCTGGTTGTATACATTGACGCTATTATAGGCATAGCGGAGCTTTTCCAGCAATGCTGCAGAACTTTCAGCCCCTGCACCGCCGTTTCTTGAAACCATGAGTTCCCTCTGGGCATCGATAATTCCCCTCAGAAACAGCCTGAACAAAATGCGCGGTTCAAAGGAGGAGCATTCGGCAAGCGTCTGGTTAATGTCCGGAACCCTGCCCATGGCAATGGAACTAAAGAAATTCCTTGCAGAAAGCTTTATGACATCGGGATTAACCGGAAGATAGGACTGGAGAAAATCGTTAATTGACGAAGGCATTTTTGAAGGATCAAAACCACCATTATAATGGAAAACCTTTTCTATTACCTTCTTCTGGACTTCTGCAGGACGCTCATAAAAAGCATAGGTCCTTACCCTGGAAAGAATCGTGGGAAGAATCGAACCGCGCCTTGATGTAAGCAGAATGAATATCACATCCTCAGGAGGTTCCTCAAGGATTTTAAGGAGGGCATTCTTTGAACTTTCCATCATGCAGTCGGCATTTTCCATTATCAGGACTTTCTTCCCCGATGCAGAAGTAAGGTTTGCCCATGAGGAAATGTTCCTTATCTGGGAAACAGGCAGCGAATCGTAAAGGAAAGAACTTTCAAGCTTCCTGCAGTCCGCCTCTATCTGGTCCAGGAGTTTCTTCAGTTCATCATCACCTGGCAATGCCCTCCCCGGGGCAACCTGTTCAAGCCCATAATTAATGGACTCTATGAGGGGAGAAAATTTTCCAAGCTTGTCGTCCCCTTCCCAAAGCACGGGACTGAAGCGGTTTACAAGTTTCCTGCATGCACGGATAAAAAGATAGCGGCTTGCAGGCACGTGGGAAGTATTGGCAATGCTCTGGGAAAGAAGGGTTTTCTTTGCTGCGGAAATTTCAAGAATCTTGTTTCCGGGACCAAGGATCATTACATTCTGGCTTACAAGGGCCTTATGCTTAAGGCAGCTTGGACACGTACACATCCAGTCTCCCTTTTCCCTGCAGGAAAGAACCCTGGCCGTCTCCAGTGCACAGGAAAGCTTGCCAGAACACTCGGGGCCGGAAAACAGAATGGAACCGGGAAGCTTTCCTTCCAGGATATTTTCCTTAAGCTGAACAACAGCTTCCTGACCAATGATATTATCAAACATTTTTTACTTACCCAAGAAAGAATGGTTTACCACGGCCGCATGAACCGAAGCAAGGGGAACCGAAAGAACCGGATTCAAAATGGAAGCAAACAGGCTGCCCTTCAAAACCGGAGCAACGTCAAACCAAGGCTGAGCATACATGACAATCAGGATTACACATACAAGGGCAAGACCTTCCACAAGCCCAAGAACAAATCCAAGGAACCGGTCCAGGGACTTGAAAATCTCACAGTCAAAGATCGCCTTTATCAGCTGCTGTATTATCTTGAGGACAAGAAAGGCTGCAACAAACACAATGAGGAACGAAAGCACGACTGCAAGAAAATGAATGTGAATCACTCCGGACAGGGGCTTCACAAGAAATCCGCAGAAAACAAAGGCAACCCAGATGGAAATCACCGGAACGATCTTTCCAAAAAGTTCATTGATGAATCCGTTGAACAGGCCGATGAAGCCAAAAATCACCGTCACCAAGAGAAAGATGAAATCGATTGCAGGAAAACTCATAAGCCACATTCCTTGATTACAAGATCTGCAATGGTTTTTACAGGTCGGCTATGACCCGTAATGTCCTTAAGGGAATCGGAAAGAACCTTCCTGTTTTCCGGCAATGAAAGCCTGTCAAGTTCTGCCAGGAGTTTTTCCCCATTGGCATCCTCACCTGCAAGGACAAGGGCACCACCGCGTGACCTGAAATATTCAGCATTATCAACCTGGTCGCCACGGGTTCCGGAACCGCACAGGGGGACAAGAACCATTGGCTTTGCACAGACTGCACATTCCGAAAGTGAATTGGCACCAGCCCTTGAAAGAACCACATCCGCACACTGAATCACGGAAACCATCTCACCATAGATAAATGCATAGGGTCTGTAGCTTTCATCACCACTGGCCATTACATCAGGGTTTTCGTCGGCAAACTTTTTTCCCGTCTGATGAACGACAATGTATTTTTCCTTGAGCCTGTCAAGGCAGTCGACGACAAGACGGTTAATCTGCAGCGCACCAAGGCTTCCGCCAATGACAAGAAGAACCGGCTTGTGGGTTCCTTCAGGAATTCCAAGAAACTTTCTGCCGGCTGCAGAAGAATCCTCATAGAAAACCGGACGCACAGGATTCCCAGTTGCAATGCATTTTTCCCCAAGGGGTCCTGAAAAAAACTTTTTTGTCTCCTCATAGGAAAGAAGGATTTTCTTTGCCCCTCCGCTGTTAAGCCTTGTTGCAAGGCCAGGAGTAAAGTCGCACTCATGGGTAAAGTATGGAATCTTAAGCAGGCGCGCTGCAACACAGGGAGGAACACTGACAAAGCCCCCCTTGGAAAAAAGGCAGTCAGGCCTGAGTTTCTTCAAAATGAAATAGGACTTTACGAAACCTGCAGTAATCTTAAAGATGTCAATGAAATTCCTGAAAGAAAAATACCGCCGTAACTTGCCGCAGGAAATTCCATGGAAAGCCGTAATGCTTCCACCACAGGAAGAAAGGTTCTTTTCAACAATGTTCCTGTCCATGCCGGAAGCGGAACCAATCCAATGAATCTCAAGCTCCACACCGGAATCGGCAAGGGACCTGCGTATTTCATCGGCAACAGCAATGCCGGGATAAATGTGACCGCCAGTACCGCCACCGGCAAAGGCAATTACACAGTGAGTTTTTTTTTCTGCCATTTATCTTGCCTTTTTTGGAAATTTATCAAGAATGGAAATAAGCTCCTCATTCTTAAAGAGCTTGGCGTAACCGCGTGCAGACATCCACATTCCGTCTTCCACGTCAGGATCCGCACCTGCTTCAAGAAGAGCCTGAACAATTTCAGTGCTTCCGTTTCCAACAGCAAGAACAAGAATGGGCTGACCGTCGCTGCTCATGATGCCCATGTCGGCACCATTTTCTATGAAGAACTTAACGGTGTCCTTGTTCTTTCGCCAGACTGCATCCATGACAGGGGAATAACCGCGGTCCTTTGAAATTATGTTTACATCGGCACCGCATTCAATAAGCCACTTGGCCGCAGGAATATTGTCATTGCGCGAGGCAACACAAAGCATGGGAACTCCCTCAGAATTAAAGGCATTGACATCAAGACCCGCCTGAACAATCAAGCGGCTGGTTTCAAGGTCATCCTTTTCGATGTAATGAGAAAGGCTGTCGGCAGTAAAAGGAATTCCCCGTACAAAAAGCTGTTCAAAGGCCCAGCGCTGCTCATCCATGGCACTGTACTTTTCAAGGCTGGCCATAAGGGCACCAAGGGCATCGTCTTCACTGCCCCCAAAGGAACAGTCGGGATTAGAAATGAAATAGCCCTTCAGCGCAGAAGAAGATTCCCCAAAGGAAATGACGGGACACTTTCTGCTGGCAATAAACCCAACGTAATAAAGAAAATCGTCGTATCTAAAAAGTGAATCTGTATCGGCAAGAACGACAAAGGCTGCCTCGCTAAGCATGCACACACAGCTGCGTCGCTGGTCATCAGTACCATCTTCAGAAAGAAGGATTACATTTGTCTCGCATTTATCTTTCAGAAAAGCAGAAATTATTTCCGTCCCTGCATTTTCCTTGTCTGTAGTAATTATTGCGCATTTCATCCCACTATTATAGAACAAAAAATCCCCATTTGCAAACAGGAATTAAAACAAGGTCATATTTTTCTGGAGCAGATTTCATCAGACAAACGGGTGTTCCATGGCTTGCCCTCACGGCCGGTCTTCCATTACGGCTGCGCCATAATTCCAGACACGCTTCGCGTCCATTCCATACCCGGCTAGGCGTCACCAAAACCCACCGATTTTCCCCAAGAAAGAACAGGGCATCGTCACACAAAAGGGTAAACAAAAGACAGAGAAAAACCGCGGAGGCAAAAAAAAAAGACACCCAAACTAGGTGTCTTACAAGTGCCAACGGTCAGAATCGAACTGACGACATAAGGATTTTCAGTCCTCCGCTCTACCAGCTGAGCTACATCGACAAGTGATGATTAGACTATATACTTTTGAAGGATTTGTGCCAACAGGAAAAATGATTTTTTTACAAAAAAAACACGCAAATTCAACAAAAAAAAAGCCCGGAAATTTCCGGCCATCCAACAGTGCTAGTGTTCCCTGGCCTTGCTTTCAAACTTGGTAAAGCTTGAAAGGAATACAAGTTCCACATCACCAATAGGACCGTTACGCTGCTTTGCAACAATGAGCTTTCTGTCCTGCACGGGATCATAGCCTTC
>JAZLGN010000014.1:0-9230 GCA_045616325.1 Treponema sp.
TACAGAACAACTTGATTTTTCTTCTTTAAGGATTGGAGTCCCAGTAAGAGCAATTTTTACAGAATCTTCATCTGCATTAAAGAGATTTGAAAAGAAACAACCATCAGGTTTATAACCACGATGAGCTTCATCAATAATAAAGATACGCTGAAGGTTTGTTGCGTAATCTTTTACGGCAACTTTTTCTTTATCTTCTTCAACCTTTTGAATATTAACTACTGTAATTTCAGCTTTACCAGAATTTCCTTCCTGACTCTGATTGTTACGGAACTGTTCCATAAGTTCGGTTTTGCTGTTTGCAGTATTGATGCTCAATCCTCGAGCTTCAAATTCCTGCTTTGCCTGTTCAAGCAAGTCCAAGCGGTCTGCTATGAAGTAGAACTTAGTAACCTTATTCTGAGAAGCATAATAATCTGTAAGAATACGAGTAAGATAATATGACAGAGCTGTTTTTCCACTTCCTTGTGTATGCCAAACAATTCCAGATTTTTTACCAGTTTTAAGAGCATCGCGAATTGCCATAGCAGCAAACATTTGCTGATAACGCATAATATGTTTCTGGTCTGTTATTTCAATTTTTCCATCAACTTCCCGTTCAGATTTTACATAAGCAATTCCATATTTAAGAATAAACAGCAAACGTTCTGGTGAACACATTGATGTAAGAATTCTGTTTGTTGGAGTATAGGTATCTAGATTTGTTTGATACTCTGGTGACTGCTTGATTACCTGACAGTTAAAATCTGTAAGAATCTGTTTTTCCACCAGCTGATCAATTGGTTTATATGGGTAATTGGCATTGAACAATGGAACTGGCTGATTTGCAAAATTGTCTTCTCTAAAACAGTTGAAGAAAGCTTTTTTACGAGAGCCAGTACAGTAAAATGCACCTTCAATTGGAACAATTCCACCAAGAGCTGAATATTCCATATTGTTTGAAAAAAGCATGAGCTGTGTAATGTTGATAAAACGACGGAACTTCTTATTAGGGAAACGATCCAATGTCATGCGGTTTGCTTCTGCAACCATTCCACCTACATTGTTTGTTTTCTTTACTTCAATAAATACAAGAGGAAGACCGTTTATGAATAATGTAATATCTGGACGGAATTCATCTTCGCCATTACGGCAAGTAAATTCAGCTGTACAGTGGTAATCATTGTTTTTAGGATTATCAAAATCAATTAATTTATATGGAGAGATTGAAGTTAGTCTTTCGTAAAACTGTTTACCTAAATCATCATCATTAAGTTCTTTTTTTATATCATCAAAAACTGAAAGCCATTTATCTTTTTTATCAGGGTTTAGACGAGAGAAAGCTTTTTGAAATTCTGGCAATAAAATATTGGTCTCTTCATCAAAACTTGTTCCTGCAGTTTTTTGTGATTCAGTTTCAATACCAATATGATGCAGTTTTCCGATGTACTCATAACCAAGTCTTGTAAGGTGAATCATGGCAGGCATTTGGACACGTGTTTTTTCATTGTAATTTTTGCTCATTTTTCACCTTCTTCAACAACTTCATTTACAACACAAATATCGCCAACATCACAATGAAGTGCCTTACAAATCTTTTGAAGACTTTCCATAGCAGCAAGCTTGTTCCAGAGTTTTGAGTAGTCTATAAACATAATTCACCTTGCTTTCATTATATCATGAAAAGGTGAGGATGGGGGTATTCACCTTAGATTATGGAAAAAGTCAACTTTAGGAGCAAGGGATTTTCACACAAGCCACCACTCATCAAGAGTTGCCGAAATGACTGGAAATATTTTTAAGACTGTCATGTAACCCCATCATCCCGACATTCAATTCCTAGACTAACCACAGTCCTGAAAATTATAAAACCAAATTGTGGTTAATTTTTGCATGATGAGTTTTCTTGTTCTGACCCTTTTGTTCCATCTATCTAGTCCGCAAAGAACGAAACGTGCTTGCCCCTGTAGGTTTTTCTCATCTTTCCCATGACTTCACTCTCAGTCGGAATGATTTTACCGGCCTTAAAAAGCTTGGCATCATCAATGCAATACTTAATGTATTCCGGCCCATAGGAAAGGGTGTTGTGTGCTGAATAAATTGTCCTGATGTCCTTCTTAAACTTATTGAGTTTTTCCATGCTGGCAATATAATCATCAAATTTTGAAACATCACCGAACATGAAGATTGGTCCTTCCTGAACGCTGTCTCCCGCAATAAGGAACTTCCTGTTTTTTTCAAGAAGAACTATGCTTCCTTCCGTGTGTCCTGGAATTTCTATTACTTCAAAAACAAAATTTCCAATATCGATTTTATCCCCTTCCTTAAGAGGCTTTCTTCTGATATCCTCAGGAAGCATAGAAAAATCCCTTTCGTTTGCGTAACATTCCCCAAACTGATTCAAGCCTCCAATGTGGTCCACATGTCCGTGAGTAAGAACCACTTCAATGGGAAGGTCACTATATTCACGAATCCTTGCAGTCAAGTCAACCTTTCCAAACCCCGTGTCCACAAGCAGAATCTTTTCAGTTCCGATAAAGAAAAACTGGCGCGAAAAATCGTCGATGCAGTAAAAGCTGTCGTCAATTTTAATGGTCTTAAGCTCACTGTCCTTTCCCTGTGCCGGACAGACTGATGCCACCATAAACAAACCGGCAATAAGCGATGTAATTCTTCTCATCTAAATACCCTCTTCCTTATTTATCAATAAATATGAATCAATTCATATCAAAAGTCATTATACCACCTTTCATGGTGTTTTTGGAAAACATTCAAAAAAAATTGTGCAGCCACTTTCACTCACTTTTTGAGCCGGAAATAAACTGAATTCATCATGTAAATTCAACTTGTATTTATAGAAGATTTTTACTATTTTTTAAGCATGAATATTGAAAGCAAAATCAGAGCAATGCTCAAAAAACCGGGCCAGCTTGCCATGGCAATTCTGGTCGTTGTGGCAGGACTTGCAGTCCTTTCAAGCCTTTTCGTAGTTGACCAGGCGGAACAGGCCGTCATTACGCGCTTTGGAAAATACAGTGCAACACTGGGACCTGGCCTCCATTACAAGATTCCGGTTATAGACAGAAAATTCATCGTGCCTGGAAACAAGGTTGTACAGACAGAACAGTTCGGCTTCAAGACTACAAAGTCCGGAGTAACAAACCAGTACCAGAACAACATCGTCAAGGAAAGCACCATGCTTACAGGCGACCTTAACATTGTCGATGTTGAATGGATCATCCAGTACAGGATCATCGATCCACGCTCATGGCTCTTTACCGTGCAGGAAAAGGAACAGACCATACGCGACATCAGCCGCAGCGTAATAAACACCCTGGTCGGCGACCGCGCAATCCTTGCAGTAATGGGAAGCGAGCGAAGCAACATAGAAAGCCTTGCCGTAGAAATGATGAACGAACAGTTCCAGCAGCTGGGCATGGGCATCAACGTCTTTGCAGTCAAGCTGCAGAACATCGTTCCTCCGGCCGGAGTGCAGGACGCCTTTGAGGACGTAAACAAGGCCATCCAGGACATGAACCGCTTCATCAACGAAGGCAAGCAGAGCTACAATGCAGAGATTCCACGTGCAAAGGGTGAGGCAGACAGAAAGATTCAGGTTGCAGACGGTTATGCCAACGAGCGCGTAAACAAGGCAAAGGGTGACGTTGCAAGATTCAATTCCGTCTATGGCGAATACAAAAAGGCCCCTAAAATCACCAGGGACCGCCTCTATCTTGAAACCATGGAAGAAGTTTTCAGCCAGAAGGAAAACACAACCCTCATCGACAAGAACCTGGACAATGTTCTTCCCATCAAGAAACTGGAAAAGAACTAGTAACAAGAGGAGAATCACGCCATGACAAACAAATCAGCAGTAAAAATATTTTCCGTAATCCTTGCCGCAATCCTTCTTTTGGCAGCAGGACCTTTCTACGTAGTCAACGAAGGCTCACAGGCAGTAGTCACACGCTTTGGAGAAATCGTTTCAAGCCGAACAAGTGCAGGCCTTTACTTTAAGATTCCATTCCTGGATGTGGTTACAACATACCCTGCCCGCATACTCTCCCTTGACGGCGACAATGCAAGAATCCCGACAAAGGAAAACCAGTTCATTATCGTGGACACCACAAGCCGCTGGAAGATTTCCGACCCGTCACTTTTCTACCAGTCCTTCAAGACCCTTGACGCAGCATACAACAAGCTGAGCGACATAATAGATTCTTCCACAAGAACCGTCATTACACGCAACCGCCTGAGCGAAATCGTGCGCAGCTCAAACATAATCAACGACCACGAATCAAGGGAAGACAGCCAGATTGCAGGCATGGAAGATGAAGACAGCGCAGAAATCGAAGCCCTGGTCAACGTTTCCAACAACAACGAAAGCGTCGTAAAGGGACGTGGTGCCCTCTGCAAGGAAATGGCGGAAGAAGCACGCAAGATGGTTGGCGAATATGGAATCCAGCTCATCGACATCGTTCCGCGCCAGATCAAGTATTCCGACGAGCTTACGGAAAGCGTCTACAACAGGATGATCAAGGAACGCAACCAGGTGGCACAGGCATACCGTTCCCTTGGTGAAGGAAAAAAGGCTGAATGGCTTGGTAAGCTTGAAAATGAAAAGCGCACCATAGAATCTGAAGCATACCGCAGGAGCGAGGAGACAAAGGGTAAGGCCGACGCAGAAGCCGCTGCAATCTATACAAGTGCCTACACCCAGGACCCGGAGTTCTACGAATTCTGGAAGAGCCTTGAATCCTACAGGAACACCATGGGAAAATTTGATTCCACCTTCAGTACGGACATGGATTACTTCAAGTACCTTTACAACTCAAACGGAAAAAGATGATGGCACTTTTTGAAAACAGAGGCGGAAACTCATACTTTGACACCAACATGGCCCCGGAAGTTTTTGCCCGCACGGGCTTTACTGCACACATCCGGGAAAAGGGAATCCTTGGGGAACTTAAGGACGGCAAGTGGCACCTGTCTCCATGGACCTTTACGGAAACTTTTGAGGATGGCGGAAAGCTTTACCTGAAGGGACCTGCCTTTGACGGCCTAACCCTTGAAAGCATTTTTGAAACCGCACACCAAGATCCAGGATTGCACCAATCATGCCTTGCAGTCATCAGCGTTCTTGAAGCCGGCCTTAAGGAAAATGCCCCCTGCTCATGCATTGGTGCCGGGGGAATCATTGTAAGCTGTGACCAGACTCAGGTTCTCATTCTTCCACGAAAACTTTTTACCGCAGCAGTTTCAAAGCTGCCACAAGACCAGTTCAACAGCGCCCAGGGATTTTACGCAAACCCGGTTTTCCTTGGGGAAGAAGCCATCCGCTTTACCCAGGCCGTAATTGCATACAGGCTACTTTCCGGTACTATTCCATTCCCGGAGCCGGACACTAACAGGCGGACACTGGATGTAATCGACCGGAATTTTGTTCCACTGGAATATGAATCGGCCACAGCTACTGCACCAGTTACAGATTTCACGGACAGGGCCTTTTCAAGAAAGAAGTGCCAGGTTCCATTTAAAACCCTTGAAGGCATTTCTCCTGCTGAACTGTGCAACTGCTTAAGTGACGGGCCTGCATCGGATTCGGCAGCAAGGGGCCGCCGTGACAGATTCATGAAACTGCGTGCAAAGCGTGTAGCATCAAAACGCTTTATCCGCAGGAACAAGATTGTCCTTGCAATATGTGGCGTCATCTGCATTCTCGTGGGACTTGCAGCCAATTCACTTTACAGGTCAGCCATGGACAAAGCAACAACCAAGGGCCTTACTTCATTTGACACCGTAAAAATGTATTACAGTGCCATCAACACCATGGATGCAGATGCAGCCAGCCGTTGCCTTTCAAAGGAACTTAAATTCCATGCAGACCATTTGAGCCAGATTACAGCAACATACAAGACCCGTGCCGCATACAACATGGATTTTGAAACCGTATTTCCGGCAGTGTGGCTTGTAAAAAACAATGTGTACCATTACATCTACGGGCTTTCAAATTTCTGCATTGAAGGAACCAACACGGAATCAATTTTCGAAGGTCCTGCAAAAAAGACAAGGCCCCAAACCGTAACCCATGCTGACGGTACAGTTCCAGAAGACGGCAGCAAGACCATGTTTACCGTAGACTATTACATCTGGGATACTATCGGCGAAGACGTTATCAACGTTTCCAAAAACCGGGATTACGTGACACTGACCTTTATGGAAGACAGATGGATCATTACGAACATTGAATCCACGAAGAAAGCAGCGCACTATGCCTTCTCCACCTTTAAGGACGACTACATTGCCTGCACCACAGAGGATTCAAGGCTGCCGGAAGAAATTCTCCATGCACGCACGGTGCTTTCCCAAAAGTACGACTTCATGCCCACGGAATACGAAATCCAGCAGGCCTATGCCTACCTTAAGCGCATAAGCTTTTACGTCTTCAAGGAAGAATAGTTTTGGAAGCGGCAGTCCGCGCCAGGCTATGTAGGGGCGACAGTCCCAGAGCAAAGGGACTTTGCGGCGGGATGAGCGGATAGCGAACCCCGGAACAGCCGCCCGGGCGCCCAAAGCACCCTGAATTTTTATTCTGACATTTTTACGTTTTATGTCATATTGACATATTCTCTTCTTAGGCTTATTATTACATTGTGTGAAGGTTCGAGGCCTTGGTTTCTGCCTTCCCCAAATAATTTAAGGAGTTTCTATGGCTAAGTACACTTATGACCTTGAAAAGCAGCATGCAAAAGGCAAGCTTCATGCTATCGAAAGAATCAACGCTCTTTGCGACAAAGATTCATTTTACGAAATCTATTCCGGTGCACGCCACAACTGCACAAGCTTTGGAATGGACAAGAAAGAAATTCCATACGACGGTGTAATTACAGGATTTGGAAAAATCAACGGAAAGAAAGTTGCAGTATATGCACAGGACTTTACGGTTCAGGGCGGATCCCTCGGTAAGGTTCACGGACAGAAAATTGCAGAACTCATCGACATGGCAATCAAGGCAAAATGCCCGGTTATCGGCGTAAACGATTCGGGTGGAGCACGCATTCAGGAAGGTGTTGACGCCCTCTGCGGTTACGGCGACCTCTTCTACCAGAACGTCCGCGCTTCTGGTGCAGTTCCACAGATTTCAATCATTGCAGGTCCTTGTGCCGGTGGTGCCGTTTATTCACCTGGACTTACAGACTTTATCTTTGCCATTGACTCAATCAGCCAGATGTTCATCACGGGGCCAAAGGTTGTTAAGTCAGTCATGTTCATGGACATTACTGCAGAAGACCTGGGTGGCGCATCAATTCACTCACAGAAGTCTGGCGTTGCACACTACCGCTGCACTTCAGAAAAGGAATGCTACGAAAAGGTTCGCAAGCTTTTGGACTACATTCCACACTACTACGGCGAGGAAATCGTTGCCGATGCAAAGTTTAAGTTTGACGAAAAGAAGAACGCAAAGAAAATCGGCGAGATCATTCCTGAAGAATCAAAGAAGCCATACAACATGCACGACATCATTAACTGCGTAGTTGATGAGGACAGCTTCTTTGAAGTCATGGAAGAATTTGCAGTCTGCGCAATCACAGGTTTTGCAAAGATCGAAGGAAAATCTGTCGGCATCATCGCAAACAATCCAGGCGGAATGGGCGGAATCCTCAACTGCGACGCTTCAGACAAGATCGCACGTTTCGTTCGCTACTGTGACGCATACAATGTTCCGCTTGTAAACTTCGTTGACGTTCCAGGATTCATTCCAGGACCTCAGGAAGAACAGAAGGGAATCATCCGCCACGGTGCAAAAGTCATCTACGCATACAGCGAAGCAACAGTTCCAAAGGTAACAATCATCACACGCAAATCTTACGGTGGAGCTTACATCGCAATGTGTTCAAAACACCTTGGAGCAGACTTTGTATACGCATGGCCAAAGTCAGAAATCGCAGTTATGGGTGCTGAAGGTGCCATCGAAATCGTATTCGCAAAGGAACTCAAGGATCCAGCTCGTGCGGCAGAAGTTGCACAGAAGAAGCAGGAATACATTACAGAAATCATGACACCAAAGATCGCAGCTCAGCGCGACTACATTTCTGAAATCATCGAACCTTCAGAAACTCGTGCCAGAATCGTTGCAAGCCTCGACTTCCTTGCAAACAAGGAAGAAAACGTAATGCCTTGTAAGAAACATGGCAACATACCGCTGTAATACTATCCAGCCATGGATGGCTGGGATTGCAGTAGATCTATGAAAAGGGCGCCGCATTTATGCGATGCCTTTTTCATTTCTCAGGAAAGTTCCTCTTCTTCTTTTGTTTCAACCGGCCTGACATATCTGAACAGACCGCAGTATGGCAAAGCCGCCTGATTTGAATATAGCATTCCATTGTCAGAATCAACAATGATTATTCCGCCGTGGACAACATAGTCAAAATTTCTGCGTTCAGTTTTACTGAATGAATAGCCACGGACTGCCTGTATAAGGTCAAAGGGAATGTCAGCCATGACAAAGACACGAATGAATTCCGTAGTTTTGCTTCTCTTGATGTCACGAAAACCTGACAAAAGAATCTGCGGAATGCATTCAATTTCTTTCCGGACAAAATCCCCGCCGCATTTTTCTTCAAGGCCAGAAACTGCAATTACAGTTCTTGAAAGGCAATTGTCGCCAAGGGACTTCTGCTCTTCAACATTTTTAACCGCCACAAGGTCATAATCCGACCCCTCATAGGATGTGAAAAATTCGAACTCGCCTTCGAGCCTGCCTTCAACAAGCTTTTTGTACTCATCAAGTTCCATGATCATTCTGAGGTTGCGATTCTGAAACCAAAATAGTTGTAGGCCTCATTTGGATCAAAGGAATATCTGTCGCCTGAAGCATAGAACATGGTGTACTCGTTCCAGCTGCCGCCACGCATTACACGCTCGCTTCCATATTCAGGGCCTGCCTGGTATTCACCGGAAGACGGGGTATCATAGGCAGCTTCCCAGTCCCAGCAGAATTCAAGGACATTGCCGCACATATCAAAAAGTCCGGCACCATTTGGATTGCCAGATCCAGGAACTGCTTTTCCTGGATCAGTTTCAGTTCCGGCTGTACCAACTGTATGGGTCCCTTTTGCATTTTCAGAAATCCAGCCGACGCTTTTGACATCAACTGATTCATCATCATCACCATTGAAATCAACCTGACCACTTGCTAGCAGATCCGACTGAAGTTTCTTTGCTGTTTTTCTTGCGGCAAATTCCCATTC
>JAZLGN010000015.1:0-4634 GCA_045616325.1 Treponema sp.
GCCCTAAACATTTTTTCAAAAACCGGTTGCGCGTAATTGATTGGATATGGCACATAGTCTTCTGGAACATACATTCCTTTTGTACTACGAAGGTCACGAGTAAGTTCAGCAAGACCATTTTCATTTACATCAACAACTACAAGAGTCTTTGGCTGAAACTGAAGGCAAGCCTTGATATATGAACTACCAATTGAACCTGCCCCACCAATTACAAGCATTGTTTTACCTTTAATTGCTTTTGTTAATGCACCTCTATTATTATCAATATCTTTCTGAAAAAGACTTGAATCACGTTCTGTTACGTATTTTGATATGAATTGTTCCAAATTAATCATCTTTTATATATTCCGTTTTTCAACAGAATTCTCCTTGATAAATATTTTCATCCCTGTATTAATCTTATTTTAGACATTATTTTCATATTACTGAAAATTTCACTCCTCCTCCCCCTAATCCCTGCCAAGCAAGTCGCGAGTGTACAGTTTGTCTGCAACATCATCCAGGCACTCTTCGCGGCGGTTACAGATAATCACATCACATTCTTTTTTAAACTTTTCAAAATCCTTTTCTACTACAGAGTTAAAGAATGTTTCATCTTTTAAGGCTGGCTCATAGACAACAACTTCAATACCTTTTGCCTTGATGCGCTTCATGACGCCCTGGATGGCACTGGCCCTAAAGTTATCACTGTTGCTCTTCATTGTTAGGCGATAAATTCCAACTTTTGCCTTGGATCCTGAATCAAGTTCAGGATGACAATACGTTTGCTCAGGATGACGATCTTCTTGTTCCGGATGACAATACGTTTGCTCAGGATGACAATCTTCGCGTCCCGGATGACAATACGTTTGTTCAGGACGACGATTTTCTTGTTCCGAATGACAATTTTTCTGCGCAGAATGGCATTTACTTACCCTATCGATAATCATCTGGGCAATATGATCCTTACGGGTTGTATTGCTCTGAACAATTGCCTGAATCAAATTCTGCGGCACGTCATTATAGTTTGCAAGCAGCTGCTTTGTGTCCTTTGGAAGACAGTAACCGCCGTAACCAAAGCTTGGATTATTGTAAAAGTCACCAATGCGGGGATCCAGAGAAACTCCCTGAATGATCGACTTTGTGTCCAGTCCCTTAAGCTCTGCATAAGTGTCAAGTTCATTAAAATAGCTTACGCGCAAGGCAAGATATGTATTTGCAAAAAGCTTTACTGCTTCTGCTTCCGTAAACCCCATGTAAAGTGTTTCGATATTTTCCTTGACTGCACCTTCCTGCAGAAGTTTTGCAAAGGTTTTGGCTGCATCAACTAATTTTTCATCATTTAAACCTGTTCCAACAATGATGCGGCTTGGATAAAGATTATCATAAAGAGCTTTTGATTCGCGGAGGAATTCTGGGGCAAAAATTATGTTTTTTGAATTATATTTTGCACGAACTGATTCTGTATATCCAACTGGAATTGTAGATTTGATAATCATAATTGCATTTGGATTTACCTGCATTACAAGTTCAATTACCTGTTCAACATATTTTGTATCAAAGAAATTAAGCTTTGGATCATAATTTGTTGGTGTTGCAATGATTACATAATCAGCGTCTTTATACGCACTAACACCATCAGTTGTTGCAACTAAATCCAATTTTTTATTTGCAAGAAAATCTTCTATTTCATTATCTTGAATTGGAGACTTTTTATTATTTATCAGGTCTACCTTTTCCTGAATGACATCAACAGCTACTACTTTATTATGTTGTGCCAGAAGAGTTGCAAGGCTCAATCCTACATATCCTGTTCCTGCCACTGCAATTTTACTTACATTCATATATTCCTTCCTGGTTAGATAGCATCATAAGGTTACCAGTTCCATTACTGAACTGAGATTTTCAGTTTCCATGCCTGCGCATTCACCGGCAAGAACAAACACTTCATCCCCAATTATACCACAATCCAGGGATTCCTGCGCAATTTTTTTGAAATTCAGGCCTAGCTTGGCACACATATATTCAATAAGAAAGTCGATGTTGCTCCTGCCTACGAGGATTACAGAGGTCTTGCCCTGATCCCTTATCCGTTCCAGGGCCGACTGAACCTTGCCGGCATATTCGTTCATCAGGCTGAAGGTGTTCATCATGTAGCGGCTTGTGCGGGTGCTCACTTCCTCCATTCCAGATGGCGTAAGATAATAGCACACCCTCTTCATGTTCAGGTTCTTTACGGCAATCCAGCCGCGGTCCATGCAGCGCTTTAGGACGGCATTCATCTGCCCCAGGCTTACGTTGGACTTTTTGGCAAGCTCGCGCTGGTTTGCATGAGGGTCTATTGCAAGAGTCTGGTGTATGTTTGTCAGGATCTTTGAATCTTGTTCAATCATTGAACATTATTCTACTTGAGTTTACGGCAATGTTCAAGTGGTGAACATTAACAAAACCCCATGCTTCCCGACATTTATACTGATTCGTAGTTACAATTTTATGGTTATATGGTATATTGATATGGTATGATCCGATTAAAATCATTGGTTTTGAAGAATTATCGAATGTTTTCTGATTTAAAGATAGATTTCTCCGATGACGTCACATGCCTTGTAGGTATAAACGGCACGGGAAAAACGAGCATATTAAATGCCTTGGCATTGTGTTTTTCATGGATTATTGCCCGTGCCAGGTCTAACACTTCAAAGGGCTCTTTTGCTAATGCCGGCATGGATTTAAGGGTCATCCTGGATGAAAGATCAAATGCTTTAGAACATATGAATGCCATCCTTCTTGATCTTATTCAGGAAGGATTAATTGACGGCAAGTTTTCATTTAATGACAAGGATATCGAAGTGAGGCACAGTTTTTCCAGGCTCGGAGTAAAGAAAGAAAATGCATCCGACTATTCTTCACTGTCCGCCATAAGTGATTATGTAAATGAAAACGTCAAGGCAAGGCCAAATTCTTTTTCTTTACCAGTCTTAGTTTATTACCCGACAAATAGAAGTGTGCTGGATATTCCAATGAGAATCAGGATGCAGCATGTATTTAACCAGTTCAGCACTTATGAAAATTCACTTGATGCAAATACAAGGTTCAGGGATTTTTTTGAATGGTACAGAGACAGGGAAGACTATGAAAACGCAAAAAAATCTGAATTAAGGGATCTGGATTATGTCGATGCCATCTTGGAATGCGTGCGTAGGGCCATATATGGTTTTTTACCGGGATATGAAAATCTTCACATTCAAAGAGCTCCATTGTTGATGACAATACAGAAAAAGGGATTAAAGCTCCCAATAAATGTCCTGTCTGATGGAGAAAAGTGCCTGCTGTCTTTGGCTGGCGATTTGGCCAGACGTTTGGCCATAGCAAATCCATCAATGGAAAATCCTCTGGAAGGAAGCGGCATTATCCTGATTGACGAAATAGACCTGCACCTGCATCCTTCATGGCAGCGAAAGGTCGTTCATCTTCTTAAAAAAACATTTCCAAACTGTCAGTTTGTCATTACGACTCATTCCCCCCAGGTTTTAGGAGAAATCAAGCCGGAATGCATCAGGGTGTTAAAGGATTCCGATATATATGAAGTAAGGCAGAGCTTTGGGCTTTCATCAGAATCCGTCTTAAATAACATAATGGCAGAAAACAATGAAAACCTTGGCATCAATGCTGCGATTGCCCAGAAGCTAAAAAACATTTCCGCTATCATTGACGATGAGAATTTTTCTGCTGCAAAAAAGCAAATAGAGCAACTCGAGGAAGAATTGAATGGACATACTCCTGAGACAGTCAGGCTTTCTTCGTTACTAGATTTTCTTGATGTGTAGTCACTATGATACCGATCGTAAAAGCTTCAGAACCCTTAACATTTGTTCAATATAAAAAGGAAAATCCAAATTCAACCTATGGTGATGGCCTGCCTGGTGAATTATCAAGGGAACTAAAGACATCTCTTTGCAAAGAACAAGGTTACTTGTGTGCATACTGCATGTCCAGGATACGCCCCTTTAAGGATAATGGAACTTCCGGGATGAGGGTGGAACATTGGGATTCTCAGTCAGCAGCACCTGCTAAAACCCTTGAATATTCAAATATGCTTGGCGTTTGTGAAGGCCAATATGATGATAAAATATATACCTGCGATAATTTTAGGGGCAAGCCCAAGCATGGGAATAACGGTCAGCTAAAATTCAATCCGGCTAGAAAAGAAGATTTTGCCAAGCTAAGAATTCGTTATGCATCGGATGGAAGAATCTTTTCTGAAGATGAAGAATTTAATAAGCAGCTAAATGATTTGCTGAATTTAAATGCTGACATTCTCTGCAAGAACCGCAAGGCCAAGATTGATGTCCTCATTCAGGCTTTCCGAAAATATGGCGATGGCAGGGAACTGACTAAAAGTTTTTTGCAGAAAAAGATTGCTGATTTTACATCTAGGGATGAAGACGGAATGCTATCTCCTTTTTGCGGCGTTACAATTTATTATCTTAACAAGAGACTGGAACGACTATAATTATGATATGGTGAGCCAAAAGTCAATATGTAAAAGAACAGAAAAGGAACAGCGTTCGGGCTTGTCCGGTACTGACCACTATGATATTCGTGCATAGGCGATTAAGCCCGCAAACAGGTCAATGATCCGCCGTAGAACCCTT
>JAZLGN010000016.1:0-47076 GCA_045616325.1 Treponema sp.
TGTTTTTGCCGACATTGTGAATGGATTGCTTTTTAACGGTGAACAAATAGTAAAGGAAAATGAACTTGAAGCAGAATCCGAAAATTCAATGTACAAGGCTGATGGCAAACTTCATGAGCAGGAACGGGATATTGCAAAATATTGGAAAAATGGACAGATACGAATTGCCCTGTATGGTCTTGAAAACCAGACTGCAGTTGATCCAGACATGCCACTTAGAATTTTGTGTTATGACGGCGCTGCATATCGAAACCAGCTTAATCAGAATTGTAAAACTAAGCGATATCCTGTGATCACTCTTGTACTGTATTTTGGTGACGGCGAATGGAACAAACCTAAAAATCTATTGGGATGCCTTGATATTCCTGAGAATCTTAAACCATATGTAAATGACTATAAAATAAATCTTTTTGAGATTTGCAGATTGACTGATGAACAGATTTCAAAGTTCAGGAGTGATTTCAAAATCGTTGCCGACTACTTTGCTAAACGCAGGAGAGTTCCTGGATACCGTGGAACAAAGGATACAATCAAGCATGTTGATGAGTTTTTCAAGCTGATGAAAGTCCTGACCAATGACAATAAGTTTGAATCGATATATAATGAAAATATCTCTAATGCAGAAGGAGGCGTAAATATGTGTGATTTCTTAGATACAGTAGAGGCTCGTGGTAAAGCGGCAGGTAGAAGTGAAGGCAAACTCGAAGGCAAGGCTGAAATTATTCAAGGATTGCTTAAGGCTGGAAAAATGACTGTGGAACAAATTGCAGACATGCTTAAGCTTCCTGTGGAAAAAGTAAATGAGCTTGCAGAGATGGTTCTTGTTTCTGCATAGATGAAAAACTCATGATTAGTTTTTACTTCTGCATTACAGGAGAAAACAGGTAGGTCTCCGACAAAGGATGAAACTTTACTTATCAGTTCTTTTGTCTCATGGAATGAGAAAATTAGAAGTCGTAAATTAGAAGACTGTTTGTAGTATCATAAATATTCTCGCATGAGATTGGTTTTGCTTCTCTGAAGGATAAATAGAGTTGATGGCAGCTGCATAAGGCTAAAATGCTTGGATCACTTGAATTCAACTCAATGAGTTTATTTGCAATTGATCCAACAGCCGTAGCAATTGAAACTGGGGACCTTGAATCGTAAGAAATGCCAAAGTATCTGGCCATCGTTTTTATCGCGGTATTATACAAATCTGGAACCAGCTTTTTTGCAGCACTCTTGATGTCGTAAAGATTGAAACATAGTCGCGTACTTGTAGGATACCAGATGGACGGGCCGCAAAAGGTATTGTAAATTTCTTTCGTTTTTACTTCTGCATTGCAGCAGAAAACAGGCAGGTCTCCGACAAAGGATGAAACTTCACTAAGCAGTTCATTTGTCTCGTGAATTAGTGCATACCCAGGGTATGTATGTCCAGTATAGTATGTGATTTTAATCTTTTTCCATAGCCTTCTGCCATTTTTAAACTTGACCAAAGCAAGCTTGGCAGAACTTCCACTCTTCTCAAAGTGCGTTGCAACAAAATCCATGTTTACCTCCAAGTAATGATTTGAAGATACCATGGCTTTGTCTCATGTGGTGAGAAAGGGGTGAACAAGGATTGGAAAGTTCACCAAAATTGTCTGATGAAATTCTTGAGTATTGATTTCTAAGATTTTTTTTACTAGCATAAAAGAAGGCGTAAATATGTGTGATTTCTTAGATACAGTGGAAGCTCGCGGTAAAGCTGTCGTATGCATTAGGTGTGAAGGGTTGGTATAAGTAAGCATGATTTAATTCCATTTCTTTGAAACGAACTGAATAACAAGCGGTTGAGGACAGGATGCTTGAATCGGTGGAATTCAGTTTTACAAGCTTATTTACAATGGTTCCAATAGCAGTGAGAAATGAAAGAGTGGATTTGGGATCGTATGAAATGTTAAAGTATTTTACCAATGTTTTTATCTTGGTATTCTTTATGTCAGGAAGTATTTTTTTAGCAATGTCATTGATGTCATAGAAATTGAAATTTATCGATTTAGATTTAGCGTTTGGGTATTTTAGATTGTAGAAAAAAAACGGGCGTATAAAGGCATTGTATATTTTCTCTTGTTTTTCTTTTGCATAACAGCAGAAAACAGGCAGGTCGCCAACAAAGGATGTAACTTTTCTTAGCAGTCTATTTGTCTGCCAAATTGATGCGCGTTCAGAGTCATATGAGATTTCAATTCTTCTCCATGTTCTTCTGGTATTTCTAAATTTTATCAAAGTAAGTTTATTTCCATTTTCTTCAAAGTGCATAGCAACAAAATTCATGTTTACCTCCAAGTAATGTCTTGAAGATACCATGGCTTTGTCTCATGTGGTGAGAAAGGGGTGAAGTATTTTATATATCTTGAATGAAAATGATGTGACTGTAATCTCTTAGTATTTTTGTATGTTGGAATTGCTAATTTCTAAAATGATGATATAATTTTTTTTTGGAAATTGGAAGTATGTCAAATTTTTATTGTGAATATTGTGGTTCAAAGTTTTCGTCAGTTAAATTGCTAGTATCAAATCCCTGTAGTAGGCATCCACTTGGTACCTGCAAGGGCCCCCATAAATTGTATGAAGGGAACGAAAAATCTCAATATGTATGCAAGTATTGTGGAATGAAGTTTCCTTCCTTATCTTTACTAACAGGAAATATTTGCGCACATCATCCCAATGGCGTTTGCAAGGGAAGACATGCGGCTATGCTATAAGAAAAATAGTTATATATTTTTATCAATGGTGGTATTTCTTTACTTTACAAAAAGTTTATTGCAAATGCAGTACATTCATCTATTGCATCCATCTCTTTGAGTTGTTTAAAATTTTATATATGTGACTTAAATATTTATTCATTCCTTTTGAATGTTCTGGAGAAGGAACTATATCTGGTGCAGAAATGTCTTTGTACAGAATTTCACTTGAATCAATTGCAATATTCATGTGGCAGAGAATTTTTACCATATTTGCCTCACCAGAAGAAAAATCATTAGCAATTCTTTTCTTACCAATGAAAATCGTTTTTGAACACAAATCAAGTTGCCAGAAAAATTGTGCCAGATATCTTCGATGAAAGTGAAGTGATTTATCAGAATCAATACATGAATTGCCAGCATACCCTTGATTTTCATTTTCAAAATATTCTTCATATTTTTTTTGAATATGTTCCATATTGGACTCACATTCTTTTACAAAAAATTCAATGATACTTTGCCATGCAATAGCAAAATCATAACTTCTATATTCAGAAATTAAACTTGAATAGGTCTGCTCCCATTTAATTTTTTCAGGAATAAAAACAGCCACAGCAATAGCAATAAAAGCGAAAATAAGAGTTAACCAATCATTCCAACTCATATTCGTACACAAAAACATACTTATACTTCGACTATAGCAGTACAATAGGCCTTATAGGCTGATACTAAGTATTCATCAAAACAGATTGTTTCCGAATTATCATCGCTTTTTAACATTGACTTCACATTAAGTTTAGAAATTTTTTTATTTTTTTCAGTGCAATATAATTCAACATTGTAAAGTTCATAAGAACAATGTAAACATAGGATTAAAAATAATATACTCGCTAGTGCAATCACATATACTGGTTCCTTACTTTTAATAATATAAAATCCAGCCACGACAATACAAAGTTCGGATATTACTAGTATAATACTAAAAAATATATGATTTAATTTATTCATTTAAAACATCCTATATTTAGATTCTTGAAAACATTTACAGTACGTTATTTATTTCTTGTTTTAGCTTATCTAAATTTTTTTTATCATTTAATTCTTTTAGGGCTGATATACATAAAATACAAATGGAGAATAATAATTTTGGATAGAATTTTTTTAACCATGTAATGAATTTTATGGAAATGCTTTGCGCATCATCAAAAGAATTAACATGGGATAAGGGATTTAATATATTGTTTGATTCTGCTTGTTTATTATTAAATTTTATAGGAAATTCCTCATAACTATCATCATTTGTTGTCAACACAATTCCATAAATTTCATTTTTACAAGAAATTATTTGATTTCTTTTTTCAGCATTGCTTAATTTTGTTGAAGTACAAATAAAACACTGGTAATTTTGTTTTCTTGAAAATATGATGCCATATAGTATTGATATAATATTTTCTATACAGGCCTTTTTCTCATAATTATTGAATTCAAGATTGTTTGAGTCGATTATTTCTGTATTTTCTATTTCAGGTAATTCATTAATGAAAGATATTATTTTTTCATTTACTAGTTTACTGGTGTAAGTGTCTTCGCGTTTTCCATCTAAATTATTTATTGTTTTTTCTGTAAAATATTTCTCAAAAACTGGAGCAATTTGATTTTTTATTGAGTTTTCTGGGCTGGTTTTAGCAAACACATTTGCAAGTAACTTAAACACTAGATTTTTGGATTCTACATCAGAAAGAAGCCCTTCTCCAATAATCGACGTATATATAGTTTGTCCTGCACTTGATCTACGATCAGTTGGTATTTTCCCGAAATACAGATGCCATTTCTCTTCATCCGTTTCAAAATATATATCTATTTTGCTATCGTCACGGATATAATTCAATTTAGTTTCTTGACTTTGGTATTTCTTAAGCCAAAGATTTGAAATATCAGGATTGAATGCACCTATTGAATAATCAAGACTACGGCTTCTTGTTTTTATTGAAAACATATTTATTTTTCCTTACTCCATGGTTTACCAATAAGATATTCTTTTCCAAATAAGTTTATAGTTCTTTGATATCTTTGTATTATTTTTTTACTTTTTTCATCCGGTATTAATTCATAGACCGTGATGGCGTTATTTGACTTATCTAATTTTTCATCTGACGATTCTTGTAGCTTTATAAGCATATTTGTATTATTTTCTGTAATTTTCATGTTTAAAGCTTTTTCAGATAAATCATCATCAATAAATATTTCTGTACATTTCTGAGTTTTATTAATATAGGCTATTTTCTTTCCTCTTTCGTTAAATTGTATCCATGATGAGTAAATAGCTTTTTCTTCCAAGATATTTTTCTTGAAAGGGTATAAGACAAAATTCCAACAAACAAGACTATATCCTATCAATACTATGATTATAAATAGCATTAGATTTTTTATTATTTCTGGTGCAGTTTTTTTTCCTTGAACTTTCGTTTTCATATTTATTCTATAACTCTTAGATTTAATAGTTTGTGGTAATACTTTTGAGGTATCTTTATCCAATGTCATAATCTTGTCAACGATATTATCCGTTTGATATTTCTTTAATTCTTCGATTTTTTCTTGATTAAGTTTAGTTGATGTACAGGCAAAGATTTTTTTTACTGAAGTATCTTTTGAAAATAATAATGCGTATATAAATGGCAAGATTTTTTCTTTTCCAGCATATTTATTAAATTCTAAGTCTTTTATATTCCACTTAGTAAGTTTTTCATCCTCTAAAACTTTAGTATTTTGTGAGTCAGGCAATTCATTAATAAAAGATATTATTTTCTCATTTATCAATTTACTAGTTTGAGTATCGTCACGTTTTCCATCAAAACCATTTATCGTTTCTTCTGTAAAGTGTTTCTCGAAAACTGGAGCAATTTGATTATTTATTGAGTTTTCTGGTGAGTCGTCAAAAAATGCATTTACAAGTAGCTTTATTACTTGATTTTTTGATTTTTTATCAGAAACAGATCCTTCTCCAATAATCGAAGTATATATGGACTGTCCTGCACTTGATTTTCGTTCAGTTGGTATTTTTCCAAAATATAGAAACCATTTCTTATCATTGACTTCAAGATAAATATCTACTTTGCTATCATCGCGGATATAATTTAATTTACTCTCCGAATTGCGATATTTCCTAAGCCACTCGGTTGAAAAACTCGGATCGAATGCATCCATTGAATAATCAAGATTACGGCTTCTTGTCTTTATTGAAAACATTATGGTATCTCCCAAGTTATAAAAATGAAGAATCTATGGATTACAAATCCATAGATTCAATTACATCAGAGTTTATACTTGCTTAGTGAAGTCTTTGAATATTTACCAAGTTCATCAATAATAGGTCTTAAACTTTCTTCTATCATTTGAATGCATTTTTTAAGTTCAAGTTTCTTTGTTATGTTTAGAGGATTTTTTATTTCCTCTAAAGCCTGCTTATCCTCTTCAGCCTTATTTAGAATTTCATCATGTGCATATTCGTATATTTTTTTTAACAATAGATCTGCATTTTTTATTTCTCTAAATTTGCCATTTCTATCATCAACAACATAATTTTCTGCAAATTCAATCTTTTCTATTTCTTCAACAGTACCATACCATTCACTGTTACTTAATTTTACTGCACCTATAGTTTCCACAGGTACATAATATTGTTCTATTTTCTTCGGTGAAATCTCTTTTATTGATTTTATTATACCACCATATAAATCCATAAAAGTTGCCTTCAGTTTTTCTGCAGACTCTTTGTTACCTTTAGAAAGATATTTTTCGCATTTAACAGGAATATAAAATATACAGGCAGGAAGTTTTTTTACTTTCTGATATTTAGCCCATTCTTCTGCCCAAGATTTCATTTCATGGATCTTAAGTTTTTCACTTCTTCCGACTCTTTCTAACTCAACTTTAGAACTGGCTTCCATCATGGCGGCTGAATTTATCGGCATCCAAAGGATTCTACTCTTTTTTAGATGTTCTCTCCACTCTGTTAAATCTCCTTTGATGTCTTTGGCTATTAAGCCACCAGGCGCATCTAGGATGCAGAATGGCTGAATCACTTTATTATTTGTTCTGTCAGTTAATGAAATATTAAAATTGAATTTATTAATATCACCTGTACCACTAATACCAGTTTTTACTTTAAGTGAACCAGACGTTATAGTGTTATCGATAATTTTATTATTTATATCAATACGGGCTTTGTCTTCATCATTAGTCGCATCAACCTCCAAAGTATAACTTTCTTGCATGTCAGTTGGTGTAATATTTCTATTTATTTCTCCCATTACTGTTGATAACAATGTCGTTTTTCCAAATCCTGATGGTGCTACTAATGAAATACGTAGTTCTTCCAACCCAAGAGGTTCACCATCTTTTCTGTTGAGAAATTTTTGTAACAAACTACCAGTTTTAGGAGCAACAGTTTTCCATAACTTTACACCAGATTCTCCTAAAAATTTTAATATGCCAAATACTTCTTCCAATGCAATAACAATAAAACTCATTTTATTTTTCCTCCAAATCTTCAATAATCGAAACGCATTCTTTTAGTTTGTCTCTCAAAGTCTGATACATTTTTTTATTATTGTTTTTTTCATTTTTGCCAAAGTGTGAAACAATTAAAAGAAATTCATTGTCTAACTCATTATCATTTGACCTAATTAATAAATCAGAAAAATACTCTATCGAGCATCTTAAAAAGCAATTACATGAATCATGATCTAGTATGCTTTGTTTTATAGCTTGAGCATAGGACTTAGCATTTTCACTGAGTTGTTCCTTCATAAGTTCAAGGGAGTTTGTAGTACAAAGTGCTGTCTTATCTGGATCTAATGAATTCATTTCATCTGCATTAAAAATACTAGGATAAACTTGTGATCTGAAATCAAGATGAAGTTGAGATAGCCAAGCAAATGCTTCCCTTATCTTTGGAATATTTTCATCGCAGGAATCTAATGTAGAAAGAACATCTTTTATTGCTCCTGATCCTATTGAGCCTGTTTTTACTAATCCTTTTGTATTCCCGGAAATTACAGAAATAATTTCGTTTTTTACTGTCTCTAGGCTGGTATTATAATATTCATTTAACTTCTCATATTCACGAAGAATATTTATGCGGAGGCGATGACATTCTTCGTGATATTTATCTGTAATACCATTATATGAATTGACATGCTCCTCCCATAGTATTGAATCACTGAACATCATATTGGCATCAATATTATCTTTTATTTTTTTACAAATGCTTGCAACATTTGTTCCAAATGCTGTTGCATCATTATCTTTAGCGTCCAAAGCATCTTTTATTTTTTGCAATTGATTACTAAGACTATTTCGTAATGCTTTTTTTTCGTCATTTATTATAACCATATCTGCAGGTGTGTTTTTTATCCATTCAGATACTTTTTTTAGTAATGCCTCAATTTTATCTTTTAATCCGTCTAATTGTAAATCTTTTTTATAGAAATCTAGAAATTGTCTGTCCATTTTTGGTAAAGCATCTGTCATTCGACTGAGAATATTTTCAAACATTTCATTAACAGACTTTTTATCATTTTTTACATCAACTTCATACTTATTTTTATTTGAAACATTAGGATCCTTATTTAACGTTTCTCTCCAACTAACAATCAAAGATTCAACATTATTTATATCAGTGTTATTGACATTTATAACAAATGATTCCAATTCTGAACGATTCGTAACTGCTTTTTGTATTGTTGCTAAATCATCAGTAATAGTTGCGTAGTTTTTGCCACCTGCAATGACCCCATTAGTTGGCATTGTTATTAACATGAAGTGATCGACATTATTTTCCAAACCAGAAAGTTGAATCTTATCAACATCACCATTTTCGCCGAATCCTGGTAAATCAACAAATTGGATTTTGTCACCATCTAAATTTGGAAATGGACAGTAAATATCTATTTTTTTTACGGCTGGATAATACATCTTATAAGAATCCATATTTAGATCATTTCTATAGGCTACGTAGTTAACTACTTCATCAAGATTAGTCAGTTTTTTTCTAGGTGCACCTAATAAATCTTCAAAATCATTTATTGATTCTTTCATTTCTTTTAGACGAGATGACAAGTCATTTGATTCAAAGTTTAAATCAAAATCATCAAAATTTATTGATTTAAAATCACTTATTGAAGAAATATCATTATTCAAATATTTTGACAAAGGTTTTATTCTTTTTTGTATAAATTCTTCTTCTGTATAAAATTCAATGTCGGCATAACTTTCACTTGTAACATTGTGAATACATGAACATACCGCTGTAACAGGATTTCCGTGCCCAGTTGGAAGTTGATTATCATTCAATCCTGTTAATGTTTGTAACAAGGTACTTTTACCGACGCGAGCTTGTCCGGAAACTCCAATATTTAAGGTGTCCCTGGCAAATCTTAATTTTGTATTTGTAATTTTTTTTGAAACTTCTTTAAGCTTTTTCTGAGTATCATCAATTTCTTTCGTTAATTCTGAAAATGATTCATTTTTATTACATTCTTTTATAATTTCATCTAATTTGTCTCGTAGATTCTTTATTTTTTTTTCATCCTCTTCAATATAAGGAATATTTTCTTTTCTTTTAGAAAGAATTTTTTCTATACTTGTTTTAAAGGTTGACATAAATACTATCCTCCAGTATGCCAAAATTACTTGTGACCGTTATTCCCACTATTTTAGTATTCCTAATTATATACCACTAATTTAGCACTGTCAAAATTTTAGTACCAATATAGTGGTATCATACAATTTATGGGTTTTAGAGAAAGACTTAGGGATCAGATTGATTTTCTTGGACTTCTTGACAAGGAAGTTGCGGACAAGGCAGGCATCTCAAAACGGGCCATAGACAGCTATGTGGGCAACAGGGGGTGCATTCCTAGTGCCGAAGTTGCCGTTAAGCTTGCACAAGTTCTTGAAACTTCCGTTGAATATCTTGTGACAGGAAAAACATCTGAACCTACTCCCACACCTCCAGAATTACAGCACCTGCAACAGTTTGATTCCAAGGAAGAAAAGAAGCTCATAAAGGCTTTCTCTAAGTTATCCTCAAGAGACAGAGGGACAATAGTTTCCCTTGCCGAACATCTGGCCGCCGCAAAATAGAAATTCCTTTGCAGGGTTCACCTTATCACGTTGCCGTCTCATGTAGTGGGATTTTGTCTACTTTTATTGACTGGTACAGGTTGCTAAACTTTCCCCTAGAAAAATGTGTATTTTAATTGTTTTTTCCCCTAGAAAAATGTAATATATGCATTATGGAAAGGTCATTATATTCAAGTTTAATAGAATGGAAAAACTCTAAAGATAGAAAACCTTTGATTATTGAAGGAGCAAGACAGGTAGGAAAGACCTGGCTTTTAAAAGAATTTGGGGAAAAAGAGTTTGAAAATTATGTCTATATAAACTGCGAAAACAATCCTCAGCTGGAAGATGTTTTTATGGACTATGATGTTCAGAGAATAATAAGGAGTTTTTCTGCCATATTCAATAAAAAAATTGAACCTGGAAAAACACTGATTATACTTGATGAAATTCAAGAATATCCAAAAGCATTAACCTCCTTAAAATATTTTTGTGAACAGGCATCTGATTATCATGTTGCTGTGGCAGGGTCACTCCTTGGTCTTATGAATCATCATGGGACTGGTTTTCCTGTTGGAAAAGTTGATACTCTGAATCTTTATCCATTATCTTTTATTGAATTTTTGTCTGCATTAGGAAAGGATATTCTTGTTGAACAAATTAAGGGACATAAATGGGCAGAGTTGAATGCATTAAGTTCCCAACTTATAGAGCTTCTACGACAGTATTATTATGTCGGTGGAATGCCTGGTGTGGTTTTGGGTTATGTTGAAGAAAATGACATTCAAAAGGTTCGGTTAATTCAGAAACAGATTCTGCAGGATTATGAAAAAGATGTTTCAAAGCATGCTCCGGCAAGGGATATTCCCAAAATAAATATGGTATGGAATTCTATTCCATCTCAATTAGCTAAAGAGAATAAAAAATTTATTTACGGTGCAGTAAAGTCAGGAAGTCGTGCAAAAGATTTTGAGAATGCAATACAATGGCTCATGAATGCCGGTCTAGTCTATAAGGTGAATCGTGTAAAAAAAATGGAAATGCCCTTAAAATTTTATGAGGACTTTGATTGTTTTAAATTGTTCATAAATGATGTTGGACTTTTAGGTGCATTGGTTGAAGCTCCTGCAAGTGAAATTCTTGTTGGCAATAATTCATTTTCATCTTATAAGGGAAGTTTTACAGAACAGTTTGTTGCCCAGCAGTTTTATAGTGCAATTATAAAAGGCGGAGCAGCT
Organism: Treponema sp.; assembly: GCA_045616325.1. Lineage (GTDB taxonomy): Bacteria > Spirochaetota > Spirochaetia > Treponematales > Treponemataceae > Treponema_D. The sequence goes on from JAZLGN010000016.1 coordinate 11,075, forward strand.
TCAAAAAATCTTTATTATTACACTAACGAAAATTCAACAATGGAAATAGATTTTGTAATCCAGACCGAAAAGGTTTACCCGATAGAAGTAAAGGCAGAGGTCAACTTGAAGGCAAAAAGCCTTTCTTCAGTTCTAAAACAAAATGAAAACCTGACAGGAATAAGATTTTCTATGGCAAACTATAAGGAGCAGGAAAGGATGGTAAATGTTCCGCTAGCTTTGACTGAGGAATACTTTAGAAGTTTATAGAAAATATCATTTGCTGAATTAAAAGAGGCGGTATCGTCTCATGCAGTGAGATTTTTGCGGAAATATTTATACTTTTTCATGGCAGTGTAATTCGCCTTAACCTTCACCCCAAATTCTTCCCCATCTCCCTTACGTGCCAGTTCCATTCGTCGACCAGGAGTTTTGGGGCTAGGGGGCGGGCGTTGCATCCACAGCCGAGTATGAGTTTTAGAAACGGATACAGCTGGTTGCCCATGAAGGAAAGGATTATACTGCCGTCCTTCTGTTCTTCAATTTTCTGGCGGTCACCCCATTGCCTGTCGCGGATGAATTCGCATGCTTCATCATAAAACTGTGCCTTGAATTCAACAGGCCTTTTTGTTTCGCCGATAAATGCACCAAAGGCTCCTGTGGAATGTTTCCTGAAGTCTGCATCAGGTGGAACCGTAAAAACTTCTTTCGTAAGCCTTACATTGCTTATCCGCGGAATCTGAAAAAGCCTTAGCGCCTTTTTGGAAATGTCCTTGCACCACAGGTACCATGTTCCCCCGGAAAAGACAGACTGGTATGGCTGAACCTTGCGGTGTGTCTTTTCGGTCTTCCATATTCCGCTGTAGTCAAATTCAATGGCCCTGTTTTCCCTGAATGCAATTTCAAGAGTGTTCCATGTTTTTTCAGAAACATCCATCTTGCAGTCGTCAAGAAAGACGTACCTGTTTTTTGTCCATTCCATGTTTGTGTCTTCGGATGAATTGATTTTCCCTTTCCACTTAAGTTCGTTTGGATTCTTTACAGCGCTTTTCTGGATTGTCTCAAGAATTCTAACTGCATCTGAATATACGGGTGTTCCCTTGAGGTTGCTGACCATGTTCTGCAGCATCGAGACTGCAAACATTTCCTGTCCCGTGGTAAAGACGGCAGGCAGGCGGTATGTTTTGTCTGAATAGTAAAAGCCCTTTGTATGCGGATCTTTTTCGATGGGTGCATTGAGTTCAAGCTTCATGGACTCTATGGCCCTGTAGATTGTTGCACGGCTGCCAAGTTCCTCATGGTCGTCCATAAGGTCCTCGATGGTCGGGTAACATCCGCTTGCTATAAGCTCGTCGATCCTGAGGATTCTTCTGTAGACTGCAAATTCTCCGCTTACTTTTTTTGTATTTGCCATAGGTTTCTCCATATAATGCAGTATAGCACATGACTGTCTCACAGAGTGAGAAAAGTTTACTTATGCAGGTCAGTCTTTTTCTGCAACGCGGTAGTCCCAGTTGTGCTTGGGGTAGCGGCCTTTCATTTCCCTGCAGATTTCGCTCCAGGTTGAAGTCCAGAAATTTTCAAGGTCACGGGTTATCTGCAGTGGGCGTCTGGCAGGAGACAGCAGGTGGAGCAAAACTGGAACGCCCATGATGCGCGGAGTTTCAAAGCATCCGAAGGCACGCTGGATGATCACCTGAGCCACGGGAGTTATTATGGTTCCCCCGGCGGAAGCTTCGTAGCGTACCTTTATCTTGTTTCCGTTGGGCAGTACAAGCTGCTGTGGAACTTCCCTGTCGACTGTGGCGCCGTCAAGGTACCAGTGGAGTGCGTTGTAGACGGTCTCTTCGTCTGGTGAAGCTGTTCCCGTGATGAATGGCTCGAGCCACTGGGAAAAGTTTGATGCAAGATTTTGTTCAATATCCGTAAGCGTGGCGGATTTCTGTGGTGAATTGTTTTCGTCTCCGCTATTGCTGCAGTTGTCACCGCTGTCTGAGTGGCCGCCTTTTTTCTGGAGAAGGTAAAACTGCCTTCTTAGGATCAGGCTTTTGCTTTTGTCATTTAGGGGCAGGGCCTTTATGCCTTCACGCTCAACAAGATTTTTCCAGGCTGTAATGGTGTCTGAAGCCTGGGGTTGAAGTTTTTTTGAAGAAAGGACTATGCGGCCGTAGCAAAGATCCAGGCTTTTAGTAACCCGTGAATTTTCCAGGGTGCAGTTTGTGGACTCGGTAGTTTTTTCCTTTAGCCATTCCTGGAAGTGGGGGCTTTTGTCGTCTGCCTTTTCAAGGGACCTGATGACGTTTCCGCGGGAGGTGCCTGTGGTTTCCATTGCAATCACCCATTGGGGAACCGTACCGCCACGGTCCATGAGGCGTGCTGTCTTTCCGGATGCGAACATGAATTCTTCATCCTTAATGTGCCTTGCAAGACGGTCTGCAAATCCTGAAAGAAGAAGCATGGTCTTGTCGGAAGGAATGTTTTCTTCCATATAGTTGCAATTTTCCAGGCGTCCTGCAATGTCCTTCCAGGCCCTTGATGTTATGGCCGCTGAAGAATCTGAATAGGGGCCGTATTTGTCATATATGTCCTTTGCTGCTGCAAGCAATGTGGGATCACTTTTTGCACTCAGGATGATTCCTGCAAGGCGTGGCGACATGGCAAGGCTTAAGGCGGCCTTTCCCTTTGGTGTAATGTTTCCCCTTGGGTCCGTCATTGAAATTTTTTCAAGGAGGAAAAGGCTTTCGTTCCACTGGGCCTGGGATGGAGGGTCAAGAAAATCCAGTTCTTCCAGGGAACTTGTTCCACGCTGTGCACATTCGAGTACAAGCTGGGACAGCTCGCTGCGGCGGATTTCCGGTTCCGTGTCACGGGGCCTTATGTCGTTTTTGCTCCAGAGCCTCCAGCACTTTCCTTCCATCAATCGGCCTGCACGCCCGGACCTTTGTGCCGAAGAAAACTCGCTTGAAGGAACCGTTACAAGTTTTTCCATTCCGCTTGAAATGTCCAGGGCCTTTAGCCTGGATAGCCCGCTGTCGATTACGCAGGTTACCCCGGGCACCGTCAGGGAAGTTTCTGCAATGGCTGAGCTTATGATTACGTGGGTGATGGCCGATGAATTTTTTGCATCCTGCTGTTCAAGGGAAAGAATCTTTTTCTGTTCTTCCATGGAAACGGAGGAGTGAAGGGTGTGTACCTGTACCGAGCTGTCGTCCCTGAATTTTTCCTTCAGGTAATCGGCGCATCTTGTGATTTCAAAAATTCCCGGGAGAAATGCAAGTATGTTTCCCCTGTGTCCTGGTGATGAAAGAACCTGTAGAATTTTTTCTTCCACCGAGGATGCGGCATCGTAATTTATTTCCACAGGGAATGTGCGGCCCTGGGCTGAATATACGGGGGCGGATTTTGGTTCTGTTTTTCCTGCTGAATTGATTGAGCCAAGGTAGGCTGCAATTTTTTTTGCGTCCATGGTGGCACTCATGACTATAAGGTAAAGGTCGTCCCTTAATTCCATGGCGTCCTTTATGAATGCAAGGTTCAAGTCTGTGGCAACGGTGCGTTCGTGGAATTCGTCGATGATGACTACACTGGCTTCTTCCAGGGCAGGATCCGACTGCAGCATGCGCACAAGAACGTTTTCCGTCATGACGGTCAGCCGGGTATCCGGTCCCGTCCTGTTTTCAAGGTGAATCTTGTATCCGCATCTTCTGCCGCATTCTTCCCCAAGAAGGTCTGAAACTCTTTTTGCAACTGCCACTGCACTCAGGCGGCGCGGCTGGGTCATGAAAATTTTTCCTGCAAACCGGTCAAGGAGAGCAAGGGGAAGTACCGTTGATTTTCCGGCTCCGGTTTCTGCAGTCAGCACCAGGCATCTTGAAGGTGAATCCTTAAGCATGGTGCAGATTTCTTCAAGGTGCGGTGTTATGGGAAAGGAAGGAATGTCAGTCATCAGTTCCGAAGATTCTGTCGCCGGCGTCTCCAAGGCCAGGGCAGATGTATGCGTTTTCGTTGAGGCAGCGGTCAAGGTGGCCAACGTAAACCTTTACGTCTGGATGTGCAGCCGTGAGTTTTTCAAGTCCTTCAGGGGCTGCGATGATGCACATGAACTTGATGTTCTTTCCGCCACGCTTTTTGATCATGGTGATTGCATCGATGGCAGAACCGCCTGTGGCAAGCATTGGGTCAACAACGATGATGGGGCGCTGGTCAAGAAGGTCCGGCATCTTGCAGTAGTATTCTTCTGCCTGGTGTGTTTCTTCGTTGCGTGCAAGGCCGATGTGTCCGACTTTTGCAGAAGGAACCAGGTCAAGGATTCCGTTCATCATGCCAAGGCCTGCGCGGATGATCGGAACTACAACCATCTTGCGTCCTGCAAGCATTGGTGTCTTGCAGACTTCAATTGGAGTCTTTATTTCCACGTCTTCAACAGGGAGCTCGCGGAGGGCTTCAAATCCCATGAGCATGGTGATTTCTTCCACAAGCTTTCGGAATTCGTTTGTGCCTGTGTTTTCGTCGCGGAGACGTGAGATCTTATGCTGGATGAGCGGATGATTCAAATAGTAAACGTTTTCTTTTTCCATGGTGTACTCCCTTAAAAAGTTTTGCAATTTTTTTCATTATATAACAAAAAGAAAAATCTTAATAGGGAATTGAACCAATTGAATTTGTGGAATAAAGATGCTGCCAGGAAAAAATAAAGAATTGCGGAATAGTAGATTCGAACTACTGACCCCCACGATGTCAACGTGATGCTCTAACCAACTGAGCTAACCCCGCATTTGGATGACTTGGATTTTAGCAGACATGCTGCCTGTGGTCAATGGGTGAAAGCATCCAGTCCATGGCATCGGCTTTGATGGCATGAACTGGTGCAGTGTTTAGCCTATTCTTCCCTGTTTGACTGTGGAAGGATGGCGTTGAGGATGATGCCTACAAGAGATGCTACGGCAAGACCTGAAAGGCCGATGGTGATTGAACCGCAGTGGATGGCGATGGAACCTGCTGCGCTGAACTTGATTCCGATTGAAAGGACGAGGATGAGGGCAGCGATGATCACGTTGCGGCTTTCCTTGAAGTCAACCTGTCCTTCTACGATGTTGCGGACGCCTACTGCTGAAATCATTCCGTACAGGACGATGGAAATTCCACCGACTGTTGCGGCGGGCATGCAGCTGATGAGGGCTGCGAATTTTGGAGAGAATGAAAAGAGGATTGCAAACCAGGCTGCCCTGCGGATTACGCGTGGATCGTAAACCTTTGAAAGCTGGAGTACGCCCGTGTTTTCACCGTAGGTTGTGTTTGCAGGTGCACCGAAGAGTGAGGCAAGGAGTGTTGCAAGTCCGTCGCCTGTAAGGGTTCTGTGGAGTCCAGGCTGGTCCATGAAGTTTTTTCCTACTGTTGAAGAAATTGCTGCAATGTCACCGATGTGTTCCATCATTGTTGCAATGGCGATTGGCATGATGGTGATGATTGATGTGATGATGAGGGATGTGTCAGGATTCTTGAAGATGGAGAAGACAGTGTCTTCGTATTTTACTGGAAGCCCGATCCATGGAGCCTTTGAAACTGCAGAAAAGTCAACCTTTCCCATGCATGCTGCCACGATGTATGAGACTACGGCTGCAATGAGGATTGGAAGAATCTTGACCATTCCCTTTCCCCAGATGTTGAGTGCAACGATTACGACGATGGCAACGAGGGCGATGATCCAGTTGGATGAACAGCTGTCAATGGCCGACTGGGAGAGGGTGAGGCCGATGCTGATGATGATTGGCCCTGTTACGACTGAAGGGAAGAACTTCATGACCTTCTTTACGCCGAAGGTTTTGATTAGGGCTGCGAGTATGAAATAGAAAAGCGAGGATGAGGCAACGCCAAGGCATGCATAGGGGAGAAGATTTTTTTCTCCGTGGGGGGCGATGGCAAAGTATCCTGCAAGGAATGCGAAGGATGAACCAAGGAATGCAGGAACCTGTTTTTTTGAAATGAAATGGAACATGAGTGTTCCAAGGCCTGCAAACAGAAGTGTTGCAGAAACGCTTAATCCTGTCAGCTGTGGTACGAGCACAGTTGATCCAAACATGGCGAACATGTGCTGAACTCCAAGTACATACATTTTTGGTTTTCCAAGTTGACGTGCGTCGTAAACTGGACCGGTGATTTGTGTTTTCATTTTGTTTACTCCTGACTGCAATTCTACTGCATTTGACTTTTTTATAGAAGGAAAAATCGGTAATCTGATAAGGCTGCGGATTGCTTGGCCGTAGGCTACGCTCTGCACCGTCCCTCTACCGCAGGGCGTCCATAAAATTCATAATTGAAAAAACTAGCGGAAAACACTAGAATTGAATGATACCCGTGGAATCCTGAATCTTTGGATTTTTCACAGGGCATTTTTTGAAATCAGGGCAAGGAGCATTCCTATGAAAAAAATTATCAGCGGCAAGGTTCGCGAAGTTTATGATCTTGAAGACGGAAGAATGGTGATTGTGACCACAGACCGCATTTCTGCTTTTGACGTTATTCTGCCGACAATGATTACTGACAAGGGCAAGGTGCTCAATGCACTTTCTAATTTCTGGTTCAACTATACAAAGGATATCTGCAAGAACCACATGATTTCTTCTGACCTTAAGGACATGCCGGAAGAATTCCAGAAGAGTGAATTTGAAGGACGCACGATTCTTGTCAAGAAGCTTAAGATGGTTCCTTATGAAGTTATCGTCCGCGGCTACATGTTCGGTTCAATGTACGAGGCTTACAAGAAGGGCGAACCTTTCCTGGGCCACAGTTTTGACAAGGAATACAAGCAGGCAGAAAAGCTTGCTGAACCTATCGTTACTCCATCTACAAAGGCTGCAGAAGGACACGACATTAACGTTACCCTTGATTACATGAAGAAGGATCTTGGGGAAGAACTCGGTTCAAAGATTGAGCAGGCTGCCCTTGCAATCTACAAGAAGTGCTACGACCATGCTTACAAGAACGGCATCATCATTGCTGACACCAAGTTTGAATTTGGTCTTGATGAAAACGGCGAGCTTGTTCTTGGTGATGAAGTTCTTACTCCGGATTCAAGCCGCTTCTGGGATCTTTCAAAGTACGAGGTTGGTTCAAGTCCTGCAAGCTATGACAAGCAGTTTGTCCGCGACTGGCTTAAGGACAACAACCTTGCAGGTGATCCTAACATCAAGGAAATTCCTGCTGATGTTGTTGCAAAGACTTCCGACATCTACAAGGAATGTGAAAGGAAAATCTGCTGCTAGTTTTTTGCTGGTGCAGTGAAGGACCGCGGTTTAAGCTTGGGTGCTGGCCGCGTTTTTTTTATTTGCACTTTGTCAGGTGGCCGTGTTCATGCTGCCGCTTCGGAATCCCTGTAAGTCCAGCGTGATGTAGGTAAAGCCAAGACCTGAAAGTTTTTTGGCAACCTGTGTCCTTATGGCATCTTCCATGAAGCGGCTGAAGTCCTGCGGCAGTAGCTCAATGCGTGCCATGTTTCCGTGAAGGCGGACGCGCACCTGGGTGAATCCCAGTTCCACAAGAAGCTGTTCCGCCTGTCCAACCATTTCAAGCTTTTCCCTTGTGATTGTCTCGCCGTATACAAAGCGGGTGGCAAGGCATGCCATGGATGGCTTGTTCCATGTGGGGAGATTGTATTCTCGGGAGATGTTCCTGATTTCCTGTTTTGTCAGGCCTGCATCCTGAAGGGGACTCTTGATGTCCATTTCCCTTATTGCCCTTAGTCCCGGCCGGTAGTCTCCCAGGTCATCCATGTTGGAGCCTTCGCAGACTGTGGCCATCCCCCTGTCGGCGGCAGCATTTTTTATCATGGAGAACAGTTCCTTCTTGCAGATGTAGCAGCGGTCCCTTGGATTTTGTGCAAAGCCTGGAATTGCAAGCTCGTCGTATTCAATCTCGATATATGGAATGGAGCTGCTTTTGCAGAATTGTGCAGCATCATTGCGTTCACGGGAAGGATAGTTTTTTGACACCAGCGATATGGCCGTCATCCTGTCGCCTAAGACTTCATGGGCCACTTTTACAAGCAGGGTTGAATCCACACCTCCAGAATATGCGACTGCGGCCGACCCAGCCTCGGAAAAGAAGTTCCTGAGTTTTTCCAGTTTTTCATTTTCTGTTTCTGTCATCTGCCTGGTCCTGATTGCTTTTTTCGATGATTCTGCGTACTTCCCTAAGGCTCATGTTTTTTTCCATGGCGATTTTTGCCAGGTCGTCGTATTCAATTTTTGCGATGCGGCTTCCGTAGCCTTCTGAAATTTTTTTGTGGACTGTTCCCATGGGGGTTTCCACTTCAGTCAGTTCCCTTTTTAAAACATACCTGCTGCATTTTTTTTCACGTATTCCTATGGTGGTCGTATGCCTGAAGAAAGTTTCCAGGATGCCGTCTTTTTTTTCTTCAGCGCATATTACGGTGATCATTGTTCCCGGTCGGTTTTTCTTCATGTATACGGGTGACGTGAATGCTTCCAGTGCCCCGGCTTCAAAGAGCCTGTCCAGGGCAAATCCGATTTCTTCCGCCGTCATGTCATCTACGTTGGCTTCTAATTGGAGGATGTGGTCCTTAAGGTTTTTGTCGCAGGTTTCCCCAAGGAATATGCGGACGCAGTTTGCCTGTTCAAAATCCTTTTTTCCGCAGCCGATTCCAACTCCCTGGATTTTCATTGGCGGCTGGGAACAGAAATCTTCGGCAAAGTATTTTAGCAGGGCAGCTCCTGTCGGTGTGCAAAGCTCGCTTTTTATTTCCCCCTGGTAGTATGGAATTCCCCGGAGGATGAATTCTGTGGCAGGGGCAGGCACTGGCATGATTCCGTGGGCGCAGTGGACGGTTCCTGATCCAACGTTTATCTGGGACGCAATGATTTTTTCTGCCCCCATCAAGTCCATCAGGTAGCAGACTGCGGTTACGTCCATTATGGCATCCTTGTTTCCCACTTCATGGAAATGTATTTGGTCTACTTCGACTCCGTGGGCGTGGCTTTCTGCCTGGGCTATGAGGTTGTATACGGCGACTGCATCCCTTTTTACCTTGTCGGATACCCTGAGGCTGGCGATGGTGTTTGAAATGTCAGACAGCTTGTGGTGGGCGTGAGGGCCGTGGTGATGGTGGTGTTCCTGGACTTCGTGGCCGTGGGTATCGTGATCGTCATGGTGGTGGTGTTCGTGTTCGTCATGATGATGTTCATGGCTGTGGTCGAATGTTTCATGATGGTGGTGATGCTCATGTCCTTCATGATGATGGTCATGATCGTGATGGTGATGGTCATGATGGTGGTCGCCTTCTTCTTCCCCGTTTACGGTTACGTGGACGCAGGTTCCCTGGATTCCGCACTTGAGGATTTTTTCCGTGGAGAATTTTACTCCGTCGATGCCAAGGTTTTCCAGGGTGGCAACTGCAGTTTTTCTTTCTTCTTCCGGAAGAAGTTCAAGGAGTGCGCCTGTAAGCATGTCGCCTGCAGCACCCATCTTGCATTCAATGTATAGGGTTTTCATTTTTTCTCTCCTGAAAACTGTAATCTATGGGATTAATTAGGATTCTCTAAGATTACCTTTTTTCTATTTTGCCTTTATGTGGTTTATCATGCTTGCTTGGTATGCAGCTCCAAATCCGTTGTCGATGTTTACGACACTTATTCCGCTGGCGCAGCTGTTCAGCATGGATAGCAGGGCAGACAGTCCTCCAAAGTTTGCCCCGTATCCCACACTGGTGGGAACTGCAATTACCGGGCAGTCCACAAGGCCTCCGACTACGCTTGCCAGTGCCCCTTCCATTCCTGCTATGGCGATTACAACCGTTGCATCCATGAGCTGGTCAAGGTTTGAAAGAAGCCTGTGGAGTCCTGCAACTCCTGCATCGTAAATTCTTACGACCTCGTTTCCAAGGGCCTCGCATGTTCTTGCAGCTTCTTCGGCAACGCTCATGTCGCTGGTTCCTGCCGTGACAACTGCTATCTTTCCGATTCCATCTGGCTCAGGCAGTTTTCCGCAGATTCCTATCCGGCTTATTTCATCATAGGAAAAAGAAAGCTCAGTGTGCTGTTGCAAAAGCTCTGCGGCTTCCGGTTTCATTCTTGTAATGAGAACCGTATTTTGTCCTGCGCTTATGGCGGAACGTGCAATCTGCAGAATCTGGTTCGGGGTCTTTCCGGCTCCGTAAATCACTTCTGCAATTCCCTGGCGGATGGCCCTGTGGTGGTCTACCTTTGCAAATCCAAGGTCTTCGAAGGGGGCCTTTCGGATTTTAAGGACCACTTGATCTTGGGTGATTTTTCCTTCCTTGTAGTCGTCAAGGAGTTTTAGCAGGCTGTCTTTTTGCATCTGGTTCCCCTGTTTTTTAGAGATGACATATTGTGTGGTCATCGCCAATTGTTATTATCCTGTCTGAAATTTCATTCAGCAGGTTTTCGTCATGAGTTGCAATTATCAGTGTCTTTCCATTTTCCTTAAGGCCGTGAAGAACCTGCATCATGACCTGCCTGCTTTTTCTGTCAAGGCCGTTCATCGGTTCGTCAAGGATGAGCACTTCCGGATTCATGGAAAGTACGCAGGCTACTGCAGTCTTCTTTTTTTCACCGCCGCTCAGGTGATAGGGCGGACGGTTTGCAAGATGGGAAATTCTTAAAAGGTTCATTACGTCGTCACACCGCTTTTTTATTTCTTCTTCCGAAAGTCCCATCTGCCTTGGCCCAAAGGCAATTTCCTCGCATACGCTTGAACAGAAAAGCTGGTTTTCCGGATTCTGGAAAATGTAGCCTACGCGCTGGTGGAAGCTTTTTGCAAAGAGTTCTTTCTTCATGGATTTCTGGCTGATTTCCTTCCCATCAAAAAAATAGGATCCCGAAGAAGAGAATATGAGGGCGTTGAGGAGCTTTATCAGTGTGGTTTTGCCGCAGCCGTTGTCACCTTCGATTCCGATGCATTCCCCCTTTTCAATTTTAAGTGAGATTTCCGAAAGGGCCGGAATGTCGTCATAGTTAAAGTTAATCTTGTTCAGTTCAATGAGGGCCATGTTTTTTCAGCATCCAGTAATTATATAGAGTAAAATATACACCATCAGGACTGGAATTGGTATAAGGTCACGGACGTGGATCCTGCTTTTCCTGCAAGAATAGGTTCCGTCAAAAAGCCTGCACTCCATTGCCTGCTGCGTTTCTTCCGTTATGGAAAGGGACTTGAGGAATACGGTTCCAAGGATTCCGGAAAAGCTTTTGCCCTTGTCATTGTCCTTTCCAACGCTGCGAAGCTTGAGTGCAATGAGCATGTCATGGGATATGTTTCCCAGTATCAGTATGTAGTGTAGTGTAAGTTCCAGTATGAAAATTACGAATGATGGAAGATGGAAAAATCCACGCGCCCCGGTTATCCTGTTCCATGGTGTTGTTGCAGAATACAGTGAAAGAATTCCAACGGACAAAAACACCTTCATGGGAATGGTGAAAATTGAATTTGAGCCGTACAGAAAAAATGCAGGCAGCATGATCAGTACCGTAAGAATTGAAGATGCCAGTGCTGTTGCAAGGACTTTTTTAACGACTTCAATTCTTGAAAGGCAAAGGTACAGTAAAAGACCTGCCAGGATGGTACCGCAGAAAAACATGCTTTCAGACAGGGCGGAAAGAATTATCAGCCCCAGGACAAGGATGGCCGTAAAGCCTGCCCTTGCCGTGGAGATGGATTCATTTTTTTTCATGCTGAAAATCCTGAACAGTCCTGCAAGTCCAAGGATGGTTTTTGCAAGGAATCCGTTCCTGTCTGCCCTGGGAGAATAGTTTTTCTGTTCCGTCATCCAATCAGGAATGACTGCGTCCGGGTGCGCCATGAAGGGTAGTCCCTTGTGTTTACTTTGTCTTCTTAAGGCTGCTGACCAGTCTGAAGACAATTACAAGGACTGCAATTCCGATGACTGCGGAAAGAATGTATGCTGCAACTTCCGGTATGCCTTCCATGCTGTAGTCTGGAATAAGGGAATTAAGTGACCAGCCGTTTTCAAGGCCTGACGGGGTGTAGCCGAGGGCTTGTCCCTTTGTCTCGATTTCTGCAATTTCATCGGCACCCCATTCACCCCAGGCTGTTCCTTCTGCAAGGAGTCCAAGAGGAACAAGGGCAATGAGTATCCCAAGAAGAATTCCCACTGGAAGGAATTCCTTTCTCTTGTTTTCCGGTGCTGAATCATTCATGAGGGATGGAGACATTTTGCAGATGAAAGAAAGGACTGCAACCGTAAACAGTATTTCTGCAAGTCCAAAAATTGTAAGGTGGCCAACCATCATTGAAGGAATTGAAACGTTCAGTCCGTATGGGCAGTAAAGTGCCTGTCCTGCTTCATTATGGAACAGGTATGGCTGGATGCCGAATTCAATTGCTGCAAGCAGGGCGGCCACATTGATTCCTGCATAGGAACCGATGCCTGCAGAAATCACCCTGTGGGAAATTGCCGGTTCCTGTCCTTTTGAAAGCAGGTTCAATATCAGCCTGTAAAGGAAGAATCCCAGGTATGGCATTGCAAAGGCCATGTTGATGCAGTTGGCACCAAAGGAAAGGATTCCACCATCGCCAAAGAGAAGGGCCTGCAAAAGGAGTGCGACGGATACGGCAAGACAGGCTGCATCAGGTCCGAGGACACATGCGATCAATGTTGCGCCTACGGCATGACCTGTCGTTCCCCCCGGAAGTGGAACGTTGAACATCATGCCGATAAAGGAAAAGGCTGCTCCAACTCCAATCATGGCGATCTTTTCTTTTGGAAGTTCTTCCCTGACTTTTTTTGCTGCGTGAATCCAAGCCGGTACCATGGCGGCAGTCAATACGGCGCAAGTTGCAGGTGACAGATAGTTTTCTGGAATGTGCATAAAATCTCCAAATAAAAATGTAGGTTCTGCGTCTGGGACAATCCATCTGGCGCAGTTTTTCATGCAGGAAAAATTGCTGCATAAAAAAAAGGTATATTCCCGTTCTTCTGAACAGCAATATACCTTCCTGATATATTATTTTTCCAAAAGGGAACCATTGGGCCAAGCCCGTCCCTATTTTTTTTGCGGTGCCTTTGTGCAGCCCATGGTACGGCTTCGTATTTCATCGACTGCAGCCTGAACCAGGCTGTCGATGCCGTAGGACTGGACACCCACCACAGTGTTCTTGCAATGATGGACTGGAATGAGCACCCTGTCGGCATTGCTTTGCCCAACTGCCGCTGCCATCCTTGGAGTGATTTCCCCAAGCATTGAATCGGCAATTACAATTCCAATGGGTCCGACAATAAAGTCTGCATCCCTGGCGCATACCACCACCGAATTTTCACCGGTTGCACCATGATCCGCTCCAGCCTTGAGCATGGCGGAAGTTGCCACGGTGTTGGTTCCTACGGCTGTGATGTCAGCATCAGGAAAATTTTCCTTTAGGGCATGGACAGCCGTTCGGCCGATTCCGCCACCCTGTGCATCAATAACCAGAATTTTCATATTTAACCTTCAACTTCTGTTGAACTGGACATCTTCTGATGCCCGCTGTTTTAATTTCAGGTTCGATAAGGACATCTCTAAAATTGCAGTTTTTAGAGATGCCCATGATATTTACTGCTGGAAAATAGCCTCAACCTTTTTCAGTTCTTCACGAATCTTCAAGTGCTGTGGACATTTCTTTTCGCACATGCCGCAGTTCTTGCATGCGCTGCTCAGCTTGCCGTCCTTTTCAACATATTCCCTGAACATGCTTTTTGCATGGTCCACAAGGCCGTAGACATTGTGGTATGTGAACATGTTGAAGATGCGCGGAATGTCGATTCCCACAGGACATGGCTGGCAGTACTTGCATCCGGTGCAGTAAAGCTCGCTGAACTTGTTAAGGTTTTCCATGGCCTTGCCGAGTGATTCCCATTCTTCCTTTGAAAAGGCCGTATCGCTTGAAGCAAGCTCGCAGTTCTGTTCCACCATTTCAAGGGTCTGCATTCCCGAAAGGGCGCAGTTAAGGTTTGGATTTCCAAGGCAGAACTTGAATGCAAGCGCATAGGTAGGCAGGGAATTTTTTCCAGTCAGCTTTGAATAAAGTTCAGTTGGGGCAGAAAGACGGCCGCCGCCTACAGGTCCCATGGCTACCGTTCCAAGTCCCTTTGAGTGGGCATAGGCAAGCATTTCTTCATTGCTGCGGTCAAGGATGTTGTACTGAACCAGCATGCTTTCCATTGGAACGCCGTATTTTTCAGCTCCGTCGATGATGTGCCTTATGGCATCAGGTTCGTCATGGAATGAAAATGAAATGTGGCGAATCAATCCTTCTTCCTTGAATTTCTGGGCGTCGGCAAGAAGGTCCTGCCCGATGATGGATTCGTCAAAGTATTTTCTGTTGATTCCCCAGAAGTGGTAGAAGTCAAGGTAGTCGGTGTCCAGGTTTTTGAGTGTGGATTCAAGCTGCTTCCTGAAATCGGCCTTTTTTATTTCCCCAGGGAATTTTGATGAAAGAAGGATCTTGTCGCGGAATGCCTTTACACCATGTCCTACAGCCGCCTCGCTGTTCTTGTTGCAGTAGTATGGTGCAGTATCAAAATAGTTGATTCCCCTTTCATAGGCCGTCTTGATCATCAGGTCTGACTTTTCAAGGTCTACATAGTGCTTTCCGTTTTCTTCGTATTCCGGAAGACGCATGCAGCCAAAACCCATTGCGGAAATTTTTTCTCCGGTCTTTCCAAACTCTCTGTAATTCATTTTCTCTCTCCTGAATATGCCTGTGCTAGAGGAATTGCACGAAAGGGCATATGTTTTATTTTATGTGGAAATCGAAAAAAAAGCAAATTCCTTCAATGGAATCGGAATCTGTTTTAAGAACCTATTTTTTTGACGCCGGGATGTAGAGGATTTTGCCGATTTTTAGAATGTCCTTTTCCTTGATTCCGTTGGTATCGCAAAGCTGCTGGACTGTGACTCCGTATTTGCGCGAGATGCTCCACAGGGAATCCCCCTTCTGCACCTTGTACTGGAACGGGAATTCTATTGGCTTTATTTTTGCGATGGCATCCGCTACGTCCTGGCCTTTTCCTGCCGGTATGCGGATCTGGAATTCTATGGCCGGCGGAGTGAATCCTTTGGTGAGTGAAGGATTCAGGTGGCGCAGTTCTTTTTCACTGATTCCCGATTCCTTTGCAATCTGGTTCAGCATGTAGGGCTTTTTTACGCTTATGTAATCAAAGGCTGCTTCGCGGGAATTAAGAAGTTCCTCATATTCCTGGTCATGGTGGGGCAGGGTGATTCCGTACAGCTCCGGATTTTCTGCAAGGTCCGAGATGGCGATGAGCTTTGGCAGGTATTCTGCAGTCTGTCTTGCTATGGCGCCGCTTCGGGCAAGCTCCCAGTAGTCGGAGGTTCCTGCCTTCTTGATGGCGCGGTTCATTGCTCCCACACCGCAGTTGTATGCTCCGATGGCAAGGGGCCAGTTGTTGAAGGTCCTGTAGTTGTCATGGAGTTTTGAAAGTCCTGCTTCCGTTGAAAGCCATGGGTCAAGGCGTTCGTCAACATATTCGCTCAGGCGGAGGAAGGGGCGCACGCTGTTTGCCATGAACTGCCACATTCCCACGGCTCCGGATTTGGAACGTGCCGCGGTCTTGTAGCCTGATTCGACTACGGGCAGGTATTCAAGTTCCAAGGGAAAATTGTGCTGCGCATGGGAACGCTGGGTCACGGCTTTCCTTACGTAGATTCTGTATTCGACGGCGGATTCAAGAATGTTCTGGAGAACCTTCTGCATTTTTTCAGACATGTAGAATTCGCGCCAGTATACGACTTCCGGATATTCACGGAACTGTTCCACAAGGTTAAATCCTGCTGTACTCTGGGTTTGTCCCGGGTTTTCTGTAAGGGTGGAATTCTCAATGGATTCCAGGTTTTCGGTGGCAGCGTCCTGCTTTTCTGAATCAGATGATTTTGATTCAGCCTTTGCCTTTGGGGAATTTTTTGTCTTCTTGTTTGATGCCGTTGTTAATGCTGGCGTTTGTGTTGCGTTTTGATTTTCTGCTGTGGCTGCAGCGGTTGCAGTGGAATCTGCGGCGTCTTTTTTTGAAGGTGCATTTGCTGTGGCTGCATTTGCTACGGCATCTGCATCTTTTGCCTGGTCTATTTTTTTTATTTCTTCTACGGTCTTTAGGATTTCATTTTCCTGGTCAGCATCTTTTTTCTGGCCGAAGGTTTGTGGGCTTTGGAGAAAAATCTGGGCGGCGAGGATTGTCGTCATGATGATGGTTGTTTTTCTGTAAAAACTCATAGGCAGTAATTTACCATACAGTCCAGTTGTTGTAAATTATCAGCATGTCAAATGATGGAAAGGAATGGCCCTATGTTTCCAGAGCGGATTGATGTTCTTTTTTCAGAAAAAAAATTGTGTACTCACAGGCGCATCAGAAAATTCCTTGTGGATCATGAGGTTATAATAGGAAGAAATGGATCTGCCTGCAGAATTTATGGCGGCGATGTTGAAGTTGATGTTGACGAGGATAAAGTTTTCATTGACGGTGCCAGGGTGGAGTTTATTCCTGACCTTTACATCCTGATGAACAAGGCATCCGGCTGTCTTTGCACTTCCGCAGAATCTGGAAAGGCGCAGGGTGAAAAGACGGTCTTTGACTACCTTGAACCTTCGCTTCTGGCTGACCGAGATGGGAGGAAAATCCACACGGCAGGCAGGCTAGACCGGGACACGGAAGGTTTTCTGATTCTTACAACCGACGGAAAATTTTCAAGGCGACTTGCAAGTCCCGAGACTCATGTGAGCAAGACCTACGAGGTTCTTCTTGACCGAAGGATTTCCCTTGGGGAACAGGAAAGGTGGCGCCATCTTGCCGCAGAGGGATTCTTTATCTGCCATGACGGCCGAAAGAAGGGATTTTTTTCAAGACCCGGGCTTTTAGAATTTCATGGGGAAGACAAAATTTTCCTTACCCTCAGTGAAGGCAAATTCCATCAGGTAAAGCGAATGGTCAGTGCATTGGGTGCCACCGTGGTCAATCTCAAGAGGATTTCCATGGGGAACCTTGCCCTTGACGAAGATCTTGCTCCCGGGGAGTACAGGTTCCTCTCGAGGAATGAAATTCATTCCATTTTGGGAAAGTCAGTTTATTTAAATTAACTTTAGTACATGGCTGCCGTAAGAATTTGCGTAAAGCGGAATTTGGTCGTATAATTAAGTATGGCTTTTAATTTATGTTCGGAAAAATTCCGTGTTTTTTACAATTCCATTGTTTCAAGAGATTTCTCATCAGTACAAGAAATTCAGACTGAAATCAAGAAAATTGTTGGTGATGTTGCTGCAGAAATCAAGCTTGGTCAGATTTCAGGCATTTACATTGCACCACCAAATCCCCACTCTCCTCAGGGTGTTCGTGAGATGTACCTTTATTATGTTAACCCTGATGGATTTGAAGATGATCCTTATGTAAAGAATTATGGCACCGGAGAAGGTGGAAGTCTTTCCATGACCATGAATCCTGTTGAAGGATATGAATGGTCTGAGGAAGAACTTAAGCAGGTTGATTTCCTTTGTGATGTTATTGTCCAGATGGCCTATAAGGTCAGGCTTCAGCTGATAATAAAAAAACTTAATGGTGTTCTTGCGGAAATCGGCGGTCGCGGATCTGGGGGAGCTGGTGGGCCTGGAGGCCCAGGTGGTAGGGGACCTGACGGTCCTAGGGGTGCTGGCGGTTCACCTCCGGGGGCAGGTATGCCTGGCGGCCAGTTTGGGCGGCCCATGGTGGGAGGAGGTCATGGACCTGACGGTACCGCAGGTGGCCCTCCATCTGGACTTGCTGAATTTGGATTGTAATTTGATTCCTTAATGGAAAAGGGATGTCCGGTAAGCTTGACATGGGCAGTTGTCTTGACGTGATAAATGCCCTGGACCCTTATGCTTATGGACGTCCCTTTTTTTGTCCTAGATTAACGGATCAGATGGCTGCTGGGTTTCATCTTCCATGCCAGCAGATTCTTCCTTCTTTTCTTCCTTTAGGGCAATGTCATCAGGTGTTGCTTCAAGGGTTGTCCGCAATGCTCCCTGAATAAGTACTACGCCCTGCTTGCCGTCAACTGATGCATAGCACTGGGATCCTGTTGCCGTGATTTTTCCCAGGGTCAGGCTTCTCAGCAGCTTGTTTCCGGAAAAGGCTTCCACCATGACTGGTGAATCAAGGCCGTATTTTTCTGAAGCCTGTCCTGCAGAAGATGCAACGGTTCCAAGGATCTTTATCTCGCTGATGGAATTTACGATTGCCGTGGCGCGGTTGTCCTGGATTTTTCTTCCGTCTGCCAGATACCATGCACCGTCATTTTTTGTCATGGTGTAATTCTGCTCTCCAAATTTTATCGAGACAAAGGAAATGTCTTCGTCCGTAAGAAGGAGCCTTACGTTGGTTCTGTTTGCCGTTATGGACTGAATCGTGCAGACTGCAAGAAGAACTGCAATGGCTGCAAGAAGTCCGATTTTTGTCCTGTTTAGTTTGATCATGTTCTTTTCCTTAAAAATCTGGTGGGATACCGGCACCATAAGATGCCAGGCCACAATTTTTTTGCCCTAGTTTTTATCCCTTGGGTTTTCAGGGTCGTAAAGCCGGCGGATGTTTTCCCTGTGCCTTTTTCTTGCTGCATATACAAGAAGTCCTGCAATGGCTGCAAGAACTGCAAGTCCTGCCTGGTTAAAGTATTTTACAAAGGCTGCAGCTCCCGGCTTGACCTGGCGAAGGGTGTTTATGCTCAGGTTCTTTGTCCTCATCTGGCAAAGGTCTTCCTTCTGGCACATGTAGTCTACGCTGCCGCGGACAAAGTATGCCACAGGTTCCGTAGAGTTTGGCTGAATGAGCTGGGCAGAAGTGATGAATGAAGTTCCTGCCACGAAGATCCTGGACTTCTGGACTGCTGATGCAAGATGGGCCTGTGCAGATAGTCCTGAGTCTGACTGTGCTCCATCTTTTTCTCCGCTGCCAAAATCCGGTGCCGTAAGGAATGCACTCTGGGGCTTTCCTTCGAGAAGGAGGCAGACGGTTTTTTCACCAAGCTTTTCTCTGTCCTGGGGCTTTGTGATTCCAATGGGGCTTAAGGCAAATCCTTCCGTAACTGGAACGGTCCAGGATTGCGGGGAAGTTTTTGCAAGAATGGTAACATCAATGTCCTTGTCTTCCTGTGCCCTTGATGGGTCCAGTGGAAATGATTCAAGGAAGAAGACTTCGCCCAGGTTTCTGGTGATTGGATTCTTCTGGTTAAGGTTTTTCTTCTGCACCTGGGGAACATAGTAGAAGTTCAGCTTGCCGTACTGGCGGTCCAGCTGGGTGAAGCATTTTTCGTCAAATACATATTCATTCCCAACTTCGACACCGTAGGCAGAAAGAAGCTTCTGGATTCCGCTTTCAACGGGAGTGTAAACTGGAAGCTGCATTCCGTACTGGTTCATGATCTGCTCGTCGTAGCTGTCCACAAGGAACATGACGTTTCCACCGCGCATGATGAACTGGTCAATTTTGTAAAGTTCCTCTTCGGAGTATTCTGACTTTGGTCCGTTGATGATGACTGTCTCTGCTGCAGCCGGAATGTTTTTTTCTGCAAGGTTTACTTCTTCAAGGGTGTAGTAATCTGAAAGAAGGCTTGCAAAATAAGCTGCATCGTTTTCATCCTGAATATTTCGCTCACCGTGGCCCGTAATGTATGCAATGAGTGAAGTCTTTGAGACAAGGCTTTCTGCGCAAGACTGGATGGATTCCTCAAGTTCATCAAGGCCTGTGACTGCATAGTTGAAAATCATGTTGGCAAGTTCCATGGGCACGATGCGGAATTTGTCGCCGTACTCAAGGACAAGACCGATGGACCCGTTGGCCTGCTGGCCGCTTTCATTCGTATAGCGAACATTCTGAATTCCGTACTTTCTGGAAAGTTCCAGGGCCTGGTCCGAATTCGGGTTCACCCTTGAGAATTCAATCTTGTTGTTGAATTTCCTGTTCACCTTTCTGAATGCATCTTCAACGGCCGGTTCAATCTGGCTGAAGTTTGCTATCTGCGTGATTTTGGAAAGGTCCTCGCTTTTATAGAGGGTAAGCCTGACGCTGTCCGTAAGCCCTGCAAAAATGTTTGTCTTGGCAATGATCCTTGAAATGCTTGTGGTAAGTTTGTATTCAAGACCGTCGCTTGAAGAAAGTCCGTCAAGCTTTTCAATCTGGTCTGCGTAAACTATGGCAAGACCCATGAATGCTTTCTTGAGTCCCACTTCGTTGTTCTTTACTTCACGTACCTGAACTTCCTGGATTCCGTAGCTGCGTGCAATTTTCTGGTTTTCAGGTTTTTCCATCTCGAAGAACTCGTAGGAAAAATTCCTGTCTGCCGCAGTCTTGTATTCGGAAAGAATGTCGCGGAGGTACTGCTCAACATTATTGTATGGGGCAGGAAGATTCTTGTTGAAGAACACCTTTATGCTAAGGGGTTCCTCCAGGGTTCTAACAGCATCCTTGCTTGCCTGTGAAAGGGAATAGGATTTTGGCCCGGTTATGTCGATCCTGAAGAATGCCCTGGTTGCTGCAATGTTAAGGAGAATTACAGCTGCAATGAAAAGCCACAGGTTACCCCTTGAATTGCCAAGCCATGATATTATCTTGTTTTCTTTTTTCATCTTGATTCAGCCTCTCTTTTTGTTTTCAAGAACGCTTGCCGTCATTACAAGGAAGGTAAGTGTTATGGAAAGAAAGTAAAGTACGTCGCGAGAATCTATGATTCCCCTTGCAATGGAACGGAAGTGTGCCGATGCCGAAAGGAATGCAGTCACGGTTACCATTGGACCTGGAATGAATACTGAAAATGCCTGCACCATCGTAAGGAAAATGCAGATGGACATGCTGAGGAAGAATGCAATGATCTGGTTTTTTGTGACTGCGGAAGAAAAGATTCCGATGGCGGTAAATGCCGCTGCAAGGAAAACGGCCCCAAGGTATCCGCCAGCAATCGGGCCTGCATCAATTCCCGACGATGCAAAGATAATGCATGCTGCAACATAGGATGCTGTCGGTGCAATGAGTATTATGGATGAAAGGAATGAAGCTGCATATTTTCCTACAACAATATCCCTTGTCATGACGGGAAGCGTTACAAGGGTTTCCATGGTTCCGGTTTTTGTCTCTTCGCTGAAAACCCTCATGGTAAGGGCTGGAATGAAGAAGCTGTAGAGCAATGGAAGCAGTTCAAAGAATGCACGCAGTTCTGCCCTGTTTACCAGGAAGAATGTGGAAAAGAAAAGTAATCCGGAAAAAAGCAGGAACAGGGCTGTCACGATGTATGCCACCGGACTTTGGAAATATGAGGCAAGTTCCCTTCTTGCAATTATTGACCATGGACGAAGTTTTTTTGTTTTCATTTTGATGAGTCTCCCGTAAGGATTTTGAATACGTCTTCAAGGCTGTTTTTCCTGATTCCCATTTCGTAAAGGTTCAGGCCTGCATCGACGCATGACTTTGCAATGGCTGGACGGATTTCTTCCACGGATGAAAGGGAAATTGTAGTGCGAAGTTTTCCTTCTTCCGTGATGGATGAAATCTTTGCCCCAGGTTCTACGGCGAGAATTGAATTCCTGATGGCCTCCTCAGTTCCGTCAGTAACGATGACGATTTCCTGGTTGCTGTCAAAATGGGAGCGTAGTTCTTCCGTAGGGCTGTCTGCAACTTTCTTACCGCCGGAGATGATGATGACCCTGCTGCAAAGCATTTCAACTTCGGAAAGAATGTGGGTTGAGATGATGACGGTTCTTGTTTCACCGATGCGCTTTATCAGTTGACGCACGTCTGCAACCTGGTTTGGGTCAAGGCCGGAAGTAGGCTCGTCAAGGATGAGGATTTCCGGATCTCCCATGAGGGCATGGGCAAGTCCCACTCGCTGCCGGTTTCCGCGGGAAAGTTCACCTATGTTCTTGTGCATCACTTCCTGCAGTCCGCATGTTTTTGCAAGCTGGGGAATTTTTTCTGCAGGGTCAACGCCTTCGATTCTTGCAACATACTCAAGGTAGTCATGGACAATCATCTCGGGATACATGGGGGCGCTTTCGCTCATGTAGCCGATTTTCTTTTTTGTAAGGACCGGATTTTCCATGACATCCATCCCGTCGATTTTTATCTGGCCGGAAGAAGGGTCAAGAAATCCCGTAATCATTCTCATGGTTGTGGTTTTTCCGGCACCGTTTGGGCCAAGGAGTCCTACGATTTCACCAGTCCTGATTGAAAAGCTGATGTCGTCTACGGCACGGAAGGAACCAAAGTTTCGAGATACGTTTGTAACTTCTATCATCTGATTTTCCTTTTTTGATTAGAGTTCGTATTTAAACAAGAATAATAATAAAAAGTTTCAAAAAAATCACGCGGGATGCAAATGGGATGCAAATTACTTCTATATAATGGTGATTTATGGTAGAATGTTTACATGAATAAGACACTGAGAGTATTTATCCTATCCATGGGGTTCATTTTTAGCTCCCTATGTTTTGCCCAGGAGAAAAAGCCAAAGATTGCACTTGTGCTAAGTGGCGGCGGGGCAAAGGGCCTTGCAGAAATTCCGCTTCTTGAAGAACTGGAGCGTCAGGGCATCCGGCCAGACATGGTTCTTGGTACAAGCATGGGAGCACTCATCGGATCCCTTTATGCTTCAGGATATACGCCAAAGGAAATCAGGGAGAAAATGCTTTCCCTGAATTTTATTGAAATTCTTACGGACAAGGTTGTTACCCTGGAAGGAATTCCCCCGGAGCCTTTTTCCCTAAGGGCCAACGCACACAGCAACATTTCATTCAACCTGACGCAGAAAAAAATCGGTTCAGCTCCCGGCCTTGTTGGAGACCAGAAGATCCTCAGGGAACTTAATGACCACTTGACCAAGGTTCTTGTGCAGGATGACTTTGACAAGCTGCCAATCCCATTCCGCTGTATCGGAACAAATGTTTCAACCGGGGAACAGATTGTGTTTAAGAGCGGTTCAGTGGTATCTGCCGTGCGTGCATCCATTTCCCTACCTGGCGTGTTTACTCCGGCTCCTGCTGGAAACGGTGTTTATGCAATGGATGGAGGACTGCGCAATAATCTTCCATTAAAGCTGGCACGTGACATGGGGGCCGACATCGTGATTTCCATGGATGTTGCAAGTGTTGTGGACACGGATCCGGAAAGCCTTTCCGACATGTTCTCGGTGGCGGTCCAGATTTTCAACCTGATAATTTCTTCCAATGCTGTTGAACAGTACGGTTATGCGGACATGGTCCTGCGTCCTGATCTTAAGGAATACAGCACCATAGATTTTTTCCATCCAGAAGAAATCATTCGCTGCGGCGAAATATGCGTCGAGCAGAACAGGGACAAGATAGCTGCCATTGCAGAAACTGTCCGCAAGTCTGGTCGTGCCCTGGAAAAATTTGATGAAGACCGTCCGGGGGAATATTCAAGGATGCCTGATCCGGTCATTTCTAAAATCGACATTCGTGACGTTTCATTTATTGCACCAAAAGTATTCCGCCTTGGCACGGAGTTTGACAAGTTCATCGGACATCCTCTTGATGATGGCGCAAAAGCCGAACTTGGATTCCTCTTGAATTCATACCGCGACCAGTATCACCTTGCGTCCTTTTCCTATGCCCTCACTCCACTGGATGACGGAACATATTGTCTTAATCTGCTTGCAAAGCATTACGACCAAAACCAGAACAAGCTTTTTTTTGCAGGCTATCCAACAGTATACAGCTCAAACCAGGAAGGACAGAAACTTCTTAATGTCAATCCGGCAACAACCATTGGCGTCCATACCACCACACCCATAGAGTCCCTTGTCAGGATTTCAACGGGAAGCGTTTTCATCTTTGATGCTTCACTCTATCCTCTCTTTACACAGTACAAGGACTTCCGCATGACCGGTGATGTGGGAACAGGCTTTACCTTTGGTGGACTCCAGCCAAAATCATACTTTACCTTTGATGAGCGAATGGAACACGGTGACTATGCCGTTGCAGGGTGGGGTGGACTTCGCCTTGCCTACAGTGACATTGCTTCCTACAGGATTGGCCTTAAGGAACGGGCTACTAAAATCGGTTCTGAAGACAGATACTATCACGACACCTTTCTGTATAATGAACTTATATTCACCACGCTGCGCAATGATTTCTGCCAGATGCATGGAACCCAGGCAGAGGTAATCGTCAACGGTGGAAATTCATTCAGGCAGGAAAAGAAGACGGGCATTGAATATTCCTGGAGGGCAGCCCTTGAACAGCGCGGGGCCATCCTGGAAAACAGGCTTTCATTGGGCTACATCCTGAATACGGGAAGCAACAGGTTCTACTGGAAGCTTAACTCCGGTTACTTTGACTATGGAGGCTTTGATGGCATGTGCGGTTATCCGATGGGAAGCTTTAGGCGCGACTATGCCATTGCAGGCTTGAGCGTACGCTACAGTCCATTCAACCTTGCAGGAATGCCTTTCTACATCATAGGAATTGGAAAGTATGGAATTTCCGACGGGGGCAATCCATTTGTGGATGTAGAGCAGCCTTCCACGGAATTGTTTCATGACCATGAAAACGGTGAGGCAGGTTTTGGACTTTATGCAGCCATGCGCACCTTCATGGGAACGGTCATATTCGGCTACAGCATGAATACCAACGGAAAGTGGGTCATCTCCCTGGGCTTAAGGTGATTTGCATTGATTTAATTTAATTTGTATATTTAGGATATGATTAGAAAGCAGATAGAAGACAAGGAACTTAAGGATCACATTGATTCCCTTGAAAAAGATGAAATGACAGTTTTTGTCATGGCTGACGGTCGTGTAAGGGGCGCCCTGTTTCATGGAACAAGTTTTGTAAACCAGATGAGGCTCCAGCAGAACACGGGCATCCTGGAAACCATGGTGCTTGGCCAGGCATGTCTTTGTTCGGCACTTATGATTCCAACCATGACGGAAATGGAACACAATGTGTGGCGCTACGAATGCGACGGCCCGGCAAAGGGATTTTCCGTTGAGGCTGATTCTACAGGCTTTGTCCGCGGCTATCTTCTTGAAGATCACATTCCAATAGAAAAGCCCCTTGAAAGCTGGGACCTTACTCCATTCCTTGGCAATGGAACCATGACCGTTACCAAGATTCATCCCAATGACAAGACTCCACAGACAAGCTCAGTTGAAATCCTTTACAAGAACATAACCAAGGATCTTGCCTGGTACTACCAGCAGTCGGACCAGATTCAGACTGCATTCAATACAAGCATCTTCATGGATACAAAGGGACGCGTTACGGGTGCCGGTGGAATGTTCCTTCAGGTTCTTCCTGCCACAGGTGGAACAATAAAGGACGGTGACAAGAAGTCCAGCAGTTCTGACTTTGAGGAAGATGCAAAGCTTATTGAAAAAGTGGAGAACGCATTTTCTGCATGTCCTTCCCTGGGCAAGTGGTTTGCAGAGAAGGGAAACATCAACGACATCGTAATGGGTCTGTTCCGCGAATTTAATCCGGTCATCGCCCTCAAGCGTAAAATCCGCTATGACTGTCCATGCAATGAAAGTTATTTTGTAAACCATCTTAAGTCCCTTTCCGTAAAGGACATTGAGGACCTTAAGAATAATGATGGCAAGCCTGTGGAAATCGTATGCCGCAACTGTGGCAGCGTCTACAGGATTTCGCCAGACAAGCTTTAACGCAAGCGACTGTTCAGTCCCCAGGCTACCGGCTTGGGGTTTTTCATTTTAAAGATAATAAAGTGCATTGGTGCAATATCAATATCATTGCGAAAATTTCAAGGGGCAAAAAAAACTGCCGATGCCCACCCGCAACGACAGAGATTTCAGTCCAACTTAGGCCTATACTATATCAGACAAAAATTTTGTATGCAACACTTTTGGAATTTTTTTTCAGGAAAAATTTATTTTTTTCAGTTTTTTTCAAAAAATATTTTCCTAAATTCATCTTGCATAAAGTGGTGACCCTTAAATCCTGCAGGCAGGAAAATCATGCAAATTTTCTTGTGTATTCTTCAATTTCCTTTCCGCTTATTGGCTTTGAATAGAAGTAGCCCTGGATGTAGTCGCAGTGATAGCTCTTGAGCTTTTCGTTCTGCCACTGCTGCTCAACGCCTTCAACCGTAAGCTTCATCTCAAGGGAATGGACAAGGCGCACGATGTTCTTGATGAACTTGTCCCTTGTGCCGGAAAGATAGTTGTCTACGAGCGACTTGTCGATTTTAACAACGTTTACAGGAAGGTATGTCAGGTAGCTCAGCGAAGAATAACCGGTGCCAAAGTCATCCAGGGCAAGGCTTACGCCAAGGTCCTTAAACTGGTTCAGGAGCCTGAGGGTTTTTTCCTTGTTGGAAGCAAAAAGGCTTTCCGTAATTTCAATTCCAATCAGTGAAGGAGAGATGTCGTACTGCTTTAAAAGTCCTGCAAGAAAGTCAACATATTTTGTGTCGTTAATCTGCCCGTATGAATAGTTGATGTTTACCTGGTGGAGGTCGATTCCGTGTTCACGCCAGGTTGAAATCTGCTGCACGACTTTTTCCGTAACGATGCGGTCAAGCTTTACAATGAGGCCTGTGTCTTCCGCAACTGGAATGAAGTCTGCAGGAGAAACCGGTGCATTCTTAAGCCTTGTAAGGGCTTCATATCCGTGGATTTCTCCGGTTTCAAGGTCAACCTGCGGCTGGTAAAGAACCTGCACGCCGTCGTTTTCTATGGCATCTTCCAGGATTGTCTTGATTTTTTCCGATGTCCTTATCTTCTCACTCATGCCCTCGTGATAGAATACGGCCTTGTTCTTGCCATTGTTCTTTGCTTCGTAAAGGGCAATGTCTGCATAGGCAATCATGGAATCCAGGCTTACGTTTTCTGCAGTTGAATTGACGATGCCAAAGCTTGAATTGACCGGAACCATCTTGTCTTCAAACTTGACTGGAAGGGAGAAGACTTTCCTTAGCTTTTCAAGGTCTTCCGATTCCCCGTCGAGATGCCCCTGGGTATAGAACACTAGGAATTCGTCTCCGCCAAACCTTGAGGCAAAGAAAATTCCGTCCACCATGAGGGAAAGAATTCTCGTGGAAATTGTACGCAGCACTTCGTCTCCGCAGGCGTGGGAGTAAATGTCGTTAATGGACTTGAAGTTGTCAACGTCAAAAAGAATCACTGCGAATTTTTTCTGGCTTGCAACAAGCTTACCGTAGATGTCCCGGGCCTTAATCCTGTTTGGAAGCTTTGTCAGGTAGTCGTGTTCAACCATGTATTCCATCTTTGCATGGGAACTTTCAAGGTCCTTTCTGTTACGTATTTCAAGAATGAGGATGATTGAAAAAAGAACGGCAAATATCAGGATGGACAAAAGGATTCCCATGACGCCAAAGTACATGCCCGTTTTCCTGTTGAATTTTTTCTGCATGTTGACGATCATTGTGTTTGACGGAAGGACTTTCCTGTTGATGCCGTATTTTGAAAGCATCTTGTAGTCAACGCAGAAAATTGATTCCTCGGCTCCAAACAGCTTTTGCTGGACTTCGTCTCCGTTTATCAGGTGGGTCAGGAGTGCTGCGGATTTTTTACCGAGGGTCTTGTAGTCGGTCATGTTTCCACCGATGAGTCCGTGGCCAAGTCCAAAGGAATTGTATCCAAATACGGGCAGGTTTGTGGACTGGGTGATGAGTGAAATCTGTTCAAGGACGGAATATTCAATCTTAAGGGAATCGATGTATGCCCCCAGGTAGAAGATGACAGTGTCCTTTGGCTGCTGGCTCAGGAGCTGGCTTAGCTTGGGCCTTGAATAGAGGGAAGTGTTTATGCCAGTGACTTCCACGTTCATGTTTTCCGTAATCTGCCAGAAGATGCTCCACTGTTCAAGGCTAAGGTCGGAAGTGTCGTAGATTGCCGTAAATTTCTTTGCCTCAGGAAAGCATTTTCTTGCAACCTGGATTGTCTTGTAAAGGTAAATGTTTTCCTTAAAACCGTAGAAGTTTTTCTCTTCTGAAAGTTCCTCTGCAAGGGAATTGCTTCCGCTGTCAAAGAAAACCACTGGAACTCCAGGAAACATTTCTTCCGCATGATTTTTTGCAAACTGGCATGCAAGCCCCCCGGAAACTATGACGCCCTTGAACTTCTGCCTGCTGTTGAGAGCCTTGATTCTTTCAAGAAAATAGGAATCCATCTGGGTCCTGTTGTAGAAGTCCGGCTTGTAGTATTCCTCCTCGAGGCTGATGTTTTCTTCTATTAATAGGCTTCTGATACCGGCCTGTTCCATGGCAAAGCTAAAGGAATTTTCAGTGGAACTCAGGAACAGGACAATGGCCTTTGAGTCGGGAATCCTTACTTCCGAAATCAGGGTGGAATGCTTGTTCCTGTACAGGCTAAGGCTGAGGACAATGATGCTTGAAAGAAGCAGGAGGAATGTGAAGGATGTTACCAGTATCACAGCTTTCTTTTTTGTCATGGTAAAAAAATAACTCCAGTGTTAAGGTTATTTTAATATAGTTTCTTCCAATGCACAACCGAATTAACCGGCATTAACTTTGTCGTTTTTGCTGTGAGGACTGTCATTTTTTCCATTGATACGGGGCTTCCGGCTGCAGGGCAGCCGTCGTGCGTTCCAGCCTTCGCTCACGCTCATCGTCCTCGTACGCTCGCAAGCTCGCTCCCTGCGGTCGACTGCTCCGCAGGGCTTCCATGCACTAAGCCGTTAGGTGCTGGAGGATATCATTTTGTTCATGGACGCCTACGGTTTTTGGTGGTATATTTATGGAAAAAAGGAGTCACTAAATGCCAGTTCTTTCTATGTTTTATGGTATAATAATCAGAATGCAGTCCGAACGTGGAGGAAAGCATCATATTCCGCATATTCATGTTATCTGTGGTGAAGATGAATGCGTTTTTTCTTTGGATGGAGAACAAATAGAAGGTAGTATTTCTTCCAATAAGAAGAAGTTGGTTGAAGCTTGGATAGAGATACATAAAGATGAATTGAAAGCTAATTGGCGCTTGTTGGAAGAAGGTGAACAATTTTTTAGGATAGAACCACTCAAATAGAAAACAGGGGACTTATTATGCTTAGACCTACGGTTGTAAATGTAATTCCAGAAAGTGATTATATGCTCTGCTTAGAATTTGATAATGGGGAAGTGAAGGAATTTGATGTAAAGCCATATATTAAAGGCTCCTGGTATAATAGATTAAGTGATCTGACTTATTTTAGAATGGTTCGGTCAAATGGATATAATATTGAATGGCCTGAAGGTCAGGATATTTGTCCTGACGATTTGTATTACAATGGAAAGCCTAATGTCACTGCCTGTCATGTGAAGGGATAGACAAGATGGTTATCCTTTGGTGACAAACAGAGAATTAGGCTATATTGAACCTATCTTTTGGCTCTTCTTCCCCATAGCTTGGTTATGGGGGGGGTACCGATGTATAGTGCTCATTGCACAAAGGAGTTTAGATTGAAGGCTAGAAAATTTGCATGGGCATTTGCAGTAACGGTCATGGTTGCTGCAGGTGCTTTTTTTATTGGATGCTCCAACGGGTCAACCTCCGAGGATGAAACTGTTATTAGCGATGTTAATGGGGGT
Organism: Treponema sp.; assembly: GCA_045616325.1. Taxonomy (GTDB): domain Bacteria; phylum Spirochaetota; class Spirochaetia; order Treponematales; family Treponemataceae; genus Treponema_D. Next base: position 40,644 of record JAZLGN010000016.1, read on the forward strand.
CATCAGCATACTCTTGCAACAACATGGTCAAGTGATGTCACTGGACATTGGTATGCAGCAACATGCGACCATACGACGGAAAAGAAGGATTTTGCAGCCCATACTTCAAGTGGAAGTGCAACACATGAAGTTGCAGAGACATGTACGGTATGTGGGTTTGTAATTACCCCGGCTTATCTTGGAACAAAACTGCCATCTGAAGCAAAGGCAGTAGGCGACATCGTATTTAACGATGGTAGTGCAATATCTTATAGTGCAGGTCTTACACTTACCGATGACCAGAAGAAAGCAGCAATTGCAGTAATTTTCTATGTGGGAAACGGTCTTAATAGCGATGCTGCAGATGGAACGCCTGACAATGTTACAAGCCGTACTCTTGGTGTTGGATTAAAGCATAATCAAACTGGTCTTAAATGGTGTACTCCGAATGCAAACGCTATATTTTATGGAACTGGAAGAATTAGCTGTATACCAAGCGGGGAATCGAGTGCATTAACACTTGATGCATTTGATGGAAGTGGAGATAAGAATGGTAGCGATAATTTTGAGACAGTTGCATCTTTTCTTGGAATTAACAACGATACTGAAGTTGAAGCAAAGTATCCTGCATTTTACTTTGCAAAGAATTACAAGGATACGGCAACAAACCTGACTGCTTCCTATGAAGCTGGCTGGTACCTTCCGTCATTTGCTGAATTTTATGCTATTGAGTTGAACAGGGCAATGGTCGATGCTGCAAGTGCGCTTTGTGGGGGAAGCCAGTTTGGAACATCTTACAGTTATTTAACATCGTCTTCATGTTCTTATTACACTGTATTTACTGCTGCCTGGGTGGCAATCCCCATGGAGGACGCAGCTGGTTCTGTCTGTGCAATCCGAGAATTCAACTAGCAGGCAGATGTTGCTTTAGGTTTCTCCCGCGTTAGGTGCTGGAGGAGCGCCGAAGGCGAAGACCGGAGGGAGGCGCAGCCGACTGAGGACTTTGACCGTCAGGGAACTCCGGAAGTACCGGGGGAATGTCCAACAGGTATTGGCAGCCTGGCCTGGAGACGGATGCTGTGCGAAGCTGCCGGAGTTTTGTGAATCTGGCAGGACAGTTTTTATTGGACATTCCCCAACGTCCAATTTCTCAAGTAAATTGAATTTTTTTTCAATAGGGCATATAATTACAAGTCTATGGATAATGCTAAAATCAAAGAGATGCTTTTGGACATCCAGGATTCCCAGCTGGACTTTTCCGTTACGATGACGGGCAAGGAAAGCAAGAGGGTTAACGGACTTTACAAGCCGGACACTAGGGAAATCCTTCTTCATAACAAGAACTTCAAGACAGACAACGAACTCATATACACGGCCATTCATGAATTCACCCATCACCTTATTAACGAGGAAGACATTGCGGCCAACGGCGGTAAGGAACCACCCCACAGTGCAAGAAGCCATACGAATTATTTCTGGGCAAAGTTCCACGCCCTTCTTGAGGTTGCTGAATCAAAGGGTTACTACAGGCTTGACGTTGCATTGAGCCCGGAGCTTCAGCAGCTTACTGACGAGATTCGCGAAAAATACATTAAGCCAAACGGACAGATCATGCAGAACCTGGGACGCGACCTGATTAAGGCACACGCCCTTTGCGAGCAGTCTAACATCCGTTACGAAGATTACCTTGACAGGGTTCTCCAGCTTCCGCGCACTACGGCAAAGTCCGTTACAAAGGTCGGAATGCTTACGGAAGAAGATGCCCAGCTTGGTTACGAGAACATGAAGATCATTGCTTCCGTAAAGAAGCCTGACGAAAAGGCTAAGGCAGTGGAGGCCATCAAGAGCGGAAAGAGCCCTGACAGCGTAATTGCCATGATGAAGAAGAAGGCCAAGGAAGTTGACCCAAAGGAAAAGCTTGAGAAGGAAAAGCTCCGTCTTGAGCGCACCATCAGCGAGCTTACGCAGCGCCTTGAATTTGTGGAGGAAAGCCTTGCAGAAATGGCATAAGGTTGCAGCCCTTGCCACGGCAGTTTTCTTGTCTGCCTTGGGTATTGCATACGCACAGAACAGTTCCATGTCTTTCACTTTTTCGACATCTTCTCCTGAGATGCCTGTAATAACTTCTCCATCCTTGGGAAGCGGTTTTTACAATCCATTTTCCGGAAGGTCTACTTTTTACCAGATGCAGAAGAAGGATGACAGGATTGGGGCTGCATCTGCGGAAAAAAAGCTTGAGTCAAAGAAACCTGGCGATGACGAGATCAAGAAGGTTCTCGGTCTTGTGACCGCGTCGGAAATTTCTTCACTGAGTTCCATGGGACTTCTTGACCTGAATTCGGCTGCCACCATCAGGGGCGAGGGAACCCAGCAGGCACTGGAGAGGGTTCTTGCAGAACTTAACGAGATCAAGAGCAATACGTCGATTCCAAGGGAAGTTCCAGTTACCATCGTGCGCAATGCTCCCGTTGTTGCAAGCGAGACTCTTTCGACTGCCGCCCAGAAGGCTGCATCAAAGATCCTCCGCTTTAACGTGAACAACTACAACATCCTTGATACATGCAGGAAGGTTTACATTTCCGACATCCAGAATGACGGTTCATTTCTTGTGACGGGTGACAGGCTTTATTCCAGCGATGGAAAGAACCGCTCCGAAACCTTCCACATCCTCTTTAAGTCTGACGCTGCTGAATCTGGAAGTTCCAATTATTCTGCGGCTGCAAGCGTTACCCAGGATTACCTTAATGAATATTCTTTTCTATATCAGCTTTCAAACATGAAGGGGCTTAGTGCCGTAAGGACAGGAAACCTTGTTACCATGCGCACGACGGATCCTGCGTGGAAGCTTGACCTTCTCATAGACCTTGGGGAAAAGTAGATGAACCGGAAACTTGAATCGGGCCTTGAAAGACTGGGCCTTGCTCCTTTTTTTTCTGCTGAACAGATTTCAAAGCTTGAAGAATACTGCCGCTGCGTCATGGAATTCAACAAGGTGTACAACCTGATGAAGGCTGACAGCGAGGATGAACTTTACGTGAATCACGTGCTGGACACTTTGGCTGCAGTTCCGCACCTGAAGGAATTCATCGGCAGCGGTACGGTTGTGGGCGACATCGGTTCCGGGGGCGGCTGTCCGGGCATTCCCCTGGCTGTGGCTTTTCCTGAGGCAAATTTTGTTCTTGTTGAACGCATGGAAAAGCGCTGTGCATTCCTTGAGTCTGCCCTTAAGTCCATGAACCTTTCCAATGCCCGGGTCTTCTGCACCAAGGCAAATCTTGTTGAGCCTGCTTCCTTTGACGTTGAGGTGTTCCGTGCATTTCATCCCTTTGACAGGGAAATTTCAGGCCTTCTTCTTGGCATGCTCAGGAAGGGCGGAGTTCTTTGTGCATACAAGGCCCGCGAGGAAAAGATTCTTGAAGAGATGAACGATCCTGTCGTAAGGAAGCTGATTCCCTCATGGTCAAAGATCAAGCTGGAAGTTCCGTTCCTGGAAGACCACGAGCGCAATCTTGTCGTGGTAAGGAAATAAAAGGCATAAGGTGGCTGTGGCAGTTGCCTGGTGCCCTCTTTTTCTTCTTGATTTTTTGCCGCTTATCCAGTATTCTTTAATCGTAAATGGTTATAGTTGGTGGTTTTAGTGCTCCCAATATGTGTTTATATTTTAATTGAATCCCCGTGATTCTTTTCCGGCTATACGAGTTTTACCACACGTCTTCAGAGTTGGGACTGAAGGACTAAGGCACAGTTGTGCCTTTATTCCAATTTTCGGAGACGTGTATGGCATTATCCTATAGACCATCCCGTACTGCACTTTTGAATCCCTGTGCGGATCCAACTTTCAAGATTATTTTTACTGACGATTCTGATGAATCCCGCGAGGCTTTGACCTGTTTTCTTTCAGACATTCTGGAAAAGCAGGTTACGGATGTGGTTCTTCAGCCCAATGAGCTTTCTGGGGAAGCCCTTGACGACAAGCAGTCTGAATTTGACATTAACTGCAAGATTGACGGCAAGGCAGTGAACATTGAGATGCAGGGCAGAAATGAGAATGCCTGCTACGGCAAGCGTGCAGAGTACCATGTTGCTCATTTACTGAATCATTATACCCCTCGCGGAAAAAGCTGGCAGGATATTCCCCAGGTATTCCAAATTTCCGTGCTTAACTTTGTTTTTGATTATGAAGAAGAAAACTGCATTAACTGGTACAGCATGAAGAATGCCAATGGCCGGCAGATGGAAAGCCTTTTGAATGTCATCTTCATTGAATTGCCGAAAATAAAGCAGCTTCCGGATGATGTCTTAAAATTGACGAAAACCCAGATGTGGGGTAAATTCTTCTTATATGCTTCCAATGCAGAAAAGCAGACTTTTGTGAGGGAGCTTTGTGCGCATAACAGGGGGATTAATATGGCAGTAACAGTACTTGAACACGTCAGCCAGGACGAAATGAACTGGTATCACGAAAGCCGATACTGGATGCATGTTTCAGATATGAAGACTGCTGAACAGCATGCCATAGAAACTGGGATGGCCAAGGGCATGGAACAGGGCATGCAGCAAGGTCTTGAACAGGGAATAGAACAGGGAATAGAGCAGGGAATAGAGCAGGGGCTCGTGCAAGGTGCAGCTCAACAGAATCTTGAAAACGCCAGAAAAATGATGGAGTGCAACATCGATTTTGATACAATTTATAGGATTACAGGAATACCAGAAGAAGAGCTGGTCAAAAACAGGTAGTCAATGCATTTAGATGCCTAAGTACCGGTTGCATCATTTGAAATTTCAAGTGCTGTATATTTGTCCTTAAAAACCTTAAATGACGAGATTTTCCCGTTTGACTTTACATGTTCTCCAGAACATTTTTTTCAAATCTTGTAGCCATTGTTAAAATCATCAGTACAAACAAAACTTCCGCAGTTAGGACAAGTGTAACCGTCAATTTTCAAAACATGTTTACCGCACAAACTACACTGGCAAGATTCTTTTGTATCATCCTTAATGTTGATATTTGTCGTATTTAATGGAATTTCTGCTCCACACGATACACATTTTTTTACCTGAGGAAGAGCTGTTCCACATTCAGGGCAGAATTTTGATACTAGTGGAATTTCAGCATTGCAATTTGGGCATTTCATGCTTGGAATTACATATTCCGTGTTCGGCAATTTCCTTAATACTGTTAGTTCCTTCTTTATAGTGAGTGGCTTGTTTTTTTCGCCACCTTTTTTGGAATTTTTTATTTCCTGTAATTTACGCTTTTATTGCAAATCCTGTAAAACCTGTTTATTTCATGGGTTTCAAGAATCATGCATAGGATGTCCGTTTCTTCACTCTTGATTTTGAGCTCATAGGCATCACAGCTGACATAAAGCTTATTGATGTACTCAGTGACCTTTTCGCTTTTTACATCTTCGCCAATGATTTCTCCAATTTGCTTTCTTACTGTTGAAGTGTCTCTGTTCTTTACATAATGCTCCAGGCGCTTTCTTAATGACTGCCCTAATGCTTTTCCCACATAAATGCAGTATAAGGTCTTTCCATTCAATTCACAGGTTTCATAATCACCGTTATTTTTTGATTCTGCTTCCCCATGATTTTTCTTAAAGTCTTTCAGCTGATTTTCTGTTGCCCACCATTTATAGATTCCAGGGCAGTTATGGAAAGTCTGGGTTTTGTCTTCAAGTCTTTCTTTTAGTTCTGTACCTGAAATTGGAGTAATTATCTCCTTGGGTTCAATATTTTCAATTTTTTTTATTATTTCTTTTACGTCTTTAGTCATGTCTTCCTTTTTTTATGCTATAAACAGATTTTACTTACTTATTATATATATTGTTGTATAGTATTGGTAGGCGTTGGTTGCATTTCTTACGCTTTTTATTTTTCCCCAATCATTCAAGCGTATTCTGACAAAAGCGTATTTGTGTTTTAAGGAATTTTTTTCAGGAACCTGGATATATCACTTACTGAAGCTAAAATTTTAATCGAGAGTTGTCCAACTGTTTTAAAGGAAAATATCAATGATGATACGGCTCGTAAAATATCAGATGAACTTATTTTCACCTATAAATGTATTTGTGATATTACATAAGATTCAGATTCTGGGCGGCTATTAGCAATGGAATCATAGGGAGCTCAGTTTTTTATACATTTCTTTTGCAGTTTCAATGTATAAAACAGCGGCTTCCTTTTCTTCATCATATATTTTATTTTCTCTAAGATTCGCTTCCATCTGTTTAGAATGTCTTTTTAATAATTTTTTAAACTTTTTCACCTGTTCAGGATTTTCATAATCAAAGTTTACATTTTCAAATCTATCTTTAAAAATAAGAATTTTATTCTTTATGCTTTCTGCAGTGCGCTTTAATCTTGAGGAAGGGTCTTTTTTCCATCCTGCATATTCTACACCAGCTTTTAGCAGGGCATCACCTTGGAGTAAAATCGCAATCTGAGAATC
>JAZLGN010000017.1:0-15933 GCA_045616325.1 Treponema sp.
TCCGGAGACAATATCCGGTCGATAGGCTGCAGGTGCAGGCGCCGCGAGGCGCACAGCCGAGCAGTACTAATAAGCCGTGAGGCTTGGCCATATTACCGCGCATGCTGAGCATGCCTTGACTTGAATGAATGCTTTCCTTACAATACTGACGATGGTCCGTCCCGTGCCTGCCTGCAGGCAATGCGCGGTGCGGGCGAGGCATAGTGATAATAATGCCGGTGGTCATAGAGAGGTGGAAATACCCGTTCCCATACCGAACACGGAAGTCAAGCACCCCTGCGCCGATGATACTGCCAACAGCGGGAAAGTAGGTGACTGCCGGCTTTTTCTTTTTAAATCCGCCACGGGCGGCCACGGGCTGTGGAGCCCCCGTCATGCCGCCGGCTGCGGGAGACTGGTGCCGACTGCGGGAAACTGGGTGCGACCAGGGGGGAGCACGAAAGGACTGCCGGCTTTTTCTTTTTAAATCCGTCCCGGGCTGCCCCGGGCTGTGGAGCCGCCAGCTGCGGGAGACTGGTGCCGACTGCGGGAAATTGAGTGCGACCAGGGGGGAGCACGAAAGGACTGCCGGCTTTTTTCTTTTTAAATCCGTCCCGGGCGGGTGGTGAGTCTGAATTGCACCCCTAAAGTTGGACAAATAAAGTTCAATTTTAGGAGGTGCATTTTTTATGTCCAAATACTCAGAATAAACCAGGGGAAGAATGGAGTAAAGATGAAGAACTGGCTTATCTTCGAATGGAGAATGAATACCTAAAAAATACCTGGCCTTAGTTCAGGAAGACGACAGAAAGAAACAGCAGCAGAAAAAAGAGAAAGAAAAATCTCAGCTGTCAGAGAACTAAGGTCAAAATACAATGTTTCAGATTTAACAAGGCTAACAGGCTTACCACGAAGTTCATTTTATTATGCAGAAACTCATCCAAAACAAGATATGAACAAAGAAGAACGTGAACTTGTTCAGCAGATTTATTATAAAAATAAAGGTAGATATGGTTACAGAAGAATTACTCTTGAATTTAGGAACAGAGGAAAATTAACAAACCATAAAGTAATACAGAAACTTATGCATGAAGAATGTATTGTGTGCAAGGTTCGACAGCATAAATACAATTCTTATAAAGGTCAGGTTGGAAAAGTTGCTCCGAATCTTCTAAGACGTGATTTCAGTACAACAAGATTAAATGAAAAATGGGTTACTGATGTTACTCAGTTTAATTTATTTGGCACAAAACTATATCTTTCTCCCATTCTGGATTTACATGGGCAGTCATTAGTCAGCTGGGATCTTTCTTAGAGACCGAACTATGTTCAGACAGTTGATATGCTTGAAAAAGCTTTTTCTCAAATTCCAGATGGTATAAATCTCATTCTTCATTCAGATCAGGGATGGCCTTTTCCCGTGGGGAGGAGGGTGGTAAGTCTGTGATGCATCGATGGTAGGGTGGTGGACATCCCTTTACTTGGATTTCCTTGTTTGTTTCTGCAAGGTATAGAATTTGTTTTGATGTGACGAACCTTCAATTATTTCTGTCTGTAAATTCAAAAATGATGTACTGCTAGTGATAATATTCTTCTAATTACCTGCAGGAATTATATGCTGATGGTGCTTGAATTGAGGATCAATTTTGTAGCTTGGAATGAATCACCCGAACGTGGTTTATGAAACTACCATTAAAGGAAAAATCTCAGTTGTACGCAAATAATTAATTCCTTTTTGCTTTTTACTGGATGTTTAGCGTTATGGCTGTTTTTTCTTGGTGAATGCATTGTTATATTGTGACTTATAGCAATTTTTTTTCATGCCATATTCTTGACAAATGTTTTTTTTTTTACAATTATTCATCTTTTTTTGATGGAGTGTAAAATATGAAAAGGGGAATATTATCTGCATTCATTCTTGCTTTATTTAGCGTAAATGCATTTTGTGGTACTTTTTCTGATTTGGGAGATATGCTAAGCACTACAAGAGGGGTAGATAGTATGGAAAGTTCTATTCCTGAGGGGAGAAGCTTGCTCCCAATTGTTTATCATTTTACTCAAGAATCACCGATTAAGGGTGATAAAATTATTGAGTCTAGATCAAAGCTTATAACAGTGAATTTATATATTGATCATTATAAAATTTTGACTCGAACGATTTATAAAGGTGGGAGTGGATTACATTGTCAAGAGGCTGAGTATACTGTAAGTAAAGCGGGAGATAAATATTCTGTTAATATATTAAGATTGGTGGTTTTTGATATTAATGGCTCAGGTCAAAAAGTCGGGGAACCTTATGATGATACTACTAGGAAAAGAACTATTTTTGTTAAGAATGTTGTTTCTGCAGTTGATGAATATTTCAAGTGTTCTGATGAGGATTATAAAAATTGGGAAGAAATTGCAAATGCTGATGAAAAGATACATCCTGTTGTAGAGAAGGTACCTCAAAATCGTCTTCAGAAGAAGAGATGGTATGAAGAGCATTTCCCTGTGGGTAAGGAAATTGAAATGCACTTCTACTTTGGTACGATTATTGAGTCAAAGAAGAAAGGTTATGCCTATGATCTGAATGGCCTTCTTGCTGATAGTCCTGAGACTGTTGTTTGTTTTTACACAAATAATGAAGAGTTTGTAGAGAAATCTGAAAAGACTACATTTAAAATCATGGGTACCATTACTAAGGTGGATTTTTCTCCAGATACTTCTCCAAAGTTTAAGATGGAGTCAATTTACATCGAAGACAAATAATTGTCGTTTTAATGATGATGATGTCCTGCTTTATAGCAGGACATTTTTTTATGGCTTTAGCCAGTGAAAAATATGTAGCGAAAGCGAAATATTTTTCACAATAAACCACCTGCTATGCGTGTGGTGCAACAAAATTTTCATTTTTGTGTGGCAGTTTTTGCTGGGGGGCATAGCCCCGGGTGGAAGGACGCCGGAGGCGTTGGGTGCGCAGGCCTTGGGCCGGAGCAGCCAATGGAGCGCCATGACGCGGAATCCTGGAAGACGGGGAACTTGGGGTAAGGCCCGCGCGGCGCCGTGGCGGCGGTGCGCGGGATGTTAAGCTGACTATGTGTTTGGGACTTGTAAAGTATGCTTAATAGAAAACTAAAAATTCAAAGCAAGGTAAATTGCACCTGCCATAAGTCCAAGGCTTGCCACCATGAAAATGCAGTCCCTGATTTTTATCCTGTATTCCTTGACTGAAGAAGCTGCATTTCGGAGCTTGAATCCACGGAGGTCTGCTGCACATGCGCTGGCACTTGTCTTTCTGACTGATGATACGAGGAGCGGTGCGCAAAGTGGAAGTATGAGGGCAATTTTTTTTATGGGATTTTTTGTGTCAAGGTTTACGCCTCTTGAAACCTGTGCTTCTATGATTCCTGCCATTTCTTCTGCAAACACCGGTATGAAGCGGATTGCCGTGGTCAGGGTGAATGCGTACTTGTAGGGGATGTGCAGGTTCCGTACAAGTGAATTGGACAGGTCTGCAAGTTTTGTTACTGACAGCATGAGGGCAAGTGGTAGTGTTGCACCTGACAGCCTTAGTACCAGGCGGATTGCGGTGTTTGTTCCGTAGTCGGTTATGGAAAAGTCTATTCCGGGTATGGTGAGTATTGGGTTTCCGCTGCGGATCAGCAGTACCTGAAGCACAAAGAGGAATACTGATATTTTTACAAGACCCTTGAGGAGGGTGAATGTTCTCTGGGCGATTGCTGCCATGAGGCCCACGATGATGTCCAGCAGGAGAAGGCCTGCCAGCACTGCATAGCTTGAGGATATGAAGCAGCATGTGCAGATTGATGCGGCAAACAGAAGTTTTGTTATGGGATTGAGGCTGTGGAATATGGAATTGCCCGGTATGTAGTCTAAGAATCCTTTCATTGTTTTCCCCTAGTTTTTGCCGGCTTTTTTGGCTGCGGCTGCGACTTTCTGTGCAAGCCCTTCCGGCGTGAAGTCCTGGTCCGTGAACATTTCCGGATAGGTGACTCCATATTTTTCCTTTAGTGCCAGCTGAAGCTGGATTATCTGTGGAGGAAGGAGGGATGCCTTTGCAAGGAGCTCAGGCTGCTGCATTATTTCCCTTGTTTTTCCGTCTGCGATTACGGTTCCCCTTGAAAGGAGTATCATCCTGTCTGCAAAGTCCAGGACCAGCTCCATGTCATGGCATACCATGATTACTGTGGTTCCGTTTCTGTTCAGTTCCTTGACCTGATGCATTATTTCCATGCATTCCTTGTAGTCAAGTCCGGTTGTGGGTTCGTCCAGTATCATTATCCTTGGCTGGACTGCTATGATGGATGCCAGTGCAAGACGCTGCCTTTGTCCGCGGCTCAGGGTGAAGGGGGCCTCTTCCGGATTAAAGGAAAATTTCTGGACTATGGCTTCCGTGCGTTCTGCAATTTCCTGTTCCGTGCCAAGCTTGAGGGCTTTCTGGCCAAAGGCGATTTCGTCCCTGATGGTGTAGCAGCACAGCTGGCGGTCCGGATTCTGGAACAGGAATCCCACCTGTCTTGCGATGGTGCTGTTGCTTTCCTTTTTTGTGTCCATGCCGTTGATGGATACCGATCCTTCAACAGGCTTTAGGAGTCCTGCAATGAGCTTGCTGAGTGTGGATTTTCCGGCTCCGTTTTCGCCCGTTATTGCTATGAATTCTCCGTCCTGCACCGTCAGGCTGATGCTGTTGATGAGCTGGATGTATTCCTTTTTTTTTCCGTATCCAAAGGAAAGGTTCTTTATTTCTATCATAGTATTGCCCCTGCTGTCTGGATTGCCTGCTCGACATTTAGGCACAGGCTTTGCTTGTGGGCATCGATGGCTCCAAGTTTTTCCAGGTGATTGTAGAATGAGACTACGCGCGGGCAGTTTACTCCAAGTTCAATGAGTCTTTCGGAATTGCGAAGGACTTCTGTCGTTTTTCCATGATATATGAGGTTTCCCTTGTCCATGACTGCAAGGTGGTCTGCATATTCGCTCAGGAGCATGATTTTCTGTTCTATTACGATTACTGTCATGCCATAGGTTTTGTTCATTTCCTTGAGTATCTTGAATATGTTGCGGCTTGCGACGGGATCAAGTTCTCCCGTAGGTTCGTCAAGGATGAGGATTTTTGGACGCATGGCAAGGATTGCTGCTATGGCTGTCTTTTGCTTTTGTCCGCCGCTTAAGCCGGAGATTTCGCGGTACCTTAGGTCTTCGATTCCCGTCTGTTCCAGGGCCCACTGTAGGCGTGGAAAAATTTCTTCCTTTGGCAGCCCGAAGTTTTCAAGTCCAAAGAGGATTTCATCTTCAACGACAGAACTTGTCATCTGGCTGTCTATGTCCTGGAAGACGCTGCCAATGTCCATGGCAAGGGTGCATGGATCCGTTTCGAAGACGTCCATCTGGTTTACTATGACTTTTCCGTAGTAATCTCCCTGGAAGTGGTGGGGGATTATTCCGTTTATGGCGCAGCTTAATGTTGTCTTTCCGGCCCCTGAAGCACCGATGATGCCAAGGAAGTCACCATCGGGTATTTCAAGGTTTATGTTTTGTAATGAAGGGCGGGCTGCCCCTATGTAGGAGAAGCCCAGGTTTTTTATTGAAATCATACCTTATTTTAATGTAAGTTTGAGCGGGAAGTAAAGAATCTGTACGATTACGCAGTTGATTGCAGCCGTGCAGAGAACAATGGGAATGTAGGCTGCAAGTGTTGCCTTGTCCATGTGGAGGGCAAAGATTAAAAGAAGCGTGTAAAGTCCGCCGCTTACAACCGTACTGAGAAATGTTGATACGGCAGGCTTGATTACTTCTGGAAGTGGAACGCGGATGAGAAGGGCCATGGCGAGGGCACCTGCAAGTTCCGAGGCGAAATTGAGGTATGGTGTTCCTGGGAAGAACTGGCAGATTGCACCTGCAAGTATACCGATTATTGCAGCTTCAATGATGCTTGGCCTGATGAGGACAATTGCCATGCAGTACATGGCAATGATGAAGTTTGGCTTCATGCCGCCGATATTGATCATTGTTCCGACAAAGAACTTGAGTACGGCACCTGCTGCAAGCAGAATTGCTGTGAGTACAAGGTCACGGATCTGGAGTCCAGATTTTTTCTGGGCAGTTGATTCTCTTTTTTCTCCGAGATTTACGTTTTCTTCTGACATAACATCCTCCGTTGTGTGTTTCTATTAGTAGTAACGTTACTATAGATAGTAACAGAGGGCGATTGATTTGTCAATAATTTTTTCAATGTATTTTTGAATTATTCATTTAGCGCATTCTTGCAAAAAAAAAGCTTCCGTATCTGCCTTTTTGAGAAGGAGACCGGAAGCCTGTTGAACTGTCCTTGTTCAATAAGAGTTAGAACAGCATTACGATGATCTTTGATGCAAGTACGATGGAAACCAGGGCAAGAGGATATGTTGCTGCATAGGCTGCTGAAACTTCGTCAGTTCCTGCCGTTGCAATGAGGGTTCCAAGGGCAGGTGTTGATGTCATTCCGCCTGTAATTGATCCAAGGTTGTTGAAGATTGAAAGCTTGAACACGTAGCGTGCAATTACGTAACCGGCAATCATTGGCACTGTTGTCATGATTGCACCGTAAATAAAGTATGAAAGCTTTACGTTTGAAACGAAGTTTACTCCGCCTGGTACGCCTGCTCCGATGAGGAAGAGTACAAGACCAAGCTCACGCATGAAGTTGAGCGTCTGCTTTGAAAGACGGCAGTCAAGGCATCCGATTTTTCCGAAGTGTCCGATAATGAGGCCGCCGATGAGTGTTCCGCCGGAATTTCCAAGGGAGAAGTATGAACCGCCGCCGATTGGAATCTTGATGGCACCAATGAGACATCCGATGGCTACTGCAAGGAAGAATGGGAAGAATCCGAATTCTTCAATCTGGAAGAGCTTTCCCTTTGGTTCTGGAATCTTTACCGATCCTGCTGCAACAAAGGATTCTCTTTCCTTTGCGATGTCAACCTTGAGAATTTTTGGGATGATCTGTACAAAGAGAACAACGCCAAGTACGCCATAAAGGTATGCTATTCCGTAGCCTGCGCTGATTTCGTCCTGGGCTGCACCTTCAACAGCTTCCTTTGCTGCAGAAAATCCTGGTGTTGATGTGAGGCCTCCTGTAAGAAGACCTGCTGCCATGTTTGCACTCAGGTTGTCGTCAAGCTTTACGCAGATGATTGCAGTGAGTGCACCGAGTCCGATGACTACGATTCCCATTACGAGATAGGCGATTGAGCTTTTGTTGAATGTTCTGAAGAACTTTGGTCCGGCAATAAGGCCAACTGCCGTAACAAAAAGAGCCGTTCCAATGTTGGAAACTATTGAGAAGTTTCCCTTGATCTTGTCGCTCCAGAGTACAATTGTCTTTTCTCCAACTGCGAATGAAGGAACATACTGGATGAGAACGCCGTAGCACAGGGCAATGAGGAGTACACCTGCTGTTCCGAGAGAAATGCCTTTGACGCTGATTGCGCCTACAAGGTATCCGACTGCACCGATTAAGAATACGATGAAAATGACTGACAGGGCTGATGAGCAGACTGCCGACAAGTAGTTAATCATAAATCATGCCTCGATTTGATTATTTTTGTTCCATAGTATAATGATTTGCTTGATTTTATGCAAATAATGATGCATCTAATCCCTGAAAATTGCAATTTTTGAAGACTCCCTGTATAGTTTAGTCTATGGAAGGACTGAATGTTTCTGGGGATTCTTGCCTTGATCTTCTTGATAAGCTGAATGAAACCCATTTTTTGACTGTTGAAGAATATGGAAGCCTTATTGTAAATGCCAACAGGGAACTTGCAGACAGAGCTGCACAGATGGCGCGTGATGCTTCCCGTTCAGTTTATGGAAATAAGGTCTTTATCCGTGGTTTAATTGAATTTTCAAACTGCTGCCATAACAACTGCCTTTACTGCGGTTTGCGCCGGAGCAATGTGATGGTTTTCAGGTACAGGCTTGAGGTTGAGAAGATTTATGAAATATGCAGCCGGGGGTATGACCTTGGTTTCAGGACTTTTGTTCTCCAGGGTGGGGAAGACAGGTATTATGATGACTCTCGATTGTGCCGCATGGTTTCTACCATAAAGGAAAGGTTTCCGGACTGTGCCATAACTCTTTCTGTTGGAGAACGTTCCGAAGAAAGCTACAGGGCCCTTAAGGATGCTGGAGCTGACAGATACCTTTTGAGGCAGGAAACTGCCGATGCTGGTCATTATGGAAAAATTCATCCGGCTGAGATGAGCTTTGAAAACAGGATGAACTGTATTAAGACCCTTAAGGAACTTGGATATGAAACGGGAGCAGGATTCATGGTTGGTGTTCCATACGAAACGGTTGAAACCTTTGCAAGGAATTTGTTTTTCATACAGGAGTTTAAGCCCCACATGTGCGGAATCGGTCCATTCATACCCCACAGGAAGACTCCCTTTGCCGATGCTCCTGCAGGCTTTGTAAGTCATGTTCTGTTTTCCATGTCTCTTGTAAGGCTTGCATGTCCGAATATTCTTCTGCCATCCACCACAGCCCTTTCTACCCTGGATAGCCATGGAATTGAAAACGGTATACTTGCCGGTGCCAACGTCATCATGCCAAACCTGACGCCTTTTTTTGAACGGGGTAAGTATGAACTCTACGATAACAAGGTTAAGGACGGCATTCACGGCTTTGAAAAACTTGAGGAACTAAAGGCCCTGGTGAAATCCATCGGGTACGAAATTGTGTCTGACAGGGGAAGCCATCCTGATTTTTGTTGAATGGAGGAAATGATATGAATACGCCATCTTCCGAGCGACTGCACATTACTTTTTTTGGATGCACCAACAGCGGCAAGTCATCCCTGTTTAACGCATTCCTTGGGCAGAACCACAGTGTTGTTTCCGATGTGAGGGGAACTACGACGGATCCTGTAAGCAGGGCAATGGAACTGTTACCCCTTGGAGCTGTGGTGCTTACGGATACGGCAGGCCTTGATGACCATGGGGAACTGGGACATTTGCGCGTAAAGAAAACCATGGAGGCACTAGGCCGTTGCGATCTTGCGGTGCTGGTTGTTGACGGAAAGGATTTTGCCGGCCGGATTTCCTTTTGCTCCGAGGAACAGGATTTTTTGAATGTTTTCATGGAACGAAAGATTCCCTTTGTGATTGCTGTCAATAAATGGGACCTTTCAGGGAATGCAGGTGAACTTTCCCTGCCACCTGGTTTTCCTGTAGGTGTGACCTGTGTCCGTACGAGTGCTGCCGGAAGTGACAGACGTTCTGGTTCTGGGTATGGCTTTGGCATGGAAGAATTGAAGAAGGCTGTCATTATGGCTGCTGAATCTTTAGGTAAAAAGAAAACCATTCTAGGGGGCATTGTAGGCAGGGGGGATACGGTTGTCCTTGTTTGTCCCATTGATGAAGCAGCCCCACGTGGAAGACTTATTCTTCCACAGCAGATGGTTTTAAGGGAAGTCCTTGATTTGCATGCAAGGGCAATTGTAATTCAGGATGGAGAACTGGAAGAGACTCTTGCAGCCTTAAGGAATCCGCCGGATCTCGTCATTACTGACAGCCAGGTGTTTGGACGGGTTTCAGAAATTGTCCCGGAGGAAATTCCGCTGACTTCCTTTTCCATTTTGATGGCCAGGTACAAGGGATTTTTGGATGCGGCCCTTGAAGGAATTTCCGTCATGGGGAACCTTGAAGATGGCAGCAGGGTACTGATAAGCGAAGGATGCAGCCATCACCGGCAGTGTGGGGACATTGGTTCTGTCAAGATTCCGGCACTGCTTAGAAAGAAGACGGGTAAGAATATTGAAATTGAATTGACTTCCGGGCTGGAATTTCCCGCCGACCTTAAAGCCTATTCCCTGGTAATCCATTGCGGTGGATGCATGCTTAATGAGCGTGAGGTTGAAGAGCGGAAGAACAGGGCCGTGTCGCAGAATGTTCCCTTCATTAATTATGGAATTTTTCTTGCATGGGCAAACGGCATTCTTGAACGTAGCATAAAACCACTGGAGGTAAATCGTGACTAAGGCTGAACTCAGGAAGCAGATGAAGGAAACCCTTGCAGGTCTTGATCCTGTTGGAAAGGCCTTTGAAAGCATGGGGAAGTGCGTTGGATTCATTCAGGGCAGTACCTTTAGGGATGCTGGCCTTGTCATTGGATTCATGCCCATGAAGGATGAGGTTGATATTCTTCCGATTTTGAGGACGGCAATTGACCAGGGCAAGAAGGTGCTTCTTCCAAGAATGATTGAAGGAACCAACAGGATGGATTTTTACAGAATTACAGGGGAGCCAAACCAGCAGACTGAACCCAATTCCTGGGGCGTGTATGAACCCAGGGATGACCTTGAAAAAGTTTCCATTGCCCAGATGGTTTCATATTCATCGGAGGAAAAAAGGGACGGCTCCATAGTTGTCCTTGTTCCGGGGCTTGCTTTTGACGCCCAGGGTAATCGTCTTGGCAGGGGAAAAGGTTTTTACGATGTTTTTCTTGGGGAATTAAGGAAAAATGCAGTCTTTAAGCCTGTTTTTTGCGGAGCCTGCTACAATGCACAGGTTGTTGGGCATGTTCCCTGTGATGAAGATGACGTCAGGGTTGACATGATTCTATAAACGTCAGCGTCCCCAGAGACATGGTGCCTTTTTCTGAGGATGCATTTACTTAAGGATGCAGCTTTGCAGTTGCAGGGGATTTGCCCTATTCCTGAGGCTTTCCTTCGCTTCTTGAAGGTGGCTGGATTCCGTACTTCTTGAATGCAATCTTAAGATACAGGGGTTCAAGAATCAGTGTAATCACATAGGAAATAACGTAGCTTGAAAGAAGCGAGCGTGGCAGTGCCTTGAGTACGCTTGGCCGTGGAACGCTTGCAGGCACGTTGCTTGCGTCCATTCCATGCTTGGCCATGGTTATCATTACTGTTGTAAGTACGGTTGTTATGATCAGGACGTAGAAAAGGTTTGTAATGATGTTGCCCACGAGAATCTTTGCAGGCATCTTCATTTTTGCCGTGGCCTTTTCGCGTGCAGGCCTGACAGGCAGGAAGAATCCAATGCAAAGGGCAAGAATGCATGAAATTACGATGCTTATGGCCAAAGATGGTAATGTAAAATGGCCTGATCCCAAAACGCCGTGAACTGAAAGTATGAGGCTCATGGTGATTCCCATGATGATGTTCATGAAGAAACCGACCTTTCTCATCTGCATGGCGCCGTCATTGTTTGTTCTGTTAGTTGTATTATCCATACTGAAATTATAATTCAGTATGGATGAAAAAACAATTTATTTTAGAAGCACTTGTCCATTACTTCTGCATCAGGTTCCTTGTTTTGGATTAGGCTTACGGCAAAGTATATGATTCCTCCGGCAAGAAGTCCCCATACGACTGCGTTTATGCCTGCAACCTTAACAAAATAGTGGCACAGGATGTAGACTGCAACAGCTCCAATGGATGACGCAAGGGCTGCTTCCCTGGTTCCCTTTTTCCAGAAAAGTCCTCCCACCAGCGGCCAGAAGAATGAACATTCAAGTCCACCGAAAGCAAAGAGGTTGAGGAAGAAGATGATCTTTGAGGCATGGAGCGTAAAGAATACTACAAGGGCTCCTGTTGCACAAACTATGAGTGCGGAAGAAAGCTTGAAGTATCTGTTGTAGGATGCATTTTTTTCCTGGTTGTCACGGACGATGTATGTCTTGTAGAGGTCCTTGAGTATTGCAACTGCTGCAAGAAGAAGGAGTGAGTCAACTGTGGACATTACGGCTGCCATGGGAGCTGCAAGGAAAATTCCTGCAAGTCCAACAGGCATGATGTTCTGTACCACGTATGGAATGAAGTAGTCTGAAGTCTTTACCATGGTCTTGTCAGCAATGGCTCCGGCCCAGCAACCTGCAAGATGCATTCCCACGAGGATGAAGGAACATGTGACCGTTCCGATTACCATGGCGTTCTTAAGGGCCCTTGTGTTCCTGAAGCCCAGGGCACGGACTGCAGTCTGTGGAAGGCCGAGTGTTCCAAATCCTACAAGGATCCAGAATGAAACAAGGCTGCCAGGCTTGTATTTTGCCCAGATGTTGTCATATACGTCTGGAAGGTTTTTGTTCAATCCTGCATCGATTCCCTTGAGGCCGCCTCCCTGCTTAAGGACGAAGAACAATAGGAGGAATGTTCCTGCCATCATTACTATTCCCTGGATTGCATCTGTAAGGGCTACGGCAGAAAATCCACCGAAAGATGTGTAGAGTATTACGGTTACGGCAAAGATGATCAGCGCCCACTTAAATGGAATGCCAGTGATGGACTCGATGAGTGTTGCTCCTCCCTTGAACTGGGAAATCATCTGGGCGATGATGAATGCAACCATGAGAATGCTTGTGGTGATTACCAGTGCGTCGCTCTTGTAGCGGGCCTTGAGATAGCCTGCAACGGAGACGGCACCAGTGCGGCGGCCCACAAGGGCCATTTTATTCCCCAGTACGCCGAGAATGAGGAATACGACTGGAACCTGAACGGCGGCAATCCAGACCTGGGCATAACCGAAAGTCATTCCTGCAGCACCCGGTCCTGATACAAATGAACTTACAGACGTATAGGTTGCGATTGTTGTCATGGCAAGAACAAAGCCGCCAAGACCGCGTGAGCCGATGAAATACTTTTTTTCAGTTGAAAGGGAAGATGCCTTTTCTGCCTTTCTTCCGTATATGATTCCTGCAATGGCATTGAAAATTAAATAGGCAAGGGTAATTGTAAGAATGATAATCTGGTGTCCTGTCATTTTGCTGCATCCTCTGATTCTTCATCATATTCAAAATCTTTAAAAACTTTTCTTGTGAGTAAAAGAACTGAAATTATGCTGATTAATATTGTTCCAAAAACAGAAACGGAAAACCATGCAGGCATTCCAAGAAAATAGATTTTTTTCCCGTTTAGAAGGAATGCAGTTCCTATGTGCCAGATGCAGCATACTGCTACGGCAATGAGGGTCCACTTGATCTCCTTCATGCATTGCTTGTGCTTTTCTTCTTTTGTAAGTTTTAAAGTGCTCATGATACGTGCTCCAATGATTATAGTGGAAACTACTATAGCAAAATTTTCGGTTTTTTCCAAGGCGTTATTTCTGTCTATAATTGTCCTTATATCACCTGCCTATTGTAAGTATTTCATGTTTCTTTTAGACTTGACTCATGTCACAACCTGTTTTATTTAGCATGATTGACAAGGCCATCTTTGACTATAATATGATCGTTCCAGGAGATAGAATCCTTATTGGAGCAAGCGGAGGCAAGGATTCAACGGCGCTCATTGAGTATTTTTCGAATAGGGTAAAGAGAAGAAACTGCAATTTTGAATTCAAGGCCGTTCACATTCAGACTGAAATAACTCCGGCCCTGAACCCAGATCTTGATTCCATGTTCCGCAGCTGGAATGTTGATGTGGAAAACATTTTTGTTGATACCGTGGCCCGTGTAAAGGAAGGGTTCAAGATGAACTGCTGGTGGTGCTCGACCCAGCGCAGAAGTGAGCTGATGAAATATGCCATGGCCAACGGCTTCAATAAGATTGCCCTTGGGCACCACATGGACGATATCCTTGAAACCCTTCTGATGAACATGCTTGACAGGGGAGAATTTGGCACCATGCCTCCGGTCATGCGCTATGACAATTATCCGGTGCAGATTATCAGGCCCCTGTGCTATGCCGATGAAAAATCCATCATTGCCCATGCAAAAAACGAAGGTTACATTGTTTCCACCTGTACATGCAATTTCCAGGACATGTCAAGAAGAAAAGAAGCAAAAAAGAGCATTGAGGTTTTAACAGGCGGAGACAAGAACAAGAAGAACAAGATGTTCAATGCCATGAAAAAGGAAAACATTCTTACTGAATATCTTCCCTGAATCAGGCCAAGGCAAGCTTTGCTATGTAGGCAAAAAATCCTGCAAGCATCAGGAAGCCTCCCCATCTTTTGATTGCATGGCCCGGAAGCCAGCAGAGGATTGCAAGGAGAAGGGCTGCTGCCAGGGCAATGCACGAGTCTGCCAGGAATCCTGAAAAATCCAGAGGAACAAAGCATGCTGTTACGCCTGCAACGCAAAGAATGTTGAATATGTTGCTTCCGATGATGTTTCCGATGGCAATGTCCGTTTTTCCCTTGCGTGCTGCCGTTATGGATGTGACAAGTTCCGGGAGGGAAGTTCCAAAGGCAATCATTGTAAGACCGATGATTCTGTCACTGACTCCGCATTTTGCTGCAATATAGGTTGCGCTTTTTACAACGAAGTCGCTTCCGTAGATTATGAGGACAAGTCCAACTGCGGTCATGATCAGGAGGAACCAGATTCTTTCGTTCATCCTGCTGAACCAGGCGGCTACCGCTGACTTTTCCTTGGTTTCGTCATCCTCGTTGTCTTCTGCAAAAAGGTTTGTCTTTTGCCTTATGCTCATGACTACAAGAATTGCAATGTATGCCAAAAGCAGGCTTACCATGATTGCACCGTCGACCCATGATATTGTAGATCCGAGCAGTCCAAGGACAATGAAAACCACTGTGGTTCCAATCATGTATGGAAGGTCGAGTACAAGGGAATTTCTGTGGCATGGAATCTTGCACAACAGGGCTGTCAGTCCAAGAATCAGGACTATGTTCATTATGTTGCTTCCTATGACGTTTCCAAGGGTGATTCCAACTGAACCTGTCTTTAAGGCTGCAGTCAGGGATACGGAAAGTTCAGGAGCTGATGTTCCGAAGGCAACAAGGGTCAGTCCAATTACAAGTTCCGGTACATGGAGCTTGGCGGCGATTCCTGCGGCCGAGTCAACAAACCAGTCGGCACCCTTTACAAGCATGAAAAAGCCAACGACAAGAAGCAGGATGTTCATGATTACTTCCATATTAAACCTCCGGTAAGCAGTTCATTAAGATTCAATATAAGCTGTCTCTAAAAATAGCAGTTTCAAAATATTTTCTATAATATAATAAAATTTAATCAATCCGTCACGTATTGATACCAGTCAGCTGCATCTTTTTCGTGGATGGGTTCTTCCTTTAAAATCCCGGCTTCCTTGAGGGAATCGTAGGTTCCTGTCAGTAGGTGGTGCCATGGCGGAAGATTTTTTCCTTCCATAATAAGCCTGTATGCACATGTGGCCGGCAGCCACTTGAAGGACTTGAGCTTTTTTCTGTCAAGCTTTATGCATTCCCCCTGCCGGGAAAAACGGTTTTCATAGTCAGTGCAGCGGCATGTGTTGCAGTCAAGGAGGTCGCATGCAATTCTTGTGTTCAAAATCCTTTTCCACCACAGGTGACCTTCAAGAATTTTTCTAAAGCAGCACAGTCCGCAGCCGTCGCAAAGCATCTCCCATTCTTCCTGAGACATTTCCTCAAGTTTTTTTGTTTCCCAGAATCTGTTATCGTTCATGAGTAGATTCTATTACAATAAATGCCGGGATTCAATTAATATATGCATTGTTCTGAAATCCAAGTTAAGTACATCAGCCGGTAAAAAAATACCGCGGCACTGGACCGCGGTATCGTGAAAAGCCTAAGGTTATTTTCCCCTGTGCTTTTCTTTTTTCTTTTGCTGCCTGAGTTCAAATTTCAGTTCTGATTTTTCTGCCTTTTTTATGCGGCGGTTTTGTGCAGATTCTTTCTTGAACTCTTCGTGCTGCAGTTTAAGTGCCTGCTGGGATTTTGTTCCGATTCCATTTTTTGAAACCGTCTTTCTTGCTTCCCTTACAGCGCGCTTTGGATTCATTTTGTGAATGCCTGCATCACATGCTACAGCAGGACTGAACTTAAGTTCGTCATAGTGATTCTTTAAGAAATCAAGAATTTCAATTCCAGTAGGCTCGGCACCAAAAACATGTTTGGCGGCCTTTAGCTTTCCGTCTTCAATTCTTTCAAAGATTCCAATCCAGAAGGGATCTTCAAAGAAAACCGTTAGACTTGTTCCGTAGTAGTC